>CAZHUS010000085.1:0-35109 GCA_964535555.1 uncultured Verrucomicrobiota bacterium
AGCTTACCCGCCCGCCGTCCCCGCCGCCCAGACGGGGTTGCCAATACGGATACGAACGAACGCTACCTGTCGTTGCTGGGCCATTACGGGCTGCGGCCGGCGAAGATCGCATTGCAGAGCCCGGAGCAGAACGGGGACGTGGAGAGCGCGCACCGTCACGCGCGGGTGGCGCTGCGGGATGCGCTAGGGTTGCGGGGCGGGCGGGAGTTCGCCGACGTCCGGGAGTACGAGGAGTTCCTGGCGAAGGTCTTTCGGGAACGGAACCGCAGTCGGCAGAGGCGGGTGGAGGAAGAACTGGCCCAGATGCATCCGCTGCCGGCCGCCCGGCTGCCGGAATGGGAGGAGCTGAGCGTGCCCGTGAGCCGGGAGTCGCTGGCTCGGGTGGGCAAACACGGCTACTCGGTTCCGGCGCGACACCTCGGCCGGACGCTGCGGGCGCGGATCTTCGAGGATCGGGTGGAGTTCTGGGATGGGGGCGAGAAGGTCTGGGAGGCGCCCGCGCAACGGGGCAGCCAAGGGGTGTTGGTCGAGTGGCGGCATGTGGTGCCGCAGCTGCTGAGGCGGCCCGGAGCGATGGCGCGATGGCGACATCGGGAATGCCTCTTTCCCAGCGCAGTCTGGCGGGCGGTCCACGATGCGCTGCACCGACGGCACTCAGGTTGTCGGGCCGAGCGGGAGTACCTGGGCCCGTAGAACGACAATTATTATTCCCCACCCCGTCGCCTCACCGCAGAATGTTACCGTGATTTTTCCTCCTGACCAGGGCGTTGGAGGGCGCCAGAAGGCCGAACTGGCTACTGCCCAAAGAGCGGACTCGCTGCCGGATCGGCTTCAGGCGTTCTGGCGGTATCACTCACCCCCTTGGGGAAACCCGCAAAGAAACGTCACCCCACGGCGCCAAGGAGGTGGGGCCTTTCCGGCGCGGGCCGGTGGGGCAGGCGTCGGGGCCGCTGATGAGATCCTGACTCTGAAGTTCCAACCCCGACGACTGCGGCCCGCGCCTGCTTCTTCCCACCGCCCTTCGCGGATCGACCCGGCGTCCGGTCAGACCCGGAGGAAACCCCGGCCGCTCTTCACCGTACGACTTCAGCATCCGCTATGGCTCCAACGGTGTCGTCCTGCTCCCTGCCACCCAGGACCAATCTCATGGCCATCCTCAGGCGCCATTCGCTGACCCGACGCTGCAAGGTGCGCAACTGGCCCGCGCCGAAGCGGTCAGGGTGGCGCTCCTGTAAGCGCCCGAACAAGTCCTTGGCGGTGCAGTCCGGCTCGTCTTGGAGCCAGAGCAGCACTTCCATCCACACGTCCTTGAAGGGATCTTCGCGTGTCCGCCAATGCCGTGGTTTCATCGGCACTTTGCGGTGCGTCGGTCGAACCTCACCCAGTTCCCAGAGCTTGGGCAGCGCCGCCAGAAACTCCGCGAGGCTCTGCCGGTCCGTAGCCAGGCAGGCCTCCCCGGCGCTCAGCGCCGCCAAGGCTGACTGCCCTTGCCGCATCCGGTGCAGCAATTCTACCGGGTCGAGTTCCGCCCGCTGCCTGCGCAGCCTCGACTTCACTTCTTCCCCAATCCCCGGGTGGGCCAGCAGCCGATCACACGGGCTGGCTGGGGGGTGGTATAACTTCTTGATCCGGCCACTCTCGCGCACGCGTTCCCGCAGCTTGAAGGAGGGCTGGAAGTAGTTCACGTAGAGTCGCACCACTTGATATAATTGGGCCAGCGCTTGCCCGGCCACCAGCCCGGCCAGCCGCTCGTGCCCCACGATCTTCCGGATCACCGCGCCGTTCTTTTGTTCGATCCACGCCTGGTCATTCTTCTGGTGGGGCCGGGAGCGGGTGAACACGATCCCCGCCGCTCGACAGTAGTCGGCCAACGTGTCGTTGATGAAAGCCCCATCGTTGTCCGAATCAATACCACGCACCGGCACGGGCAACTGCTGACCGATCCGCTTGAGTCCTTCGACAACCAGGGACTGCTCGCGTGCCAGCAGCGGCACCGCTTCGATCCATCCCGAACACACGTCGGTCACCACCAGGCTGTGCAAGTACTCCCCCGCCATAGAAGCCCCGCCATGAACCACGAAATCCATCTCCAGGTAGCCGGGGAGCGGATCCTGCCAATCGTGGGCGGTTTTGACCGCAATCTGCTGAGTGACCTTCTTGGCCGATCGCCGCTTGCGACGATGGCGGGCCCCGACCCGCACCGGTCGGAGCAGCCGATCGATGGTGGCGGCGCTGACGGCAAGGACCCTCTCCCGCACCTTGCTCACCAAGACCAAATGCCCATGCCTTTCCATGGCCGCCACCAACTGCGGAATCACGGCCTTGAGCCGCTTGCCACAGATCCGATCGGCGGCCTCCCAGAGCACCGTTAGCGCTTCCTTAACCGCTTCATCATAGAGGCGCTCGCTCACCACCGTGCGGACCTGGAGCGGTGTTAGCGATGGCCTCATCAGACGAACCGCGTGCTTGCGGTGATAGCCGGACACCGCGACAAACTCGCTGAGAATCCGGCCCTTCTCACTCTTGGAGCCACGCCCGTATCGCTCGCGCAGGGCGGCCACCAGTTCCACTCGTGCTGCTTGACTGATCGTGTCCATTCGTTGCTTTCAGTTTTCGGTAACATGCCACTGAGGCAACGACCGGGCTTCGGTAACCAAACCGATGAGTCAATGCGGTGGGGAGAAATAACTGTCGTTGACCACACAGCGAGTGCCGTGCTGTTGGAAGTGGCATTCATCCAGGCTCCACAGATCCACCCGGGGATTGGCGGCCAGGCGGTGGAGCCCTTTTTAGAAGCCCGTTGGGCTTCTGGATCGGCATGGGCAATGAGCGGTCGCGGCTTGCGGGGACGGAAGCCGAAGCACGGAACAAGCGCTGGCATTGCCGCACGCCCAGCTCGACGCCATAGGTTTGGCGCAGATGATGGGAGAGAAGCTTCCGGTCCCAGAGGTTCTGCGGATGGCCCAAGTCGCGTGGTTGTGCCCGCAGATCCTGCTCCAGTTTCTGCCAAGTGGCCTCGTCCAGGCGCCGTGGGCGCCCCGGCCGTTCTCCCTCGCGCAGACCGCTGAGCCCGCGGGCCTCGAACTGCCGAACCCACCGTTCCACGGTCGTCGGGTGTTGGCCGAGCCAGTCCGCAATGCGATAACAACTCACGCCCTGAGCGGACAGCGGCACGCCGTGCAGGCGGTGGTCATAGCGCGACTCTTCGGATCGGGCAATCTCGTCGTGGAGAGCCAAGATCATCGTCGCGGCATCCGAGATCATGAGGCGTTTCATGCTGCCACGCCCGCCACAACTGGCGCTGAATGGCAAGGCAACTATGCTGCATTATTTATGACGTCGCTTATTGTTTGCCAAGAGCGTGGAACCGGATTAACCACGGCGACTCTGGACCAAAGAAACCGTGGAGCCATGATTGGGTTGGTGCGCAGGCCGGCCGATGAGCGATGCCCAAGGTCAGCTAAAGAGCCACTCCCAAAACCCGCTCACTGGCTGAGCAGGCGTCCGGATGGCGCGATCAATAGAGCCTAATCCGAGACTAATGGCCAACAGCAGGGCCAATACAATCCCCACGACCTGTCCAAGCCGGTGGTTCACTTGTGCAAGACACGCACCCCCCATTGCACGCATGAAGTTAGCACACCCCGCGCCCCACAAGCAACACATGCCGCCGTACAGTAGAAGCGCACATATGGAAGCCACGAAACCTGCATTCTTATATGCGGAGATGCCGGCCCCGACACCCGTGAGGAAACCGAAGATCAGTCCAGCGAAAAGGCCAGCACGATCGAGTGCTTCTTCTGCGTCTTTCTCTGGATCTCGAATCGTGCTTTGTTGTGCAACCAGCGTCAACAGGCCATCTTCTCCATGTTGGGATACTAAGGTACTATAGGTAGTCTCCCCCCAACCGACACCGCAGCTCCTCAAGCAACAACATTCTCTGACTTGCTGAAAGCTCGTCGAGATTCATGTGGTTTCATCCTGTAGTAGTGTATCATCCCGCAAACCTGTGGATGTGGGCGGTTCAAAACACGCTTCGTAGCCGACGATCACTCAACGCGCGAATCGCAAGTCCGACGCCCGGAAGCTTCAGCAGTGTGGGGTGAGCTGGCAGGGGGCCAAGAGCCACGATGCAACCAATCCCTGCCGCAGCGGCGGACTGGATGCCCGAAACGGCATCCTCGACGACTACGCAATGTTGGGGCTCGATTCCTAATGCCTTCGCTGCAAGTAGATAGACCGCAGGATCAGGCTTCCCGGGAAAGGTGCCGTCGTTGTACACGAGCTTGTTCACGTCGAACCATCGGCGCAGTCGCAGGTGCCGGGTGAAGAAATCCATGTTCGGCTTCTCGGAAGCCGAGGCGATCGTTCGCGGTATCCCGCGCGTCCTCAACCAATCGAGCAGTCGCGTCGCGCCAGGCGAAAGCCGGAAGCGCGTGCCACGGGCAAGACAGGCCGCGCGGTAGTTGGCTTCCTTCCGGGCCGTGAATCGCCGTAGCTCTACACGCGAGGGCTCCCGTCCCAGGAGATACGTGAGGGTGTGACGATTGTTGCGTCCGTGGATGTGCTCGTCGAGTTCCTTCCGGGAGAGACCTTGTCCACGCAGCTGCCGACTCATCCGTTGCCAGGCTTCTTCTTGGAGTCTGCCGTCCCACCATAGGACGCCGTTGAGGTCGAAGATAATCCCTCTGAAGACCCGGGCAGGTCGCATCGATCGCTCTTCTCGCGGCGTTGATATGCTCTGTTTCGATAGGCGTCGTTTCACTTGTTCCTCCGGGTCTGAGAACTGGACCGTAGCACGAGGAGAGGGGACCTACAAAGCCGCTCAGCTCAAGCGTTGTGCCACCTGGCGGAATTCGTCCAAAAGGGCCGGCGGCGTAGCGGAGGCCGAGGTGTGTGCCTGCGTGCGCACCACGCTCCCGCGAACTCTGGGTACGGAAATAGAGGCGCCCGTGTCCAGCAACTCGCGCAGTCGAAACTCCTCCAGAATCAGGACTAACGCCTGGGTGGTGGGTTCCGTCTCGAAGGGGCGCCGGTCGAGCCACTCGTCACTCCACTGGCTGATCCGTTCGCGGAAGTCATCCCACCGCTCGGCGGATTGCAGCCGATCCTTGATCTGGCTCGCGTTGCGAATGATCGAAACGCAAAGGGTGTGGGCGGGCGGTTCCATAGAATCGGTTAGACCATAGTCGGTGTCTGGCCCGTGAACGCGCCCAACTCCTGCATGGTCTTGATGACCGTCGAGGATCCCATGTCGATGCACCAGTTCACCTGCTGGCTCGTCGGAGAACCGTCTGGAAACGGCAGACTGACCCGGTACCGAATCTCGCCATCGCTGGCGTCGCGTTCGAACGCACCCAAGAGGAGGCGGTAATTCTGATGCAGCAGGAACTCGTTTAGTTTGTTCACCTGCTCCTCGGAGTGGCCGCTCTTCTCATGGATCTGCAAGAAGGGGGCCTGACCTGCGGCCAAGGCCTCGAAGGCCCCGAGGGCGGCCTTCACCGGGTTGAAGAGGAACAGCAGCGTCTTGCGCTCCTGATCGTACCGGACGGACAGAAAGCAATTGCCTAGCGGAGTGCCGAACCCGGTGATGATTGTGTCGTTGTCAAGGCGCCCATACTTCCAAGCGCGTGCTTTCAACACTGCCTCGACGATCTCCATGGGTTTCTTTCCGAAGCCAAACATGCATTGTCCTTTGGTGCGTTGGGTTAGGAGTGAGCCTGAAGTGTCAGTCCCTATACAACGGCGCCCGGCCTTCTTGGGGCTCGGTCAACGCCACTGAATTCATGCACTCCGCTGCGAGGTCGCAGGCTGCCCGATCCAGCTTGGCAATCCCGGCAAGCGATGTTGATGGCAGGAACGTTGGCGCCGGGTTTTGCAGCGCATATCCAAGCGGCCGCTGCCAGTTCACGTCAAGCAGCGCAGCTCCCCCGAGAGGGTTCAGCGGCACGCTGCCCAGCGCGTTCTGGTCCAGCTTGGTGGAGGCGACAGAGCGGTTTTCGGTGAGTGGAGGTCGGGCTTCGTTGACGAGGGTTTCGCTGGGAAGGCTGATCGTCGGATTCATGGATTGATCGGTTGGTTGTACGCTTCCCCCTGGTGGCATCCCAATCTGGCGCCCGCGGTTCGAACCTGGCGTGCGAGTTCATCGCGGCGAGCGAACACCGCCGCGACACGAGCGAATAACAGTTGTTCCAGCTCGCCGCTCTCCGAAGCGGCTTCGTTTCCGAGGAGCCGGAGGCCATCCGGACCCGGATCGAGCCGAAGCACGGATGGTTGGGTTCTCGGCCCTTGCTGCCACCGCCAGCGAGCCAACGGAGACTCGACAAACCGTTCGAGCGCGGCACTGATGCCCCGTACATCACGGCAGGCCACGGATCGTTCCAGCAGCCAGGCGGTCATCGTGGCCGTGTCGTACTCGAGGAGCAGCAGATCCTCGGTCAGCGCACGGTCGCGCAACTCGGCCAGCTTCAATCCCGCCACGCGTTCGAGGCCGTCGTCCGTGAGCTCATTGAACAGAACAATATGGGAAATTCGGCTGAGCAGCTCGGGGGCAAAGCCCTCCCGGGCGATGGTCTGGCGAATCTCCAGCTCCGAAGGGGAAGCCGTCGATGAACGCTGGCGGTCGGAAGGTCCAAACCCAATGGGCGGCCTGACCTTCTCCCAAAGGCCGCGAGCAGCATTCGCCGTAAGGACGAAGTACACCTCGCGGAAGGAAACGACGCGACCTCGGCCGTCCTGCATCCATCCATCATTGAAAATGCGCAGCAGGATGTTGCGAGCCTCCGCGCCGCTCTTGTCCAATTCGTCGATCAAGACTACCGCCGCGGGGTGCTGCAAGACGTAGCTCGCCAGCAACCCCCCGTTCTCCCATCCCACGTAGGGAGGTGGCGGCCCCAGGAGCCGGAAACGCGCGTGCTCGCCCGTGCGGTCTCCTCCGAACTCGGTCATGTCCAGCGTCAGCAGGTTGCGACGGCCGGGAAAGAGAGTCTCGGAAAGGACCCGGGCCATGTAGCTCTTCCCCACCCCTGGAGGGCCCAGGAACAGGATCACGGCCTTTGGCCCCTCGCGCTCGAGGCGCCCGTAGCCGAACGCGGAGGTGATCACGACTTCCGCCAGGCGGTCAGCAGCCTCGTCCTGGCCGATAACCCGGTCCTTGAGCAAGGAGGCGATGTCCACCGCCTGGGCGGCGGGCTCGATACCCCGGACCCGCTTCAGGCAGTCCGCAACGTCGTCGGGGTGGACCATGGGGATCCGGTTGCCGCCATCACCCGCCGCAGCCTCCCGCGCCTTGAGGCGCAGATTCACTGCCACCTCATCAAGCAGGTCCACCCCTTTGGCGGGAAAGGCCTGATTGGGAACGTAGAGATTAGCGAGGTCATAAATGGTCTCCAAGGCGGCGGGGGTGAACTTGACACCGTGGTAACTCTCGTAGTCCCCCACAATGCAGTGCAGCAGGCGTAGCATGCTCGCTTTGTCGGGTTCGGCCACCTTGACCTCGGTGAAGCGCCGGGCCAGCGCCGGATCGTTGTCGATGTGCCTTCGGTACTCCTCACTGGTGGTTGCGCCGATGATCCGGACGTTGTGATCCACCAGCAGCGGCTTGAGCATGTTCGCCAGGTCCATGGCTTGGCCTTCCAGCGGGAGGCCGACGACGGTGTGAAGTTCGTCAATGAACAGGATGACCTCCTGCGAATGGGAACGGAGCACCTGGAGGATCTGGGCCCAGCGCTCCGCACGTGAGCCCGCGAGGTGAGTTCCGCGAGTGAACTGGGCCAAATCCAGTTCGAACACGTGACATCCTGCGAGATCGGCGAGTTCTCCACTGGCGATCCGGCAGGCCAGATCCTCGACCAGTTTCGTCTTCCCCACACCCGCAGGCCCGGTGAGCACGACGCTGCGCCGGTCCCGCCGGAGCAGCGAACGGACCATGTGAGCACGCGTGTTCTCCATCCCAAAGCCCGGGGTGAGGCGGCGTTCGCGGGCCAAGCGCGTCAGGTCGCGGTGACAGAACCGCTCGAGGACCGCTCGAGCATTCTCCTTGAGGGGGGCGGTGACGGATTGCTGCTTGGGAGGTAGCTGGTCGCGAGCCAACCGGGGCAACGCCTGGATGATCTCAGGCTTCCAGCCACACGCACGCAGCCATGGGTCCAGCTCTCCAGCCCCGTCGGACGCCAGGCTAACCCATAGATGCACGGCCGTCACCGAGCCTTGCGGGTCAAGTGCGTGCTCCCTGGCGAGATCTCGAGCCGCGCGAAGAACGCTTTCGGCACCTCTGGAAAGCGGCTTCCTCGGGGATGCATCCAGATCCGGCAGCGATTTGGTGAACGAGGCAGCGCGCACGTACCCAGCTACCTGCTCATCCGGCAGGGGCAAGGAGCTCAAGGCACTGCTAACCAAGCTGGCGGCGCGGAGCGTCAGGGCCTGGAATAGATGCTGCTGAGTGATGGCTTCGGCCGCGGTGACCAAGGAGATGGCCTTGGCCGTGAGCACCACTTGCCAGCCATCCTCCGCAAATTGCTCTTTCCCGCTCATAGGCGCCAACCAAAAACCTCCACTGCAAATCCGACCTGCTCATCGCGCCAAACGCACCTCCGGACGGGCGAGGGGAGCGGTACAGCCCGGTTGAATTGGTTGACGCGAGGGTAACGACAGGCCCGGTTCCGGCAAGCAAAACCTGCTGCGGACGTGGAAGGTGGAACCGTCGAGACAGTCGGATCCGTAAAGCTCCCCGCCGGCGCTACCGCTGATATGGCTATTCCGTGCGGTTGATCAGAGCGCTGATCTGGGCAGCCTCAGCGCTTTCATTGAATCCCAGGAATTCGCCCTGTCGGCAGATCGGCAAGGCTTGGACCGGGTGGCCGAGCTGATGGAGGATCCGGATGCCATCGACGAATCGCACGGGTGAGTTGGTTTTGCCCCGGCTCGTGTGTTCCAGCTCCAGGTGGCGGAGAACTTCGCCCAACGCCGGCGCCCGGAAGATAAAGAACGAGCAGTCGTGCTCCAGGTAGCCCTCTTCGCCTCCCAGCTCTTCGTTGCGGAAGCTGACATCCGCAGGGCGCAGATCCGAACTGCGCAGGACCGCGGCATAGGGTCTCCGCTCGAACGCCGTTGGGAACGTGAGCGCATTCTCCGAGGCAAGGTGGGCATCGATGGTCTCGCGAATCCGCTGGGGATTGGTTATCACCAAGTCGGCCCAGGCCACGATGACGTGCCCGCGCACCGGTTGGAGCGCGTCGAAGGCCAGCTTCACCGCCTCCCAATCCCCCTCGGGCGTCGGCTGTACCACCAACTGCGCTGGTTCGGGGCGCTGCTCGAGCAGCGCCGCGACAGCCCGCTCGGCTTCCGGGCTAACCACCACGGCGATGCGGTCGGCAAAAGGGCTGAAGGCTTCGAGGGCGTAGAGAAAGGCCGGCTTCCCGGCCACCTCAAACAACGGTTTCGGGCGGTCGGCTTGCAGCCGGCTGCCCGGCCCTCCGGCGGGGATGATAAGCGTGATTCTCCCGGCGCCTTCGAGCCGGATGAGAGAGTCGAGGACAGCCAGGCGGCTGGCGTGAGCGAAGCAACGGTCCACGAAAACGTCGCGCCGCCGGTGCAGCGTGCTTTCGTGGCGCGCGAGCTTCTCCCGATAAAGGGCTTCGATCTTCTCTTGAATGACCGGGTTGACCTCGCGCAGGGGCGGCGAACGGCGTCGCGCGGTCGCGAGGGCCTCTCGGAACCGTTCGAGGATGTCGCCCAACTGTTGCATGGTGGAGGCGGTTCCACGCCCACCGCCGTAGAAGATATTCCTCTGGTAGAAGACTTCGGTCTCCGGTTGGTTCACCGAGACCACATGGACACCCGGGATGCCCAGCGCCACCGGTCGATCATTGCCGCGAATCCCAAACTCGTTTCCGAAGTAGAGGATGTCCTGGGGTCGGAGCTTCCAGGTCTGCATGAAGTGCTGGACGGCTGTCGCCTTGCTGACACCCCGGGTCACGTCAATCGAGCCCCATCCCGCCTCCCGGATCAAGTAGTCATCTGCCCGCGTACCCAGGGCCTGGCGCAGGTCGGCGCGGATCCTCTCGAGCGCCTCCCGCCGGATGTCGCGGTCAACCCGGACCCCAGGCAACATGTGTCTCCGTGACGGCAGCGGCTTGAGTGTCAGCATCACCCGGTCGCCGCGTTCGTGTACCCGCGGCACTGGCCGGGACTCGCCGGTTTCGGTCTCCTCGAACCAGCGCCGCTGCGCCTCGTCATAGCGGTACTTCCAGATTCCCAAGTCGTAGGTCTGGCCAAGCTCCGCAGGCGATGGGATCAGGCCGGGGCGTTTGGCATGGGAATCGAGGCAAGTCCGGATCAAGTCGAATTCCTCATTCGTGATTCCGTGCGCGCCGTTGTACGCGTGATCGGGCAGCACCTGGAATTCCGTGCCGCTGGCATGGAAGGTTGCGTGACGTGCCGCCCCGTCGGCGTAGGCCTCGAACCGTTCGATGAGATTGAGTTGGTCGCGTTGGCGCAGTTGGTGCACCAAGTGTTGCGTAAAGCGCGCCTCGAAACCGCGCATGTCGTTTCCCGTGATGGCACACAGGCGGAAACCGGCCTCCAGCAACTCGACCAGGAGATGCAGCACCGGTGCTTCAATCAGGGTTTGCTCATAACGCTTTTGGTGTCGGTCCACCCGCACATCGAGGATGGTTTCGTCCACGTCGAAGATGATCGCGCCACGCGTCAGTTCCTCGAGGAACCGGGCGTGCCAGCCGGGTAGCCCGGTCA
This sequence comes from uncultured Verrucomicrobiota bacterium, assembly GCA_964535555.1. Lineage (GTDB taxonomy): Bacteria > Verrucomicrobiota > Verrucomicrobiia > Limisphaerales > J093 > DSVZ01. The sequence continues at coordinate 10,753 of CAZHUS010000085.1, forward strand.
ACAGCTTCGGCAAGAGCGCCGCCAGTTTGCTCACCGCATGTCGACCCGGGCTCGCCTCATCCTCCAGGTCCGTAACCACCACCCGCGTTTCTGTGCGTCCGGTGGTATGCGACGATCCCTCTTGTCCATCGCAGACGCCGCAATAGTCGAGCGCTTCGAAGTAACCAACGTTGGGCTGGACCGAGTTGCGGCGGTCGGACCTCGGCAAGTTGACCAGGATATCGGTGAAGAAGTCCCACGGCTGAAACCCCGCTCTTCCGGAGTCGCTTTGTGTCAGGTAGTGGAGGGAAAGCCGGTGGATGTCCGCCGCCGTGTAACCGGGGATGTCAAGATCCTCGCCGATGTTGCAGACAAGCACCTTGCGGGCGCTTTGGTTCGCGGCGATCGCAGCGGCCAGCCCCGCCGTCAGATAGGTCGGCAGCAGGCTGCTGTGGAGCGTCCCCGGTCCGTAGAGAACCAGGTCCGCGGCGGCAAGGCATCGCAGCGCCTCCGGGTTGGCATTCACTACGGGGGCGGCCAGTCGCCGCAGCCTCTGTTCGATGGCCCCGGGGCTGAGCCCGCCCGTCTCCAGGGCGTTCTCACCCTCCAGCGGGCGCGGCAACAGAAGAATGGACTTGATGCGGGCAGAGGACCGCAGGGCCACGATCTCACCCTCAGCCAGCACGCGCGCCTGTTCCCCGGCCGGTGCGTACTCCTGGACGCCATACAAATACAGACTCTCGAGGGAGTTGAGTACCACCCGCCCGCGCAACGGCAGCATGGGCTGGATTCGATCCAGCGCCGCCTGGAGCGATCCCCCGCGACCGGCGAGGCCGGCGAACAGCGCGTTGGCGACGCTGAAATCCCGATAGTTCGGGGACGTTCCACCCGCTGCGACCACCGCCAGGAACCGGTTCAGCCCTTCCGCCACCAACGATCGAAAGCCCTCGGGCAATTCGAGAAACACTTGGCCCTTCCGGTACCCGGACAGCACATCGGCGTTCGCCCGCGCCATGGCCTGCAGCAAGTGCTCTTCCTGGCCCTCGTCCGCGTCCTCCTCGTTCCCAAAACGCATCCCAAAGAACTCGTACAGCGCGGTGTAGCCAGGCTTCGCCGGGTCGAGCAGGGCCTGCAAGTTCTTGCGCGGATCCGAAGGCCCCAAAATGCCAAACAACCGGCGCACCTCACCCGTCGAGGCCGCATTGTCGTAGGCATTCAAGAGCATTGTGATGCTCGAGACCCGCAACCCATCCCCCGCGCTGCAGCTCCAGATGGCCTCGAGCAGACTCCGTGTCCCGCGGCCGCCCCCAATGATTACGATGCGCATATCCCGTGGTTGGTTGACCCCTCAACCCTTGCCTATCATTCCGGGATCGAGCGCTTTCACGAACCGGTCATGGTCCTCTTGGAGCCGCGCCAGATGCGGCGAGTCCTGCGGGAGCGCCGTGGGCGATGGCGGGAGGAACAACGAGGTGAGCCGAAGCCCGCGGCTGTAATCGCCCAAGGCTCGACCGAGGTGTTCGAAGCCACCCAACCGGTCGCGATACAGCGTGAACGCATCCTCCCCGTGGCCTGCCGCGAGGGCGTGGTACACCATCTCCTCGAGCAGATCCAGGACCTTGGGCTCGGTGGGCAAAGGCGTCCGATGGGCGCCGCACAGTCGCGCCGCTCCGCGAGTACGTACCGCTCCGTGAACAGGGAGGCGCACCGCACCGGGCCCCACCTGCCGCTCGAGGTAGCGCTCGACACCCTCGTGAGCCAGGATCGTGTCCTCCCCTAACGCAGTATAGAAGTACTGCCCGATCGCGGGGTGGACCCCGTAGCGGCGGGTCCCGTCGGGCTCCAGGTGCTCCTGGAGCAGTTGGAGTTCACACAACCGCTGGAAGACGCTGCGCACCTCGTAGCGGGGCAGCTGCGGATCGAGCAGTCTGCCGGCTGAACCCGCCGCGGTCACCGCCTCCTCCGTCATCGGACCGCGGAAAACCGAGACGATCTTCAGGACGGCCGTGGCTTCGGGACTCAACAGGTTTTCGTAGAAGCCCAGGATCCGGGCGATCTTCGCGGCTTGGGCACCATCCCCATACGTCAAAGGAGGCAAATCCGCAGTCCTCGCAGGATCGCCGGCCCCATGCAATTTCAGCAATCCCCCGAGATGGGTCAGCGTGAGCGCGTGCCAGCCGAACTCCGTGCCCAACGCGTCGAGTTGCGCGTCGGTGCCCGACACACCCCGAACGCGCAACAGGGCGCGCGCGACAGCGGGTTCCAATTCTCCCACGGCCACCCGCACATATCCGTTGTCCTGCCAGTCCTGGATGTCCGTTAGTGGCAACCGGCTCGTCGCAATAACCCAGACCCCTGAAGGGTGCTGGGCGATCCACTGCAGCAATTGCCGTATCGCCGTGGCTTCCTCGCGGAAACGACCGAAGCTATGCTTCTCGTGTTGGATCCGCTCGAGACCGTCCAGCACCACCAGCGCGCGCTGGCCGGCAGCGAAGGCTTGCTGGACCGCCGTCAGCCGCGACGTCAGCGATGGGCTGCCCGCCTTCGACCCGCGCGACCGGATGGACGCGGGCGAACGCGGCCTCCTGCCCGGACCCGGCGGCGTCGGCGTTGTTGTCGCGCTGCAAAAGTAGTCGAACAACTCCGCCACGAACTCACCTGCGTCCGTGGCCTCGTAGAACGACCAGACCAGCAGGCTCCTTGGCCGGGGCAGATCGGTGCGCTTGGCCACTCCGTTCCGGTGGAAGGGCGTCCCCGGCAGTTCGCAGAGGAACCGCTCGACCAGGGCTGTCTTCCCCGAGCCGCCCATGCCTTCGAGGCACAGGACACCGCCCGGCCGTTGCCCGCGCCAAAACTCCGCTATCGCCTCCAGCTCCCGGCGCCCTTGAAAATCCCGCGCCGGCGGCAGCGCGTGGACCAGGCGGGGCGGAGGCGGGGGTGGAGGTGGATCGCCCCTTGGGCCCGATGTCAGGGGCAGGGGTTCGATCCCGTACGCGCGTCGGGCGGCCCGGACGTCCAGGGCATAGAGAACCCGGCACTCTCTCAGCAGCCTCGATCCCAACTCGCAGGCTTCCTTGAAACCCCGGTTGTGCGCGAACTCCGTGACGTCGACAACCCGCACCTTGCCGGCGGCGACGGCCTGGCGCACTCGCATCGCATCCGTGAGTAGCACCTCCTCCTCGGGGTCCGATAGCCAGGCGCCCACCATGGCGTGGCAGCCCAAGCTGGCCGTGCCCAGCAGCAGCAGCAGCGGGTCCAGACCGACGCTTTCGAGCGCGGCGGCGACCAGGAGCACAAAGTCGATACACGTGGCACCCGGCCAGCACGACCCGTCCATCCCGGAGGCATCGTGCGGGAACCGGACGCGCTGGCTGCAGAGCCTCGGGCTGAACTTCTCAATGTCGTGGTACGTGGTCGGCAGGAGTTGGGCCACGGCGTGGAAAGTCGCCTGCATCAGCTGACTCCGCTCGAGCGCGCCGCCGCCCAGGTGCTCGTCCAAAGACAACCGCGGCGCATCAGCGATGGCCGTGAGGAGTTGCATCGCCTTGGTCCTGATCCGCTGCACGGCCAGGTGGTCGGGCAGGATCAAGGCTGCGGCGCATGCCTGGAGTTCAGGCTTCCCCACCCAGGACGCTCGACCCTCCCGGCTTTCAAGCGTGTTTGCGTCGTCCAAGCCGATGGTCCAGTGGATCAAAGGCAGTCGGTCATCGGGCACCAACGCGTCATCGCCGGCCGCGACCCCGGCGTACCATTCCTCGATGGCCAGGATTTGGACCAAATGTCGCGCCGTCCTCCCGTCGTTGGTGACGTGCAGGAACTCGTCAGCCGTGTGGTGTCTTCGGGCCGCCGCGTCATAGTCCACCCGCCAGGCCAAGTCCTTCGGCCTTACCTCGTGGACAGCCCCCGAAGGCAGCGCCGGCACCCGGATATCAGCGCACTCCAAGTAGCCCGGGACTGCCATCCGCAGTGTGAACGCACCCAGCGGTTTGGCATCAGCGTTGTGGACTTTCAGGCTCCAGACGAATGGAATGCCCCCCCGCAGCACCGACCAGTTAATCTCGCGAAGGAAGCTCAACTCCAGAACACCGCGGTTGCCTCGGGGAGACATCTTGACCTCCGGCTACCAAATCGAGAGGCGACCTGCAAGCAACAAAGCGCCTTTGCGCTTGGGGCCCTCGCTCCGTGTTGATGGACCCACTTTGAACTCTGAGGGGCAAGATCCACCTCAATCTTCCGGAAGCCGAGCCGTTTTGTACCGGATGTCCTTCTGGAAACTGTGAGGCTCTTCGCCTCTGGGTGCCCATGCTGCACTCCTCCAGACGTCGCAATCACCGATACCGGCGAAGACAGCTAGTCAGACGACGGATGACGACTCTTGGACGCATTTCGCATTGGGAGCACCTCCACCGCGGCGTTGGATCCCCCCGTTGCCTCAGTTGGGTGGCATTTGCATTACCATTACTGGAGACGCCCATACAGCTTCGTGCTCGCTGACAGACTTACGCGCAGCTAGCAGCGCTTGCTCAGGGGAACGCTTCTCAAGAAGTCTCTCATAAAACTCCCGGACGAAACGAACATTGCTGAGCTCATCGAGGACCGGCCAACGGTGGCCCACCGCAATTGGCACCCCCGCGCGAACAACCGCATGCAATAAGCCCAAGGACTTGCGATAGCAGTAAGCATCAGCGCCGAACGTCCTGGCGGAATAGCAGCAATTGAGATAGACGATCCGAGGAGGAGAAATCTCCAGGCAATGCTCCAGTTCATTCATCGCCAGACACTGTAGTTCTCCTCTAAAACAATGCGCCTTGGAAAGCATCGCGTTCCTGTCCTGAGCGCAGCCGATCGAGCGCCACTGATCCCTGGTGCAGGCTCTTTCCCAAAAAAGGAGTTTGCCGCCCGCAGAATCGGCTTCGTCGTACAATCCGTGTCCTGCATAATGCACGAACTGCCATGACTGCCTGAGCCTGCTACGGATGTCGCTGTAAGTCGTTTCCCAGCTCGCGAGCAGGCAGGTCGATTCTTTACCAGCAAGCCTCTGGAAGACCTCTTGCAGCGCTTCAACTTCAGCGTCGACACACGGTATGTTGTCCAACTCCTGAGAGAATGTATCGGCGGCGCACAAGAGGAGGCGGACGCTCTGCGCTCCATTGCGGCCGGGTAGATCTCCGTGTACGGCGGCCGGCTGGCAGCGGATAGTTCGGGTTAAGGGATGATCGAGAGCAAGAAACCGCTGGCCATCAAATAGGAGTTCCAGTGGCAAATCCAAGTCCTCCGGTCCGGACGTGAAGCGCAGTGCCAAGCCCGCATTGCCCCCAGGACCCCCGCTACCACGCCCAAGTACCTGTAGCAGTTCCTGGTGTTCACGGAAGAGTCGGTCCCAGAGATACGAACCAACTAATCTCGACAGAGTATTGCACTCGCGCAGGCTTCCGTTGGCCACGAGACACCCGATTGCTAGTGCCGCCTGTTTTACCAGTGCAACGTCCAGCGTAAGTGGTCGCTCGGTGACTTGGCGTTGTGGCATTCCGGGCTCGAGAGCGAAGCTCATATGCTGGCCACCATGTCGTCCAGGCAGGTCCACAGTAAGAACGCAGCGCTGCGTGTTCTGATAGGCGAGCGCGAGCATGCTTGCGAGAGTGCTTGCGAGAGCGTCCAAAAAGCCAGGTGCGCTTCGGTCGAGCACCTCGTCCGCTGGCGAGTCCCTGATCTGCGATAGATGTGAACCCAGATGACTGCTGACAAGTACCAGTGCCGCTGAAGGATTCGCGCGTTTCGCCGCGCGCAGTATGGCTAAGCCACCGCAGGCAGCCTGCTCATCGGAGCCGAGCCGCAGATCTGTCACGACCATGGCAAAGGACTGGTGTGCAATGAGCCGCATGGCCTCGCTCTCCGCGGCGGCGGTCTTAGGCTCGCAGTCCGGGCACGCTTCGCGCACGATACGAACAAGGTCCTCGCGCAGGCATGGGTGGTCATCGATGATCAGGATTTGGTAACTCATAGGGTCTGCTTCCATGGATAGTATCCAGTGTGGATCTCATGGCTTACATTGAAGAGCCAGTGCACGGTCGATTACTGTGCGTAGCAGGTCCAAGTAGTCCCTCTTTGGATCGTTGCGATCTATGAGCGCAAAACAACCCAGTTGCTGGGCTTGTTCCTCTGGAGACATGCTTGCCCAGGATTCAGGCAGGTCCTGCGACCGGATGGCCTCCCTATACGCCGTAACCAAGATTACCGGCGTCGAGGAGTGCTTCTCTTTGATGGCCTTTAAGACGTCGAGCCCCCCGGTCGGACTGCCTCCCGCCTCGTCCAGCTTGACGTCGGTGATCACGACATGGAACTCCTTGTGGCTGATCAGACGGATCGCCTCAGACTCGTTGCTGGCAGTCTCCACCTGGCGACCGAAGCCATCCGAAAGGATGACTCGCTTGATGTCAGCGCAGAGGTCCTGCGTGTCATCAACCACCAGGACCCGCTCCTGCCGAAGAAAGTGGCTGGTGCCCTTTTCCTCGGCGAGCGGGAGATCGATGATGAAATGGGCGCCGTGTCCGGGTGTCCCCACCTCCCAGATCTCGCCCCCGTGGCCGAGCACGGTCTTTTGAACCAGGGCCAGGCCCAGCCCAGTACCTCCCTGCCGCGCCCGAAAGCCTGGCTCAAAAATTCTGCGTTTGAGCTCCCGGGCAACTCCGGGGCCGGTATCAACGAACTCGATTCGGACCCGGCCTGGACCACCAAGCGTCCGCGTGCGCACGGTGAGTTCTCCGCCCTCAGGCATGGCTTTCGCGGCATTCAGGAAAATCTCCTTGAAGCTGTAGAGGAGTTGTTCGCGGTCGCCTCGATGACTGGGGAGATCGGTGGCGAGGTCAAGCTGGACCTTGATCTTGTCGGCTCCCTCAGCTGCGAAGTGGGTCTTCGTAAGCCGGCACAACTCATTCACATTCAGCAGCTCCAGCTTAAGCTCCGGCGGCTTGGCGAACTGGGTGAATTCGTGGACGAAAGCATCCACACGCTTGAGGGCCTCGGCAATCCGAGTGAGGTTCTCCTCCGCTCCCCGCACTTCGGGAACGGCAGCCAGGTCTTTCCGGAGCCAGCGGGTAGCGCCACGGATGTTTGCCGCTTCGGTGCCAATGCGGTGGGCCGTCATGGCGCTGAAATCCTTCCAGGCCTTCTCTCGGGCTTCGCTCGCGGCGAGCGCGCGGTCCGCCTCGGCATGTGACTCCGACAGGCGGGCGTTTTGTACGGCGATAGCGAGACTATTGGCGATCAAGACGCACAGTCGCTCGTCAAGCTCGCTGAAGTAGCTAATGTCCTCGACTCCCTCCTGTGCCGTTCGTCGTCTCTTTTTTGTCTTGTTTTCGACCTTCAACACACCCACCAGTTCGGTGCAGTCCCTCTGTCTGATCAACAGAGGAAAGCCCATAAACGACCAGCACTGCTCGCCTTCCCCAAAATCGTAACGGTCATATTTCCCCAAATGGTGCGGGTGCATCTTCAATTCCAAATTGCTCCGGGCGGTGAAACTCCGCTGCATGACGGCCATCCAGACCGTAAGTCCGACTTTCTCCTCAGTCTTCGGGAACTCGCGAACGGCATCGGGAGGAACCAGGTCGTATTCACGGAGTGGCCCACGCTGGGCATAACCACGGGCGGCCTTCTGGACAAGTCGATCTCCTTCCCTGAGGAACAAGGCACAGGCGTTCGCATGGAATAGTTCCTGCGTCTCCTCGACGACGTTCCTGACCAATTCGGGAATTTCCAGCCCTCCGCGCAGGATCTCGACGATGGTGTTCTGCGCCTTCTGAATGATCCCGTAGCGCTCGGGTAGCAGGGTGTCCAGACGCATGATCGCCAAGGCGATGTCGTCTCCGAGCAACTCGAAGCGCTGCCAGGCATCGCGCGAAAAGCCACGAGTGTCGGTGGCGCCCTCCTCACAGGTGTTCTCGACCTTCAGGACGCCCATGACGGTACCAGCAACGCGAAGTGGAATTCCGAGAAAAGCCCCGCACACTGTGTGCTTCTCATTCGGGAAATTCCAGCGATCGAAGGCTCCCAAGTGGTGGCAGTGGGCCTGGAGTTCCTGGCAGTTGGCCGCGTAGAATGGTCTTCCCGTGGCCGCGATCCAGGCGGTCAGGCCGACGCGCTCCTCCCGTGGAAGAACGTGGTGGTTTCGGCAGGAGGGAGGATGGCAGTTCTCGCACTCGTGGCACGCCTCGAGGGCTTGCTTCTCCGGCCAACTCGAAGCCCGAATGACCTGGCGGAGTTCCTGGCTGGGACCGCACCCGGCACGCTGCGTGAGCGTCTTCTCGCTTTTGTCCTTGAGGAAGATGGCACAGGAATCCGCACCCATGGCGGCCGCGCTCACCTTGACCGCGATCTCGAGCAGGCTGTCCAGTTCGCCCTCGGCAGATGCCGCCTCGCGGATGACATCGCGAGCCCAGGCAGTGATCGCTTCGCTTTCCTTCCCCCGCTCGGCCACGCCGAGATAGGCGATGCACCGTCCGGCGACCCGCGCCAGTGTCTCCAAGGCGAACTCGTCCCAGTCCGAAAACGCCTCAGCCGTGACCGCGGCGTCGCCCACGCGCCGCTCGACCTTGAGGCAGCCGATGATTTCACCTTCCAGCCCGCGAACCGGGACTCCCAGAAAACTCTCGAGCTCGATCTGCTCTCCGGGAAGCTGCTCCCGTCCGGCGTGGTGCGGGTGGCGTCTCACGTCCGCTGGTCCATGCGCCAGAAAGGCCTTGCCCGTGGAGAGGATCCAACCGGTCAAGCCGAGTTCCTCGCCCGGCTGCGGTTGCTCAGGCACCAGGTTCGCAGGCAGCACCCGGACATCACTCTTGCCGCTGAAGCGGCCTTGGTAGCCCGATCCGGCGCGCTGCGTGGCGGTCTTTCTGCCGATATCCAGCGTGAAGAGCGAACAGGCACTGGCATTCAGGGCATCCGCGGTCCGTTCGACCAGCTGGTCCAGCATCTCACCCCGCTTGTCAGAACTGCCCAAGACCCGAATGAACGCAGACTGAAGCTCTGTTGAGATCCGAAGAATGTCGATCGGTTTCATGGGATCCGGTGGCTTAGGGCTGATCCGAGGTACTCGCCTGCAGCGGTACGTGACCCGCATCGCTTACCTGAGACTGGATGATCGTGGCCGGATCGCGCGGCGGGACTCAAGCGGAAAACCTCCGTTCCGACCGGGGGGCCTTCACATTCGACGAGGGAGCGGCGACTCCAACCTCCTTTGCACTTGCTGCCCCAGCAGCGCGGATTCACACTCCATCGCATTGACCCACATGAACCGGTCACCCAACGCAGGAGAGGCGACGCCGAGGTGAGCCAATGCCCAAGCCCACGCCCAACCCCGCTGCTTCCACCCCCCCTTTGACCCAGCGCTGCTCTACCCAGCCCTCGCCATCCTTCGCATTATGCAAGACCCCAAGAGCACGGCGAGCAGCCAGCAATCTTGCGACGCGTTCGGCACCGGCTTCTTCGTCACGTCGGACGGGGTGCTTTTGACGGTAGCGCACAATGTCACACCCAGCCCCACGCCCACAAGCAAGCCGCTCTCTTGGGTCTGGGTGTGCTGCTGGAACCCCGCCCACGCCGATTGGACCGACTGCCTGTGGCCCCAACCGTGAAGATCCCCGTCTGGATCACGGCGGCTTTCTATTGGCTCTGGCGATTCCCGCCGCGATGCCGATGGACGGATGCTCCGAAGCCGGCTGGGTGACGGCGTGGCGACCGATGTACCTGCCGGGGAAGGGCATGTCTTTCAGCGACCCGGTGGACCGTCGCAAGGAGGGGCGGGCTGTCCCCAGCCTGCCGGCTCTGCTTCGATCTTTCACGGCTACGTTTACGGCGGCGCGCCCCACCTGAGCCCAAGCGCTCGTACCAAATCCTGTGCCGCTCGTCGGCAATCATGGATCGGTTCGCCCAAGGACGAGCTACCATCGCGGAGTTCCAGTCTGAGTTTCGGCGAATGCGACATGAGCGGCGTCATCCGGGCCATCGGATCGCACAGGCGTTCATCAAGAGTTCGTGCGCTGCCCGCCAGACCCAGCTCTTGCCCGCCAGCCTTTCTGGATGGGCTCACCGCGGGACGAGCCAGAACGCTACGCGGAGGAAGTGCTGCATGAGGTGGTGGTGGATCCACTCGGAATGGCGAGGTTCCCGGTGACCGACGAGGACTACCGACTCTACGATTCAACCCGGCTGGGAGGCCTCGGAAACAGGAAAAGCGGAGCCGGAACGGCGGCGGCATCCCATGCCGGGCCGGTGCCTCGACGGCCTTCTGCTTCGGGAACGCCCCGGACAGGGATGGTCTGGAACAGTACGCGTGGTATTATCATAAGAGCAGGTTCCACGCGCACCCGGTCGGGCAGAAGCAGCCGCCCGCTGGGAACTTTACGACGTCCACGGGAACGTCCGGGAGTGGTGCGAGGACTGGTTTGGGCCATACAAGCGTCAGAGCCCATCTCAAGTGAACCCGCGGGACCCGTGACGGGGGCACGCCGTGTGTTGCGTCACGGCTCGTGGATCCGCCCCCGCGAGAGCGTGCGGTGTGCGTGCCGCTCCGGCGCCGACCCCGTTGTCCGGCCCGGCTACGGCGGTTTTCGGGTGGTGGCGTCCCCATCCGGGTCTGACTCTGGTCTCTGACCCTCTGTACTCCCATCCTCTGAACTCGATCTCTGGGGGTCCGAGGCGAAGCCCGGGCGGGGTTTCTTTTGAGAGGCGAGCACGGTCGCATTCCAGAACTCAGAACATCTCCGGGAGGGCGCGCTGTCCTCAGTGCGCCGGATTCGGCGGGCACCTGAGTGCCCGCGAAACTCACGGGCCGTTCCTCCAAAGCCGCCGGAGACTTCATCGAGTCGCCACAGCAGCCCCGGGCTTCCGATAAACCGTTGTTTGGTCCACCGCCCGATTTGCCCCGCCGACTTCCACCCGGACTTCGAAGCTCGAGGTGCCCACGGTCAGCGAGGGCGTGAGGAGCAGTCGGTAGAACTCGCGGCGCAACTGCCGTCGTGCCTCGCCGAAACGCATCGCCACTTCTTCGGGCGCGGCGGCATGGTAGTAGCTGCCACGAGTACCCGTCGCCAACTGTTCCAGGGCAGTACGGTCGAGCTCCGCGGATTCGAGCCCGATGACGGAGGCGACGACTTTGGCCTCACCCAATCGCGCCAGCAGTCCCGGGAGCGACCCGCGGAGGCTCGACTGGTTATCCTTGCCATCGCTCAGGACAACCAGTCGGCGATCACCCACACACGCCTCGAGGTCGGTCAGGGCACTCTCGAGCGCCGCCAGGAGCGCCGTCTGTCCGGAAGAGGTCAACCCCGCCACCGACCGCGCCGCCTGCTCGAGGTCATGGGTCCAAGGGCAGCGGACCTGCACCTTGCCGCTAAAGGTCAGAACTTTCACACGAACCCCTGGTTCGGAGCCGAGGCTGCGGATCATGGCCTGCGCGGCGGCGATGCCAGCCGCCAACGGTCTGCCGGACATCGAACCAGACACGTCCAGAGCGACGATCACGTGCAGCAACGGCAACTCGGGCTGTACGAGTGCGAGACTCAGGTTCGTCAGCACCTCCCCGGCGCATGTCACTCGAAAGTCTTTAGCAACCAACGATGCGATGGTTTGGCCTTGGGCGTCTTCGACGGCCACCGCGACGTCCAGCCCGGGCGGAAACCGGTCGGTGCCGACGTAGAGGATTTGAACGCGGGCACCGGGTGGGAGGTCCGCGGGGCACGACGCTTGTTGGAGCCGCGTCAGCAGCTCGTTCAGTTCATCCCGTGTACGGGCCAGCCGGGTTGAGGCCGGCTCGGGGTCAAGGCCACTCGCCCGGGCGAATGCGAGCGCCTCGGTGTGGAACTTCAGCCGCTGCTCCAGGACTTGGCGGGTGCCCGTGCCTTCGAGGCAGTCACCCGATTCGATCAAGGCACGATAGCGCGCCTCGCGTTCAGCCCGCGCGAGCTGTGCTGCCGCCTCCTGATCGCGCTGATCCCGGGATGCGGCAGCAGCGGCTTGATCGCGCAGCCGGTCCGCTTCCGCCATCGCCTTTAACTCGTTCAAACGGGCAATCTCGGCTTGGGCCTTGCCTCGAGCGTCAGCACTCCCTTCCTCCCGCGCACGCTGAACACTGAGCTCGATCGTTGCCTGCTGCTCGGTGGATTCCCGCAGGGCAGTGGCGGCGCTCGGATCCAACCCGAAATCCGCTGCCACCTGGAGGGCGAGTTCGAGCCGTTCTTGTCTAACCGGGAGGTTTGAGCTGTTGCGGGCCCAGGCCACGTAGGCGTCGTAAAGCCATTGGTCGGCCGGGACAACCCAGTCCAAACGGCTCCGGCTGGCCAGGAGGAAACGCAAACTGGCAGTCAGCTGCGGCCAGTCACCGGCTGCTTGGAGACGCTCAAGCTCGGTCCGTGCCTGGTGGCGCTCCCGTTCGCGTTGAAGCAGCCTCTCAGCCGGATGGGCGTCGACGTGGTTGGCGGATGCAAAGGCTATCGCCGCCTCGAGCCGCTGCAGCCGGTCCGGGCCCGCTGAAGCCTGGTCGGCCGCCTCAAGCATGCTCCCGGCCTGTCGCCGGATGAGTTCGACCCGCCAGTGGTGGCTGACACGGCCCGCCGCGAGTCGTGCCTTGATCAGTTCGACGACCTGTTCGTGCTGGCCCGCCTGGGCCAAGAGCTCGAGCCGTGCTTCGAACGGCTTCCGGTCACCGTCGTAGAACAGCCTGACCAAGCCATCCAGCCTTCCGGCGCCGGCGAACACCAGGCCCAGGTACGCCGAGACGGCCAGGCCGCTGAGCGACGCGAGGAAAACGGCGCGGAATGGGCTGTCGGCAACACCATCCGGGTCTCCTACCTCATGGTCCTCCTCCCCGTCCTCCCGGCATGATCGCCGCCAGAGAAAGGCGGCGAGAAATCCGAGAGCAAGCGCGACGCCGCCCAGCACGAGGTGGAAGAGCCCGTACCAGCCGCGCCACCACGCTATGGCGCCGATCACCACGCTGCAGACGAAATATTGAAGCGCATTCATGATCTTCTCCGAAGGGGTTAGGCCGCCGCGGCCAAGGGATGGAGCCGTTCGCTTATCCGCGTCATCGAGGTATCACCCTCCGCAGCGTAGAGTTCGGGTTTCGCGCAGGCGTCGTCGAGCGCTGCCCCTATCATCTTCGGGACCACCTCGGTGATCTCGCGCGGATTGTGGACTTCGAGCAGGACGACGTTCGCACCCCCTTGGGCCGTGTCGCCCGCCAAGATCACGGTGTCGCCGTCCAGGAGCGGAGCGTGCGAACGAACCGCCTCGAGCACGGCAGGCTCCACGGGCGGCAAGACCAGGATGCGCATGCCCCGGTTGGTGGGAATCCGACCACCCCAGTGCGGGCCGCGCGCCGGCGGTTCGCCGCCCAGCAGGCACCGCGCAATGGCTGACGGTTCGGCCTCGCTTGCGCCGGTAATGGCCGCCAAACCAGCCAACGTCACCCGCGTCGCCGAGCCGCCCAGTCGCCGAATCACGTCCGTGGACGGGCCTCCCTGCTCGGCGAGGTTCAGCAGCTCCAGCAACACTTCGTCCAGCGGGATGTTCTCGACCAACCGGGGAGAGTTTGGGTCGGTCGCGCCCAGCAAAGGCCGGAGCAGGTCCAGCACGTTGTTTACCCGCCGCTCCTCGGCGGTGAGTATATCCTGCAGGCGGGCGTTTGCGGTGGTGAGCAACTCCAGTTCGGCATTCAGCCTGAGGTGCTGGAGGGCCGCCTCCCGTCCTTTCACGATGGCGTTTTGCAGTTTGACCAGCTTGCTCTGTGCCTTGGCGACGAACGATCTCAGCCACTGCAGCATGCGTTTCGGGTACTTGAGGTCCACCGCCTGTTGCAGCGCCGCCCGCGCGGCCGACAACCGGTTGGCCAGCTTCCGGAGTTCCGGCTCCCGCCGCGCAATTTCCTGCCGGAGACCCACCTGAATCGTGCGGATGATCTCGAGCTTATCCCGCCACTCCGCTACACCGGTCGGCGGACGCCGCAAGAAGGCCAGCAGACTATCGCTGTCGAGCTCGAAGCCTTCCGTGCCGGCGAGGGTTACCGTGACGGATCCGCCGGCCCCGCATTCCGTCGGCTCGAGGCAGCGGTTCAGAAAGTCGTCCGGTTCCACGCCCTGCGAGGTCCTGACCTCCGCCACCATGTCGGCCACGCTGCGCACCGTGGACGAGGCCGAGAAGCGCGCCGTGGGCCGGACGCCCAGCAGTCGGGCGGGCCGCGCCGGCGTATCCCTTAGAGCCTCCAGGCGGGGGACGTAGTCGCGGCTTGCGCCCTCCGCGATGCGACGGTGGCTCAACGGATGCCAATAGCTGGCCTCCAGAATCGAGATCGTCCCGAACTCGGTCTCGGTCGCCAGGTTGGGGGCGATCATTTCCAGCCGCTCCCGAACCCCAGTGCAGCTCAGCGCCTGCGCGAGCAGGATGGCGTAGAGCGCCCGGGCATCCTTGTCGCCCTTGACCATGGGCAATTCGACCAATCCCAAGCTGCGGACCTCGCGCTCATGCCGGTCCACGTCCAGGATAAGGTGAAGATCCTCCGCCAGGGTTGCCGCGTAGTTCACGTTGACCCGGTCGCCCAGACCGACATAGGTCAAGGAACCAACCCGAACGTTGCGGAGGTGGACGATCGCCTGGGTGCGGGTCTTGAGTTCATTGAACAGGGCGTTCAGCAGGACGTTCGCCACCGGGCCGCCCGTGCCGCCGGACCCGGAAGTGAAGGCGATCAACTCGACCTCGACCAGGCTGCCGTTGGTCAGGGTAAGCAACGGATCCAGCAGCGCCGAGCGAATGAAGGCACTGAAGGTCGGGTCGGCCAGCAGCACCGCGATGGCGAGCTTCCCGATGGCGCGCAACTGGGCGAGCCCGACGGCCAGGTTCACGCCCGGGCGATGCCGCAGATGTTCGGCGAGAGCTGCAGGGCAGCCCTCCTTGATGAGGGTGCCGATGGTGTGGCCGGCCGCGAGGGTAAGGCGAATGACATCCTTGCCCGGATCCGTAATGGTCATCTCGGCGGGAACATCGACATAGACGACGAGGTGGCAGCCCGTGATCTGTGGCCAGCGCGCCACGTCTTGGAAAGCGCCGCCGATCAAGACGGCCACCTTGACCCGCCCGTCCTTGGCCAACTGGGCGAGGCGCAGCGGACGCGGATCAAGAGTGGGGACACGAGTCGTTTGGGTGTACATCGGTTTCATAGAGGTGTTCGTTGCGCGTTTGTACGTTCCACCGGGAGCGTAGTGGCTCCAAACCGGGCTGAGAGCGGATCAAGGGGCAGGCGGCCGTGTGAAGCTCCCTTCACCCGGCGGCTCCGCACAGCGACGATGAATCCAGTAGGACAAGCCTCCCGGGGAGCCTGGCGGAAAGGTCCGCAGGATCGCGGCTCGGCAGGCTCTGGGCGCGACGGATTCTGGGGGCAGCGGAGTGCCCGCCCTATCTGCGGGCGTTCCTACTCCCAACCGAGGAACCCCTCAAAGTCAGGCCGCTCTCTTTGGCCACGAATCTCGTTCCGTAAATGACGTGCCAGACCTTCCAGCCAACGGCGACCAGCCTCGGGAATAGCGGGGTTCTTTAGCTCGTCTCCGATCGCAGTCAGCGACTCCTCAAGGCGATCTGCCTCAGACCCGAACCCGACAACGGATCCGTTTGAGTACTGGGCCGCAAAGCCGAGACGGGCCCGGATTGAATCACTCGCCGGGAAGAGATCGATCAGCCCGTAGGCAAACGGAAAGAACCCCGGCTGTCCTCGGGAAACCAAACCTGCGAGGAAAACCGCCGCATCCTCACTATCGGCGGCGATTCTCAACAGCGTCTCGAGATGATTCACCAGGTCGAGCGGGGACTCGAGGTCCCGTGCAGCCCGCTTCCCCTTCAACGGAAACAACGCCCGGTAGGCTCGCTCGGGGGCTTGACGGCGGAGGAAGTCCCAAAAACCGCCTGGGTTGGATCTTCTGAGTGGACTCCACGATGCCCAGCGCCTGACTTCCCCGGCGTCAGCCCATGCTTCGAGCTGCCGGTTGAAGAGCTGAAAAGCCTCGTCGAGGTTGGTCTTCCCGATGCCGATGGCCACGCAATCGCAGTGGTAGTCCAAGTCGCGGTCGAACGATTCCAATCGGCGAATCGTTTGCGTGGCGATCGGAACGAGCTCGACCGGCAAGGCCCGGTCCCCATGGAGGTACAAGCTCAGCACAACAACAAGCCACTTGGGCCATTCCCGTGAGCCCGTGGCGATGTATTCGAGGATACTCTTGATCTCATCGGCCGGCAGGTCATCCAGCCAGCGTCCGGTGGTGAACATGTCCGCGACGAGAAACGGCTCAACTGCTTTCCCGCCGATGAGTTGCTGGAGACGCGAGCGATTCCCCTCCGTGGGTCCGATCACCCTGAGAGCGGTGAGCAGTGTACCGGCCGGAAAACCCCGACGGACGGCGTAAGCGTCAAGCCGCTCGTCTACGAAATGGGGCGCGGACTTCTGGACGCCCGCGAGGTACCAGGCAAGATTCCGACCGCCGTATGGCTCCCCGGCGGCGGATTCGAACCGGTCGAGGAGCCGGCGCTCCGTGTCCAGTTCACCCAAACTGCGAAGAAAGGTAGGGGCTTGGTCCGCTGGGCCGTTTAGATGCGCCCAAGCCTCGTCCGACATCAATTCCGGCCGGGCAAGCGCCTCCCGCGCCAGCTCCCGACACCGCATCTCGAAGGCGTACACTCGCTTCCCGTTCACCTCCTCCCATTCGACCTCGAAGGGAGGGCCGATCGCGATCTTGAGTCTCGACGCGAACGGGCCTTCATCAAATCGGCGGCCGAGGGCAGCAAGCCTATCCAGCACCCGTTTCCATTCGGTCGCATATTTCTCTTGACCAGACTTCTGGCTCGCTTGGCGGTACTTCACCTCCATTCGGTGGATTGTCTGACGCGCCTCCCGCTCATTCGCCGCGAGCTTGCCGACTCGCTGCCAGTCCAGGAATCGCTCCAACGCTTTCACCAACCGGTCGGCTGGAAGGTCATCGAGGAGGTGGCCAAAGACGGTCGCGAACTCTCCCCGCGCAAGTTGAGCGATGACTGGATCAGCGTGCTGGGTGAGGTCGAACCGCAGCTCGAGCAGGTGTTCAAGATAATCGTGGACGTCACGCCATAGACGCCGTGGAGGTCGCGCATCAAGCCGGCGCGCGTGGCCTCCGTAGCCCCAGAGGGCGCGAGGAAAAGCGGTCGCCATCAGGACCACCCGTGCCCCCAGACGCCGTTCGAGCGGGCCTGTGGACGCCAGCAAACGCCGAACCCACTGCTCCCGGTCCTGGAAGGACAGCGGGAACTCGTAGTACCAGTGAACAAAACACTCGCAGAACAACGTTGTCGCCGGCCCAGTCTCCACTTCCGACGCCTCACGCAGTGCGACCGTCTCGATCAAACGCATACCGACCGAGCAGCTCTCCGGAACGTACGCCAATTCGCGCAGGGTATTCAGAAAGCCAGCGCGCTGTGGGGAGCGCTCGGCTTGCCCGATTCTCTCGGCAATCTCCCCGATGTGACTCTCGAGGAAGCGGGCGGTCCGGAAAGGTACGGCGCGCGCGAGATAATCCAGCAAGTCGAGATTCGCCATCAGGAGCTCGATGGTCCCCAACGCCCCTTCAAACACGTGGTCCCAAAACGGTGACCGGTCGTCGAGATTCGTGGTAACGGCCCGCTCGAGGAGGCGTTTCCGTGCGGCATCTTCGAGTCGGTCGAACAGAATTTCGACGCGCTCCCGGTGGCTCGCGAAAACGTCTTCCGTGAACGCTGCAGCGAGCAGTGGAGGAACAACGGCGAGAAAATCGCCACGGACTCTGACATGTCCCGTCGGCTCCAGCCGCTTCAAGATATCCGTGACCGCAGGTGGAGTCAGACACAGGCCAAACACTTCGAGCATGACATGCAGGTCGGTCGTTTCACCGGTGACCTTGACCCACTGGAGCAGGCTGAGGAGTCCGAGAACCTGGATGGCGTCGGCATCGAGTTGTCGTCGGATCCGCTTCTCGTAGGCCGCGGCCAGTTGGTCTTTGAGATCACCAGCTTCCTCCCGCAGCCGGGCGCCAAGTTCGGCCGCGCTCAGCAGAACCTCGGGAACACCGCCAGCCTGCAGGACAATCCACTCCTTAGCGGCGCGGTCGAGCTCGGTACCGGTCGAGGTCAGCAACTTCTCCGACTGTTCCCGGTTCAAGGGCCGGAGCGACAGAGTCCGGATGGCGCCATGTTCGGTCAGTTTCAGGGAAGGCGTCCTCGCTTCGGAAGGGAACGTCAAGACCAGTTTGGCGTGCGATGCCACCACGGCCGCCTTCGCCAACTGCTGCGCCTCGTCTTCGCTCGGATCCTCGACGATCGCGATCACTGGTTCGGGAGATGTGGCCAACGACCCAACGCCGAGGCGCAGGAGTTCTCGCGGGAGCTCCGCAACCACCGTCCGCAGTCGGTTGGGTTGAGTCGCTTCAAGCGCCAGCCGTGACTTTCCCATCCCGCTCGGGCCGACGATGGCAACGACACGGGTCGTTTGGTCATTTAGCCAGTCGCGCACTGTCTTGAGCTCTGCCTCCCGTCCCACCAACGGCACTGTGGCACCGTAGTTCTTGAGCTTCAGTTCGGCGGCCCACTTCTCGTCCCACGGCTGGACGATCCGTGGCGAGAAGTAGGCCAGTCGCAAGGCCGGGTGCTTGTTGACGAACGCAGCCAACTGCGCGGCATCGATGATGCTGATGGTTGCGTTTCCCGCATACCCTTGGCGGATCGCCGTTTCAAGCTTGGCCCTATCCCCCGAGAGTTTGGAGCCGCTCGCCGTGGTGCTCGCCGTCCTCAGGCCGAGTTGGAGGTTGGTGAACAAGACGTACTGCACCGGGTCCTTCGATTGCCCCAGACGGCGGATCAGGGCGACGAGAGCGCCCTGCAGATTCGACTCGAGACCAGAAATCGCCTTCCCCCGACCTGAGCCGCTGATGCCGCGCCCCTTGAACTGATAGACATTCCACCCCGGCAGCCCAAAGCCGTTGGCGGAGACGTGACTCTCGGGACCGCGAACGTCCCACTCGCCGTCGAAGCTCCCATCGGGTCCTGGCTTCTCGGATAGCACCGGAAACCCGGCGACCGAACTCGTGCCCTCGGCCACGATCACCGCGTTGCAGAAGTTTGCGAAACGGCCGGACGCGTTCGGATGGCCGAAGGCCTGCTCAATCGCCTCGGCGCTGATCTCATTTGAAGCTATAGGCATACCTGGGCTCGTGGGCGAGAATGCCTGGGCGGTGGCCGTGTCGTGGCTCATGCGAACCTTCGTCGCACGCCGTGATGGACGACGGGGAACGACCCGTCGAGATCGTCGTGTTGTTCGGCGGTCGTCCTTCGTCATATTTCAGCCCCAACTCTCAACTCGGGAAAAAACCAGTCGCGAAGAGCCAAGAAGCAGCCAGGCGTACTTCAAAAGACCTCCCGGAGTCTTGCGACGTGCCTCGCGGACGGCACAACCGACGTCCAAACCGTCCAGCAGTGCCCGAAAGAAGGTCCGATACCACACGGCCTGCCCTTCCTCCGAGTTCGCGATGCCAAGGCTTTCAAAGACGGCACACGGCCCGAAGACCGACAGGGCCCCCCGTTCCAGAAGCGCGTGCCCAATGCTCCCCGGGCCGGCCGTGAGGGCACAGCCGACCGCAACGACCAAGGGCACGAGAACGCGACGCGGGAGCGCATCGGCGGAGATCATCTCAGCATCCTCGCGCGTCGGCCCGAGCATCAGTGACCGGCCCTCGTCATCGGCGTGGGTATCAAGGTGCAGCCAAGCGGCATCCTTTCGGGCGAAGGCTTCGCGTGCCCGTCTGAACCGTGGCTGCAGCCAGATCTCGACCGGCATCTCGCTTTCAAGTGCCGCCGCTACCTGCATGATGTCCTGGAGGTTTCGGGGTAGGTCGCGGTCCATGGCCATCGGGCAAAGCAGCAAGTAGGAGCCGAGGCGCATCTGGATCGGCAGAATGAGCTTTTGCAGGACATCCTTCCGCAAGGGTTTCGGGGCGAAGACATGCGAGATGACCGCGACATCCCCCAGGCACATGCCGTTGGGAAGTGCCGCCATGTCAATGGGCACCACCGACGGGGAAACCACTAGGTAGCGGTCGGCTGGCGGCTCTTCTTGCAGGACGTCGTGCAGAGCCTGTGATAAAGCGGCGCGTGCGACGAGATCCTTGCCCTCTCGGACAGCCGTTGAGGAGTACGCCAGCGCGTGTCGGATCTCGTCACCGATTTGCAGAAGGGTGTGAGCACGCGACCCAGAAACCGTAAGGTACCGCCATTGGGAATCGTCGCTCGGCAGTGACTTCTGACCTTTGCGCGAGCCGGCGCCGTCTGGGAAGACGGACAACACAATGCCAGTCAGGAGATCGGACATCGCTGTGCCTTCGTCCCGCGCTCTTCACCCACCACCCAGAGCCGCCTTGAGTGCACGCTCACGCGGCTGAAGCGTAAGTTGGGGTTAAGGCTGCTGCTTGCCGTCCGTTCGCCAAGGCTGCTCATAGCTTTCGCAGTAGCGTCTCGGCTCGGGCGGCATACTCGGCGTGGCGGATTTGCTGGAAGAACTCGAGCGCGGCGGCGGCGTGCCCGCTGGCGTTATCGCGCTGGCCCTGTTGAGCATACAACCACGCCACGTTGAACCGCCCGATCGCTTCCCCAGCCCGGTCCCCGATCTCGCGGGCAATCGCCAGTGCCTGCTCGTAGCACCCGATCGCCCGACGCGCATCGCCCAGAGCGGCGTACGCATTGCCCAGGTTGCCCACGGCGTTGCCCTCCACGCCCCGGTCCCCGATCTCCCGGGCAATCGCCAGCACCTGCTCGTAGCACCCGATCGCCCGACGCGCATCGCCCAGAGCGGCGTACGCATTGCCCAGGTTGCCCAAGGACGCTCCCTCCCCGCTCCGGTCCCCGATCTCCCGGTCAATCGCCAGCGCCTGCTCGTAGCACCCGATCGCCCAACGCGCATCGCCCAGAGTGGCATACGCCAAGCCCAGGTGGTTCAAACCCGCTCCCTCCAGCAGCCGCTCCCCCTCCCTCCGCCCCACCCCCAGCGCCCGCTCGAAATACCGTGCCGCCACTGCCGCCTTCCCCAAGTCCAGATACGAGCACCCGATCTCGCCGTACGACCACCCATCCCCCACCCGCTCCGCCCGTGTCGCCTCTTCCCCGCCGGTCTCCTCGGCCGGCGCCTCCACCCCGACCTCCTGACGGTATCCCTCGGCCAGCGCCGCCTCCACTTCGCCCCAACTCCCATACCGCCCCTCCCGCCGCTTGGCCAGACACCCGCGCACCAAACCCTCCACGCCCTGCCCCCATCCCCGCTCCCACACCACTTCGTCCTCCCGATGCTTGCGGCCGTACGCCGCCAGCAACTCCTCCAGGCTCCGACCTCCCCGCTCCACCCGGAACGGCACCCGCCCCGTTACCATCTCGTACAGCACGCACCCAAACGCATAGATGTCCGCCCGCGCGTCCACGACTTCCCCCGGCCCGAACTGCTCCGGCGCCGCGTACGCCGGGGTCCCTGCAAAGCCACGCCTCACCGACAGGCTCCGTCCATCCCACAGCCGGCCGGCCGGGCTTTCCCCGACCTCCACTTCCCCCGCCTCCTCCGCCGCTTCGCCCAACACCACCGCCAGCCCAAAGTCCGTGACCCGCACCTGCCCGTCGCGCCCCACCAACACGTTCTCCGGTTTCAGGTCCCAGTGCACCAGGCGGGGCACCTTGCCCACCACGTGCTTCATCCCCCGCGCCATCCCCAACCCGAGCTCCAGCGCCTGCTTCAGCGGCAGCCGCCCACCCGCCTTCAGCCAACTGCGAAGCGAGGGCTCGCTGTGGCCCTCCACCGGCGGCACCAACTCGATCACCACATAGACCTCGCGCCCATCCCCCACCCGAACCACTTGGTACGCCTGCACAATGTGCGGGTGTTTGCCCAGGTCCATCCAGACCGTCGCCTCGCGCAGGAAAGCGTCCCGGACCCGCCGCTGTGACAGGTACTCGGGCCGGAAAGTCTTCAAAGCCACCGGCCGGTCGTCCTGCCCGTGGTCCACGCAGAAATAGACCAGTCCGAAGCCGCCTTGCAGCCGCGGGTTCTCGACCGGCCCCACGACGACTTCGTACTGGCTCGAAATCACCGAACCGGAGGTGTGTGCGTTCATGGTGTCACGGTGTTGGTCCGCGGTGGCGACTCACACGGCGCCAACGTTTCAAAGTGGCATTCAGGCATTTCACGTGCATTCGGAAAAGCCGGTTGCCCGCCATCCTGAGGGGATGCCGCCCTCGCCCCGTGCCGCCTGGAACTCCGCGAGGCACCGTTCACGAGTCGGGCCCCGGGCTTGCAGAATCACGTCAACCTTGGTGGGGGTTTCGAGCAGGGCTTGGGCGAGGTCGGATTCCGTGACAAGAAGCTTGTTGCGCTCCTTCATCGTCGCCTCGATCCGGCGCATGATGGCCTGCCAATCATCGCTCTCGGGGAGGATCCGGGGCGGACGCTTCGCCCGCTCGAGGGAGCCAGCCGTGGCCTTCTGGAGCGCGCCCACGTCGCCTCCCAGTCGGGTCAGCAGCCGGGCGAGGCTGCCGGCTTCGAGGCTCAACAACCCGAGAAACAGGTGGCGAGCCGTAAGCACCGGACTGGAGAGCTCGGCGGCGCTTTCCCGGGCCATGAACACGGCCAGGGCGCTCGCCTTGTCGAATTGGAGGCCCTCACCAAAGGGCATCGGCATGATGCCTCGACGACGAGCCGAACAGACTTCCAGCGCGTAGCGAAAGCGATAGTCGCCCCTGGCAGCACAGGCTTGGGTGAGGTGATCGAGACCGCTCGTGTGACAGTCACCGAAAGACAGGTCGGCGAACTGGCCTCGCGCGTAGCCGACTGAATCCAGCAGTAGGATCCCCGCTCCGGGCTGCCCTTGCTGAACCTGGCCCAGGATGGGACCGCCTTGCCGGTGGAGGGTGCGTTTACCCAAGCTCCCCTCCCGCCAGCACGCCACCAACGCATGTTGGACCTTCAGCGACGTGCGCACGATCAGGATCATCGGGTCCAGATGAACGTGTTCCAGGCAGGCGCCCAGCAGGAGGGCGAGGTCAATGCAGGTGCCCTTGAGCTCGTGGAGCACTTCGTGGTGAAACCGCACTATCTGCCAATCCGCGTCGTAGCTGCGCGGCTCGTTCTCGTAAGCGACGGCGTATTGCTCATGGAGGCAGTCGTAGATCGCCTGGACCACCTTGTCCACGCGCAGGGGATCGCTCGATCCCAGAGCGTCGGCGAACGACTCGGTTTGCATAAGCCGTCGCAGATGGCCTCTAGCCCGGGAGACGACCTCGCTGACCGCCCGGCTCTTGGGCATGACGAAACCGGCGAGCGCCTCGTGGTGGCCGGGCCAATACCACGCGTTCGGCGGCAACAGCCTAAGGGTGAGTGGTGATTCCAGAGGCGCCGGCTCGGCATTCAGGAGGGCGCTCATCGCCAAGCTCCGAGGCTCATGCACCTGGGCCAAGCGGTCCCGGTCAAACTGGAGCTGGGGAATCTCCTTCCCGGCGGTAACCCGGCGGGCGTGGGCCTCGAGACACGAGATTTCGATTGGCCGCGCGAGCGAAGCATACTGCTCCAGCGACACGTCCAGGGCCAGGTCCCGGAACTCGGAAGCTGAAGGGTTCTGGCAAACGACCTCCGTGATCACCGGCACCCCCAGGTGGACGAGCGAGTAGTTGAGCGACGACACGCACCGGATGGTGACGCGCACCTCCGAAGCAGGCCTGACCGCACCGTCCGCTGCGGTGCCGGGCGTCACTTCCGGCTTTCGGTTGTCCACGGCCACCGGAAGTGCGGGTGAATGCCCTGCCTCGACCTTCAGCGTGGTTTCGCCGATCGTCAGAACGGCCCCGGGCGACAGTCCGACCTTCCCCTTGCCTTTGATCTCAACCTCCTTGCCGCCCTGCGCCACTTTCGTTCCGTGTTTGCTGCCCAGGTCTTCGATCCAACACTGGCCTTTCTCAATCCAAAGCCGCGCGTGCCGGCGCGACACGCGGCGGTCGGCGGACAGGTCGAGGTCTGGCGGCGGGTCGCCGCCTTCAGCATGACGCCCAATGACGATATCCGCTTTGTCCGTGGTAAACGTCCTCGCGGTCTTCCCGTGGCAAGTGCGGAGGTGCATGCGTTCTGGTGCTATCTCCAGTTCATTGCGCGCTCGACCGCAACCGCTCCAGCAGGCCTTGCACCCGGCCAGCAAGCGCCGTAACGCCCGCCTGCTCACAGAGCCGGAGCGCTTCGGCAGCGAGCGGCGCGGCTTCGGACCGGCTGTGGCGTGAGGCGCTAATCCGTGGAGCGGGTGGCAAGATCGTCCGTGCTCG
>CAZHUS010000086.1:0-34850 GCA_964535555.1 uncultured Verrucomicrobiota bacterium
GAGTGCGTCCGCTTTAGCGGCGCTTTTTGGTTCATGGCCACGGAGCAGGTCCGCAAGGAACAGGTGGCTCTCCACGAACCGCGTCATCCGGTAGGGCGGGCACTCCGCTGCCCGCCGCTCCGGCGCGCAAGGGACTGCGCGCCCTATCTTGGACGGCAGGTTCATGGCCGGTGAGCAGGGCCGCAAGGAACAAGGAACTCGCCATGAACCGTCCGGTGAGGGGACCTGGGAAATGGAGCCGGCAGGCCGGGTTGGTGGGCGCGACAGGATTTGAACCTGCAAGGCTCTCGCCAATGGATCCTAAGTCCATCGTGTCTGCCAATTCCACCACGCGCCCGACCCTGATTACCAATCATTTACGCGTTCTTGTGAAGCCGCCGATTGCGCTTGTGCTAGTGGTTGTGCTAGTGTCACAGCGTGCAAGCCACTGAAACGCAACGCACAGACGCAGCGCACGCAAGTACAACGGGCAGGAACGCAAGCCACGTTCCGAGTTTCACCGGGGTCTTTGATTCCCGCAAGCGAAGGATTCGCGGCCTCTGGCAGCGTGGAACCCGGTTCTACGCGCAGTTGACCATCACCGATCCCACCGCAGGCAAGAAGAAGGTTCAACGGGTCCCGTTGGTCGACGCGGACGGCCAGTCACCCGGCACCGTTCCCCAAGCCGTTCAACTCATGAACGCATTGCGGGTAAAGCGCGCCCAGACCGGTCTTGAGGTTCACTCGCGCCGCGCCCCGACGTTCGCGGACTACGTCACGAGGTATCTCGCGGCCATATCGGCTGGTGAGGGCACCAAGAAACCGCGCACCGTCGCAGCCGAGCGGAGCTATCTCAACGCCTGGGTCCGCCATTTTGGCGACCTGCGACTGGGCGCGATCCGCAAACTCCATGTGGGCGACTTTACCACCAAGCGGTTGGCCGGTGGATCATCACCGCGTACGGTGAACCTCGCCGTCACCATCCTGCGCAACGTCCTGAACCGCGCTGTGGACGACGGGTTGTTACCCGTCATGCCACTCGAAGGGCTCAAGCCGCTCAAGATTACGCGTCGGGAGCGCAAGTTGGTGACTGCCGACGCGATCGACGCAATCTGTGCAACCGCTCTTTCCAAGCTTCCCGGCAGCCAAACCGCCGTGACCAAGAACGGGCGGGAATTCGCGGACTACCTGCGATTTCTGCAATACACGGGCGCTCGCGAGCAGGAGGCTCTGGGAACGCGTTGGGTGGACGTGGATTTCGACCGCGGCCAGGTCACCATCGGGGCCGAAGGCGACACCAAGAACCGCTCCTCGCGCGTGGTGGATTTCAACCCGAAACTCCGGAGCCATCTCGAGGACATGCACCGCCGCTACGCCGGCGTATCCGAGTGGCTCTTCCCTTCGCCGCAGCGAGGGGAACGGGACATCCCGGCCAGGAGCTTCCGCGAATCCCTGAAGCTGGTGCGCGCCTCGGCCGGCTACCTGCGGTTTGGCTTTCACGATCTTCGGCACCACTTCATCTCCACTGCCGTCATGGCGGGAATCGATTTCATGACGATCGCCCGGTGGGTTGGCCATCGCGACGGAGGCGTGTTGATCGGGAAGGTCTACGGTCATCTCGCCGACGAGCATCGCAAGCGGATGGCTGAGAAACTCACCTTCTAGCGCGCTTACCTTTCGGCTTCCCGGTCCTCGGAGGCCTTGCTCCAGCGGTTGGTTTGCTCTTGGGGAGCCTCAGCTCGCCCTGAGACAGCCCGCGCCAAGCGAGTTCCACGCCAGTTGCGCTGGCAACGCGCTCCACAAACGCATCCGCCATCTGGTTTGCCTTCGCATAGGGACCTCGTTTCAGGCTGAAGTAGTTGGGACTCTTGCACGTCGACAAGGGGTCCGTTACGTAATACGGATCGGACTGGACTCGGCGAACTTCCTCCGCCAGGTCGTCCAATCCCTCGGCGCGTTCCAATCCGCCTTCCTTCGCGCCAAGGGATTTCTCCACCAAACTTAGGGCTTGCTGGATCTTGTACATCGCCACTCCCGGTACTCCTCGGCGAATACCGATACACAGGAGCCAAAACAGGTAAGCCTTGAACTTCACCCATTGCCCAAATGCCAGATGCGCGAAAGGGAATGTCTCCTTAAAGCCCTTCCGCGTCATCAGCATGGCCCTTCGGACCTCGTAAGCCTCGAAGGTGAACTCCTCTCCGCTGTCCACCATCGGTGGGACCGCCGGGTCGCCACACATCAACCATCCCACCGAAACACTGGTCTCCTCGGACGCTCGCTGCGCCAGTTTGCCACTGATGGGCAGGCGCCTCAGCTCGATAGATTGAATGGTGGAGGCCGAGCACCCGAGCAGGTCAGCCATTTCTTTCTGACCGAGTCCGATCATGTTCCGCAGAACGGCCAGAGGATGCTGAAGCTTGGATGGACGCATGCGCAAAGCGTATCATCATCTGCAATAAACACCAGGTAAATAGCAACTAATTGCATTGCATCGATACGTTTTCACGATACGTATACCTCGTGAGCAACGAAAACCGCACCGAACTCCGCCACGGGATCGCGTCCCAGGTGCCCCTCTCCTTGGCAGCGTTCGGCCGCCAACTCGGTCGGACCCAAACCACCCTCTGGCGGTGGCGCAAACTCGGCTGGCTCCGGACGGTCAACATCGCCGGGCGGCAGTTCATCACCCCGGAGGACCTCCGCGAGTTCAATAAGCGCGCGGAGGCGGGGGAGTTTGCCCGCGAGCCCGCTGGCGTCGCGGCGGGTAAGGGGCAGCAGAGCGAAATAGACTGAACACCTCGTTGGCCCTGCCCGATTGGCCTTGGACCCCCCTCGGGACGGAGGATCTAGCCCGATGAACAGTGGCGACCGTCAATCATGACCACCGAAGGGTTCCTTTCGCGCCTGAAGGGTGTGCGCGCTTCAGCCTCGGGCTGGACTGCATGCTGCCCGGCCCATGATGACCGGAACGCCTCACTTTCCGTGTCCGAAGGCAGGGCTGGGACCGTCCTGGTGAAATGCCACGCGGGTTGCACCATCGAGCGTGTGGTTGCGGCTGTTGGCCTCGAGCTGCGCGATCTCTTCCCCAACGGTAACGGCCGCCCAGGACCACGACGGTCCCTCGGACGGATGGTTGCGACGTATGATTACCGGGACGAGTCAGGAGGACTCCTGTTCCAGGTTTGTCGCTTCGAGCCCAAAACCTTTCTCCAGCGCCATCCCGACCCAACCGCACCGGGCAGGTGGATCTGGAACACCGATGATGTCCTGCGTGTGCCATTCCGTTTGCCAGAGCTCAAGCAGGCTGTGTCGGAGGGCCGTACCGTCTTCGTCACCGAAGGCGAAAAGGACTGCCTGGCGATGGTGAACGCCGGCTTCGCCGCGACCTGCAACCCCGGGGGTGCCGGTAAATGGCTGGCTGCTTACGCGTCGCACTTTTGCAGCGCCGAGGTGATCGTTATCGCTGATAAAGATCCACCAGGCCGCAGGCACGCTGAATCGGTGGCGGCGGCCTTGTTGGGCACCGCCACCAATGTCCGGATCATCGAGGTCCCGGACGTCGACAGCCACGCATGTAAGGACGCTGCCGACTACTTTGCCGCCGGAGGGGAGGCCGCCGACCTGGATGAGTTGGCCCGGGCGACTCCGGTTTGGACGGCGCCTGCCGCGCCAGCGGTCGAGGTGCAGGTCACAGCGGCGGTCGGGCCTGGCGAATCGGAAATTCAGGGTGAACTGTGGCGCATCTCAAACTCCGACATCTCAGCCGGTCAGAAGCTGACCGACCAGGCGAATTGTGTCGTGAGCTGGCTCGAACGTCAGGGGAGGTTCTACTTTCACCCGGAGTTCAAGGACTTCAAGACTGCGGTCTACTTCCACAAACCGTCCAAGCAGCTTCTCCGCATACTCTCCGACAGGTTTCTGAGCCAGCTCTCCCTTTGGGTAGGGGTGAATCGCGCCGCGAAGCTGTTTGATTTCATCCTGAGCGCGGTCCAAAATGCCTCGCTTTCCGGCCCTCGGACCAGCGGAGTTCTCCCGGAAGCGTACTGGGCCAGTCGTCCCGGCGCGGTGTATCTCAGCAGCGGTGACCAGCAGCTGGTCAGGGCTACTGCCCAAGGCATTGCGCTTCTGGACAATGGGACCGACGACGTCCTCTTTGCCGCGGGCCGGACTCTTGAGCCGTGGAAGCTAGTCGAACCGCAGGACCCGTTTGAGAACTGCGCCCTCTTCGCCGACGCCCACACCATCGACCCAGCGATGAGTGAACTGGTGCGCCTCTGGACCTACTCGCTGCCCACCGATCCGAAATGCAAGCCTCCGCTGTGCCTGACCGGGGAGGTGGGATCCGGCAAGACCAGGCTCGTACGTGGAATCTGCGAGCTCTACGGCCTGCCGTTCGTCGCTGCGAAGGCCCAGGACGATGGCGAAGACGATTTTTGGACAAACGCCAATCTGGGTGGCATCTACGTGCTCGACAACGTCGACACCGTTTGCCGGTGGCTCGCTGACACGCTTGCTGCTGCTGCGACCAACGGTTGCTGCCAACGCCGGCGGCTGTACACAGACAGCGAGGTAATCAAGCATTACTCCCGGGCGTGGCTCGCCCTCACTTCCGCCAACCCCTTCTTCGGTGCCGACCCCGGGCTCGCCGATCGTTTGCTCGTGGTCCGGATGGCAAGGCGGCGCGGCGAAACCTCCGATTCCGCCTTAAGCGAGCAGATCCTCCACCATCGAGACGCGGCTCTCTCGCACATCGTGGCCACCCTCCGGACCGCGCTTGCCGACCAGCTACCAACCGCCTCGCAGCTCAACGCCCGACATCCGGACTTCGCGGCACTCGGTGTTCGTATCGGCCGCGCCTTGGAGCGCGAGAAGCAGGCCGTTGCCGCTCTGAGGAGTGCCGAGGCGGACAAGAGTCGTTTCTGCCTGGAGAACGACTCGGTGGGCAGCGCCCTCCTGCAGTTCCTGCGAACCGGAGAGTTCGCCGGGACGGTCGCCGTGCTGGCTGAACGTTTGATTGAGGTGGATCCTGACATGGTCAAAGGGCTAACACCAAAGAAGTTGGGCAAGCGGATATCCAAGCTCTGGCCGCATCTATGCAAAATCTGCGGGACCGCATCGCGGGAGCATGTGGAGGGGGGTGCGTGGGTTCATCTTCGACTCAATCCTGACGTTCTGACGTTTGGACCCCCTGTTTCATGATTCTCCACATGAGGAAATCAGTTAGAAAAGTCTTGGAAATGACCCCTCCAAACGTCAGAACGTCAGCCCGAGCCCAGTAGCCGGGATGCCGCTGGGCACGAGGCGCTCAAGCCTCGACTCATCGCGGATCACGGTAGGATGCGCGGCGACGCGGGCCTCAGCCGTCGTCATGGCCTCACCACGGCAATGCGGTTCCATCGCATGATCCTCCCAGGCGTCTTTGACACTGATGCCGCAACGCGTAGAGCTGAGAACGCCCGACCTCTAGACGCTCGGCGGCGGTGGGCGTCCAGCACACCGGCCTTGAACTGTTCGAGAGTCTGGGCCACGTAGGCCGCAGGGAGGCGATGGATCAACTGTGGTTTGCCATTCGCCCCGAGGTGGCCCTTGTGGGCTTTGCCCCCAAACCCCCGGAGTTTTCCGGAGCGGACCGCGGTTGAGATGCCACGATAACAAACCTCTTCACCCCCAGCGAAGTGACGAATCGTCGGTTGAACTCAACCGGCGGGGCTGGCGCTGCTCCGGTTGCGCTCCCGCGGAGCCGTACCTGCCCAAGCCACCCGCCCCGGTACCAAACCCAGCACCTCCGTCTACGGGGTCGGCCCACAATTCCGGTTTTGCTCGAACAATTCTGTCCGGTTTTGCTCCAACCCCGACAGAATGCATGACTTCCCAGACTCCGTAGGCGGCTGAGTGAATGTTGGTCCGAACGCGCATCGGACGCTGAGGAAGGCCAAAACCACTCCCATCGTCGTGATGACTTTCATCTCCTTGGGGCGGATCGTCACCGTTCCAGAATCACCTGGTAAAACCCTCGGGATCGGGCCAGGCGTGCGGGGTCGGTATCCTCGAAACTGCTGACGGTGCCGAGGCTTGAGACCGAGCCGATGTTGGTCCAGGGGAGCGCGCCGAGGTCGGCCGTGTGCTGCACGACGTAATCCTTTCCCGGAAGACTTGCCCAACTCATCTTCAAGCTGGTGGTATCCGCCGCCAGCGTTACGAAGCGCAGGGTTTGGTCCACGGGGAGTTCGACCGGTCCCTGTGACGTCAGGTCCTTGCCGAGAAGACCGGGGTAGTCGGCCGGGTAGCGGCGGACTTTAAAGACGGCGTTGTATTGGTGGCCGCGGTCGTCCAGCCCGGGCGTCTGCCCTTGAGTGAGTGGGCCGGTCTGTGCGACCGGACAGACATACCGCCAGACCGTTTCGCCCGCCGCCGTCACTTCCGTGAGAATGCCGTGGACACCGTCGCACATGAGCGTGTTGCCGTTGGGCAGGCGCTGGGCGCCGGAAATCGCCTCGGAATACATGCTGGAGGGCGGCGTCGCACGGTAGGTCCAGGCGAGGGCGGCCGGTTCGTAAGCCGAGGTTGCCGCGATGGAGTAGAGTCCGTTGGCCAGCAGCGGTGGCGTGATCTCATCCACGGTCGAGTAATTGCGGCCCAGACCGTTGTTGAAGATGAGGAGATGGCCGGCCCCTGGGCAGTCGGGGTCAATCCACTGGGCATCGTGCTGGTCAAACAGCATCTGTTTGGCCGCCGTGCCGCGGCCGTAGGTGATGGGGTTGCCCCAGCGATAGAGTAGATCACCGCCCCGGCCGCGAGGGCCGCCGGTGTGGCCGGCGGCTTCGGCCGAGGTGGTCCCGTGATCGATGACCCAGAGTTCGCTACTGCCGCGGACACTCAGGACGACCTGGTCCAACCCGGGGTGGTACGCAATCGAGTTCATGTGATTCCAGAACGGCATGATCCCGCCGTTGCTTTCCACCCAGCCGTTCACGTTCACTAACTCCGGGTGTTCGGCCACGACCCCGTAGTTGCTCTGCGCCGGGCTGAAGTCCTGGATCAAGTGATCCCAGACATGCCATTCCCACACGATGTTGCCGCCTCGGGGCAACGTGGGCTGCACTTCGATGACTGAATCAGGCAGCATATAACCCTTGCCGGCGACGTCGGGATGGAGGAGGGCGGGATTGAATCCCGCGGCCAGCACCTCGGCATAGGATTTCTTCTCGACGACCAGCATGAGCACGTTGCCGTTGGGGAGCGGCGTGATGTCGTGATGGGACATCTCGGTGGTGGTGGCGTAGTCGAGTTCCCAGACCAGGGTGCCGTCCCAATCGTATTCCTCGAGCCGGCCGCCCTCACCGCCGCCCGTCAGTGCGCCGTTCTTGGTAAAGGCACAGCGCAACAGATGCCCGTTGGGGAGCAGGTACGCGGATTGGCCCGGCTCGTAGCGGCTGGTCCAGCGGTTCACGATTTCCCCCGCATTGTTGATGAGGTAGGTGTTGGTGTGATGCTTGGGCGCCATGAGGGTGTAGCCCTCGAAGGCCCGGACGTCATTGGTGAACAGCCCGACGGTCTGGACGACATTTGTCGGACCGGTTTGCACGATGTAGGAGCGGGTGAGGGAAGGCGCGCCCGGCGGATCGGTGGTCTGGGCGCCGGCGTTGTCGGTCGCCGTGAGGTAGTAGTTCACGGCGGTGCCGACCGGTTGCGCCGGGATTTGCGCGCCGTAGGCTCCGTCACCCGCGACGCCGTCCCGGTGCGCTCCGTCGTCGAGCATGGGAACGGTTGTTGCACTGCTTCCGGCGGAGCCCACCTTCAGCGAGATCTGGTCCAGGTCAATGCGGTGGGCGGGTTGGCCGCCACGGAATTGCCAGCGCAGCTTCAGATTGGCCACCCGCTCGCTTGGCTGGAGGTCGTAATGGTAGGGCTGCCAGTTGTGATTGGTGCCGGTGAGCTCGCTCAGGCGCGTGACGTAGCCACTGCCGGAATCGAGCTGGAACGTCCAGCCGGCGGTCCCGCTCAGGCCATTGGCCCAAAGCCAGAACTCGATGCTCGCCGACTCCCCGCGCGTGTCCAGCGGCTGCGTCGAGGCGACCATGGAATCGGTGAGAGTGGCGGTCCCGCCCTTGAACTCGAGGCCGTTGGTGTTGCCGCCGCCGTAATTGGCCCCGCCCCGTTGCTCGAACGGATTCCCTCCGGTGAAGGTGACGGTCCACGGATTCTGACAACCGTCGCCGGTCCACGGTTTGACCGCGGTGGCCCGCATGGTCTCCAGGAAGACCGTGTTTGTCCGGCCGGCTCCAGCGCCGGTGAGGTAAGCGAGAGAGACTTGCCGGACGCTGGCGTCGTCGGTGACGCGGGCCGTGACCCAGACCGGGTCCGTGCTGGTAGGCAGAGCGGGGGTGATCGTCGTGTTAGCGATCACGGGCGGTCGGTTCGTTGGGACCGTTCCGCTGGCGATTCCGGCGACCTGCATCCGGATCGAATACAACGATCCGGCATCGGTCGTGATGAACAGCGTCTGCCGATCGCTCCCGCCGAATTCCACATGGGTTGGCCGTTCGGGAACGTGGATCGCTTCCACACGACGGCCATCGGGATCATAGACGAGGACGGCGCCCTCGGTCAGGTAGAGGTTACCATCGCGGTCCAAGGTCATGCCATCGCAGCGGACGGCGGCAAAGGGCGTCTTGGCCCCCAACGTCCCGTCAGCATGGATGTCGTAGCGGAACACATTCGTCGCGCCCCAGTCCGCAACGTAGAGCGCACGGCCATCGGGCGTGCCGACCAGACCGTTGGGACGGACCATGTCGCTCACGACGCGGAGCACAGCGCTCCGGTCCGGTTTGAGGTAATAGACATGCTCGCCGCCCTGCACGACCGGATGACCGAAATAGACGGGGTCGCTGAAATAGACGCCGCCGGCGGGATCCACCCACAGGTCGTTGGGTTCGTTGAAGCGCAGCCCGCCGTAGTTGTTGGCCACGACGTTCACTTCCCCTTGGGGGCTCAAGGACACGAGCTGTCCATTGTCGCCTTCGCAGGCCAGCAAATTGCCACTCTGGTCGAAGAACAACCCGTTCGCCCCACCCGAGTCTCTGCGGAACACGGTGAGTTGGTTCGAGACCGACCACTGGTAGATCGTGTCCCCCGGAACGTCGGAGAAGAACACGTTGCCGGAGGCATCCGCCGCCGGGCCTTCCGTGAAGTGCAGGCCCGAAGCCAACGGCGTCAACACGGCGCCGGGGGTGGTGAGACTCCGGACGCTGCGGACCGGGCGGAAGCCCACATGGAACCACGGGCCATTCGGGTCGCCGGGACCGCGATAGTACGAGGGGTCACGGTTCGCCACCCGCCCGTGCCCGTAGTACTCCTGGCCGTTGAACCAGTTGCCGCCGCGCAGGCCGCGATAGGGCAGGCCGTCGGGCATGGGATCGCCCACCGACGGTCCCGGCGGATTGGTGACAACGTTGTGGGCGAGGCAGTACGTGTAGTAGTCCTTGGCGTACCAGTCGTTGACCCACTGCCAGACATTGCCCGACATGTCCTGGAGCCCGTAGCCATTCGCGTTGCTCCGGGTTTGATAAGTGGCCTGCGTGCCTGGCCAGTTGAAGTCGGCCTTGGCGTGGAGCTGGCCGTCGTAAAAGGTCACGGGCGTTGTCCATGGGTGCGGCCCGGTTTCGTAAGGATCGCCGGAGGCGGGCCAGTTGGCCAACGTGCCGTCGGCGTTGGAGTCGTCCCCCCACGGGAACACGCGGTACGGATCGTGCAGCCCACCTCGGGCGGCGTACTCCCACTCGGCCTCCGAGGGAAGGCGGTACCCGTTCTTCGCGGGATCACAGGCGCCCGTCGCGAGGTTGTAGCACGGCGTCAGGCCGTCGCGGACACTGGCCCAGTTGCAGTAGCCAATGGCCCCGAACCACCGGACCCCCGTGACCGGGTGGAGATCCCGTTGGTCGCGGACCACGAACTGGCTGCCGGTCCACTCGAGGCGGCTCGCGGGATCGGAGGCGACGGTGTCGCAGTACAGGTTCGTGGAGCCGGCCCCATAAACGGCCTGGGCGCGCCATTCGATGAGGCCCTGCCCCAAGGCGGCATTGAGGAAGTCGCAGTATTCCCGGCAGGTCAGGAGCGTCGTAGACATGTCGAACGCATCCACGTACACGGCATGGACCGGGATCTCATCGCTCGGATGTTCCGGGTCCACGAAGCCCTGGTGGTCACCCATCTCGAAGGTCCCGGCCGGGATGCGGACGAACTCGGGGCTGAAGGTGTTCGTGGCTGGCGGGGGGGTGGTGACGCCGCCGCGCACACAGCGCATCCAGAGGTTCGTGAGCTTGTTGTCATAGCCCACGATGCCCAACTGGAAGTCCACGAACCAGGCCCGGTTGGTGCCGTTCATCTCGGTGGTGGATGACCAATACCGCGCCGGCTTGGCGTCCGGGAAGTAGTTGGTGTCCAGACTCGGTCCCGCGAGTGTCTCGTCATTGAGGGACCGCAATTCCTTGAGGTTGGGCAACCGCCAGTCGGTCTGCCCCGCCAGTGACAGCGCCTCCGCCTGCTGCAAGGCCGCTTCCCACGTCCCGGCGCTGGCAACCTCGCCCGCCTGCCAGACGAGGCCGGTGTCCAAGTCGGTCACCGTGCCGTCGGAGTTGGACCGGAAAGAGTGAATCGGCCGCCGTGTCGGTGCGGCCACGCCCCGGACGCAGCGGACATGGAAGCGCTTGGCCCCGCCGGCACTGACCGTCTCCGTCTTCGGATGTGGACCAATGCCGCCGCCGGCGTTCGCGGCCCAGACCCGCGTGGCGTCCGTGGGCTGCACGTCGGCCGTCCACCAATACTGCGCGGGGGTCGCGGTGAAGACATTGGTGTCGAACGCGGGATTGACCGCGCCGTGGTTGAGGATGCTGAACAATTCGTGGCTGGTCGGCAGGCGCCAGTCGCTCTGGCCGCCCAGCACCAGCGCGCTGGCGTAGGTTACGGCCGCTTCCCAGGTCATCTCCCCACCGTCGGTCTGCTGCCAGACGAGCCCCGTGACGTTGTCCGTGACGGTTCCGTCGCCACCCTTTGTGAACGATGGCGTCGGGCCGGCGTAGTCCGAGTCCTCACCGAACGTGGCGGTGTAGCCGCTGGTCTGTCCGGTGTCGGGCAGGTGGCGCATGGTCCACCCGGTGTCGGTGGCGGCTGGCTTCACCGTGTAGCGGTAGCCCACCATCCGGTTCGTCTGGGTCGCGGTTTCATCGGCGGGGAGGAAGGCGCGGACATAATCCACCGCCACGCCCGACGGCGACACCGTCACGCGCAGGTGACCCGAGTTGTTCGTGACCACGCCGGTGTAATCGCCGGCGTACTCGTCGCCGACGTGGTACGTCGCGTCCGAGGGCATGGGAACTTCCTGATAAACGAGCCCGTCGCGTTCCTCACGGGCGAAGAGATGGTCGTGGCCTTGGAAGAAGACCGTGACCCCATTGGTGACCATCAACTGATGGAGAGGCAGCGCCCAACCCGGGCGCCGGGCGGCGAATTCCCAGGCCCCATCCTTGCCGCGACCGCCCCATTCGTACCGGTCAGCCCATGCCGTCCCGCCGCGGGTCTGGCCGAGGACGTGGTGGGCGAAGACGAACTTGTAACGCCGCGAACTGCTTTCCAGCGTGCGCTTGAACCAGTCGTACTGAGCCTGGCCCAAGGTCCAGTCCCAGAGGTCTGCGGGTTTGGCGGCGGGCAGGTACCGGTAGGCATCGAGGACGACAAACAGCGCGTCGCCCCATTCCCAGGCGTAGTAGTTGCCCGGCAGACCGGCGATCCGGTTGGTGTGGACGCACACGTCGGCGTTGGTGTTGCCGGAGTAGAACGCGCCGGGGAACGGATTGGGGTAGTGCCGCAGCCGGGCCTGCGTGGCGTAAGTGCAGATGGGGTTCGCCGTGGTGTCGGGAGACTCGTAGCCGATGGTCTCCCCCTCGTGGTTGCCGAGGCACAGGAAGAGAGGTGCCACCTCGCCCGCAATGGCGAAGAACGGGCGCTGGTTCACATGCAGCAACTCCATCTCCGCCGCCGTGATCGTCGTCGGTTCGTGGTCGTCGCCGAAGGTGTCACCCAGATCCAACAGGAAGTCGGGCGCGTCGGCCCGGATGTTCTCCTGTGTGACCCGGTAGAGCGTCGGATCGCCCTTCCTGTCGTAGAGGTGCGAGTCCGACTGGATGTCGAAAGTGAACGTGCTGCCGGTCACTCGCGCGGTGCGGAAGGTACGTTCGAGGTCGGCCTGGAACGTAGCGGCCCCCGGGTTCCTGAAACGGAGCCGGTAATAGCACCGGGTGTCGGCCGGAAGGCCGGTGAGTTCCAGGACTGCCGGTTCGTCCGCCACCAGGTTCTGCACGGTCGTCTGGCTCGAGTACACCCCCGTCGTGGTGCCATGCTCGAGATAGACTTGGAGATCCATGGGGGTGAGTACGTTCACCGCCAGCGAATCCTCCGTGGGGCGTCCGGGGATGACCGTGCCTGGAAACACCGCATCGCTCACCGTCGGCGCCGCGAGGGTGTACTGGGCCGACACCATCCGGTTGGTGCGGCCGGCGCCCTCATGGACGGGCAGGAAGGCCCGGACATAAGCGACCGTGGCATTGGTCGGGGTGACAGTGACCCGCAAGTGGCCGGCGTTGCCCAGGATCGTCCCGTTCGTGTAACCGTAACTGGCTGCGTTACCCGTGGCGCTGTAATTCGTGGCACTGGGCTGCGGGCAGGCCTGGTAGAGGAGTTCCGCAATGCCATCG
The DNA here is from genome assembly GCA_964535555.1 of uncultured Verrucomicrobiota bacterium. Classification (GTDB taxonomy): domain Bacteria; phylum Verrucomicrobiota; class Verrucomicrobiia; order Limisphaerales; family J093; genus DSVZ01. The sequence continues at coordinate 12,732 of CAZHUS010000086.1, forward strand.
CCGTTCGCGTCCACTTCCTGGCGCGCGAAGAGATGGTCATGCCCGTGGAAGACCGCGCTGACCCCGTGGGTGAGGAGGAGGCTTTGGATCGGCATCGCCCAGCCCGGGCGACGCGCCGCGAATTCATAGACGCCGTTGGTGTGGTAGCCGCCCCATTCCCCGTACGGCGCCAACTCGACGCCGCCCCGCCCGAGGCCGTCGGCACTGCCGCCGACCAGGTGGTGGACGAACACGAACTTCAACGCCGCACGGCTTTCCGCCAGCGTCTCCTGAAGCCATGCGTATTGGCTGGCGCCCAGCGTCCAGCCCCAGAGGTCGTGCGCCTGGCCGGGTTTCGGAGCCGTGTACCAGAACGGATCGAGCACCACGAACAGGGCGTTGCCCCAACTGAACGAGTAGAACCCGTTGCGTGGTCCGCCCAGATCCGCCTCCGTGCCCGCCCCAACGGAATAGAACGCGCCCGGTTCCGCCGCTGGGAAGTACTGTCCCCGCGCCGTGGCCCCCCAGACCGGCAGGCTGTTCGTGGTGCCATCCCGCAGCCAGCCAAGCTCCGCGTCGTGATTGCCCCCAGCCAGGAAGAGCGGCACCGAATGACCGAGGATGCTGAAGAAGTTCGTGCGCACCTGCGCCCGAAGCCCGGCCGCGCCGGCATAGCCTGTCACCCCCACCTTCTCGTCCATGAAGGTGTCGCCGAGGTTGATCAGGAAGTCCGGTTGATCGGCGAGCATGTTGCGCAGCGCCAGCTGCCAGAGCGACGGACTGATCGTCGCGTTCGTGTCCTGGAAATGGGGGTCGCTTTCGATCACGAACGTGAACGCGCTGGTCGGTACGCGCTGGGTGCGAAAACCGTGCTCGGCGCCCGCGCTGAACTCCGCACCACCGGGCACGCGATACCGCAGCCGGTAGCGATACGACGTATCCGCCAGCAAGGAATCCATCGTCAGCACCGCAGGCGTCCCGGCCGCCACGACACTCAACGGCGTCTCACGCGAAAACACCCCGGCGGTTGTGCCGTACTCCAGATAAGCCTCGAGGTTCGCGCCGGCCAGCACGCTCGCCGCCACCGAGTGGTCCGTGGGCCGCCCCAGCAGAACGTCCGGTTCGGCTTCCGCGGCGGCCGACTGAACCAGGTAGGAGAAGGTTGTGACCGGCGCCGCGGTGGGGTCCAGTGCCGTGTTGCCGAACTCGTTCTGCGCCGCGACGTAATAGCGCACCGTCGTGGCCCCGGGCAGCGCGGGCACCAACCCCCCGTAGCGTCCGTCGCCGGCCACTCCGTCGCCGTGTGCGCCATCATCGAGCATGGCCACGGCGTTCGTCCTGCCACTGGCGAGGTACGTGAGCGTCACTTGCGCGACCCCTTGGGGGTGGGTCACCGTGCTGGCCACCCACACGGGATCCGTGGCCGTCGGGGCCACGGGCAGATGGCTCGTGCCGCTGATCGCAGGCGTGGAAACATACGACGGGGTCCGCCCGGTGATCGTGTCCTGTGCCACCAGGGTCCGGCCTGCCAGGGCCGGATCGTTCGTGCCGATGCGGAAGGCGCGGAAGACCGAGTTGAACATCGGCCAGTTGTCGCGCTTGTACTTGACGATCCCCTCCGAGGACACGGGACTGATATACTCCCACACCACCTCGCCGCCGCTGGTCACCTCGAAGATGTGGCCCTCGGTGTCGGCGCAGATGAGCGTGTTGCCGTTGGGCAGACGCTGGGCACTTGACCCGATGTGGCTGAAGCAGGCTTGGTTGGCTTTCGAGTAGTACATCCACGTGACCTGCCGCGACAGGTTCTTGGTCTGTTTGTGGGTGTCCCGATTCGGCGATTCCCAGCGGTTGTAGCCAGCCGTCGGCGGATTCACATAGGCGCCGGTGTCGTTGGTGCTGGCGTTCAGATAGGGATTGATCTCGAAGATGTACGACTGCGGCGTCCGCTCGAAGAGATACTGGCCGTTGTTGAACACCAGGAAATGTCCTGCCCCGGGCAGACCGGCCGGAATCCAACTCACGTGATGCGAGCCGCCGATCTGCTTGTGGCCGGTCGTGGACGCGGTCCAGTCTTCGAGGACCGACGGCGGGTCGCCCTGCTCGTAGCGCGCCGGGTCGCCGAAGCGATACCGGAAGTCCCCCGCCGCGGTCGCCGCCAGGGCGATGCTGGCCGTGGGATCTCCGGCGATGAAGGTGTTCCCGTGGTCCACCACGTAGAACTCGCCTTGGACGGAGTTGACGACGATCTGGTCCAGGGCTGGGTGGTAGTCAATCGAGTTGCAGTGCAGCCAGTCGCGCCGCAGCGGACGGCCGGGCTGGTTGAGGTTCAGCCGGCCCGGATAGTCGGCGATGGACTTGCCCGCGCTGACGTAGTTGGCCTTCGTGGCGTCCAGGTCCTGGATCACGTGGTCGAAGAACCACCATTCCCATACAATACTGCCCGCCGGGTCCACCTCCACGATCGCGTCCATCTGCGCGCCGGTGTACGGCCCGTTGGCGGGGTCACAGCCCGCCGCGATGGCCTGTTCCTGCGTGATGGTTTTGTTGGCGATGTAGAGGGTGGTGTAGGCCTTGAGCTTGGGGTTGAAGATGCGCAGGAAATCGTGGTGCGGCGCGTAGGCGGCGCGGCTTTCGGTGTACTGCCACACCTTGGCGCCGCTCCAGTCCACCTCGATGAACCCACCGAACCCGCTGGGGTCGTCCTTGGCGGCGTCCAGCACGTTGCCATTGGGGAGCAGGTGCGGATTCGTGCCGATGGGCCAGGTGTGAACCACGCGTCCTTCCATGTCGAGCAAGTAGGTCTTGCCCCGCGCGCCGAACCAGGTGTAGCCCGGGTAGGCCCGGGCGGCGTCCAGGTAGAGCACTTCGGTGGGCCCCTGTAACGACTCGTAGGCGTGCAGATACCCCGTAGCCAGCATGGCCAGCAAGGCCAACCGGACGATCAGGCCGTTCGTCTTCATGATGTCCATCCTGCGTCTCTTCGTTGTGGCGGGGGCACATCTCTGGTGACTGGTGTGCGCCCCGCTCAATCATGTCGGGTGCTTCCGTTGTTTGGTGCGGCACGGTTCAAGGACGATTCGGCTGACCAGGCTGACCACCTTGACGGACGAGTTCCTCGGGTCGCGAGTACACGGCCCGAATCTCCGCGCGGGCCAGGACTCGATCCTTCATGGCGGCCAGCAGAACTTCGCGCGTGACTTCGGACGGCGGAACCGTGAGTTGGACCGGCGCCGACAAGGCATAGACGGTATAGACGTAAGTCTTCGCTCCCGGCCCTTTCGAGTGCGGCGGGGCGTATTCCGCACGGCCATTGACGCTGTTGTTCCCCAGCTTGCCTACGCCACTGACGTTCTTGGGCAGGCTGCGGGTGCTGGCCGGAAGGTCGTAGAGCACCCAGTACCACTTGGCCATTCCAGCGGGATCAATATGGTGCATCACGACGGCGAAACTCTGCGCCTCGGCGGGCGCGCCGCTCCATTCCAGCGGCAAGGTGGCGCCCGCGCCGTCACCGGTGAATTCCAGAGGAAGCGGCCCAGCATCCGTCACAGCGGGACTGCGAAGGACAAAGCCAGTCGGGGCGGCGGGGCCAGCCCCAACGGCGGCGGGGGAAGGGGAGTGGCCCGCGGCTGCCGGCGCGAACAGGAAATCCGTGTTGGGCACGCCGGGCATCGGGATCGCGCGCGAGTAGAGGTAGGCGCCCGTGCTGTGGTACTTCGCGTCGAGATTGCGCAGCTTGAGCAAGGTGGCTTTCTGCGCTGCCGTCAGCGTCTGGGCTACTTGTGCGAAGGCGGTGGCGTAGTAGTAGGAGATCTCACCGTCGAGTTCGCCATAGCGCTTCGACAAAGCCAGGACTTTCTCCGCGTCCACCGAGGCTTCCTGCATGAACCGCCGTAACTCCGTCGCGATGGCGCGGCGCGTCCTGCCGATTCCCTCCAGGTCGGCCCGCTGCCGATCCACCAACGCCGTGACGAGTTGGCGTTGCGCGTCCGTCAACGCGTTCAGGAAGGCCTCCCCGCTGTCGCCGGTGAGCGAGGTGCTGATGGAGTAGTTGGCGTTGCCCATGGCCGGAATATCCTTCATGTAGAACGAGCCGAAGTAGGTCGCGTGCCGCTCGGGGCAGAAATAGACATCCGCCTCCACATTGCCGGCATACCAACTGAACATCTCACTGGCATAAGTCATCACCGCCACGTGCGCGGTGTGGGACAGGCTGCGTTTGTCCATCTGGTCCGGCAGTTCCGGCCAGGTGGCGGAGTTGTTGAACGCCATCTTGCCGAGATACGCCTTCTGCTCGGTGGTGAGCGAGCGGATGATGCCGCCCAGGACCTGCGCCCGGCGGTAACTCAACCGGCCGTCAATCTCGAACAACTCCGCCGTGTACTTCACTACCGCGTCGCGGCTGAGTCCGGTGCTGCCCGCGGGGATCTGGCCTTCGAGCTGCCGGCAGAAGGCCTTGACCAGTGGAAACCGCTTGTGCGCGAAGTCGGTCAGCATCTGCTCCTGCTCCTTGGCCAGGGCCACGAGTTCGGCCTTCTGCGCGTCAGTCAGGATGTGGAGAACATTGTTGGCCGCGCGCGGCACGAACGACGTGTTGTGGCCCAGTTCGTTCTGGTCCACGTCGCGCATGTATTGGAAGCCGCAGAAGTCCGCCACCTTGCCGGGCGGGAGGAAGGTGTTGCCGCCGAAGTCGCCGGTGAGGAAAGCCAGCCCGTCGAAGGCGATCGTGTTCAACTGCGCCCGATCCGAAATGGCCTGCTCAAGCGAGTAGCCACCTTGCCCCCCGGGCTGACGATCGGATGGCTCCTGACCCTCGCCGCCAACTCGCGACCGTTCGCTGTCGGGCGACGGGCGTTCGCTCCCGCCGGCGGCACGCCCTGGTGGCGGCGCAAGGTCGCGCAGTTTGTCAGGGTCGAACCCGGCGGCCTTGATCGTGTCGGCCATTGCAGGTCCACCGCGGAGGCCGGCCTGCCGAAACGCGTTGTGGATGGCGCGGGACTGGTCAGCGTTCAGTGTCGCCGCATCGAACTTCGACAGGATCGCACGGACCTCGGCTTTCTGGGCGTCCGTGAGTGTTTCCGGGTCGCCCTGCCGGTCGGCCCGGGTAGGGGGACGTTCTCCGCCGCGGGGTGGGTTCGAGTCTTGGGCAGTTACGGGGTGCAGGGTGAGTCCCAGCACCAACGTGAGAAGAAGAGCCGTCGTTTTCATACGTCTCAACAGACATGCGAGACATGAAGCGGACCGGTGGGTTTCCGTTAAAAGGTTTTAACGGATTTCGGTTCGACGTCGGCACCGCGGCGACGTTAGCGTCAAGCCGTGAAACTCCTGGTCGTCGAAGACGACAGGAAGCTGGGAGGCTTCCTGCGCAAGGGCCTTGAGGCGCAGGGATTCGTGGTGGATCTGAGCGCGGACGGGGACGAGGGTTTCACGCTCGCCACGACGCGGAGCTACGACGCTGTGGTGCTGGACATCATGCTGCCGGGTCGCGACGGCCTGAGCATCCTGCGCAACCTGCGTGAGCGCCATCTGACCGTGCCGGTGATCCTCCTCACCGCGCGCAACGCGTTGAACGAGCGACTCGATGGGCTTAACCGGGGCGCGGATGACTACCTGACCAAGCCGTTCTACCTGGAGGAACTCGTTGCGCGTCTGCACGCGCTGCTGCGTCGGGCGGCGGGGCGGCCGCAGAACCTGCTCCAGCACGGCGACCTGAGCGTGGACCTCCTGACGCGCGAGGTGAGGCGCGGCGCCGAGTCGGTCGAACTGACGGCGCGCGAATTCGCGCTGCTCACCTGCCTCCTGCGTTCGCCGGGCCGGACGTTCACCCGGGCGCAAATCTGCGAACAGGTGTGGAACTACCACTTCGACCCGGGCACCAACCTCGTCGACGTTTACGTGCAGCACCTTCGCAAGAAGCTCGGCCACGACCCCGGCCGGCCAGTCATCGAGACGGTGCGAAGCGTGGGCTACCGGATTCCGGCAGAGCAAGGCGCGACCCGAGCGTGACCCTCCGCAGCGTGAACTCCTTTCGCACCAAGATCGCCTTGATCTCCGGTCTGACCGCCGGGGTGCTGCTGGTGGGCGCCGGGCTTGTGCTCTGGCGGATTTCCTACCGCTTCAACCTCGACCGGCTCGACCGTGAAATCCGCAATCTGGGCCAGTCCAACCTTGACCGGGTCCAGGGCGGCGATCACTGGGAACGGCTCGAGGCGGCGCTGCGCTTCGTCGCGGGCAGCCGCGATTCGGCGACCTTCATCCTCTGGGTGAAGCACGAGGACCGCGTTATCTACCAGTCACCGGACTGGCCCGCGGAGCTGTCGCCGGAATCGTTGCCAGTGTCCCGCGACTACGAAGGGGCGAACGCGCCAGGACCCGGCGAACATCTGCCGCCACCGCCCCGCCGGGGAGAGCAGATCTCACCGCGTAATCCCGCCCTGCCGCTCAAGGTGGCGAGATTCCACACCCGCGAGGCGGGCGGCAAGACCTGGCGTTTCGGCGTGATGGGGAATCCGTATATTACCCTCGTCCTGGGAGCCGACATGGGCGACTTTCGTTCGCGCATGGCGGAGTTGCAGAGCGCCTACCTCCTCGCGCTCCTGATTGTACTGTTGCTGGTCGCGGGGGGGGCTTGGTGGGTCGCCCGGCGCGCACTCCACCCCGTGACCGCGTTGACGCAGATCGCCGAGGGCGTCACGGCTCGGGGACTCGATCAGCGCCTCCCGGAGATGGCGGGGGACACCGAATTCAACCGGCTGGTGACGGTCTTCAACGCCATGCTGGACCGGCTCGAGAAGAGCTTTGAACAGGCGACACGCTTCAGCGCCGACGCTTCGCACGAGCTGAGAACGCCGCTGACTCGCCTGCAGCTCGAACTCGAGCAGGCGTTGCAGGAAGCGACGCCGGGTTCGCGCCCCGAGGAGGTCTACGCAAGCCTGCTCGACGAGGTCAGCCGGGTGAAAGCGATTGTGGAGAAACTCCTGTTTCTCTCGATGGCCGACGCCGGGCGACTGGGACTTGAGCTGGTGCCGGTCGATCTGGCTCAGTTGGTGGCGGGCGTCGTCGAGGACTGCCGTCTCCAGGCGCCGCACTTGACCTTGGAAGTGCCGGCCCCCGCGGCCGTCGAAGTCCGCGCGGATGCCGCACTGCTCGAGCAGGCGATTCGCAACCTCGCCAGCAACGCGATCAAGTACAACCAGGCCGACGGGCGCATCCGGCTCGAATTGGTGACGGACGCTGGCTGGGTGCGGCTGCGTATTTCCAACACGGGCCCGGACATTCCGGCGGCCGACCGCGATCGTCTCTTTGAGCGGTTCTATCGTGCCGATCCGTCGCGGAGCGGTCGCGTCGAAGGCGTGGGCCTCGGCTTGAGCCTGGCGAGGGAGATCATCCGCGCGCATCGGGGAGAACTGGAGTTGGAGAGCAGCGAGGGCGGTCTCACCACCTTCCTATTACAGCTTCCAGCCCAAAGGTCGGGATGTTTGCCGCACCTACGCAACAGGGGACGAGACATCACTGCGCCTGCCGTCTAGGACACACAACACCGTGGAGCCCGGCTAGTGTGGTGCGAGCTAAGAGCATTCACCAAAGTGAGTTCTCACGCTACCGGAAGATGGAGTCGTTTCCCGCTCCACCGGCCGGCCCACGCCCCTCTAAGCTCCAGCCGGTATCTCGGAGTGGCCGTCCAGCTTCATGGCCCGCTGACTCGTCCAGCGCAAGACACCCTGGACCTTGCCCAAGTCACTTTGGGTGCTGGCGAAGGCCTGTGCTTCGGGCTCCCCGCTGGGACGGCCTCCAGTAGGTTGCGCTCGCTGGGGGAGAGCGTCCGCCCGCCCGTCAACTTCTTGGCAGTGTTCCGCTCGTCAGCCTGTACGAGGATGTCCGCCTGCTCCGGTGTGAAGGTCCCCGGTCGCTTTTGCGCGTGCTGTGGTGCTATGGAGTCCACCCGCTAAAGGGCGAACGTCAACGGATGACACCCAGGAAGCCTCTGCACTACCGAGTCGTCTCACCGTTGGCTCGCCGAGCGGGGGGAGCCCTTGCGACTTGGACACGGTCACCTATGAACCGTTGGAGCATACCGAAGGGGCTCGAGTACAAGGTGCAGTCTCGGGATGGGCGCTGCATCAACTGCGGCGTGGATTTTGCCGAGTCGCCGCGTCGGAAGGGGATCGGCCCACGTGGGAGCACATCGTCAATGATGCGAGCATCACCACCGAGGCAAACATCGCGAGGTTTTGTGAGGCCTGCAATGCGAGCAAGGGTGCGAAGCTGTTGCAGGACTTGATCGAGTCAGATGAAAGCACGCGTCCAGGCATATCACTCCGGACCGTGGCCCCGTGGTCTTGGGGGCTCTGGAGGATGAGCGAGATGCAGGCCAGGCCGAACCATCACGTGGTGCGAACCGGAGGTAGCCGTCACGCTGGGTGTAGTCGGAGGCTAGACGCAGCTACCTCCGGTCGCAGAACTGACGCGTTCAACCTTCACTTCATCAGGCGGCGCAGGAGCGGCAGCGCCGGCCCCCCCGTTCAGGGCGGCCTCGCCCACGCTCTTGGACATCAGGCGCAGGTGCTTGCCCAGATCCCCGGCGTCCAGTCCCGCCTGCTTGAGCGCGACGCGGAACCCAATCAGCTTGGAGACCGAGACCGAGGTCTGCGCGGAGAGGATGGAGAGTTCGGCCCCGACCTCGACCACCTTGTGAACGCCCTCAACCAGCTTGTGGACGCTGAAGCCCAGACCCAGCGCCGCGCCGAGTTTCAGGGCGGTGCTTTGCAGCGAGGAGAGAGCGCCTTGGACGTTGCTCAGTCCAGAGACACCCAACTGAACGATCAGAGAGGGACCTGCCGCCATCTGCTACCCGTGCGTTGCCTGTGCTTCCAGCCGCGACTGCAGCCGGGCCAGAAGAGGTCTGTTGTCCTGGTGCATCGCCGCGGCCACGGCGGCGAACACGACATCGGTCCTCAGCAGCCCCTCACGCGCCTGCAGACGCGCGGCGGCTGCGCCAAGGAGCTTGAGTTGAGCCAGCGAATGCTCCTGCGCCCGGGCCAGACTCAAGCCGGTTTGGATGGCGAGTTCGGCGATCCAATCGGCAAGTTCGAGACCAGGGCCGCGTTGCGCACCAGGAGGGGTTGGAGCCATTCCTTGCGCGCCGTGCGCCGCTGAAGCCACCGCTCGAAAAAATCGCGGTTGATCCGCTCCGCTTCCTCGATCAACTCACCCATGGAGACACACGTCAGTCGCTCGCCCCAGCCCGGGGGCTTGCCGCACATCAGTTCGGCGCTGCGGGGTTCGTCGTCCAGGACCTGCAGCCAGGTCTCGAACTCCTTGAGCGGCAGTTGCCGGATGAAGACGACTTCGGTGCTGCCGTCCTCGAATCGGACGGTCATCGACTTGCCGCCGCGTAGGGTCTCGCTCTTGGTGGGTTCGCTTGGATTCATGCGCGTAGAGGGTGATCAGGTGGCTGCGGACCGGGGAAGGGGCGTGCCCCGGCCCGCGCCACCGCACAGGACGCCTGGAGATCGGTGAGAGAGCGCTGCACCGACGCCATCGTCTCTGCGTTCCGGGTCATGACTGCGGAAAACTCGCGAAGCATCTCCCGGGCTTCGGTGCTTTGCTGACCAACGATGCCGCGCAGCTCCTGCGCGTAGCGCTCGGCCGCGCTCAATCGCTCGGCGTGGAGGCTCACCATGGTCGCCTGCATCGCCTTCATGTCCTCGCGCCAGGTGTCCAGGGTCCGGTTGTACTGGCCGGCCAGCCAGCGCCCGAGGATCGCCACCGAGATCAGGAAGACGACGAGCATCGCCACGAAGAGCCAGCGGTCGGTCTGGTTGGCGGCGTGATCGACGATGGTGGCAACCTGGTCGGGCGGGATCATGCGAGCGCAGCGGGGACCGCGGGTGTGTTGTCGAAGGGCGCGGAGGCGGCCAGCGCCAGCGGCGTGGCCTCTTTGCGGTAGAACCGCAGGGGCGTCGTTTCGAGGAGGAACTCGTCTGGCCCGAGGCCGGCAAACACGTAGGTCGAACCGGCGAATGGGCCAGCCGTCACGTTGACCAGCCGGCCCTTGGTGAAGGCGGATCGGTCCGTGGCATCGGTGGCGCGGTCCGGCTTCTCGTCGTCCATGATGACGTAGAGCCCGTTCTCGGCCGGGTCGGTTTGCGCCACGAGCAGGACCCGGTCGTCCAGCGCGAGCGTCACGCCCTCCAGTTCAACGCCCGCCACGGTGGTCAGGCGGGTTACCGGCGAGGTCGCCATGGTCCGCACCGCCGTCCAGGGCGGGGTGGACTCAGGCACCGGGGCGGGTGCCGCTGGAGTGTCGTCGAAGGTGTACATGGTGCTCAGTCGAACGCCAGGGTGTTGAGGGCGCTGTGAACCGTGGTCGCCTCGAACTTGGCGCGCACCACGTTCTTCCCGCTCCAGGGCTCGGGATTGGTCACCTTGAGCGACACCCAGAGGTCCCCGGTGATCCGACGGGATGCACCCGTGTACGCTTGGAATTTGAGCCAGCCCTTCACGTTCAGCGGCCCTTCAAGCGGGTTGCCTTGGGAGGAGGCTCCGGTTAGGTCCAGCGTTCCGAACATCAACTGGGGCACCAGGGGGGTGATGTCCACGCTGGTCCAGCCCAGCTTCAGGCCGCGCGAGAGTTCGATGACATCGGTGGTCACCACGGTCCCGGGCCGTCCCGCCTTCTTCTCGAAGACCTCGGACTCCGGGGTGATCGTGAACTCTTCCATGTCGCCAAGGTGCCCGGCAGCCCAGGCGGCATCGGCGGCGCCGGGTTTGTCGGCCGCGCTGGCGGACCCGGGGGCCGGTTGGGTGAACGCTGTTCCTTGTAGAACAAAGAACGCGTGGGTGAACAGGGCGGCGGACTCGACTCGAATCGGCATGGCGACGTGCGGTTTGTGGAGGCCCCCACGATGGGAAGCCTCACATACAAGGGGGAACGTCAACTCCTGCGCTCAGGCGGAACCCGCTTGCTCACACAGCTGTCCCCAGGAGGAAGCGCTTCCACCAAGGCACCCCGGACAGGCTCAACGCCTCCCGGAACACCGCGGGGGCGAGGTCTGGCTGCGTCGCAAGCATGTAAGCGCAGAGTACGGCAGGGGGGCACATCGGGTTCCCGCCAGGCCGCGGGAGGACCCAGCCGCGCAGCCGACCGGGCAGGAAATCGAACCGCGTCGAGAAACCCAGCGGCACCGTGATCGCGGGGGGCGCACCCGGCACCGCGCAGGCGTACACCAGGGGCTCGGCCAATTCGTAGAGGCCCGCCTCCGGATGCGTGAAGACTGGAGGGTTGAGGAACATATCGGGCTTCAGCGCTCAATCGGCAGCTCCATCGTGAGCATCGCCACGATGCGCTGCACCCCGTTCTCGGTCCCGAAGTTTTTGAAAGGTGGATCGCCGGGCAACAGCCTCCGATTCGAGTTGGGCTCGATGTATTTGCCAACGAGCGCCTGGCGAACGAGCCGAAGCGCCTTCATCGCGGAGATGCCCAGTCCGCCTTGCCGGCGGCTCACCGCGGCGTTCTCCTCGATGACCACCGCCATGGAGAGGTCCTCGATGCAACTGCCGTTGGTCGCCGAGTCTTGAAGACCCTCGCTCTCCAGTTGCCAGACCACCAGCACCAGTCCCTTCGTGTTCAGGGCCTCCTCGCGTTGCGGTGTCTTGGGATAGCTGCCGTCGTCCAACAACACGGGGACCCCGGCAAGCTCCGGGTGATCCTTGAGGATCTGCGCGGCCCAGGGCTGGATTTCTTCCAGGTGCATCAGCGCGCGCTGTTGACCGCCGCACGGTCCAGCCGACGGCGCAGGTCAGCGAGGATCGCCCCAGTGCGGGAGCGGATGGCCGTGGCGATCAGCCGCTGATCGTCTCCGTGTGCCGCCCACTCCGAACGGTTCTCGGCGCGGACGTATCCCGCCACCGGATTGGCGAGGCGGTCCTGTGCCTGGCCCACCTGCGCCCACCTGGCGATCCAGGAGGCGGGGGTCCCGCCCATGGCCCGGTACGCAGCGGCCCAGCCACCCTTCGCGCGGCCGACCCGCTCCTGACGTTCCTTGGTATACGCGCGGACCTCGGCGCGATCGGGCGTGACCATCCCGGTGAAGCGCCGCACCCGGCCGCGCTTGTCCCGCGCCCGCTGGTGGAGCGCAGGTGAGAAGCGCACTACGCGCAACCGCCCATGGGTCAGCGCGGCGATGGCGGTGTTCAGCCCGGCGTAATCCCGTGCCCGGATCATCTTGCGGATGTGCCGCGACTCGAACTTCGCGGGGTCCAGTGGCCGGACGGCTCGCTCGACGTCGCGGGCCACCGCCTGACGCCCTTCGCCACGGGTGCGCGGGAAGGTGATCGCGATGATCCGGCCGAAGAGGAGCCGCGACTGGTTGCGCATGACGTCGGGCAACGAGAGGCGCAGCTCCTGTGAGTAACGGAGGACGGCGGCGTTGAACTTCGCCGTCCGCAGCTCGATTGAGACTGGCTGGCTCATGCGACGCGACCCGGTTCGCAGTCGAACTCCACCACGACACTGGCCGGATGGTCCCGAACGCGGGTGACGCGATAGGTGAGCCCACCCGACTCGTCGAGGAAGGAGTCTCCGATCCTGACCGCAGGCACCGACGCTAGGTCAACGCGCAACATGCTCAGACGCTCCGTCGCCTCGTCAGGACCGGAAATCGCGTACTCGCCCAGTTCAGAGGGAACGGGCTCGATCAAAGCCTGCAGCTCGCCCTGGGGATGCTTCAGGCGGATGCCCCGGACCGACAGCGACGCCCGGAATCCTTCGATCCGGGCTTGCTGGGCTTCAGTCACGGGGTGGTTGGCGTGGGGGTGAAAGGCTCGGAGGCCTCACCGCTTCCGACGGCGTGAACCATCGGAAGCGGCTGGCTTACCCGAAACCACCCCTGACACCGCAAACTCGGATTCCGGCTCCTCGCCTTGGGCGGAAGGCTCAGGAGGCTCAGGCTCGGCTGGTGGCGGAGGCGTGGCCGCTTCCTTGGCTGGCGGGGGAGCGGCGTCCTTGAACCGACGCCGCGACACGATCCCGGTCCCCGATTCCCAGAGCTGCACCTCGCCATACTTGGCGTGCCGGTCCAGGCGTTTGAAGTCCTTGAACGCGATCCGCTGTTCCTGGATGTCCGTCTCGGGGCCGGCGATGAACTCCCGGACCTCGCTCCCAGCGATCAGCCCCAGTGTCAGTGCGGTTCTCATGGTCTCTCGTGAACAGGACGCCAGAGGGGGCTTATCCGCCGGCAGCCGGTTTGACGATTCGCTTGAGCCCGGCCGTCTCCAGCGTCGCGAAGCCGTAGTTGCACTCGATGATTTCCTTCTGCTTGTCGGTGTCCGGATCGCCCCAGACCCGGTATTCAAGGGAGAGGTTCGTGTCCGGGTCGGTGATGATCCGGTACTCCTGGAGCGTCTTCTGCACCGCGGGCGCGGGCTGGATCGGCGAGAAAGCCACCGCCAGCGAGGACGGCAACGTCACCACCCCCACAAGGTTCTCCTCGTTCTCGGGCATGAGCGGCACCTCGAAGGGCTCGAACCCGGCCAGCGTCCCGCCGAAGCGGCCATCGCGGACCGGCGCCACGGACCCGGCGTTCTGGTTCCCCAGGCGGGTGTCTTTCAGCAGGTTCTCGATGTAGGTCGAGTCCAGCACCAGCGAGCGGCCCACGTTGGGCCAGTCGGACTCGTTGCAGATCCGACGCAAGGCGAGCACCTCGTCAAAATCGAAGGCCGAAGCGGCAATGGCAGCAATCGAAGCTCCGGGATAGTTGGCCGCCGTGATCACCGACCAGATGTGAGCCAGGATGTCGGCCGCCAGCTTCTCGACCTTCATGAGCACGATGCGCTCCAGGTCCAGGAACGGCTGCCGGTTCCACTCATCCGAGGTGAACGCCAGGGTCTGGTACTTGCGCTCCGTCACGGCGACTTCCTTCGTGGTCAGCACCGAACCGCCGTCCACCTCGTAAGTCCCGTTGAAATCCTTCGTGGCCGAGGTCTCCAGGGGCCAGTACGGCACCAGGATCTTGTTGGTCCCCTGCAGGGCCACATTGTTCATCCGGTAGGCAAAGGCCATGACCGGCAGGATGCGGGCTTTGAAGGCGCGCATCGCGTTGCTGAGAATGACGTCGCGCTTGAGCGCGGCTGGAATGACATGAGCCATGGGAGGAGGAGAAGAGGGTTCTGTCTATGCCTGGGAAATCAGCGGACCAGGGAGCGCAACTCCGTGGCGTGCTTGGCGAGGAAGGCCGCCCGCTCGGTGTGGTCGCTGATCGCTTCGTACTGGGCGACCAGATCCAGCACCTTGCCGTTGGCGCCGGCCTCCACGCCCTCCGGGCGGATGCCATGCTGCGTGAGCGCCTGGGCCAGTCGGCGGTTGAAGTCCCGGTCCACCGCGGCGAGGCGTTCCCGCTCGGCGGTGGCCGTGTCCAGGGCTTGCTGCAGGGTTTGGTGGGCGGCCTGCGCCTGCTGCAAGGCAGCCTCGTGCGCCGTGTTTGTTTCCGCGAGTCGCCGGGTAAGGGCGTCCCGCTCAGTGGTCATCACCTCCAGGGCGGTCCGCGCGTCGGCAAGCTCGCCGCTCAGGCGCTCGTTCTGCGCCAGAACGTCGGTCTGGTCCATTGCGGCCTCGGTATTCATGCGTGTGCGTTTTGCCAGGGGGCGCTGGTCATTCAAAGCGCCCCCATTCCAAGAAAGGGGGAACGTCAACTCCTGCCTCTGGCGCGGGCGAGCGATCGCGCGACCGAGATCGCGAAGTTTCGGTCCCCCACCCGGTCCACGAGTTTCATTCTGCGGGCCTCCTGTCCTGTGAAGGTCTGCCCCCGCATGGCCTCTTCGGGCAGATCACCCCGCCGGCTGCGGACCGCGGCCTTGAACTCATTGAAGCAACTTTGAGCCTGTTCCTGCAGGTGGCCTCGCTGTGCCTCCGTGAGCGAGGTCCCGGGCACACCCATGGCTTTCAGGTCGCCCTCGCGGTTCTTGAACAGCTCGACCTTGATCCCGACGCTCTCGTACAGCCGTGTCAGATCGTAGGCCGCGATGTACACTCCGATGCTGCCGACCGAAGCACTGCGGCTGGCAACCACCTGGTCGGCCTGGCTGCCCACCCAGTAGGCGAGCGACGCCATCATGCCCCCGGTCCACGCCACCACCGGCTTGGAAGCGGATGCCGTGCGGATCGCGTCTGCCAACTCCGGGCCGCCTCCGTAGAACCCGCCGGGCGAATCCACGTCCAGCACCATGCTTCGAACTTCGGGGTCCGCGGCTGCCTGGCCGACCAGGCCCCGGATCACGTCGGTGTCCTCGATCTCGCCGTAGGCCATCTCGATAGGGTCCGGCCGACGCGCCAGGGCGCCTGAGACGGGCACCACCGCGGTATCGCCAACGCGTTCGACGCTGGGCCGCAGTCGCTCGCGCATTCCCTTGAGCGCGGGATGCTCGGCTGCCTGCGGAGGGAGGGGCTCCGCCGTGGTCAGGTTCAACCATGCAGCCAGGACGCCTTCGTGCAGGAAGGGCGTCTCGGTCGCCAGCCGACGTGCGATGAATGCCGCGTGCATCTGTATACAAGAGGGAACGTCAACTTGACCGATTTACCTGGTTGCGGGATGAGAGCGGCTCTGGCCATATTCCAAGAATTCCGTGGCCAGCAAGGTCCAATCAACTAGGTATCTGGAGGCGCTCGCCAGGATCAGTGACAGGCTGCATGTTGCCATGCAGGCGGACACGATCGTGGAGACGCTGGTGGTGGAGGGGTGCCGCGAGCTTGGAAGCGAAAGCGGTGCGATCTCTCTTCGGGTCTCGGACGGGTGGGTCGTGCGTTGCGTACACAACATGCCCAGCAGCCTCGTTGCGCAGCGTATGTCCGACCTCCAAGAGCGACACGCAGTGCTCGCGCTTGAGACCAGAGCACCAGTGGCGGTGCCCGATGCCTTCAATGACCATCGATTTGCTGTCGATCACCTGCGTGCGCACAACATTCGCGCGGTCCTCGTCGTTCCCTTGATCCTGAAGGGGGTTCCCTTTGGGGTGCTTTTCCTGAATTTCCATTCCGAACCGCACGAGTTCACCACCGAGGAGCTTGCCTTTGCTGTCCAGCTGGCAACTACCGCTTCCATTGCCCTAGAGAACGCCAGGCTGTGGGCTGAGCTCGATGACAAACGCAAATCTGAGAAGGAACGTGCGGACGACTCGGAGCGCCTCAGTCGGATGATGGTGGGGCGGGAATTACGAATGCTCGAACTCAAGGAGGAGGTCAACCAACTGTGCGATCAGTACGGGTTGCCCCGGCGCTACAGGGTGACGACAGCTCCGTAGCCGTGTCCCTTCGGTAGGCGCTACCGAGGGCTGTAGGACCCCGCGGACGGTTCTTTCCGAATACTAGTCCCCTGGATCTGGATTTGACGCGGTAGCGGTGGCTTGTCCTCTGACGGAACCTACGGATCCCGCCCGTCCATCGAATCCGAATCTGGCGAGCACAGTCTCCAGCGGCACTCCGCTGCTCGCCGCCAGTTCCTTGGCCCGCTCGATGATATAGGCGACTTCGATGAAGCACTGGTCGGTCTCCCGTTCCCAGTCCTTGGCCCGGTTGCCGTACAGCTCCTGCCGAGTCATCAGGCCGCTGTTCTGGTCTTCACGCTCCTGCTGAGCTTCCCGGCCAGCATCAATCGTCAGCCGAGCCGGCCGCTGGAACGTCAGACGCCACCAGCCATCAACATTGGGCAGTTCGCCCGTCTCAATCGCCCAGCCAATCAGCCGTGACCACACCCATTCGGTGAATCGGCACAGCACGGTCTGGCGCTGGTCGAACTTGCGCTGGGCCTTCCCGTTGACGGCCCGCGCGTTTGGACCCGTGAGCTTGGCGTCCAGGAAGAAGGCCGGCGGGATGTCCAGCCCGGCGGCGAACTGTGCCACCAATGACTCCAGGAACTCGCCGAACTGCGCGTTGGGTCGTCCGGACTCCACCCGCTTGAACTCCCGTCCCTCTTCGAGCACCGGAATGTCGCCGCCATACAGGTCAGCGCGGTGAACGCTCGAGGTGGCGGTGTCTTCGTCCTCGCTCCGCTTGGTGTCAAATTCGGCCTGCCCTTCGTCCGCTGGAATGGGACCGGGGCCTTCGAGCACGCCGATCAACGAGGAGTTCTGCTTCACCGCCAGCTTCTCGAACCCAAGGATGTCCCGGGCGTCGCGGATGTCGTTCAGCCCCCGCCGCATCGGTGGCAGCCCCCGCAACGGACTGGCCACGCACGGATCGCGTACCAGCATCATCAGGCTGGCGGGCACATCGAGCGGTTCGCCCCCCGCGTCTGCTATCAGGTAGCCCAGCACCCGCCCCTTGGCGTCCAGGCGCACCCCATCGACCACGTTCTCCTCCGCCCCGGCGTTGGCAGACCCGATGCGGTGCCCGTTGATCAATTGGACCTGCGGGAAGCCCGCCTCGGCGGTCATCAGGGCGCCAATGTCGCCGTCCAGGTCAATCGCCTGACAGCTCTCCACCTGCAACGCCCAGAAGTCCATTCCCGGCCGCCCGTAGAAGTCGGCGCGCCGTGCCCAGTCGGCGAAGTACGCTTCAGCCTGCCGGTTCCACGCGTCATCGTCCGAGGCAGCCTGGGGAATGATCGGTGCCGAGTAGAATGCGATCTGGTTGACCGCGTAGCCCACAAAGCCGCCGTTGTCGTACAACGCCCGGGCCAGGGCCGAGAGGCGCACCCGCTGCCACCCCGCAGTCATCGGAAGTCCGCCAGCACCGAGGACGGCCGGGGTCAACGGCGTGCGATCGGGGGACGCTCGCAGGGCCTCGAAGTAGTCGGCGAAGGCCGCCGGCTGCGGCTGGCCGTTGGAGCGGGACGGTCTTGACCGCGGCGACGAACGGGCCGGGAGGGGGGCTCCGTTGGACCCAAAGAGGCGTTTCAGCCGGTTGAGCATGGGGCTTCAGAGCGTCGCCTGATCGAAGCACACCCGGTAGTGGCGGATGCGCCCGGGAAGTGCGGGGTTGGCCGGGTCGGGCTGCGCCTGCACCCATTCAAGTGCCCTGGACGCCAGCTCGAGCAACTCGGCTGGCTCCAGTCCGCTCGGCAGAACGAAGTCCGTGCTCCCACCCGCTTCGGACGTCCGAATCACAGTCCGGCCGTTGACGACGGAGGACTCGAACCGGCCCAGGATGATGGCTTCAAGCACCGAGACCAGGGTCACCTGATCCCGGGCCGACTTCAGTTTGGCCGCCGTCAGAAACGCCTTCAGCGACAGTGTTGCCATTCAACAGAGGGGGAACGTCAACCTGTTCGCCGGTCTCCGCACCCTGGACCCGGTGCACCACGGCCCCCAGACGGGCGATCACCACCACCACCATGATCATCAGCTCGCAGTCAAAGTAGTGGTTGTCCCGGAGCTTCTGGTGCCAGCGGTAGCGGACGTGGCCCCGGGCGTCGCGCTCCTCGATCCTGTGCTCGGCACTCATCTGCTTGAGGTACTCCCGCCCGATGCTCCGGGGCAGCGTCCACTCTCCCACCAGCCCGGTCAGGTACTCGAAGAGGAGGTCCTTGATGCCTGGGTTGGACCAACGGAAGAGCCCAATCGGGCGGACCCGCCCCTGCATCCGGGTGCCCACCGCCGGGTCCACCTGGGTCTTCTGCCACAATCGGCGGACCACCTTCTGGGTGCGCGGATCCCGGAACGTGAAGTACTCGGCGGCGTCCCCCTTGAACGGTTTCCAGCCCGTGGCCCGGCAGAACCGATACACCTCCGACGCCTTGTACCCCGAATCGATCACCGCGTTCTGGATCGGCACCTTGTGCTTCTGACGCAGCCGCTCCAGCTCCACCAGCGAGTTGCACCGCCCGTAGGCGACCAACCGGCTGGCGCCGCGGTTGCCCATCGCCCGAATCACATACCAGTAGTGCTCACCGCCCGACGCCTGGCGGTCCGCCGCCATGAACCGCGCCTGCTCCTCGGGCCAGCCCTCGCCGAAGTCGTACCCCGCCCGCCGCTGGAGCAGGAACTCGAAGTCCTCGATCTCCCCCAGTTGGTCCTGCCACGACTGCCCCAGCGTTTCGTTCACGAAGGTCTTCATCGGGTTCAGGTCCCCGTTGCGGGCCGCCGCGCGAGCGAGCAGGAACTCCTCGACCACCGACCGCCACGAGACCCACGGCGGCAGCAGCGCATTCCAGTGAAAGCTCACCCGGTGCCGGGGAGCGGAGCGGTTCATGCGCACGAAGCTGCCGTTGCGCGCGATGGCCTTGCGGGTGGCGGGCACGTCCCGGAGGGCATGGCCGCAGGCCACGCACTCGTAACGGATCGTCTCGGCCATGCGGTCGAAGTCCCAGCGGCCCTCGGGCTTGGTCTCTTCGTTCGTGTCCCATTTGAGCTGCTCCATGACAAGGGGCTGCAGTTGGCCGCACTTGGGACAGCGGAAATTGAACACCCGCTGGTCCCCCGACTTGTAGGCCCGATCCACCGTGTCGCCCTCGGTGTCCGGTGTCGAGATCACCAGCCGGCGCGTGTTCCAGAAGGACCGGGTGCGCTTCATCACGGTCTCCAGGGCGCCGGGCGGGTAGTTGCGCACCTCGTCCATGAACAGCCACCGAATCGGCTTGGACTGGAGCCGCGATGGAGAGCCCGCCCCGACGAAGTACAGGGGGCAGGAGGCGAACACGAACTCCAGCCGCTCCTCGGCGATCATCTGGGCCGCCAGCGGTTGGCACGCGTTGAGGGTCGGCGAAAAGCGGTCCCGCACGAAATCCTTGGCATCGTCCCGCGACGCCATGACCCACATCGCCGGTCCCGGGTCCTCGCTGATCGCCCAGCACACCAGATTGATCACCGTCTGCGTCTTGGACGATTGGGCCGAACACTGCACGGCGATGTCGCTGATGCGGTTGTCGGCGAAGACCTCCATCAACTCGCGAACCCATGGCGAGGCGTCTGAACGCCACCGACCCGGCATCGGCGAGGTGTTGTCCACCACGATGTGGTCTTCGCACCACTTCCACGGCGGTCGGCGGTCCGAGGGGCGCAGGGCGGACGCAAAGCCCCGGAGCAGCGGGTTCATTCCACGGGCTCCGGTTGGTCGGGCACGACCGAGTTGAGGGTGTGCAACTGCTCGATCAACTCGTCTTCGACCTCCCGCAGGCGGGCCTCGGCCTCCGCGACCGAGACGCCCACGACGGAGGGGGCGGCGAGATGGATCTGCGTCACGATCTTGCGAATCGCGGCCCCGAGTTCGGCACCCCACCGCTCGATCTCGGCGACGGGGCGGTAGGCACGGTTCATCACGCCGATCCGCAGCTCCAGGTGACGGTTCTGGAGGCGGAGGTTCTCGGCCCGCAGTTCGGTGGCGTCCTCGTCCTCGATGCTTCCGGCGGCCTGCAGGAACGCCCGCCAAGCGGCGATGTCCAGACGCCCGTCGGCCCGGCTCTCGGGGTGACCGTCCAGCTTCATCGCCCGCTGGATCATCCAGCGCGAGACGCCAAGGATCTTCGCCAGGTCGTTCTGGCTGCGGGCGAAAGCCTGCAAGTCGGGTTTGCGCCCATCGCGGATCGCCTGAAGTTCGTTGCGCTCGCTGGGGGAGAGGGTGCGCCCTTCCTTGAGCTTCTTGAGGATGTTCTGTCTGTCGGCCTGCAGCAGGATGTCCGCCTGTTCCGGCGTGAAGGTTCCCGGCCGGTTCTGCGCGTCGTGTGGTGCTCTTGTGTCCACACTAAAGGGGGAACGTCAACGGATCGCCTCCAAATCCCGGGCTGGGCGAGTCGTCTCACCGGGGCTCGCCGAGCGGGGGGGAGCCCTTTTGCGCCCCGCGCTGGCGCCGGTTATCACGCGTTCACTTATCACAATTATTGGCGCAAAGCGTCTCCAGCGGATCCGAATGCCAAGTGTCTGTAGCTTAGACGATTGGAAATCAGCTTGACAGTGGCCGGGCGTTAACGAACGTGTGATAAACGTCTTGCAGACGTGGAACAAACTGTTAGCCAAATGAACCCATGACAGCAATCCTCTACCTCATCACGGTCGTTGTCTTCTGCGTGGCCGTACTGATTGTACCAAACCTGTTCATGGTCCTTATTGGTCTTGGCCGAAGCGCCGCCAATCTCCCACCGCCGGTGCATTGGCTCCAGTCTCCTCCCCTGCTGCCGCACGTGATCGCAGCCATTCTCTTGATGCTGCGAACCCGAGCTATCTGGGAGAGCTTCGGCTACAAACCAGGTTGGCTGCTCATTGGCATTATTGCTTTGGTCCAATTTCTCACACCAGGGAAGACTCCGGCGGGCAATACCAACGCCTACGGTACCATCCTGGGGCTCATTATCTATGGCATCTTCTGGCGATCCTGACACTGACTCGCGAAATCCATCACCCAACCACCGCATCGAGGATCAGAACACTCAAAGACCTGAAACACAACTGAGAGAATAGAACCAAAGGACCCTGAGCAATGAATGGAGACAACAGCAACTTTTTGGAACTAAGCTCACTTTGTGACCGTGCCGCGCTCCCGCTGATTGACGTGAGGGACGACATACGACGACACTTCAAGGACTGTGAAGCCCGCGAACGCATTCTCAGGAATCTTGAGAAAATACAGAATGCCACGCAGAGCATATCCATCGACCTTGGCAAGCTTCGCGCCGGAGAAGCAACCAGTAAGTACGACTACGAGTGGCCCGCTGACTAATGGCTAACCATTCAGTCCACCGAACCGCCGCGGGCCACTGCCGGTCGGGCGTCGGATTCGCTGCCGATGCTCTGGCCAATACACGCGGCGGTCGGTGACTTGAGCGTTGAACAAACTGTTAGGCGACTCACGCAGATATGAGTGGCTCTTTCCAAATCACACTGAAATACACCAGAGATGAGCTTGAGAGCGTGATGCGCGAAAAGCATGGTGTAGCGAATATCACCATCCGAAAGCCGGAGGATGCAACTGGTGTCATCACATTTCTTCTCGAAGCGGTCGGCGCTGAGAGTCTTTATGTCGATGGAAAGAATGACGCAGAAATTGATGGCGATGACGTTCTGGTTCGGGTGCAGAATGGCAACTATAGCAATGGCTGGCATGAGCGGGTTCAGCGCACTTTGAAACAATTGGATGATCACATCAGAAAATAGAACGACGTCGCCTAACACCCCAAAGGAATGTAGATAACAGGGGAGGCGCATGGGGCGTTGAAC
>CAZHUS010000087.1:0-34478 GCA_964535555.1 uncultured Verrucomicrobiota bacterium
CTTCCAGACGACCCGGGCCGTCTCGGGACCAAGCCGACTTTGTCGACGGCCATGGAGGCGGTGCGAAGGCGGCAGGAAAAGCGCTTGCGTTTGAGGAGGTCAGTTCTACAGTGACGCGCAGTTCGACGTGATGGATCGCGGGGTGGAGCAGCCCGGTAGCTCGTCAGGCTCATAACCTGAAGGTCGTAGGTTCAAATCCTACCCCCGCAACCAACCCTCCTTGATTTCCAAGCACTTAAGCCGCTGGCTCCCAGCGGACTAGCCGCTTTCTGGCATCCCAGCTGCTTCGTGTGCAATGCTGTGCAAGCCTGTGCGATGCGGTGCAACGTTTCCAAACATTTGCCAAACATCTGGCGGTTGGAGAACGGCCCGCGTTCAAACAGCCGCCGCACGCGGCAATAGTCGGGTTCGAGCCATTCGAACGGACGTTCCTCCCAGCGCAAGGCCAGTCCGGCCAGATGGGCCTGCGCGCGCACGACGGCGCCTCCAGACGGCTGCGGTTCGAAGTGGTACTCGACCGGCGGCAGTCCCAAAGCCCGGTTCAGCCAGTCCGTCCGGCTCAAGACTCCCCACACCGCCTCGCGTGGGAACGGGAAATGATGCTGTTGCTCGAACCGGACCATGCGCCGGAGGAAGGTTGCTGGGGGATCCGAGGAGTGCAAACCGCGGTCGGCTCGGGTCGGGCATGACGGACGCGTCGACGGGCCTTGGCTGGGATTGGTCGATGCGTAATAACCGCATCGTAAGCGGGAATTCGCGATCTTCGAGCTTGCTTTTGCCGTGCCATATGCATATGAGTGTCAAATCTAGCCAGGGTCCTGTGGGAGGGTTGCCGTGGGTCGGTGTTCCTCATCACCTTGACGGGCGCTCCCGGTAACGCACCGCGAAGGCTTTGCGGGGGAAGTTGGAGCGTCGGTCGGCGAGCCCGGGCTTCCACACGCGCTGCTCTCAGTAGCAGCATCGAGGCAGCCGGAGCTTGCCGCGCTAGCGAAGGAGCCAGTCGAAGAAGTAGCGAGGTGAAGCATGAAAGGACAAGGAACTCAACGCAGCAGATGCCGTTCGGACCGCCACGCCACGGCTTGCCGAGCAGCGCTTCGCGGGTTGTTCTGGTGTTGGAGCAGCGCGTGTTCTTGTGCGGCCGCGGGATGTCCATCGCCCACATTTCTGCCGGCGACCTATTGGGGCGCCGGAGGTGATGGCGCCGGGCCGTGGCGGGTTGCGGTGGCGGACTTCGACAAGGATGGTCATTCGGACCTCGTGACTGCGAATGCCTGGACTGGGCATGACTGCTTTGAGGACGGGACTGTTTCTGTGCTTCTGGGAAAGGGTAATGGGACTTTTGAATTGGCGGCAGACTACTTCGTCGGTTCAGAGCCAGAAGATGTGGCGGTAGCCGATGTGAACGAGGACACCGTACTGGACCTCATCGTCGCAAGCGCATCCTGCAACGGCATCTCCGTGCTACTGGGCACCGGGGATGGGACTTTTGGAGCCAGGGACAACTTCGAGGCAGGGCCAGTGTCGAGGGCAATTGCCATCGGCGACTTCGACGGAGACGGCCATGCCGACGTGGCAGTCGCCTGCTACAATGGTGCGGCTGACAGCAATGTGGCGCTGCTTACAGGATCTGGCAATGGGGATTTCCAGCAACCCGCGGCCAGGTTCTCCTCAGGGTCCAGTGGACCGACTGCCATCCTGGCGGCCGACCTTGACGAGGATGGTGCTCTCGACTTGGTGGTGGGGCACCAAGGTAACCCGAGTGTTACGGTTCTGAGAGGAAACGGAGACGGGTCATTCCTATCCCCGTCAGACCTCGGAATGAGTGGCGGCTATGTCTCCGGCCTCGCTGCCGCTGATACCGATGCAGATGGCAACGTTGACTTGGCGGTTGCCGCTACCAACGACAAACTGCGTGTGCTCAGAGGATCGGGAGGCGGAAGTTTTGCCACCGCGTTCGAGCTGGACAGACCTGGCAGTTGGCCGTGGGGGGTTCTCCTCGCGGACGTCACGTCCGACTCTCGCCCGGATCTCATATTCTCCGAAACCAAACTTGACCGGCTGGCCATACTCGTGGGAAGTGGCGACGGGACCTTCAGCTCCGAGTCCCTCTTTCCGGTCGGCGACTGGCCTCGGAACGTTGTGATGGCCGATTTCGACGAGGATGGGGGCCCCGATCTGGCGACGCCGTGCCCTGATTCCGGCGCGGTCGCGGTGCTCCTTAACCAATGCCATCCTACCAGGATCGAGGTGGGAACCGACGCTAACTGCCCGGGGAGTCAGGTCTCCGTGCCGGTGATAAGGCGGGGAATCGGGGCTTTTGGAACGATGCAGTTCTCGATGCACTGGGACCCGGGCTTGGCCTCTTTCGTGGGCGTCGAGGCGTTTGGCCTGGCCGACATGACTTACGAGGACAACTTCGGAGGCGACCCGGCGGCTGGGACGTTGACTGTCTCCTGGGAGGATCCGAGTCTGGCGGGGACGATCATCCCCAACGGCGCCACGCTGTTCGCACTGCGATTCCTGCTCACCGGCCCGCTGGGTTCGACCTGCCCCA
The DNA here is from genome assembly GCA_964535555.1 of uncultured Verrucomicrobiota bacterium. Taxonomy (GTDB): domain Bacteria; phylum Verrucomicrobiota; class Verrucomicrobiia; order Limisphaerales; family J093; genus DSVZ01. Next base: position 2,555 of record CAZHUS010000087.1, read on the forward strand.
TCACCGTGGACAGCACGCCCGTGCCGATCGAACTGACGGATCCGGACTTCAACACGCTGTCGGTGGAGACCCAGTCCGGCGCGCTGATCGAGACCATCGACCCTAGGACCATCGCAGGTCGGGTGGGGTACTACCAAGACGCTCGGCCAGTGCCCGGGGCCAACTTGGACCTGACCGGCGACACGACGGCCACGGTTCAATCCCAAGCCGACGGCGGCTACGTGCACGCCGCCGTGCCGGGGTGCCGAGATTACCGCCTCACGCCTGCGAAGACCGAGACCGAGGAGGATGCGATCCGGGCGGGAGTGACCGCGGCCGATGCGCAACAGGTGCGAATGCACGTTCTGGGCAAGTTGCCGGAAACACTGGACAGCCCGTACGAACTGCTCGCCGCCGACGCGAACGGTTCGCGCACGATCACCACCGTGGACGTCCGGTTGATCCGGCAGTTGGCGGCGGATATTCGCAACAGCTTCCCGAACGTTGGATTGTGGCGTTTTGTGAGTTCGGATTTTGCGTTTCCCGACCCCCTGCAGCCCTGGGACGCGGTCGGCTACCGGGACTACTCGGATCTGGCCGTGGATATGATGGCCCAGGACTTCGTGGCGATCAAAGTCGGGGACGTGAACGGTTCATGGGGTGACGGACCTGAACCTCGGGCGCTGGCGGGTGGATCGCGCGAGGGCGTGTCGCTTCATCGGGCCCCGACACCCACGACCCTGCACGTGGCAAGCCTGGCGACCGTACCAGGCAGCCGTGTCCGCGTGCCGGTGCAGGCGAGCCGGACCGGGCGGCTGACGACGGCACAATTCACACTGGCATGGAACCCGGCGATCTTGCGCTTCGCGCAGGTGACCGAATTCGGGCTGCCAGGTTTTGACGAGGATGCCTTCGGGGGGCGGCGGGTCGCGGATGGCAGGCTCAGTTTCGCTTGGGACGACCCAAGCACGGACGGAGTGAATGTGGAGGAGGGCATGGTGCTGTTCGCGGCCGAGTTCGACGTGCTCGGCAGTCCGGGAACCTGTTCCCCGGTGGCGATCGTGAACCGCCCGACCGTGGTGGAGTTGACCTCGGAGCACGTAGTCCAACTCGTGTTTGTCGAGGACGGTGAGGTGACCGTGCTGGGTGCGCCCGAACTGGTGCTCGGGGGCGAGCACGGAACCGACGGGCCGTTGACGTTGCGTGTGCGTGGTCTGGAAGGCACGCGATGGCAGGCGGAGTTTTCTGCGGACCTCGTGCATTGGGTGCCGATGCCCGGCCTGGCTTTCACCTTGCCTGCGAGCGGAGCCGGCGAGGTCGCCTTGCCGTTGGGCGCGGGACCACGGGGCTTCTACCGGTTGGTCTCGGTGCCGTAGGAAGGGCCTGAACTGGCGCCGCTCGCCGGGGCCTTGCAGCTCCAAGGACCAAGGCTGCCAGGTAGTCCTCAAGAGCAGCGCAGTGTGTTGGCGGACGAGGCCTTGGACGCTGTGGGTGCGATGCCAGCCAGGCTTGAGAATCAGAAGTGCGTGGGTGTCCCGCCGTGGCGGCTGTGGGCCGCCCTGGCGGGTCTCGCGTTGCTTGCGGGGGCGCCCACACTCCGTGGTGCCGACGCTGTGTTGATGGCTGAGGACGCCTGTGGGCGAGCAGGTGCGCAGGTTCTGGTCCCAATACGCCTCTCCGGCGCGCCCGCGCTCGGAACATTGCAGTTCTCGGTCCACTGGGATGCGAGCGTTGCGACGTTCCTGACGATCCAACCGATGGATCTCCCGGGAGTCGAGCACCCGGAGAACTTCGGTGGCGACGCAGCCCACGGGACGCTGATCATTTCCTGGGACGATCCCAGCGTGTTGGGCACGGTGGTTTCCGACGGAGCAGGACTGTTCGCCCTACGCTTCTGGCTCACTGGCGCGCCAGGTTCAAGTTCGACGCTCCGGTTCGACGGCGTGCCGGTTGCGATCGAGCTTACCGACCCTACGCTGGCTGTGCTGACTGTGGCTCCCGTTCCCGGGACGCTGCATATCCTTGCCAGGCCGGACGTCGCTTACGTGGACGGCGCGTATGCCGGACTCGCCGACTGCGTTCAGGTGGACTGGCCTTATACCGGGTCGGCGGGTGAGCGCGTCATTGGATTCGATGCGTTCGCGACACTGGGCGAAGCCAATGTCGCGGTGCGGCCGGGCGGCAGCGTGCACGTCGCGGGGGCAGCCTCGGGTGGGGAGGCAATCGAGCTGGAAGGCGTAACGGTCGTCCTGGATGGGGCAGCGGCAGCAGGGACGGACCTGATTGTGGGTCCGGGCGCGGTCGTAGGCGGGGACGGCGCGGTGGGAGACCTTGCGATCGAGAGCGGAGGAACCGTCTCCCCCGGTTTCAGTCCGGGCAAAATCCTGGTTGAGAATCTGACCTGGGCGGGGGGCGGTATCTACGTCTGGGAGATCAACGCCGCAGAAGGAACGGCGGGTGGCGATCCAGGCTGGGACTTGATCGACGCCAGCGGGATGCTGACCATCACCTCGACGTCGTCGAACCCGTTCATTCTGAGGATCAATTCCCTGACGCCTAGCAACGTAGCCGGCGAGGTAGTGGGCTTCGACAGCCACCGCAGTTACGCGTGGCGTGTCGCTTCCGCGGCGGCAGGCGTCGACGATTTCGAGGCAGGCAGGTTCCAGCTGGATACGAGTGCCTTTCAGAACGAGCTTGGAGGTGGCTCTTTCGCTCTCGTGCAATCAGGCCATGAGGTGCTGTTGGAGTACCGGCCCAAAGCGCCAATTGCTGTGCGCCTCATCCGGTTCGAGGCCAGGTGGAACATCCGAGGCGAGGTCGATCTAACCTGGCAGACAGGCGTGGAGTTTGACCTGATCGGCTTCATTGTTGAGCGACTGCAGCAGGACGGGGCGTGGGGTACCGTGCAGGCAGGAGTCGTCCCGGCCTCAGGTGGCGGGCGCCCGACTGACTATGCGTTAGGGGACGCCGAGGCATCGCGGTTTGGCACGGGGCGGTACCGGTTGGTGGAGCTTAACTGGCGCGGGATGAAGCACCAGGTGGCGGAGACGGTCGCGCGGTCAGCGCTGGCGGCGCGGAGCGGGCGTGCGGTCGCGGTGGTCGAGCTGATACTCCAGGGAGCACCATTCCACGAACTCGGTCTAGAGTGTGCCTCCGAAGCGGGCGGGCCGTGGACCTGCTCGCGCCGCTTTGTGCTGGGCGGAACGGGCGCCTTGATCCTGCTCGAAAGCGCCGATGGGCTCGAAACACAGCGCTTCTTCCGCTTGCGGCAGGATTGACAACCGCGTTCGGGCTGCAAGACATGCGGCTCTACCCGTGTCTTTGTCTGGAAGTTGCGACTCTCCACGACGTTCGAATTCCAGGAGCCGCGCCGTGGTGCTCTGCCTTCTTCTCTTCGGCGGACGTGCCCCGACCGACTCCGCCATCGGTGTCGTCGGCGGCGCTCACTCAAACTGGAAAGACGCAGCCAGGCGCGTTGGCGAGTAGCCCTCCCGCGGACGTCCGCGGCGGTGGGGCGGAACCCGCCGCTCACGCGCCTTGAGCCAGGAGGGCCGGAAATCCGCAGCGCTCGCAAAGCGCATTTGCGTGGTCGCAGAAGTCGCGGACAATCTGCAACGACCCTTGCTGATGAGACGCGCGCACCGGCCGGGGCAACGGCCGTCCCGCGAGCAGCCGGGCTCGCGCGAGTTTCAGAATGGCGTTGTCACTCGCAGCCGGCCACGCCTGGTACCGCGCCTCGACCCGGTCCTGAACCGGTTGGTTACCTGTGGCCGCGGCGCGGCTCTAAAGCCACGGCAGGACAGCGTTCATGGCGAGGTCCGCCATCCTCGAGCCCTGTGGTTGGCAGAACGCATCCGGCTGGTCCGTGTGGGCGCCAACACCCCGTGCGAACGGAGCGGCACTCGGTGGCGAGGGAGTCGGATGTCACTCGGGCGATCCGGCGGCGAGATGGTCTGACGGTGCTTCCGATCCGGCCTCAGGCTCCGGATCACCAAGACTGGTCGGGGGTGTCCCGAGATCAAGCGGCCCGCCGTTCGTAGCGGTGATGGAGACCGCCCACCCGCGGAAGCACCGCGATTTTACCCACGTTTGGGCCCTGCACCAGCCGTGGCTCCGGCCCATCCTGGCGCAGTTCCTGGTGAGTGCGGCCCCGGTGGTTGTAGTCGTCCTACCCCGGGCCAACGCCGCGACACCGGTTCTCGGCTGATCTCGCGGCGGTCTCGCGAATGACGTGGGCACGAAAACGCCCCCGGTCTCCCGAGGGGCTGCGTGGCGGCCGGGCCGGTGACTACTTCGCGGCCGTCAGGGCGAAGGCGCGCTGGAAGAAACGTGCCCGGCCGGTGATGCGGCGCACGATCTTCGCCGCCTGTGCATCGGCGACCTTGAACGTGGCCTGCAGTTCCTTGGCGATCTCCTCCTTGTCCTTCCCTCTCAGGAACAGGAACGTGACCAAACCGCTCTTGGACTCCTTCAGTTCCTCGACGGTGGCCGGCAGCCGGTCAACGGGCTCGGCGTCGGTGTCGGCCTTTGCCGCCTTCTCGACCTTCGCCGCTGGTTCCTTCTTCGCCTTCGGGGCTTTCGCCTTGGTCGCGGGTTCCTTCCAGACGGTCGGCTGGGTCTTGGGCGTCTGATCCTTCGTGGTGTCCGCGTTGTTCTTCATGTGGTGTTCCGTTCTGTATGTTGTTGATAATGTGCTTCGAACGTGAGCCTCGCTACGGTGGAGCGGTGGGACTGTCCAAGGGAATCCATGCGAATCTTGAAGCCGGTCTCCGGCCCGGGCTGCGAGGCATAGCGCAGCCGGCGGGCAGGCTGTATAACGCGTCCCGCGGGCGTCCGACAGCCCTCGCACCGGTTCTCGCCTGATCGCGGGGCGATCTCGCAATCCTTGAAGCAAACCGTTTATGTCGCATTGCCATCGCTCTTGAGATTCGATTGACTTCATCTATGTCCGATCGGAGGAAGCGCTGGGACTTGTGGGACCGAACACGGCGTGGGCAGAAACCCGACTACCTGCTCGAGATGCGTCAGACTCCCCTAAGGGACAAGGATCGTCTCCCTGATCCGACGGTGCGAAATCTGCTGCGAATGGCGCCTATCAGACGTCAGAAGCGAATCGAGAACGCTCGGACCCGTGCACGGGCATTGAGGATACCCGACTCAGCTGCGTTATGGCTGCGACGCGCCTCGGTAAATATCGGCGGCGTACTTAATGAGGTCCGGAAGGTCATCTTGAAGGCTGCATGCGACAATTCGGACCTGAATGAAAGGGATACCCCGGTTCAGTTCATGCGATTCTGCGCGGCCGTCTTTGACTTGGAAGCGTCTTTTGGCCCGCTCCGTTGTGAGGTTCCAAGCACCTTCTTCAAGTGGCTGAATCGGTTCCCGTTCCGCAAGGGAAGAGCGCTGGAAAGCAGGGACGGACAAGTGGCGCCGCCGGGGATTGACTTGAACCTGGTGGTCGCACCGCAGCGAACTCGATTAGGTCGCAAGCAGAGGCGGCTCTTACCCGCTACGCTTCACTCGTGGTGCATCGAAAACTCTGTCAACACCATGCGCGTGCTTCGCGAACTGCAGAGAGCCTCAACAAAATCCGGTTCGTCGGTTCCCGAGCGCAATGAAAATGCAGCCGCGAGCAAGTTCGCTGCGTTCTGCGCAAGGCTACGGACCTTACATCAGAGGTATGGGCACTTTCGATGTGATCCACCAGAGGTACTCGCCGCTTGGTTACTTCAGTTTCCACTGCGGCGACCAAGTGACTCAGCCACGGACGCATCTAACCCCAAGTGTTGATGAACGCCATTGCTCAATTGCTGGCAGCCCTCGCACCGGTTCTCGCCTGAACGCGGGGCGGTTTCGCGGGACGGGGGTCTCAGGCGAAGTAGCCCAAGGCGCGTAAGGACACCCAGGGTGAGGTCCGTTCAGCGCTCGATCGTCCGACGATCACGTGGTCCACAAGTTCGATGCGCAGGATCCGCCCGGCCTGGATCAGGTCCCGCGTCGCCCGGATGTCCGACTCGCTCGGGTCGGGGCACCCCGAAGGGTGGTTATGGGCGATCACGATCGTGGCCGACGCCCGGACGATAGCGGTCCGGTACACCTCACGAGCTTGGATGAGGACGCAATCCAGCGTCCCGATCCCGACCAGATGGAACCCCGTGGCCCGGCGGCGGGTGTTCAAGTGGATAGCGCAGCAGCATTCCGAGTCTGGATTGTACCAGCTGGCCGTCATGACGTTGGCCACCCAGTAGTCGTAGATGCGTTCGGGGCAGTCACAGAGGGGCAGGTCGACGGGGAGTTCCCGCAACCGGATGACGCCAAACTCGTGGTTGGGATACCGTGATGATCGGGCCATGCGTCACCTCCAGTCCCCGCGCATCTGCCCCGACTCGTACCCTTCCTGATCCACACGTCGGCGGACGAAGAGGTCGTCCAGCGGATCACCGTAGCAGACGCGGTCCAGCGCGTTGTCGTCGAAGGTGCCGGCGTACTCCAGCACCACGGTCAGCAGGTCGGCCGTAAGGTCGGCATCGTCGCTTGACCGCCACCTCGTCAGGGTGGCGTCGGTCGGGTAGTACACGTACCCGCCGCCAGCCATCCCGACATGCCCGGGCCGGGTGAGCAATTCGGCGGCGATCTGTTCGAGGGCGCGGGTGATGTCCAGCAGCGTGTGGTCCCGGACATTGAGGAATCTGGCCAGCGTCGGGGACGCGGGATCGGCGTACCGGGCCAGACGGCGCTGAAGGCGGCGCTGGGTTCGAGTCGGTTTGCGAGGCGCTTTCATGGTGGTGGATCTGTTCGGATGCGCCTCAGTCGAGCGGGATGAACCCCTGGTTACGCTCGCGGATGGCCTGGTCATAGACCGCCTCGATCACGCCCTGAAGGGTGTCGCAGTACACGTCCCGTTGGCAGGCCAGGACCATCGTGTCCGGCTTTCGGCCCCGGTGCCCTTCGACCAGCCAGACGGTGTACACGTCGGTCGGTTCGTAGGCGACGATCAGCGTCCACCGGTGACCGCGCTTACCGTTCACGCGGCACTGGAGGCCGACTTCGTATTCGACGAAGCCTACGCCAGCTTCGGACGCGAGCCTGGACGGGTAGCTAGACCGGTACTCGCCGACCGGCTCCGGGCAGCGGTAGGTGAGGTTGTGGGCGCCGACGTAGATGAAGGCGCCGCGGAGGCCCAGGCCGCCAGCTTGGGCGATGATGGTCTGGATGGTGTCGGGTAAGGATTCGAGTTTCATCGGCGAGCGTATAGGTTGCGCGCCCGCCAGGGGTCCAGTGAGGAACACCCCGCCTCCGCCGTACATGCACCGGCTCAGGCTACGGTGAGCCCGTCGACGTTCTTCTCCTCCTCTTCCTCCGGCAGATTCAGTGGCAACCGCTCATGAAACGCCGCCCAGGCCACCTGCGTGATCTCGCAGTCCAGCAGGTGATCGGGCCAGCGGCTCGAGCGCTTGACCCATTCCCAAACCACCCGCCTCCGGATAGCTCGTGGCTCGTACCGCTTCGCGTCCAGATGCCGGCGGTAAGTCTCCTCATCGACACGCACGGCACCCTGCACCTCGGGACCGCAGGGCAGTTCGACCAACTCCCACCGTAAGCCCGCCGCCTTCTCCGGTCCTTTTCGCAACCGGCTCAGGAGGGACAGGAAGAAGTCTCCCGCGAACTGGAAGGCGTGCAGGTTGTAGCCGATCCGCCGCGTCAGCGGCACGCCGTAGCGCGAAAGCCCCAGAGGCCGTCCCGCGCCGGTCTTTTCCTCGATCTGGCGCCAATCACCCTTCTGCCCCTCCCAAGGCATCCATCCGACGTGCATGGGCTGGGCACCAGGATCGGAGCAGGCTGCCCGTACCGCAGGCACTGCTCGCGGACCTGATCCGGGTTGTGACGGCTATCCACCGTGACGTGGTGATCCTGGATGTCCAAGGCGAGTTGTATACGCCGCAGCGTATCCCAGTCATCGCACATGTAGCATCCACGCAGCCGGGAGTTCCCTTCCTCGTCCCACTGGCGAGCGACCACCCAGAAGTACGGGGCCAGGGCCTGATGATCGGCGGTCAGGAACGTGACCGACTCCGGCAGCGGCGGGGCACCCGCGGGGCTCACGATCTCCAGCCGTTCGGCCCTGTCGGCCTGGTTCTCCCAGGGCTCGGCGAGCATGCCGTTGATGAACCCTTGCAGCCCAAGGAAAGACTCATTGGCGACCAACCACTTCACCGCGAGTTGCCCCCAGGTGCATTTCCGGTCCGGGCTGTAGAGGCTGGACAAGTGGTAACTGCGCACGCCGGGCAGGGCCGTCTCGTTTTCAGGCCGCCACTCCCCGTGCCGTAGCGCGGCGACCTTCTGGGCGTCAGTGACCCGCCCACCGCAGAGCTGGCATTCGTACCGGGCCGTGGTTCGGACCTTGGAGTAGTTCCAAGCTCGGGCGTCCACCTTCGCGTCCGGATCCCAACGGACCTGCTTCCATTTCAGTTGGATGACCTCGCCGCAATGCGGGCAGGGAATCCAGTACCGCCGTTGATCGCCAGCCAGGAATCGCTGCCAGATCCGGCCTTCGGACAACGTAGGGGTCGAGGTCAGGAACTCTTTGGACGTGCTGAACGCTTTGAGCCGGTCTTCCGCCAGTTCGAGGGCGTCGGCCTCGCGGTCGGTCGCCGGGGCGAACTTGTCGATCTCATCCGCGATCAGGATCCGGATGGGGCGGCTGGACAGTTCCGCCGGGCTGTTCGACCCAATGAAGTTGAGCGTGCAGCCGCGGAAGTGCTGTTCCAGGTTGGTCAGGTCATCTTCCCGGACAGGGAACTGGGCCACCAACGCTGGGGACTCTTCCAGAAACGGTTGCCAGCGCGTCTTGCTGAAGGACCGGGCCAGGGACTTGCTGGGCATCACCCACAAGGCCGGGCTGGGGTCGTTGGCCAGCAACCAGGCGAAACCGGCCATGAGCATCGTAGTCTTCGCGGTCTGCGAGCCCCAGCACAGCGTGACTTCCGAAACGGAGGAGTCCTTCCAGCATTCCAATGGCTCGCGGATGTAGGGACGCAACGCCGTCGAGAACGGACCCGGATATTCAGTCTGCCGCGAAGACAGCTTCAGGTTCGCCTCGGTCCACTCGACCACGCTTTGTTCGGGCGTGGGGCGGTATTGCCCACGGCGGAACTCCAGCAGTTCGATGAGTGGCTCGGTCAGGACTTCCACGGACAGGTGCTGTAGAGCGTTTTCAGGAAGGTGTCCTGAACCCAACGGTTGAGTTCGCGTTCGGCGTGGTCGGGGTCGTGCGGCGAGATCCGACCGGCGAGTTGCCGGGGCATTCCCTTCGCGAGGGCGGCGACCACGCCGTCGTGCTCGGTGATGATCCGTTTGACCCATTCGCCCGAGACCAGGGACCGCTCGCGTTCGGCGAGGGTCAGAACGTCGCCGCGAGCCTGGGTGAGGTTGCGGGCGGCGCGGGCGTGGAGGTCCACCAGGCGGGTGACATCGGGTTCGCGGTTGCGGAGCGCCTTCACGGCCAGGCCATAGGCGGCGCGCTCGATCTGGCGCTGACGTTCGAAGGCGCCTTCAGGCGTATCCGACGCGAGCTTGTCGCGGTCTACGGGCGTCGAGGCTTCCGACGGGCGTTCGGGTGTTCCGTCACTCGTGAGCCGTGGTGGCGGTGGCGGTGGCTTCCGAGCCCGCAGTCCCCGCCAACGGTCGGCGTCATCCAGGGACGTCAGAGGCATGCCGGCTTTGACCAGCTTGGAGACCTGGCCCTTGGACAGCCCGCTGTGCGCGATGTACTCGGATTGCCGGATCATTGAGTAGACTTCTGACGCCGATTCATGAGACTGTTGCGCTGAGCGATTCCATGCTATGCTATGTCTTGTACGCTGTATGACCTTTCAGAACGCATTTTGCACGCGAACCCGTTGCGGTGAGGCGGGGTTCGAGAAGACACTTTTCAGGCGCGCCGTGTACCCGCACGCGCTCCTCCTTGCTTGGCTGATCCGACGGGTGGCTCCGGGCTTCTTCAAGGAAGACATGGAGTTCATTCGATGGCTCGGAGGGCAGAGCTCGTTCTCGCGGATTCGAGAGGACATCCGTCGCTATCGCCACGAAACCCGTTTCCAGCGGCATTGGCTGCGCAAGCGGCTGCGACTTTCCCTGGACCCTGATCGGCTGAAGGAAGTGGCCCGGACCTGCATGCCGGCGTAGGAGAACCATGGCTCACACCTCCGGCGCCTCGATGATCCAGCCGACGAACTCGCCGACCTGAAAGAACGTACGAGCTGAACGTGGCAGGGTCCGCGGGTCCAACGGTCGCTGGTACCCGGCGAGGGACAGTTCCTTGCGCAGGATGTCCTCGGGCTTCGCTCCCACAGCCAGCTTCTGCTCAAGAGTGAGGCGGCTGAACGCAGTGCCCACGTACCCGCCCGGCATCTGGACCTTGTCCACGATCACGAGCGCTCCACCGGGCTTGGTGTGGGACTGGAGCCGGCGCAGGTAGGCAGCCCGCGTCTGGACGGGCAGAAACATCAGGACCAGGAAGAGCACCGCGAAGTCGAAAGGCTGGTAGTCGAACCCAACCGCATCGGCGATCACCAGCTCCGGGGGACCCGCGTACTGTTCGGCCATCTCGCGGCTTTCCTCGATGGCGGTGAACTTCGCAGATCGCTGGTCGAGCGTGTCCTTCAACGCCACGCCGACGTTGCCGGTCGAGGCGCCGATGTCGTACACAACGCCATGACGCGGGATGTAGTGCCGGCCCAGATGGGCGACCGCGTTGGTGGCCAAGTCATACCAGGGAAGCGATTCGCGCACATGCTGCTCGAAGTGCTTCGCCACCGCGCGGCTGCGGAACGTCCAGTGCTTCGGGATCTCAAGAGAGGATTTCATCACGGATGGTTCGGGCGACGTGGGCCATCATAACTGGCGGAACGGCCCGCCCGAGCCGTTCCCATTGCTGCGAGTAGCTGCCGGTCAGGACGAAGTCATCCGGGAACGCGCAAATGCGCTTCAGCTCGGGGATGGTCAACTTGCGCTTCTCAGTCGGGTGCGTGACGCTCGCAATCCCCGGGTGACCGTGACTGGCGAGGACCGTCGGGCAAGGCCGGTCGGGATGCGGTCGAACGAGGTTGAAGTACCGCTTCGAATTTTGCCCAGGCTTCAGCTTGTCCCACTCGCGCCCGACGGCGTAGCCGCGCATGTCCACCTCGACCTGGTTGGGCTTGGTCCCCAGGATCGTCGGGGCCGGACGGTCGAGGTCGAACTCGCGCCCCTTCTCGGCGAACGCAGCGCCGGTGCCACCGCGCACGCGGACTTCGAACTGGTTCCGGTTGGTCACGCCCACTGTCGGGCACGGCCGGTCGGTGACGTTCCCGGCTGATGGAAACTGGCCTTTGGTGTCGTGGATGACAGCCTCGACGCCGAACTGCGAACTGTTCATCGCGGCAGCGCCGCCGGCCATAACCGTAGGCGCGGGAAGGTCACTTCTCTGGAGCTTTCGGCCTCCGAAACCGGTGTCCCGGATGCCGCCGACTTTTACGATCCAGGGGATGGCCTCGCGCAGGGAGTAGCGGTACGGGAGCGGCTTCGGGAATACTGGGTCTCTGCCGAGGTCCTCGCGCACGCCGATGAAGATCGTCCGTGCCCGTGCCTGGGGAACCCCGAGCCACTGCGCGTCGAGGACTTTGCAGCCGACGCGGTACCCGCAAGCCTTGAGCCGCGCCAGGATTTCGAGGAAGTAGCCCTTGGCAACACCCTTGACCAAGCCGCTGACGTTCTCGGCCACGAAGACTCTCGGACGCAGTCCTTCCAGAATCCGGACATATTCGAAAAACAGGTCGTCGGTCCTCTGAACCGTGTCCGAGTACGCCTTGGCCTGGCCCCAGTGCTTCTCGCGTTTGCCTGCGGTGCTGAAGCTGGCACATGGAGGACTACCATCCAGCAAATCGAGTTCACCAACCTCCAAGCCCGTGGCATCGAGGATGTCCACTGAGCGGACCTTCCTGATGTCCCGGGTGTCGAGGATCGTGCCCGGGTGGTTGAGCCGGTACGTCTGAGCAGCGGCCGGGATGAACTCGCTGGCCCAGGCCACGCGGAACCCTGCCATGCGGTACCCCAGGCATGAACCGCCGCAGCCGGAGAACGTGGACGCGACCTTGAAACCGTTCCACGGCACCGCCGCGATTTCGGCCATGCTGGGGACGTGGAAAGGAGGCTTGTCAGTTTTCATCACGGCACCATTGGGTGATTGCTGCGGCGACCCTCGCGAGGCCCGGGCCATGCGCGTCGTACCGCAGCCGGATCTGGCGTTCCCGTTGCAGGTCGAGCACGCCGTGACCGGCAGAAACCTTCATCGCGATCGCCTCACGCGAGAGTCGGCGGCGGGTGACCAGCAGCCGGCAGATTCCGTCATCCACGCCGTCAATCGCAGTCCGCAAGGCCTGGAGTTCCACGGCCTTCACGCTGGTTTGCCGGACCACTGATAGCCGCATTTGGGGCACTGGTGATCGATGGGGATGTTCTCATCCACTTCGGGGAAGTCCTCTGGCGCGGTCGGCTCGGCGGCGTCGGCCAGCAGTTCGGCGAGAGCGGCCTCATCGAAGCCAGCCAGCTCTGGGTCGAAGTCCGCCCCCTTCAACTCGGCCAGGATGTCCCTGAGCCCTGCGATGTCGGTCTCCGCCAGCTCAGCCACGCGGTTGTCTGCAATCAGGTGCGCCCACTCGTCGGCCTCGGTCGCGAAGTCCTGGAAGTCCACGGGCACCTGGGTAACGCCGAGGACCTTCGCTGCGGCGTACCGTCCGTGCCCGGCCACGATGAATCCGGACCGTCGGGACACTACCACGGGTGACCGCCAGCCCTGGTGCACAATGACCTTGGCTAATAACCTGACCTGCGACTCAGGGTGCTGGTTTGGGTTCCTGGGATTCGGTACCAGGCGCTCGATGGGCACCAGTTCATCGAAGGCGCAGGCGACTACGGGGGCAGTGGGTCCGGGTGGGTTGTTGGGCTCCGGTGGAGTGGGAGGAAACTCGGAGGAAACTGGCGCGGGCGTTGGAGCTTTCTTCTTGGTCATAAGCGGGTTACGTGGGATTGGAGCTCGTGGAAGTGACTGGGCATGAAGGGTTTCCTTCGGGGCCATAAGGAAACTCGCGCGGGAGCCCTGGGCCTTCGCGGCCCCTAGCTAATAGTACCCGTTCTAGGAGACTCCCTAAGTGATTCATACAGCGATCTTTACAGAAGAAGCGTTCTAGGACCGCCCTAGTTTCGTGTAGAATGCATTGAGACGCACTAATGAAACGGCGACAGGGTAACCGTAGCCCTGAAGCGGTGCGGCAGCCTATAGGGCAGAGGGCACCGGTCGTTCCCCACAAGCACAGATCAGCCGGCTGTACGTTCCCTAGCCACGCGAACTCCAGACGAGCTTGGTCGTGAGGAGCGAGGCGTTGGCCCGCTGTGCGCTCCTGGGTTGGGGTAATCCGATCCGAACGGCGTCGGCGCGGACTCCCATGGCATTCGGAGGTGAAAGCCAGGGCGAGGAACAGACAGAGGATGTGGCGTCCCTTCATGACCTCGCCTCCTTGCCCTCCGGTCCGGTGACCTGCCCTCTGAGCTCCGTCATGGTTTCGACCACGCTTTGCCCGGCCTTCCACCAGTGGTACCGCTCGGGCGAGTCGAACGGGATAACCAGGACGCCGTCCGGCATCAGGTAGGGCATCCGGACGCCCCGGACGCCCCTTTCCAACTCGAACTCGAACTCCTGCGGGCCGGACGCCCCGGACGCCCCCCCACGTACTCCTTGTATGTTTATACGCTTTTCCAATTCTTCTCCATACGCGCTAGAGTATTGGGGCGTCCGTAGCGTCCGGGAATCATCACACCGACCCTGAACCGACTTCGCGGACCCCGTCCGTAGCGTCCGGAACGCTTCATTGTCTAAACCGACTTGGTTTACCCCGTCCGTAGCGTCCGGAAGCTTTGGCGCCTTGGATGGAGTTGAAAACACCCGTCCGAGGCGTCCGAGAATGCCGGACTTGATCGTCGAACCATGAGCGGCGACGGCCGCCGGCCGTACCCTGATCCGTTGCGGGGTGTGGTCACCCACCAGCGCGAAGATCCGTTTGCGGTGCTGCTCGTCGTCCGGGTTGGCGCAGCAGCCGAAGCGCCCGTCAGGTCGGACCAGGAGGTGGTCACCGGTGTGGTCGTGACCACCCTCAGCGCAGGCAGGGCAGCGGGCTTCGATGCTCCCGTTGGGGAGGTGCCGGATGTTCTCCAGCTTGGTGAGATCGAGGCTCATTCTAATGCTACCCCACTGAAGCCGCGTTGAGATTTCCCGTTCCGCTGGATGTCGTGGCACTTCGTGACTCCAAACAACTCGAGCATGAGACCCTCAAGACGCGATTGGATCTCCGTGATGGGCATCGCCTGCCAGCGCCGCTCCGGGCAGTAATCAGCGTAAGCCTCGATCAGTTCGCTCACCGTGACGTCTCCGAACTGCTTGACCGCGACGGCGTCCTGGAGGAAGTGACGCAGGCTTTCGCTCTCGGCCAGGAGGGAGTCCACCAGGTCCTGCTGGCGGTCGGTGAGCACCAGGTCCCCGCCCTCATCCGGAATCTCGGTCAGGAGCTTCTGCGCGCCCAAGAGAGCCCAATTCAGGATGCCGCTCCCCTCGGTCCGGATCAGGTGGGCGCCGAAGTCCGGGATCTTCTTCCCGGGAGGCGGCGCTTCGTACCGCACGATCGTTAGCCGCCGCTTCCACGCGCTCAGGTCCCCTTGGAGGCGCACCCGCAGTCGCGTGTTCGAGGTGATGAGGACGTTGAACCGGCCCTGGATCTGGAAGGAGCCTGTGCCGCCCTTCTGCTCGGCATCATGCCAGTCCCCGCCGACCAGACCCTTGAGGACCGCGGCGCCCTTCGTACTCAGGAAGTCGGCCTCGACGTCCACGCCGACCAGCAGCGTCTTCTTGACGAAACGGAACAGCTCGAACCGCTCTCCCAGATGCTTGGTCCGTAGTTGGGTGACGTTGGACAGCCCGACCAACCCTTGCATCACGTTGGCAAACTGGGTTTTGCCGCGGCCGCCTTCGCCATCCAGGATCAGGATTCTTTGGGAGCGGTTGTCGCCGAGTAGCATCTGGCCGGTGAACTTCTGCAGGAGTTCCACGTCATCCGGTTGCACGGCGGGCAAGACGAGCTCGTCGAGGAAGCGGTCGCACTTCGCGTTCTCATCAAACGGGATCGGGGAGCGGTTGCGCGCCCGCCATTCCGGTGAGAACGGGTGCAGCTCGAAATCACCGCTGCGGAACACCATCACGCCGTTAGCCAGGTGAATGGCCCGGCGGGGCTCAGTGAATGCGCCGCGGTGCTCGACGGTACCGCGCAGGTGGGCGATCACGTTGTTGAGCACGGTCGCCGTCCGCCGCTTCTGAAGGTCGAAGGCGTTGGCCTGCCGCGAGGCTTCGAGCATCCGCGCCGAGATCTTGGTCCGGATGGCGTCGGCGGACTCCACCTCGTAAATGCCGGTATCCGGGTTGTACCGGTAGAAGGCCTTTTCGTCCGGTTCATGGAGCAGGATGTCCTCCGTGGCGTGCAACCCCGCCCAGTATGCCTCGTTGATGGAACTGATCACCCCCTTCTCGTTGGTGTAGAAGGGCTCGCCGTACTGCTGGCGCAGCTTGGCCTCCGCATCTTCCTCCCACGGCAGCTCCCAGCCGTCCGGCCAGTGGAGGTCATCAAACGCCAGGGTGGTAGGAGGGGCATCACGTTCGAGCCGATAGTCCATCCCCTTAGGGTGACGCCCGTAGATCATCGAGAGGTTGCCGTCGGCCCGCCATTCGAAGTGCTCCGTCCGGCAGCTTTTGGGGAACTCACCTGTGATCCGAAGCCACACCATGCCACCCCGGCTGCCTCGTGACCGTGTCGTGTTCGCCAAGTCGGGATTCAGTTCGAGAAACGCTGACAGGTCTTTGTCCGCGTCGAAGTCAATGGAGCACAAGCCGCCCGAAGCTGCCCCTAGGTACACCGCGATGTTCGTGCGCTCATTGTCGAATCGGGCGCGGTAGTCCGGCGTCTTGGTGTCTGGGAACGGCCGGTCCGTGTAGGCAATCAGCGGTCGCTTCGTCCCCCAGCCGCAAGGCACGAAGAACACGTCCTCGCCGAGTAAGGCCGTGAAGCGATCGAGCGCGCTGTTGCCGTTGATTACGGTCATTCGTCCTCCTCACGCGTCGCGGCAGCGTAGGTTACCGCATTCGTAGTCCTTCCTCGCTTGAGCCGGCGTTCAGCTCGCAGTGCAGCTGTACGTCGCTTGAAGTCTTCGCCGCTTAGGTATGCGGCCACCTCGCTCAGCCGGTACCGTGGGCGTCCGCCGACATCGTGTGAGGGCGGATCCCACCGCCACACCGTGCACGGTGACACGCTCCAGTGTTGGGCCACGTCCCGCAGGCCAACAAGTGGCTCCGGGACCGCTTCCCCCTCCCCGTCGAGGTCCACAGCCCGAGCCCGTCCCTCGAGAACCAGCAGCGCCTGGTGGCGAAGGTCCGGGGCGGCGGCCAGGGCCGCTCGGAGTAGCCGCTCGACCGAAGCGAGAGCAGCCGTGTTATCGTCGGTGGCCGGCGCGCTCCTCCGCGACCGCTTGCGGATTACGGTTTGCGGTGGTTGCTCCGTGTTCGAGAGGGCCGTCATGCTACAGCTCCCCCTTCTCGATGAGCTTCCGTAACGCGGGTCCCAGCCGCCCGCGGATGGCGCGCAACTGCTTATCTTCCTCGGCCTCCCGCTCCTGTACGGCTTCGAGAGCGTCTCCATTAAGGACGGACAGGATTGCGTCGTGAAGCGCACGCCGCAGCACTTCCGGATCGAGCGCCTCGCACTCGTAAGTGTCCGCGCTGCCCGTCCGCTCTACGTACTCCTGGAAGCGGGTGCTCTTCTCCTTCGCGGGGTTCGGGTGCAGCCCGTACCGCTGGACCTGTTCGGCCGTCACCGCACAGCGTACGGCCTCGACATCCAAATCATGCCGGTCCCGCAGGCTGCGGACTGCATCATCGGCGAGGTTGAACCCCTCCGGATCATGGTCGCTGACGATGATCAGGACCAGGTCCTCCGCGCCCTCGTGCGCTTGAAACCGATCCTCGATGTCCTTCCAGATCGAAGGCCCGCCGTAGCCGCGCAACGGCGTCATGGGAACGTGGAACTGGGCGCAGATGTCCTCGACGACGTTGATCAACGTGTTCTTCTCGATCAGCACCTCGACGTGGTGCGCTTGGCCCTGCTGGCGATCCAGCGCGTAGCCGTCCAGGAACAACAGGAGGTTTGTCTGGATGAACTCGGTGAGGCTGTCCCATCGGGTGGGAATCCGAGTCTCGCGAGTGGCGTCATGGATGCACTCGAAGGCTACCGCGCCGGTGTAGCGAGCGGCCACCAAGAGGTCTGACAGCTTGCTGTAAGAGGCGACGTCATTCCGGTACCGCCAGCGTTCATCTCGGTCCTTGGTGGTCTGAGTCAGCGGGGGGTCATTGAGCAGCCGGTAGTGGACCTGTCGCACTGTCACCGGCCAGTAGGGTTTCAGCTCGGCGATGACGTTCTGAACCGCGGTGAGGAACTCCCGCTTGCGGGGTCCGATCTGTTCATCCTCCTTCCAGCCGTCCACGTCCATGAAGGTCGCGGTCACTTTGGACCGTGCCGCGACATAGTCGGTCCAGTTGGTCTGTTGGGGTCGCTCCGGTTCGAGCAGGAACTGCTCAGCCAACGTCGTGGCGACCGTCTTGACTCGTTGAGGGTTGTACTGGGCCAGGAGCCGGTGGTAGTCCGCGGAGGTGGCGCGGGTCACCTGCGCGAATCGGACCGGCACGTGCGTCCAGCCCAGAGCGACGACTGCCGCGTACCGGCGGTGCCCGGACAGGATGTAGCCGTCCTGGGTCAGGATCAGGGGTTCCTCCAGGCCCAGGCGCTCAATGCTGCGGGTCAGCATCCCGAACGCCGCGTCATGGTCCCCGTCGACGGCGCCGTAGAGTTCGTCATTCTCCGGGCTGCGCTTGATCTCAGCTACGGGAAGGAGGTGGACTCGGTACCGGTCGAGGTCGATTGATTTCCGGACTTGTTCGGAAATGCTCGTGCCACTGTGCTCGCGCGCTTCATTCTCCCGTAGCACTGTCCCGTCCCCCACGCGCTTCACGCGGCACCTCCCTGCCCGATCGACGCGAATGAAATGCCCCTCGAACGCAGCCAGCGTTCAACGTCCTGCCAGAAGTAAACGTTGCGACGGGAGTGCAGCCGGATGAAGGGCAACCCCAGTTCACGCTGCCAGTTCTCCATGGTGCGCGGCGTGATCCCAAGCCGCGCCGCCATCTGAACCTTAGAATGCGGAAAGGTGGCCGGGGGTACCCCTCGGTGCTTCGCTTGTTTTCGGACCGCTTTCGTCACAACGGCCCGACTCTGACAGAACCCCAGCGGACAATTCCTACGTGGTCAGCCCGTCCGGTGTAGGGATTTGAGCACGTACCAGAACAACAGGGGAGGGAAGCCTGGGTGCAGTGTTTGAACGTCCAGTTGATCCAGCATGGGAATTGAAGTCGCCTTTCCTGGGCGTCCTGCGCCCGTCGCCCCGAACAGCCCTAAGCGACGTAGGTGTGTTCCGAAATCTTCGTAGTCTTGCGGCACCGCATGCGATCCACATTTACGCGCTACCCATGCGGAGATGTCCCGTGCGGTCCAGTGGTACCTTGTGAAAAGTGGCCAGAGAGCGATCAGCCACACGTCAGAGTTCCTGGCGGACCCCATTTCTGCTACCTTCATGCTCGGGTCCGCCGGATGTAGCTCGGGTTGCGCATGAATCTGAAAGTCCACGAGGTTCTGGTTCCGGCGTACGAAGTGTTCCCTGCTCAGTTTAGGATCGGCGCCGTCCCGTTCGATCGATGCCCGGTGATGAATTACAGACTTGGAGATGAGGGCTTCAATGTCATCAGGTGCGGCCGTCTGAGGATGCAGGCGGTAGAAGCCGTAATGCATGGACGCGTCATTAGCCTCGATCCAATCAAGGACACGGCGGACTTCCACCAGTGCAGCGTCCGCGGTCAGTCCGGCGGTCATACTCAGGAGCGCGTCCGAGGGGAGTGAACGATCGAGTCCCCCGTGCATGAGCTGTTCCACCTGCTCCGGAGTGCCGCACTTTTCCAGCAGGTAGAGCTGAAAGGCTGTCGCGGTCTGCTTCCAGGGGGCTCGATGCATCGTCGCCGGTGTCTGGCTCAGGATCCAAACCCACGAGCGCTGCGCCCAGGTGGCCAAGAAGCGCCACGCCACAAAGGCGGAGATACGCCGCTGCCGGATTCCAGCGACGAAGGACTCCGCGAGCGAGCCGTCAACGAGACGTTCCCGTTGCTTCGATAGCCGTGGCAGTTTCTGTCGAACACGCTGCGAGAACGCCCCCAGACACTCGATGAACACGGCATCCAGATGCTTGTGGGCCTCAAGGTCGGTCGTCTTCATATTTCGCCCCGCGCTCGTTCCGGACCGTCTTCGCCTGAACGGGCCGACGCGGCAAGCTTTGAGTAGGTGGACACCTCGTCGGAGCCGCCTTTTCCATTGACCCGCCTCCCTTGCGCCCCATCATCCGCCCATCAGCTTATGGCCCGCAGGGATCAGACCAGTTCCACGAATGGAGGAGGCATTCTCGGGTTCCAACGCACGCCTAGCGCCGAATCGTGGTGGGTGTAGACCAGGGCGACCGGTATGCGGGAATCGGAATGGCAGACTCGAAAGCAGCGCATACGCGCGGCTGCGGGGGCTGACGCCGCCCTGGCAGAGCATCCCCTACCTGGCCGACTCGGGTCTCGCTACCCGAAATGAGAGCTCGGCGCGTGCAGGAACGTCGGACGGGAATACCGCTGTTTCCAAGCTGGAACCATTCAGCAGCCTTCTTTGCAGGCGCCTAATCGCCGGCCGCATGAATTATGAAGTACTTCCCTCGCGGCGTTGCCCGTAGGCAAAAAGTAAAAAGTGCCAAAGAACACTTGCACATGATTCATCAAAATGCAAAAGTGTCAATACGTACTTGAACATTACCTTCCGCCAGTGGCAACCTCGGAGGAGATCGCCCAGGTCAGGAGCGCTTGCGATCAACGCGGCACCGCGAGCTTGGGCCGGTCGGCGAAAGAGTCTATTTCCAAGTGGCGGGTCCCTGAGGAGCAACTTCGTGGTGCCATTATACGTCACATCACACAGGGCAAGAGGATGTTCCGCAAATACAAGAACGATTTCAGCGGCGACCTCATTCCGTGCGACGTTCAGGCAAACGTCGCGCTCCCCACTGGGATTGACGTTTACGTCGAGATCGCCTTGATGGAGGAAGGCATGGTCATCATCTACGCCCACGACCACACTCCCGGAAAACTCCGGCTCCCACGATGAACGCATTGAAACCCAGCAAGTCTCTGGCAGGCCAGACCTGCCCCGCCTGCCGAGAAGGCCGTTTCCGGCTTGTCCAAACGGACCACGTAGAAGAGGTCGCCGAGGATAACCCGATTACCTTTCACGGCGTTTGGGTGGATCGCTGCGAGCAATGCGGGGAAATCGTCTTCCCAAGCGACAGCGTCCAGTTCATCGAATCCGTTGTCGCCGAGCAAACCGAGCAGCTCACGCCCCGCGAACTCGAACGCATCCGCGAGGATCTCGGCGTCGCCACCCAGGATGAGATGAGCGAAATCCTCGGCCTTGGCCTCAAGACCTTTCACAAGTGGGAAAGCGGCCGGCAATTCCCCACCCGCTCCATGTCCTACTACATCCGACTCCTCGCCGAGGTCCCCGGCGCCTTTCAATTCCTCCGCCGTCGAGCGTGGCGCGCCAAAAACCGCCTCGCCACTCCGCCGGCCCAAGCCGACCTTGCCGCCATGTTCCCGGACCTCGCCGCCAACCCACCGGCGTCGTCCAGGATCGCGAACCCGCGCGCGCAGTCGCCGCGCCTCAATCCCGCGCGCGGCCTCATGGGTGCAGTCTTCTCCTCCAAATGAAACCGTTCTGGACCACGTTCTATTCGTACAAAGGTGGAGTCGGCCGCTCACTGGCCCTCGCCAATACCGCCGCGCTGCTCGTCAAACGCGGGCGTCGCATGGTGCTCATCGACTTCGACCTCGAAGCCCCAGGGCTGGACTCCTTCGAGGAATTCAAGTGCATCGCTGGAAAACCCGGCGTGGTCGAGTACGTCTCTGAGTTCAAGGACAACAACCGCGCCCCAGACATCACCCAGTTCGTCCACCCCTGCGAGCTCCCGGGCCCGCTCCGCGGCCAACTCTGGATCATGCCCGCCGGAAAGAAGGATGCCCACTACAACGCCTGCCGCGCCAAACTCAGTTGGGCGGACCTGTACGAGAACCACCACGGCGAGCAGTTCGTCGAAAACTGGAAAGCGGCCCTCGACAACCGCTACCACCCGGACTACGTCTTCGTAGATTCCCGCACCGGCCTGACCGACGTCGGCGGCATCTGCACTCTCCATCTCCCGGATCTCGTCGTCATGCTGCTCGGCCTCAATGAGCAGAACGTCAAGGGCGTCGCGGCTGTGGCCAAAACCATTCGCGAGTCGGAGATCAGCCGCGTGCCCCAAATCCACTATGTCGCCTCCCCGCTCCCGAATATGCCTCGCGTCAAAGGCGGCCCCCTCGACACGCGCCTAGCCGAGGCCTCCGCCGAGCTTGGCGCCAAGATCGAGTCCTCTCTTCGTTACCAGAACTTCGCCGCCCTGAGCGAGCACCTCTTTGCGCTCGATCCATTGCTGGACGACAACCCGCTCGTCCAGAATTACCGGGACCTCCTCAAACGCCTCATCGAGTACAACCGCAACGGCCTCGACTTCCTTATCCGCCAGGCCAAAACCGCCATTGGCGAAGGCGATATCCCCGATCGCCTCAGCACCATTCTTCAGGAAGAATACCCCGACCGCCCCGAGGCGCTCATGGCCAGGGCTTCCCTTCGGCAGGCCGCAGCCGACTTCCCCGGCGCTACCGAACTCGCCTGCCAGGCTATCAAACTCGACCCCACCTTCAGCGAAGCGTTCGACTGGCTGCTCCGGCAGTATAAGAAAGAAGCAAAGTTTCAATCTGCCTTCGAACTCTGCAACTCAATCCTCGCGGCCTCGGACCGCCTCGACCCAAATACCCTCGCCTCCATCCATCAAGAGCGAGGCGAAGTCGCCATGGCTGCCGGGCACTACGAGGAAGCCTCAGCCTCATTCGCCTTCAACCTCTCGCGTGCGGCTCAAAGCGACTCACCCGATCCAACAACTCTCCTAATCCAATCCTTTAACCACATCGAGTCCCTCCGACGCCTCGCCCGTAAGTCTACCCCCGACCTCTGGCGTCCTATGGTCGAGATCTTCGACAAGAGTGGAGAAACTGCCTCTGCACCCCTCATCCTGCAGGCCAATCGCTTCCAGGCGATCCACATTGCTTTCGCTATGGTCGGCGATTCAGGCCGCGCCCGCGAAGCCCTCACCAAAGCACGCATGGCCGCCGAGCTCCTCGGCCTCGCCGAAGACATCTTCACAGTCAAAACCTACACCGACGTCCCCATCAAAGATTTCCTCGCCATCAACGACGAAATGCTTGCCGCCCTCGACAAAGGCCAGCTCTGGGACGGCATGCCTCTGCCCACAGCGGAGAAGCCTGAGGTCTCGCAGCCAGAGTTCTGATCATGGACTAACGATCTAATGGAAAACCTCGCCCAATTCGAAGCCGACCTCTGGGAAGCCGCCGATAACCTCCGAGCCAACTCCAAGCTTACCTCCAGCGACTACTTCATGCCCGTCCTGGGCGTCATCTTCCTCCGCCACGCCGCCAACCGCTTCGACGCCGCCACGAAACAAATCGCCGACGACCAGGCCGCTGGCCGCATGCCTAAGCGCAAGGTGCAGCCCGCCGACTACATCCGCCGCCGCGCCCTCTGGCTCCCCGAAACGGCCAGGTACGACTACATCATGGACAAGGCCAGCGTGGATCCCGCCGGGCTCCCCAAGCTGGTCACCGAAGCGATGACGGCTATCGAGGCCGACTTCGAACCGCTCCAAGGCGTCCTCCCCAAAGACTACGGCATCTTCGAGCCCAAGGTCCTCGAAGACCTGATGCGCAAATTCAACACCGAGGAGATCAAACGCGCCACCGGCGACGTTTTCGGCCGCATCTACGAATACTTCCTCGCCAAGTTCTCGATCCAGAAGGCTCACGACAACGGTGAGTTTTTCACCCCGTTCTCCCTCGTTCAGACCATCGTCAATGTTATAGAGCCGGACCATGGCATTGTCTTCGACCCCGCCATCGGCTCCGCCGGCATGGCTGTCCAGTCCAGCCACTTCATTGAAGACCGCGGCGGCGATACCTCCCGCCAGGTCGTCATCTACGGCCAGGAGAAGAATCCGACCACGATCCGCATCGCGAAAATGAACCTCGCGGTCCACGGGCTGGAGGGCAAAATCGCCGAGGCCATCACCTACTACCAGGACGAGCACAGCCTGGTTGGCAAGTGCGACTTCGTCATGGCCAATCCCCCGTTCAACGTGGACCTCGTTGACGCCCAGCGCATCGCCAAAGATCCGCGCCTCCCGTTCGGCCTTCCCGGCGTCAATAAGGCCAAGAAGGTTTCCAACGGCAACTACCTTTGGATCTCCTACTTCTGGAGCTACCTCAACGACACGGGCCGCGCCGGCTTCGTCATGTCGTCCCAGGCTTCCAGCGCCGGCAACGACGAGAAGACCGTCCGCCAGAAGCTCGTCCAGACCGGTGACGTGGACGTCATGATCTCGATCAAGGGCGGCTTCTTTTACACCAGGACGGTTCCCTGCGAATTGTGGCACTTCGATCGCAACAAGCCCGCCGACCGCAAGGACCAGGTCCTCATGCTCGATGCCCGCAGCATCGGCCAGCTTATGAAAGGCTCGCGCAAGGTCCACGAGTTTACGCCCGAGCAGATGCGCAATCTCAGCGCCATCGTCTGGCTCTACCGCGGGCAGAAGGACCGCTTCCTCGCGCTGGTGCAGGATTATTTCAAACGCCACGCCGCCGAGTGTGCGGCCGTCCTGGGGAAATTCGCCGCCTTCGACACCGCGCTCGCGGCACTCGACACGTCGTTCGCTGCGCTGGCCAAGGCGGTGAAGGCCACGCTGGAGCTGGACGTGGAAAAGGTAAAAGTGCTCACCGACACGTTCACGGAACTGCGCGATGCGCGGAAAGCAGCGGCCGCCGATGCCAAGGCTCTGCTCGCCGACCTCGCGGCCTGCGCGAAGAAGCTGGAGAAAACCCCGCCCGCCACCAACGACGCCCAACACAAGGCGCGCGCCGCGTTCAGTCCCGTGGCGGAGCGCACCAAGGGCCTCATCAAGCAGGTGGACCTTCTCTACAAGCTGGCGTCGCGCGTCGCCGCCACTGGCGCCGACCTTGCCGATGCCGAAGCCGTCGCCAAGGTATATGATCGCCGCGCGACGGGCCGACTCATCAAGCAGCTAGACGAAGCCCGCCGCGCTGCCGCGGAGCAGCTCAAGCACGCCACCTACTTCCACCGGCAGATCGTCTGGCTTCAGGACCGCTTTCCCAAGGCGGAGATGCAGCCCGTGCCCGGTCTGTGCCGGGTGGTGACCCGGCAGGAGATTGATGCCGCCGACTGGAGCCTGACGCCCGGATGCTACGTTGGCGTCGCTCCCATCGAGGTGGACGAGGATTTTGATTTCGAGCAGGCCATCAGCGAGGTTCACGAAGAGCTCGCTGGGCTGAACGCCGAAGCGGTAGAACTTGCCGCAATGATTCAGAAGAACTTCGAGGAGCTGGGGCTATGAAGTGGTCGTCAGTCAGGTTCTCGGAATTGTTTCGGGTGAAGCACGGTTACGCCTTCAAAAGCGAGTATTTCGACACGGCCGGCGACTTCGTGCTGCTTACTCCGGGCAGCTTCCACGAACGCGGCGGCTATCGCGATCAAGGAGACAAGACTAAGTATTACACCGGCGACGTTCCTGATGGATTCGTTCTCGACGAGGGCGTGTTGCTCGTGGCGATGACAGAGCAAGCGCCTGGCTTACTGGGAAGCTCAGCGTGGATTCCAGAATCGAATCGATTTCTTCACAACCAACGCCTCGGCCGAATTGTCGAATTGAACGAGCGCCGCATTCACAAGCGATTTCTCTATTACCTGTTCAATACTGCTGAGGTGCGCGGGCAAATTTCAGGAAGCGCGAGCGGGACCAAAGTTCGGCACACTTCGCCTGAGCGAATCGGAAGGGTCGAAGTCACAATCCCACCTATTGAGGCTCAACAGTGGATTGCGGCTACGTTGACCGCCTACGACGAGGCGATGGAGAATAACCGGCGGAGGATGGGGCTGTTGGAGCGGGCGGCGCGGCTGCTGTATGAAGAATGGTTTGTGCGCCTCCGCTTCCCCGGCCACGAACACACCCCCATCCATAACGGCCTCCCCAATGGGTGGGAACGCAAGCCGCTGTCCGACCTGACGAGTTTCCTGAAGCGAGGTATTGCACCGCGCTACGATGACCATGCATCTGGGCTGGTCATCAACCAGAAGTGTATTCGCGACGGTCGTTTAGATATGACCCTCGCTCGCAACCATTCCCGGGAGTTTTCACCAGAGCGACAGGTACAGGTCGGGGACGTCCTCGTAAACTCCACTGGCGAGGGGACGCTTGGCCGTGTGGCTCAAGTCAAAGCACCCCTGAAAAAATGCACTGTCGATACGCACGTTACGATCGTGCGCCCCAACCCCGGCCTCCCCATTCACTACTGTGGCCTAGCCGTAAGGGCATGGGAGCCACGATTCTCAACTATGGGGCGTGGAGCAACCCAACAGACTGAACTTTCACCTACAGCAATAGGCGAGTCGGAAATCCTGATTCCGACAAAATCCCTCCTCGATCAGTTTGAAGAGCTCGCCGCGCCGATCTACCAACAAGTGACGAACCTCGTTTCCCAAAACCAGAAGATGCGCACCGCTCGCGATTTCCTGCTGCCGCGGCTCATGACCGGAGAGATAGCCGCTTAACGTGGTTAACATGAAAGACAAAACGACGCCGAAATCCATCGCCACCATCAACTTCAAAGGTGGCGTCGGCAAAACCACCTGCACGTGGTGCCTGGGGGACCTGCTTTCCACCTTCGGCCAGTCCAACGTCCTGCTTTTCGATTTGGACGCCCAAATGTCCCTCACCCAGGCCATCACCCTGAACGAGGACGGCTCTCTGTTTCCAAAATTCCAGACCTGGGCCGAGCGAGCCTACAAAAAGAAGAAGACCATCTTCCACGCCATCGAGGAGTACACCGGTGGTAGCGGCACATTTGACTTCGGTATCAATTACGATGTCATTTATCAAATCACCGAGCGCTACCACTTCATCCCCTCCGTCGAAGACCTGTACTGGCTTGCCCTTGATGTCATCCCGCGCGACCGGATGCAGAGTTTCATGCGGTCGCTCCTCTCCAAAATCACCTGGTCATCGAACGTGCCGGCCTACGACTACGCCCTATTCGATTGCCCCCCGTCCTTTACCCTCCTGTCGTATTCGGTGCTGTCGGTCTGCGACATGATCCTCATCCCGATCAACCCTGACTTCTACGCCGCCAAGGGTGTGCCCCTCATCCTCAACATGCTCCAGATGCAGATTGAGCCACTCCCCGTGCCGAAGATCGGCGTCTTCATGAACAAGGCCAAACCGTACGGCGGCGGCATGACCAAGGAGTCGCGCTTCTATTGGGACTCTGTGAAAAGCGTCTGCGACCAGGTTTCCAAGAAAACTGGTGTCAACATCCGCTGCTTCGAAAGCCCCATCTACGACCGCGTGAAAATCAAACGCGCCGTCACCACCGGTGGCGTCCCCACCGAGTTCGTTTACGATTTCAAACTGCTTTGGACCAATATCGAAAGATTCATCAATGAGTAGCGAATTTCCCCAACCGGGCGAGGAGGTAAGACGCCTCGCCAGCGAGATCGAAGCCCTGCGGGGCGACATGCAGATGGCTTTCAGAAAACTGGCCCAGATGGAGAAACGCCTCCGTGCGGTCTATCCCGACCTTCCCAGGCGCCCCAAAGCCCAGCCGAATCAGCCACGGCCCCAATCCACCAAGTCCGAGGCCCAGCTACAGGCGGATTTCCAAAACATCCTCAAGGCGGTCGAGGAATCCGGCCCACCGGGCTTCGATGCTGCCATCTCCGCGCTGCCCCAGGAAGACGTCATTGCCCTCGCAGTCGAGCTCGGCGTCGGCCAGCCCAAACGCACCAGCCTCCCCAAAGCCATAGACGGCATCCGCAAGCGCGTGCAGGAACGCCGCCTCTTGGGGCATACTGGCCACGAGAGAACCTGACCACACGATGATCACCGACATCAACAGCGAAGACCGCCTGGTCCAAAAGACCTTCGCGGACCACCTGCGCGATGTCCTCGGCTGGGAAAGCATCTACGCCTTCAACGATGAAACGTTCGGCCCTAACGGCACCCTCGGTCGCGCCAGCGAGCGCGAAGTCGTCCTCGTCCGGGACCTTCGGGCGGCGCTGAAGCGCCTCAATCCCAATTTGCCGGACTCGGCCCGCGAGCAGGCCATCGAAAAACTCACCCGGGTGGACTTCGCCCGCTCTCTCCTCCAGCACAACCGGGAGTTCTACGATTTCATCCGCAATGGCGTCCCGGTTGACTGGCGCGACG
The DNA here is from genome assembly GCA_964535555.1 of uncultured Verrucomicrobiota bacterium. GTDB lineage: Bacteria > Verrucomicrobiota > Verrucomicrobiia > Limisphaerales > J093 > DSVZ01. The sequence continues at coordinate 30,179 of CAZHUS010000087.1, forward strand.
CCGCCGGCCAAACCCAATACGCCCGCGCCCAAATCCTCGACTTCCAGAACGGCACGGCCCCCGACGGCACCCTGAACAACCGCTTCCTCGCCGTCCGCGAACTCAAAATCCAGGGCCTCCGGGTCCCCCATTACAACCGCCGCGCTGATCTGGTCTGTTTCGTCAACGGCCTGCCGCTGGTGTTCATCGAGCTGAAGGCCGTCTATCTGAACATGCGGGCCGGTTACGACAACAACCTGACCGATTACCTCAGCGAGACCAGCATCAACCAAGCATTTCACCACAACGCCTTCCTTATCGTCAGCAACGGTGACCGCGCCCGCTACGGTTCCATCACCAGCAAGTGGGAGCATTTCACCGAATGGAAGCGCAATGAAGAGAAGGAAAAGGGCAGCGTGGAAGCCCAGGTCCTGCTCGACGGCATGCTCGCCAAAGACCGCCTGCTCGACATTTTCGAGAACTTCATCCTGTTCGACGACAGCAAACCCGGCGGCACGCGCAAAGTCGTCGCTCGCAATCACCAGGTCCTCGGTGTGAACAACGCCGTCGCATCCATGGCCTACCAACAGCGGCTGAAGGAGGAAATCCCGCCCGCCCGCCGCCTCAAATACCGCGTCGTCGAACTGCCGCCGCAAAAGGAACGCGACCCGAACGAGCCAGTCTCGGCGATCGGCGATTTGCCATTGGCTATTCCCTCAGAGCCCCCAGCCGCCGCCCCCGCCACAACGCACCAGGCCGGCTCCAAGCTCGCCATCATCGAACGCGCGCACCCGGACCTCGGCCGGCTCGGTGTCCTCTGGCACACCCAGGGTAGCGGCAAGTCCTACTCCATGGTCATGTTCGCCGAGAAGGTCCGGCGCCACATCCGCGGCAACTTCACCTTCGTCGTCGCCACCGACCGCGAAGACCTCGACGACCAGATCTTCCGCACTTTCATCGGTTGCGGCATCGCTGACGAGAAAACCCCGCGCGCCCGCTCGGGCAGGGAGCTGAAGGAGCTGCTCAAGCAGAATCACCGCTTCATCTTCTGCCTCATTCACAAATTCAACCAGGACGTGAACCCGGACGAGCCTTACAGCACCCGGGACGACATCATCGTTATTTCCGACGAGGCGCATCGGACTCAGGCCGGCAAATTCGCCCGCAACATGCGCCTGGCGCTGCCAAACGCCTCCTTCATCGGCTTCACCGGCACGCCGCTCTTTAAGTACGACGAGCTGACCAAGCGCATTTTCGGCGGCTACGTCTCCCGTTATGATTTCAAGCGATCGGAGGAAGACAATTCCACCGTCAAGCTGGTCTATGAGAACCGTGGTGAGAAACTCGGCATCGCCCGACTCGACCTGAATGACCGCATCGCCGAGGCCATCGCCAAAGCCGAGCTCGACGCGGACAAAGAGGCACTGCTCGAGCGCCTGCTCGGCCAGGACTACGAGGTCATCACCGCCGGCGACCGTCTCGATAAACTCGCCGCCGATTTCGTCGAACACTGCGCCACGCGCTGGCAGTGCGGCAAATCCATGCTGGTGTGCATTGATAAAGTCACTTGTGCCCGCATGCACCAGCGGATCATCCCGCTCTGGAAAGCGAAACTGGCCAAGGTCCGCGGCTACGCCCTCCTGAAAGAAGATGCGCTCAGCCGCGCCGTCGAGGAAAGCCGCCGCGACGCCCTGACCAAAGAAATCGAGTGGCTCCGCGGCCAGGCGCAATGGCTCGAATCCACGATCATCGGAATCATCATCAGTGAGGCCCAGAACGAAGTCCGCCATTTCGCGAAATGGGATTTCGACATCATCCCCCACCGCGTCATCATGAAGAACGGCTTCGAGACGCCGGACGGCAAGCGCGTCAACGTCGAGGACGCCTTCAAAGAGCCGAACCATCCCTTCCGGGTCGCCATCGTCTGTGCCATGTGGTTGACCGGCTTCGATGTCGAGTGCCTCCAGACCCTCTACATTGATAAGCCCATGAAGGCCCACACCCTCATGCAGGCTATCGCCCGCGCCAACCGCGTCTATCCCGGCAAGACCGAGGGCCTCATCGTGGATTACAACGGCATGCTGAAGAGCCTCCGCGAAGCCCTGGCCCAATACGCGCTGGGCGACGACGAGGGCCAGCCGGGCGGCGGTGGTGACGGCGGAGGCATCGTCACCCCCATTGAAGATTACCTGGCCGCCTTCCTTCAGGCGCTCGAAGCAGCCGAGAATCACCTCCGGGGCCTCGGGTTCGACCCCTCGCGCCTGCTCGGCGCCAAAGGATTCACACGCACCGCCGCGTTGCGCGACGCCGTGGACGCCCTGTACACGTCCGACGAAGCCAAGCGACGGTTCGAGATCATGGCCCGCGAAGTCTTCTCCCGCTTCAAAGCCATCCTCATGGAGCCGTCGGCCCTCCGCTACGCCGTTCGTCACGACGACATCGAAACCATTTACAGGAAGCTGCAAGAACGGCGCGACACCGCCGACGTCACTGAAGTCCTCAAGGAGCTTCAGGAAATTGTCAGCGAGGCCATCCGCGCCCAGGAACCCGGCGATGACCAGATGGATTCAAAGCTCTTCGACATGAGCCGGATAGACTTCGCCAAACTCCGCGACGAGTTCGCCAAAAAGGTTAAGCGCAAAGCCTCCGCCCTCCAAGACATCCGCGACGTGGTCGAGAGAAAGCTCGCGCTGATGCTCGCGCAGAATCCCCAGCGGATGGACTACTACAAAAAATACCAGGAGATCATCGCCGACTACAACCGCGAGAAGGACCGCGTCACCATCGAAGAAACCTTCGGCAAGTTGGTGGATTTCGCCGCCAGCTTGGACGCCGCGCAGAAACAGGCCGCCGAAGAAGGTCTCAGCCAGGACGAATTCGCCCTGTTCCAGATGCTGTTCAAAGACAGCATCACCAAAGCCGATCGCGAGCGCCTCAAGCTGGCGAGCCGGGACCTGCTGGCCGCGCTCATCGCCCATCTCCGGCCCATGCCGAACTGGACCAAGAACACCCAAACGCAGGCCGACGTGAAGATGTTCATCCTGGACAACCTCTACGCCTCGCTGCCGCGCCCGCCGTTCTCCGAAGAAGAAACCGACACCGTCGCCGCCCGCATCTACGACTTCGTCTGGCAACGCAGCTCCGCCGGCGCCGCCTTTGCCGCTGCTGCGTAAGCAATATCCTCCTTCGGCTTCACTAGCTTAAAAGTGCAGGTCCGCGTGCGTCGCTTACGTGAGCCGGTCCCATACCTTCAGCATCCGGGCGCGCAGAGTTTTCGGCTTAACTTCCTCAATCAATCTTCGCATGTCCTCCTTTGGTGAAAGCTCGGAACCATGTGCGAGCATCTTCGGCATGGCTTTGAAGATCGCCGTCCTGAAGTCCTCCCGGCCCGGCCGGAAGTAGTGCTTCATCACGACTTCGACCGTGCGGTGCCCGGTGACGCGCTGGACCAGCTCCAGGGGCACCCCCGCTGCCAGCGCCAACGTGATCCATGTCACGCGGAAGCTGTGGAAGTCGTGGATCGATGCCCGGCGCCTGCCGTTCCCGCGATCGGCCTGCAGCCCGTCCGTCTTCAGCGCCCGCCGCTTCCCACGCACGATGGCGCATCCGGTCGCCCGTTCCAGTTCGTTCAGGTAGCCCGATACCGACCCTCGGCTGCAGCCCGTGACCGCGATCACGTCGTCGAGCGTCTGCCCGTCCATGTACGCGGTGAACACTGCGCGCATGTTACCTGCCTTCGAGGTAGCGCCGAGGCCGTCGATGTAGGCTAGGCCCTTGGCCCGGACCGTCTCGGCTGCCTCGACCGGCAGAGCGCTCGAATCTCGGCCGGTCTCCAGCGCCTTGGCGAGGACCTGCTTCACCCGCCACGTGATCCCGTCCGGGTTGTTGCGGTACATGTCCGCCGCTTCGGGGAAGCAGTACGGCGATTCGTCCTTCGCCTTCTCCGCCCGCTCCAGCTCCTCCCGCAGCATCGGAAACACCGGGATGTCCACGGTCTGCCCCGTCTTCGCGGTCTTGACCGTGATGAACCCGGCCTTCAGATCCACCTCCTTCCACTTGAGCAGGCAGCAGTCCCCCCGCCGCATCGCCGTGCACATGCCCGTCACGATGATCGGGCGGATGAAGTCGTCGTCCGCGCACGCATCCGTGATGGCCTTCAGTTCCTCGACGCTGAACGGCTCCCGGTTCACGGTCTCCATCGCCTTGGTGACGAGGCCGTGGAACGGGTTGCTCCCTTCGGCCAGGTGGGAGTGGAGGTGCTTGAAGGGTATCCGTATTGGCAACCCCGTCTGGGCGGCGGGGACGGCGGGCGGGTAAGCTG
>CAZHUS010000088.1:0-34411 GCA_964535555.1 uncultured Verrucomicrobiota bacterium
GGCGCTGACATTCGGGATCCAGCAACTGCTGCTCATGCATTGGCAGGGGCGCTGGAACGACATGCGCGACACGGTCACGGAGCTGGATGGCCTGCAGCAACGCATCCGGACCTTCCGGCCCTGGTTCGACGAGTCCCGCCGCTCCCTCGCAGTGCTCCGAAGACTCTCGGAGGCCTTCCCGGAGGATGGCTCAGTCACCGCCAAGAGCGTCGAGATCCGCGACAAGCGCGGCGTCACCTGCACCGGGACGGCGCGGGACCAGAAGGCGCTGCTCCAGGCTTTGGATCGTTTGCGTAACGCCCCGGAGGTCCACGGCGTCAATACGGATCAGATGCGCGGACAAGCACCGATCCAATTCACGTTCAACTTCCAGTGGGGGGAAGCCGGCCGGCCATGAAATTCCAGAACCGCCAACAACTCCTCGTGCTGGTCGCGGTCGCGGCCGTGTCGCTGCTTGCCGCCGACAGCCTGGTGTTTTCGCCCCTCATCCGGACCTGGAATGGCCGGGCCGAGCGGCTCGCGCAACTGCGGAAGTCGGTCAACCAGGGCACGGTGCTGCTGGAGCGACAGGCGGCGATCCGGGAACGTTGGGCCAACATGCGGACCAATTGCCTCGCCAGCGACCAGTCCGTGGCTGAGAGCCAGGTGCTCAAGGCGTTCAACCGCTGGGCCGAGAACAGCCGGGTCAGCCTCCAGTCGGTCAAGCCGCAACTCAAACGGGCCGCCAATGATTGGCCGGCCCTCGAGTGCCGGGTGGATGCGTCCGGCAGCCTGTCCAGTCTCACCCGGCTGCTGTATGATGTGGAATCCGACCCCATGGCCCTCAGGGTTGAGGCGGTCGAGTTGACCTCCCGGGATGAGCGGGGCGATCAACTTACCCTGGGGCTGCTGGTCAATGGGTTGATGCTCGGCGAGACACCCTCCCGATGAACGCGATCTGCCTTCGAACCCGCCCGTGGCTGGGGATCATCACCCTGGCCGCGCTGCTGCTGACCGGCCTCCCGGCGTCCGCCGCCGCTCCCGAAAGGGAGCAACCTGCCCGCCTGGGCTTCGATGCCTTCAAGCTCGTCACGGAACGGAACATCTTCAACGCCAGCCGCTCGGGCGGCCGGTCCGATCCGCCCCGGGACACGCGCCGCCCGGCGCGCGTGGACGCCTTCGGCTTGGTCGGGGTGATGAGCTATGAGCGCGGCACGTTCGCTTTCTTCGACGGTTCCAGCTCGGACTACCGGAAGGCCCTCCAGCAGGGCGGAGCCATCGCCGGCTTCCAACTGCTGGCCATCGAACCCGCCGCCGTGAAACTGCAGCACGGGACCAATGCAAACAGCACGCTCGAGATGCGCATGGGAATGCAGCTGAAGCGGGAGGAGGAAGGCGATTGGAAGCTCGGCGAACGTGCCGAGTCGTACGGCAGCACCGAGGGCGGGACGAGCAGATCCACCTCGGGTTTCAGCGGCCGACCGGAAGGTTCTTCCCGGTCCGCTTCGAGTTCGGCGACCACCAGCTCGCCCAGTGCCCCGGCCGACGCGGCCGAGGCCCTTCAACGTCTGCTCAAGAAACGAGAACAGGAAAGCCAATGAACACGATCGCGCGACTCCTTGCCTTGAGCGGGATGCTTTGGGCCCTGTCCCCAGGACTCACCCAGGAGACGGCCCCCGATGCGGAACCCCAACCGCCCGCCGAGACCGCCGTCCCGACTCCACCCGCCCCGGCGGTGCCTGATGAACTCGCGCCCCAGGACGCGGGTCCCGGCGTCACTCCCGGGCCTGACGAAACCGCGCCGCCCGGAGCGCCCACCGCCGATGTCGTTCCGCCGGAGCCAATGCTCCCGGGCGAGGATTCGCAGGCTGACGAATCCCCGGCCCCCGCCGAACCCGCGCTGGACGACCGTCCGCCTGCCCGACAGGGACGCGACGCCGGCTACGTGATTCCTTCGGTCCGCCGCGAGGGCTCCCGCTCCGAGCCGGTGACAGGCAACGGGGCCAAGAATCTCCGCCTGAACTTCCGGGGCGCGCCGCTGGAACTGGTCCTCGATTATCTGAGTGAGGCGGCCGGGTTTATCATCATCCTGGAAACCGAGGTGAGAGGTAAGCTGGACGTCTGGAGCAGCCAGCCGTTGAGCCAGGCCGAAGCGGTCGATCTCCTCAACCAGGTCCTCGCCAAGAACGGATACGCCGCCCTTCAAGAGGGTCGTACCCTGACCATTCTCGCGAAGGACGAGGCCAAGAAGCGCGACACACCCGTTCACAGTGGCAGCGATCCTGCCAGCATTCCTCGCGGCGACCAGGTGATCACCCAGATCATCCCGGTCAAGTTCGTCAACGCGGTTCAGTTGAGCCGCGATCTGCAGCCGCTTTTCCCCACCACCGCCACCATCGCCGCCAACGAAGGCGGCAACGCCGTCGTGATCACGGACACCCAGACGAACATCCGGCGCGTCGCCGAGATCATCAAGGCCCTCGACACGGCGATCTCGAGCGTCTCGGCGGTGCGCGTCTTTCCGTTGCGGTTTGCCGATGCCAAGTCGCTGGCCACCGTCATTCGCGACCTGTTCCAGGCGCAGAACTCGAGCCGCTCTGGAAGTAGCCAGCAGCAGGTCTTCCGGGGTTTCCGGGGTGCGGGCGGCGGAATGCCCGGGATGCCCGGGATGGGGGGCGGCAATCCCTTCGGCGGTCAGGGTGGCCAGAGCTCGGGGGCCTCGCGCGTCTCCTCACCCAGTGTGGTGGCGGTCGCCGACGAGCGCAGCAATGCCGTCGTGGTTTCTGCTCCCGAGGACCAGATGCCGGTGATCGAGGATCTGGTGAAGCAGGTGGACATCAACGTGGACGACATCACCGAGTTGCGCGTGTTCGCCCTCAAGTACGGCGACGCCCAGGAAATGGCCGACCTGCTGACCGAGCTCTTCCCGGAGAGCTCCAGCTCGAGTTCACAGAACAACCGGGGCCAGTTCCGCTTCGGCGGGCCGGGCGGTTTCGGCGGTTTCGGATCGAGCTCGGGCTCGACCAGCACGCGGCTGCAGCAACAGAACCGCGTCTCGGCCGTCCCCGATTTGCGCACCAAGTCGGTCGTGGTCAGCGCTTCGCGCGAGCTGATGCCGGAGATCGCCCAGATTATCACGCAGCTGGACTCGGATCCGGCCAGGAAACAGAAAGTCCACGTGTTCTCGGTGGAAAACTCCGATCCCGCGGCGGTCGAGGAGATCCTCCGCGGCCTGTTCGAGACCCAGAACACGCGCAATCGGAGCACCACCAGCCGTTCGAACACGCGCCAGGCGGGCAGCCAGCTCAACTCGCGCGCCACCTCCAACATCCAGAATCAGGGCCGGACGACTTCGCGGACCGGCAGTTCCGGATTCGGCACCACGAGCGGCATGCGCTAAGCCTCCTTCATCTCCATACCTTTCCGGATTCCTCGGCATGAAACTCATACTCCTTTCCCGTCTCCTTCGTGGAGGGCTGGTGTTGCTGCTGGCCATTGCCGGCGCGAACTGGCCCGGCCTGACGCAACAACGCAGCACCTCGTCCCGCTCCGGCGGCAATTATCTCAACGCCACCGAGGTCGGCGAGGCGGTCATCTCGAGCGATCCGGAGACCCGCAAGTTGATCGTCGTGACGGACGACGAAACCGCCGGCTACATCGGGCAGATTGTCACCAACCTGGACCGCGCCGCGCCCCAGGTGCTCATCAACGTGGTCTTCGTCGAGGTGACCTACCGCAAGGGCTCGGACGTGGGCGTCGAGGGTTCCTTCAGCCAGCAGAACAACGGAACCACCAGCACGATTCTCCAACAATTCCGCGGCCTCCCCGGCATTACCTCCGGCGACGGCATCGCCAGCTTCGCCGGTGACGACTGGACCGTCACCCTTCGCGCCATTGCGGAAGACGGCCGGCTCCAGGTCCTTTCGCGGCCAACGATCCTGGCGCGCAACAACCAGCAGGCCATGATCTCGATCGGCCAACAGGTCCCGTTGATCACCGACGTGACTTACGACAACTTCGGCAACCAGCGAAACGCCATCGATTACCAGGACGTTGGCATCATCCTCACCGTCACCCCGTTCATCACCTCGGAGGACCTCATCGAGATGATCGTCAGCCCGGAGATTTCCCAGCTCTCGGACGAACAGGTCCCCATTGCGGTCACCGGCACCAACAGCATCGGCTATCCCATCATCAACCGGCGCGCGGCGGACACGGTGGTGGTCACGCCGGATGGACACACGGTGGTCATCGGCGGCCTGATGCAGGACACCAAGACGGAAACCGTCAGCAAGGTGCCCGTGCTGGGCGACCTCCCCCTTCTCGGCGCCGCCTTCCGACGCAAGGTCAAGGAGGATACCAAGACCGAATTGCTCATCTTCCTGACCCCTCGCATCATCAAGCACCCTCGGGACCTCATTGCCATGGCCCAGAAGGACCGGTCCGACTCGGTGCTGCTGCCCAAGGCCTACAGCCAGGAAGACCTTGACCGGGTCTTCGATGGGCTCCCCCCCAAGGGTGCTCCACCCACCAAGACCAAGAAGTCCAAGAAGCCGTAGCCGTCGCACCCTCGGTGACGCCATCTCCGGAGCATGAACCGTCGAACCCCGCTTGTTTATGGTCTGCTGCTCCTTACGTGGGCGACGATCCTGATCTGGCAGGGTGCCGAGCACCGCCGCGTGCGACGGACGGCCCAGGCAGCGCTGATCAACCACGCCAAGGATGTTTCCACCACCCTGGGCCTGGTGATGAATTCCCAGCGCCGCTTCGGGGTCATCTCCCAGGACCGCATGGAGTCCGCTCTCGGCGCCCTCATCAAGCCCGGCGAACTTGAAGCCATCGCCCTCCTGAACCATGCCGGAGACGTCGTGGCCTCGGCCGGCTCGACCATCAACTACGAGCTCAAGGGCCTCGCCCCCCGCGGCGAACACTGGGACCATGCCCGCGTCACCTTGGTGAACCTTGTCGACCTCGGGACCAACGTGACGGCCGGACCCGGCGATGTCGCGCGCCCGACCCTCGTGCTGAAGCGCGACGATATGCCCGGGCCGTTTGACACGAATCGCCCCGGGCCTCCGGGCGGACCTCCGCCTTCCGCCGGTCCGGCGAGTGCCGCAGGCGGCCCTCCGTTTCCCCCTCCCGAATGGCGAGACCCCACCAACCCCCCGCCGCCGGGCGTTTCCGCCGCGGGGACGGAACCGGGTTCTCCATGGACGCGCAATCGGGGAAGACGTCCGCCCTTTGGCCGGCCGTTCTGGATGGACGAACAGGAGTACCGTGCCGCGCTGGAGAAACAAGGTGTCCACAGCTCCGTCGTGGTGCTTTCGACCGGACCTGCCCTCGCGGTGATCACCCAGGACTTCTGGATGCGTGGTTTCGTGGGCTTGCTCGCCACCGTCACCGTCGCCGGTCTCGCGCTCGCGTGGCGAACCCTCCTGCAATCCGCCGATCTCGAAGTGCGGCTGGCCCGCGCTGCGGAACTGAACACGCGCCTCCGCGACATGAACCAGGCGGCCACGGGACTTGCCCAGGAAACACGCCAGCCGCTCAGTGTGATCCGTGACCTCGCTCAGGAGATGGCCCAGCAGAAGGGAGTTGCCACCGAAAGCCGGACCCAGTTGCTCGGGATTGTCAACGAGACCCAGCGAGTCTCGGCCCAGCTGAACGAGTTCATTCACTTCTCCCGCCCCCGCGAGGTCCGACGCGCCCCGGTGGCTTTGAGTCCCGTGGTGGCGGAGATCGTGGGAACCTTGGAGCCGGAGTTGAAGAGCAAGTCCATCCGGTTCGAGTCCGCGGGCGAACTCCCGACGGTGGAGGCGGACGAGGCCCTGTTGCGCCAGGCCGTTTTCAACCTCCTCGTCAACGCCATCAAGGCCATGGACCACGAGGGCCTCATCGCGATCCGGGCTCAGCCGGACGCAGGGGGTCTTTGGGCCATCGAGATCCGGGACGACGGTCCCGAAGTGCCCGCCGAGCACCGCCTCGATATCTTCAGGCCCTACTTCACTTCGAACCAGCGTGGTCGCGGCCTGGGTCTCGCCGTCGTTCACCAGATCGTGCAGGCACACGGTTGGGAAATCACCTGCCTCGAGAACTCGCCGCGAGGAGCCATCATGCGGGTTTCCCATGTGCGGGCGTCCTCTCCCGGCTGAGCCGGCCGGTCGAGGGAGCTGCGGCCCGGGCCTTCAAGGTGCGGCCGCGACTTGCACCGTCGCCGCCGGCATCCGACTGAGCCCGCGGCGGGCTTGGATCAGCCGCTTTGCCTGCGCTCGTCCGGCGCGGCACGAACGGCCGCCTCGTACACGGTCTTCATCGGGATGCCGTGCTGCTCGGCAGCAAGGCGGCAGGATTCGAACTCGGGCGCCCACTGGACCTGGCGACCGTCAAGCCGGCCCACCTTCACGGTGATCTCCCCGTACGCGGTGGCGACGCGGGTCGTTGCCCGACGTAGTTTGCGTCGTTGCACCCGGGTTCGCCGGACCCCGAAGGCGCTTGTTTCGGTCAGCAGCAATGCTGAAAAGCGATCTGCCGCTTCCACCTCGCAGAGGATGGTCAGCAGGGTTCCCGGCCGTCCCTTCTTCATCTGAACGGAGGTGTGAAACACGTCCAGAGCTCCGAGCGCAAGCGCGCGCTGGCTGAAGTGCCCGAGCACTTCCGGGTTCAAGTCGTCCAGGTTGGTTTCGAGCACGACGACTTCGTCCACATCCCAGTCGTGCGCGGGGCGGTCCTCAGCCGGGACCATGGACTCGCCGAGGATCGCCCGCAGCACGTTGGGCCGGTGCGGGTGATCGCGGCCTCCCAGCCCGTAACCCACCTTCTCGATGCGCAGATCCTGCATCGGCCCGAAAGTCTCCGCGAACTCCGCCAGCAGCGCCGCGCCCGTCGGCGTGACCCGTTCGTGGGGTTCGTCGCACTGCGAAACCGTCACCCCGCGTGCGGCCAGGATCTCCAACGTCGCCGGCGCCGGCACCGGAAACCTGCCGTGGGCGCAGTCGACCCAGCCGCTGCCGTCAACCACTCGGGACGCCAGGAGGCGGGGGCGGCCCAGCAGATCGAGCCCAACGCAGGCCGCCACAATGTCGACGATGGAATCCACAGCCCCCACTTCGTGGAAGTGGACCTGCTCCGCGGGCACACCGTGGATCTTGCCTTCGGCTGTGGCGATGCGTCGAAAGACCGCCGTCGCCTTTTCTTTCACCCAAGGCCCGAGGGGGCTGGCCTCGAGCAACCGACGGATCTCCCCGAAGTCCCGATGCGCGTGCTCGGCCGCAGCGGCCTGCGTTGGAGAATTGCTGGAGAAACGGGGCAAGGGCTGGAGGAACCCGCCATGGGCATGACCGTGGGTGTGGCTGTGGCCAGCCTCATGCCCGTGGTGATGGGGGTGCGGGTGCGCGTGTCCGGTGTGCGGGGCGTGGGATGAATCGGGGCGGGGCTCGTCCGGATTCGATTCCAGGTGCACGTCGAACTTGATGCCGGTGATCCCGCGACGCTGGTCCTTGCGGGCGTGCAGATGGTAGCCACCCACCTTCAGTCCTGACAGTTGCTGTTCGAGGTCGGCGAGTTCCACGCCCAAGTCCAGCAACGCGCCCACGAACATGTCGCCGGAGGCGCCGCCTACCAGGTCAAGGTACAGGGTCTTCATGGGTGTCGCCGGCGAGAGCGTTGATCTGGCTGGCGGCGTAGCCGGCACCAAAGCCGTTGTCGATGTTCACCACGGTCACACCGCTGCCACAACTGTTCAGCATCCCGAGCAAGGCCGCCACGCCCCCAAAGCTCGCGCCGTACCCGATGCTCGTGGGGACGGCGATCACGGGGCGCGCGACCAGCCCGGCCACAACGCTGGGCAGGGCGCCTTCCATGCCGGCGACCACGATGATGACATTCGCGCGTTGCACCAGGTCGAGCCTTCCCAGGAGCCGGTGGAGGCCGGCGACGCCGACATCGAAGAGGCGTTCCACCTTGTTGCCCATGAAGTCGGCGGTTACCGCCGCTTCCTCGGCCACGGGCAGATCACTGGTGCCGGCGCAAAGCACCGCCACCGTGCCGGGGCGCTTGGGAAGTGGCTTCCGTTCGAGCGTCAGACAACGGGCCGTGGCGTCGTAGCGGGCCAGCTTGAAACGCTTCCGCACCACCCGGGCATGGTCTTCCGTGGCGCGGGTGACCAGGACGCGGCCGTTGTGATCGAGGAGGCGACGAACGATCTGGAGCACCTGCTCGGGGCTCTTGCCCGAACCGAACACGACCTCGGGAAATCCCTGACGCAAATCGCGGTGTGTATCGACGTTCGCGAAGCCAAGGTCGACAACCGGGGCGGCCTGGAATGCCTGAACCACTTCGTCGAGCGAGGCTGACCCGGACTTGAAACGGTTCAGGAGCGCTCTGCCTTCCGCAGCGGTCACGGCACCAAATTGCCGGACCAGCAAGGCTTAGTCACGACGGAAAGAAGCAGGGTTGAATACCGCCACATCTGTACAGTACACGTTGCCGCCGGAGGATCAGGGGAAATGTCAGGGCGCGTGAGGCTGGACTTAGCCGCGCGAACGCATGAAGCGAATCCCGCCTCGATACGCAGCGAAACCCAACAGCCCCAAGACACTCGTCAGTGCCAGGTCTGACGGCTCGGGGACAACATGGATGGTGAGCGCGGCGTGACTGCTGAACGGGGCCTCCTCGTACAAGGGGGCCCCATCCACCCATCCGATGTCGGTGTGTGTTACCGTCGTCTCCAGCGGATAGCTCCCAACCGGTGTGCCTGGCTGTGAAGTTACCGTCAGTCGGGCCACCAAGTAGGTGCCCGGACCGAGCTCTGTGCTAAGCCCTGAGACCGGATCTTCGATGGTCAAACCACCTAGGTCGGCATCCAACGCGTCTCCATTTCGATACCTTCTGTTTGGATCCGGATTCACAGTCAGATTGTTCTCGTAGCTCAGGAACGCTCGGACCGGGTCGGTCAGGTAGGCTGTTGACTTGACCACCTCCTGGAACAGTGAGCCCGTCAGGTCACGGTCGGTCAGCCTGAAGTGCCCGCTGCCTGCCGCATCGGTGGCGAGCCAGTAGTTTACTCCGGTGACCGGGTCAGCCCCACTCGGAATCAAAACGTTTAGATTCACCGAGAAGCTGCCTCCGGGCGCGATGTAAACGTCGGTCTCCACGAACCCGAGGCTGGGGACCTGTGCTTGCATCCCGCCCACAAGCAGCCCGACTGTACTTAAGCTGCTCGCCCATAGAGCGTTCAGTTTCATGTGCACACACTCGCAATACCGTTGATCCATGTAAAGCGGAAAAGTTGGACTTAAGGCAGGGTGCTCCCCGCATGGTACTTGGAGAGGTTGATGTCCGCGGTCGTGATTGCACCGTTCGCGTTGATATCCGCCCTGAAGCAGGACAAGTCCGGAGAGCGGCCGGCCATGTACTTAATCAGGTTCACGTCGGCGGTGGTCACCGCGCCGTTTCCGTTGACATCGCCTTCGAGCCTGCCGAGATGGACCGGGATTGCAGCCAAGTACCCGCCAGTCGTCGCGACCACGTCGTTGATCGAAAGCGTTAGCCACTTGCGATTGGCTACTCCGGACAACGAAATCCTGACCACGCTGCCCTCGACGGTGGTCGAGTCCACAATGGCCGTGCCTTGGCTTAGCGCCACTTGAGCCGATGAGAGCTGGCAGTCGAATCGTGCAATCAACGTGAGGCTGTCTCCCGAGCGGCACTCAATCCCGTACGGGGCAGCCAGCGAAAGCTGCAAGTCTTGGGTCCCACTGGTCCCGTGTGTCTTCCTCGACACCACGCTCTGGAGCACGGGCGGCGGTTGGGTGAGTTGTTCCAGGGCAGCATCCGCTTGCACCAGGCCGTAGCCGGAATCGAAGTCAAAACCCGCGGTCTTCATGTCCACGGCGGTGTCTTGGAGCACCCTGCGTAAGCGATCCGGTTGGGTGTTCGGGCGCGCCTCGAGCATGAGTGCCGCGATGCCGGCAGCGTGAGGCGCGGCGGCGGACGTACCATAGAAGTTCGGAAACCCGGTCTTGCCGGTGCAGTCCGAATCGGCGCCGAAGAACGTGTTGTCGCCGCCTTGGGGCGCACAGAACTCCGGCTTTTGGCGCACTTCAGGTGTGGGGAGCGCCGTACCGTCGATGGCGTAGCGGATCCCAAGGCCACCAGCCGAAGAGAAGTACTCGATGAGCGGCGGATTCTGATTGTAGGCCGGAGTCTTGCAGTAACGAACGGCGCCAACGGCCATGGCTCCGAAGGCGTTTGCATGTCCCGCCAGCGTGCTGGATCGCGTGTCGTATTCCCCGGGGTTGCTCGGATAGGAGCCGTAGAACACGATCTTCAGAGCTGGCGGCAGCGGGCCGGACTTGTGCCGGATGCGCAGCCCTGCCTGCAGGATCCCGGAAGACACCACGCCGAAGACCTCCGTTGGATCCTGACCGGTGTTCGAGGCGAACCCACCTTGGGGGAACCCCAGGGGATCGAACATGGTGCGACCATCAGGATAGACCAACTCGATATCGAGGTCGCTCGCGGCGCCGGGACTCGAGAGCGAAGTGCTGGCATAGCTGTCGGCCCATTGGAGGACGATCCAGTACGTTCCGCCGGGAACTGCCATGTTGAAGATGGTGTCGGTGCCCGAACCCTGATCGAAGTCATGATACCCGCCAGCCACACCCCGGAATGGCGACTCGTAGGAGGCGCGCGCCGCGTTCCCCGCCGCAGAGAAGTACGCCACGCCCGCGGCCCGTACCTCATCGACCGCCTGGGCCACGATGCCGTCTGCGAACATCGGTTCTTCGAGGTAGATAACGTCGTCCACGATCACCCGGCATCCCACAGCCTGGAGCGCCCGGATGCCGTTGGCGAAGCTCGCTTCGCCTTCCCACGCGGTGTGAAAGGCCAGCGAGGCTCCAGGCGCCACGTCGTGCACGATCTCCCCCATGGCTCGCCCTTCGTCAGGCCGGTTCCCGACATCGCGCAGAATCAGGATGTCCGTGGGAAGATCGCCGCTCGCGATGCCCTCATCCATGCCGCCGAGGGCGTTGAACGAGTCGGACAGAATGCCGACGCGAATGCCGTTCCCCGCCACGCTGTAAGTGGCGCGCGCCTGATCCGCGTACATCGCCCCATCGGCCTGGCTGGTGACCAGGCCCGCATTCGCCAGGGCCAGGCCGGGCCGGGCGAACCGCAGTTGCGAAAGACCTTCCAGGCTCGGGATCACCGACAGCGGCACCCGCGCCGACACGAGACGCCCCGCCACGGAGATGTCCGTCGCGCCCAAGGCCTCGAGGTCGGTTGCCAGCGTTTCCGGACTCTCGTTGGCGATGGCGGTGATGATCACGGTGTCGTTGAAGGTCGGCACCTGCGCGACCTGCACCTCACTGGATTCCGGCTCGGTGGCGGTGATCATCGGCGGTCCGACGGCGGGCGCTTGGACAGGAATGACAAGGTCCCACAAGAGGCGCGAGACGCGACTGGTTCCGGCCTGCTGCGCGTTCAAACCCGGCGTTCCGGCCACGAGGCCAAGAACCCCTAGTGTGGAGATGAAAGTCCGTTGCATACGCTTTTCTTTGGTGACTCCGGTTAACGACTCTTCGACCATTTTCCCCTTCCCGGGCGACAGGACGCCGGGGCTGTGCTCCGCCGAGCGGGAACGAAGGTGACGATGGCAAACATGACAGTATGAGAGCGTGTGAAAGGAGGCCCGGGGCGGTCAATGCGTGTGGAAGCCCCCACGCAAAGATAAGGGGAACACCTAAGAGAGCATTGGACACTCCCAAGGGACGTTAATGCTCGGCGCGCACAGCCGTTCCCCGGGTGTTCCACGCTCCGGGTTCGACCGAACACCACGCTACGCGAGGTTCACAGCATCAATGTCGATGGTCAAGAGCAGGTCTTCTGGTAGGCAAAGCGTGGCGCGCATCCGGGCCAGTCCCTCGCTCAGACGCGACATGTTCCGCGTGCGCAGCATCAATTGGTGCCGGTAATATCCCTCGGCGCGCTGCAAGGGCGCCGGGGCGGGCCCCGCGATCCAAAGCGGTCCCACGTGCGGAGCGACCTCGTCCTCGATCTGCCGGCGCAGGTGCGTCGCCGTGAACCGGACCTTCTCCTCGTTCCGCCCGCGAAGCGTCAGCAGCGCCACGCGCGTGAACGGGGGATACTCCAGCTGCCGGCGAAAGCCCATCTCCTCCGCGTAGAAACTCGGGAAATCGTGCCGGCGCGCACATTGAACCGCCGCGTGAAAGGGCGTGAAGGACTGCACGATGACCTCGCCTTCGACGTCCCCGCGTCCCGCCCGCCCCGCCACCTGGGTGAGCAACTGGAAGGTGCGCTCGGCCGCGCGGAAGTCCGGGATGTGCAGGCTGAGGTCCGCGAAAATGATGCCCACCAGCGTGACGTTGGGGAAGTGCAGGCCCTTCGCGATCATCTGCGTGCCGACGAGGATGTCGATGCGACCCGCGCGGAAATCGCCGAGGATGCGCCGGTAATCGTCCTTGCGTTGCAGCAGGTCCGAGTCCATGCGCTGGATCCGCGCGCGGGGGAACAGCCGGGTGAGCGATTCCTCGACCCGCTGGGTGCCGATTCCCGCGTACCGGATGGCGGGATTGCGGCAATCGGGCTGGGGACATCTCTCCGGAACCGGAGCTTCGTGGCCGCAGATGTGACAACAGAGACGCTGATCCACGCGGTGGTAGGTCAGGGCCACGCTGCAATGGGGACAACCGGCGACATAGCCGCATTTCGGACACTGCAGCGAAGTCGCGTAGCCCCGGCGGTTCAAGAACAGAATCGTCTGCTCGCGCTTTTCCAACCGGGATTGAATTCCATCGCGGAGCAGGCGGGAAAAAATGGGCACGCCCCGGCCGTCGCGCACCTCATTGCGCATATCGATCACCCGGACAAAGGGGAGTTTCTGTGCGTCAACCCGCGTGCGGAGCTCGAGCAGCCGGTATTTGCCGCGCTCGGCATTGTGATAACTCTCGAGCGACGGGGTGGCGGACCCGAGCACGACCACCGCACCCTCGCGTCCCCCGCGAACGACGGCCACGTCTCGCGCGTGATAGCGCGGAGCCTCCTCCTGCTTGTAGGAGTGCTCGTGCTCCTCGTCGACGACGATCAATCCCAGATCGGGCACCGGCGCGAAAACCGCCGAGCGCGCGCCAATCACCACGCGGGCGCGTCCCGCCCGAATCTTGTGCCATTCGTCGTGACGCTCGCCGGCCGAGAGATGGCTGTGCAGCACGGCCACGAGCGTGCGCAGCGGACCGTGTGAGAAACGCGCCTTGAAACGCTCAATCGTTTGGGGGGTGAGCGAGATTTCGGGGACCAACACGATCGCTCCCAGCCCGCGTTGCAGGCATGCGGCGATCGCCTGGAGATACACCTCCGTCTTGCCGCTGCCCGTCACGCCGTGGAGCAGGAAGGTAAACGCACTTCGGGCATTTCCCGGTGCGGTGGCCGGGCTGCTAACGACCTCCGCGCCCTTGCGGAGGCGGTCCGCCCCGGTGGAATGGTTCGCCGCCGACGGTCCGCTGGCGAGCGCCGATATCACCTCGCCCAGCGCCAGGGCTTGTTCCGAATTTAGGACGAGCGGTTCGGTGGGAAGAAAATGCTCTTGCGCGAACGGATCCCGTTCCACGATGTCCGTCGCGATGGCCACCAGCCCCTTGTCCTCGAGACGGCGGACGGTGGCGGCCGTCACCCCGGTAAGCGTCAGGAGTTCACGCAGCGGCAGTTCGCGACGTTCTTCGACCACGTGGAGGATTTCCCGTTGGCGTCGCGTCAGTTTTGGCCCGGCAACCTCCCCGGTCTGGCGTCCGGTTCCTGACCCGGGACCCGATTCCGGGATCCAACGCACGAACAGCCGCTCCTGCCAGCCCGGCGCTTCGCGGCGCACCGCCTCCGGCAGGACGCTCTTCAGCGCCACCTCAACCGGGCAGCAATAGTACTGGGCGATCCAGCGCGCCAGCGCGAGCACCGGCGGGGAGACCAGGCTGTGTGCTCCCAGCACCTTGATGATCGGCTTCAGTCGTACCTGGGCGGATTGCGGCTCCAGCGCGGTCACGCATCCCAGCAGCTGGCGGGCGCCAAAAGGCACTTTGACCCGGCTGCCAACTTCCACACTCGCCATGAAGGCCTCGGGGACGAGGTAGTCGAACTCCTTCCCCACCGCCAAATCGAGTGTGACCCGGGCAATCATCGGTTTCGGACTGGCAGGCAGGCTTTCGACTCAGGCACCGGTCGTCAAGCGGGTGTGTCTTCCGCGTGCGCGACGAAATCGAGAGGCTGGCCCGGGAAATCGCGTCCCGGGTTGTTTGTCGGGGCTTGAACCCCTGGCTTCATCGGGGACTTGGTTGTCGTCTGGCGGCGAAGCGTGTGAACAGCTGCCCACCCGCTTGCAGAAGTTTTCATTGCAGTGGCAAGGGCGGGAAAGTACAACTCGGCTTAGACAGCAATCCTCAACCTACAAGGTGGCCAAAGCAGTTTTGCGAAGCCTGATCTGGGCTCGAGAACCAGGCCGCCTCGGGATGATCAACATGGATGTTATGCGGACTTCCCTCTCCACCCCCGGTGTGTATTCCACCTGCGTCGCCCTGTTGCTCGCGTTCGCTTCCCCCACTTTGCGTGGCGAGGTGACTGTCAGCACGGATACGTTTCTCGCCGCGGACGACCGGACGTTGGAGGGCGAGGATGTCGTCGTGGATCATGCCACCCTCACCCTCGCCGGGCCTCACGCCTTCCGGAGCCTGCAACTGGTCCATGGCGCCGTGCTGACACATGAAGCGGCCACCGTCGGTCAGACCGAGCGTGCCATCCGGTTGACCGTCACCGGCGATGTCACCGTCGACGCGACCTCGCGCATCGATGTTCGGGGCAAGGGCTACGCCGACGCGGGGACCCCCGGGGCCGGTGTCATGGGTAACTACGCCGGCGGGGGCGGCGGCCACGGCGGCAACGGACACCGCAGCGCCGGAGTGCCGGGCGCGGGTGGAGCGGCGTTCGGATCGATCACGTCGCCCGATGAATGGGGCGGTTGCGGCGGCCATAGTGACAACACTGGCGCGCGCGTTCCGGGCGGCGGCGTGGTTCATGTGGAGATCGGAGGAACGCTGGCCGTGGGCGGTTCCATCACCGCCGACGGCGCGGGCGCCTGGGTCAACAACCAAGGCGGTGGCGCAGGCGGAACTGTCTTCCTGAAGGCCGCCACGCTGACCGGTGCCGGCAGCATCTCGGCGAACGGCGGCGGCGGCGAATGGGTGGATGGAGGCGGCGGTGCGGGTGGCCGCATCGCGCTGTTTTATTCCATCAACCAGTTTACCGGCTCGCTTTCCGCGACCGGCGCCGGCGGCGCCGGGGTCGGCGGCGCGGGGACCATCTACCTTAAACAGGGAGCCTCGGCAGGTGAACTGCGGATCGTGAACGGCGGACGCGGGGAATGGACGCCCTTGACTTCGCCCGTCGCGTTCAACCTGCTGCTGGATGGGAATGCCATCGTGAACCCCACCGCGCCCTTGAGCCTCGGCTCGCTCGAACTGGGAGGAGCCGCCCTGTTGACCCACGCGACCGGGAGCACGGGCTTGGTCGTCACGGCCTCGGGCAACATCACCATCGGCAAGGATGCCGGCATCAACGTGGACGGGCGGGGCTATCCCTTCGGAGACAACCGCGGGCCGGGCGCGGGCGTGCGGGCCGATTGGGCCGGAACGGGTGCGGGCCATGGCGGCATCGGTGGCCGTAGCCAGACGGGCCACGCGGGGGGCAGTCACTACGGATCGTTGCTCCAGCCGACGGCCCTCGGCAGCCAGGGTGGCAACTCGGACACAGGCGATGGCCCGGCGGGTGGCGGCGCCATCCGGCTGATTGTGGGCGGCACACTGGACGTCCAAGGGCGGCTCTCGGCGAGCGGCAACTCGGCCGGTGTCAATAATGCGGGCGGCGCCTCCGGCGGCAGCCTCTGGGTCACGGCCGCCGTGCTGAAGGGCGCGGGCGCCATTCTTGCCCAGGGTGGCCACGGCGAGTGGATCGACGGCGGTGGCGGCGCCGGAGGCCGCATCGCGCTGTACTTCAACGAAAACCAGTTCACCGGCTCGCTCCTGGCCAACGGCGGCGGCGGGTCCCAGCGGGCGGGTGCAGGCACGATCTACGTCAAGCGCACCACGGACCCGGTCGGTGACCTGATCGTGGATAACGCGGATGCCTGGGGCGGCTTCACGCCCATCACCACGCCCGAGGCCTTCCGTCTCACCATCACCAGGCGCGCGGCCTGTTATCCGGAGTCGGCCCTCTCCGTCACCCGGTTTTCCATGCCGGACGAGGCGTTGCTCACGCATCTCACCGGCCAGTCCAATGTGAATCTGAAAGTCACCGGCGATGCCACCCTCGCGGCCGGCGCGCAATTCGTCGTGGATGGACGCGGCTACCCGATCGGGGAGGAAAGCGGTCCGGGCGCCGGGAGCCGTTACGATTGGGGTGGCTCAGGTGCGGCCCATGCCGGAATCGGGGGACGCAGCCGGACCGGCGCGACCAGCGGCGGCCACTACGGATCCCTTCTGCAGCCCACGCTGCTGGGGAGTCAGGGCGGCAACTCGGACAGCGGCCTGGGAACCGCGGGGGGGGGTGCGATTCGATTCGTGGTGGATGGCAAGCTGACCCTGGACGGCCGGCTCTCCGCCAATGGTGCCGAGGCGCCGGCCAACAACGCCGGCGCGGGCTCGGGCGGCAGCATCTGGCTGACGGTCGGGACACTCGCCGGTGGCGGTGTCATCTCCGCCAACGGAGGTCCGGGCGAATGGATTGATGGCGGCGGCGGCTCCGGCGGGCGGATCGCGCTGTATTACGCCAACAAGGACTTCGCCGGCAGCATCACGGCTTTCGGGGGAGGCGGCTACGAGCGCGGCGGCGCGGGCACCATCTACTCCAGGAGCACAACGGACGTGCAGGGCCACTTGCTTGTGGACAATGGCGGCACGTGGGGTAGCTACACGCCGTTTCAAGCACCCGAGGCGCTGCGGGCAACCCTGTCCGGGCGAGCCTACCTGTATCCGGAGTCGGAGCTTACCCTGGCCCGGCTCGAGTTACCGGGCGAAGCGGTGCTGACGCACCTGACCGGCCAGTCCAACGTGAATTTGCACGTGTTGGGTGACTTGATCGTCGGTGCCGGCTCCGCGATCAGCGTCGAGGGACGTGGCTACCCCATCGAGGGTAACCGCGGTCCTGGCGGCGGCACGCGGGTCGATTGGGGCGGTTCCGGGGCCAGCCACGGCGGTTTGGGAGGTTGGAGCCGCACCAGTTCGGGGCCATCGCCGCAGTACGGATCGATCCTCGAGCCGACGCTCCTGGGAAGCCAGGGCGGTGACGGCAGCGGTGGTCCCGGCACACCGGGCGGTGGCGCCATCCGGCTCGTGGTCGATGGCACGCTGACCTTGGACGGCACGCTGAATGCCCAAGGCGCCGGCGCGCCTCCGAACGACGCGGGCGGCGGCTCGGGTGGCAGCATCTGGCTCACCGTGAACAAACTCGTTGGCAACGGGGCCATCACGGCCAACGGCGGTGCGGGTGAGTGGATCGACGGCGGCGGCGGCGCCGGTGGCCGGATCGCGGTGTACTACACGGTGAACGACTTCACCGGCGCCATCACCGCGTCCGGCAGCCCCGGAAACCAGCGGGGCGGCGCCGGGACGATCTACCGCCGCCAGAGCGGTTCGGCCTTCGGTCAACTGCTCGTGAACAACGGCGGCGCCTGGGGCAATTACACGCCCTTGACTTCGCCCGAGCCTTTCCAGCTCACCCTGGCGGAGATGGCCTACGTCTATCCCGTGGAACCCCTGACGGTCCGGGACCTCGAGATTCGCGCGAATGCCACACTCACGCACCTGACCGGCCAGACGGGCTGCGAAGTGACCGTCCTCAACAACCTCACCGTGGCCGAGGGGGGAAACATCTCGGTCGATGGACGGGGTTACCCGATTGCGGGTGATCGTGGCCCGGGCGGCGGTTCCAGCGTGGACTGGAGCGGGAGCGGTGCCGGACACGGGGGGAACGGCGGCAGAACCGCGCCGGGCGCTGTCGGTGGAGCCCCCTACGGCTCCATCACGGAACCCCTCGAGCCCGGCAGCGCCGGGGGCACGGGCTCAGGCGGACTCGGCGGCGCGGGCGGCGGTGCGGTGCGGTTGATTGTCTCGAACACGCTTACGGTCGACGGACGCGTGACCGCCAACGGCCTGAACGGCGCTTCTGACAACAGCGGCGGCGGCGCCGGTGGCAGCATCTTCATCACCGCCCAAACGTTGGCGGGAAAAGGCGTCATCCTCGCCGACGGCGGCGTGGGGGAGTGGATTGATGGCGGCAGCGGTGGCGGTGGCCGGATCGCGCTTCACACGGGCGCGCTCACGTTCACCGGGGAGCTCTTCGCCCGCGGCGGCACCGGCGGCCGTGAACGCGGCGGGGCCGGCTCGATCTACAAGAAGACCCTGGGTCAGACGGTCGGCGAGTTGGTCCTCGAGAACGGCGGGAACAATGGTGCGCTTACCCCGTTCGACGTCCCCGCCAACACCCGTCTGGTGCTGGGCGGTGGCGCGTCGTTCTATCCCACAAGCCCGCTCAACCTCGTCAGCCTCGAACTCAAACCTGGGGCGACGCTGACCCACGTTGCCGGCCAGTCGAACCTCACCCTCAACGTCGAGCAGGACCTGTCGGTCGCTCCGGGAGCTGCGATCAACGTGGATGGACGCGGCTACCCCATCGGCGACGATCCCGGTCCCGGCGCCGGCGCGAATGGCCCGGTATGCGGCGGCGGCGGCGCTTACGGCGGGAATGGCGGCCTGGCCTGGCCCGGCGACGTACCGGGCGGCGAGGCTTATGGCTCGATCCTGGAACCGGTGGATCTCGGCTCCAGCGGCGGCGGCAGCAGCTCCTCCGCCGTCCGCCAACGAAGTCCGGGTGGCGGCGCCGTCCGCCTGATCGTCGGCGGCACCCTGACGATTGAGGGTACCTTGACCGCCAACGGTGTGGGCGCCTGGTATGACAACCAGGGCGGTGCAGCCGGCGGCAGCATCTGGGTGACCGCCGTCAAGCTGGCCGGCCAGGGCAGTATCGCGGCCGACGGCGGTCCCGGCGAATGGATCGATGGCGGGGCCGGGAGCGGTGGCCGGGTCGCGCTCTATCTCGCGGAGAACGCGTTCGCCGGGTCCATCGTGGCGCGCGGCGGCGCTTCCGGACGGCAGGCGGGCGGGGCCGGGACCATCTACACCAAGTTGGCCACCGAACCCACCGGTCACGTGCTGGTTCAGAACAGTGGCACTTGGGGGGCGCTAACCCCGTTGCTCGCGCCGGAGCCCTACCATCTGCGGACCCTGGCACGCGCCCAGGTCTACGGAGCCGAAACCTTGGTCCTCCAGTCGCTGACCCTCGAGAGTGACACGGTTCTCACCCACCTCAAGGGTGACGGCGGGGTCAAGTTGGTGGTGTTCGGAGACGCCTCCATTGCCGGGGCCTTGACGACCGACGGGAAGGGCTATCCCTACGGCAGCGATCCCGGACCGGGGGCCGGGGGTTCCGGCTCGTGGGCGGGCGGCGGTGCTGGGCACGGCGGTGATGGGCACGGCAGCCACTCGGGTGCACCCGGCGGTTACGCCTACGGCTCGGCCCTCGAACCGTCCACCCCGGGAAGTCAGGGCGGCGCCGGGGATTCCGGTCCAGGGACGGACGGCGGCGGCCTGGTCCGGTTGATCGTCGGTGGTACGCTCACCGTGGACGGCAGTATCACGGCCAACGCACTCGGCGGACCGGTTAACAACGCTGGTGGCGGTTCCGGAGGTAGCATTCTCCTGAATTGTCGCACGCTCGCCGGCACCGGAGCGATCAGCGCCAACGGAGGACCCGGCGAGTGGATTGACGGCGGCAGCGGCGCGGGAGGACGCGTCGCGATCTATCGCGAGGCCAGGACATTCACGGGCAGCATCACCGCCGACGGAGCCGGCGGCGCCCGCCCTGGCGGCCCGGGCACGATCTACGAGGCGTCCACCTCGACCGTGGTCTGGCTGGCGCCGGGCGAGCCCTGGCTCTCCGGCACGGTTCCAGTCGAGATCGCGGTCTTTGTCCAGGGCACAGGCCCGTTCACGGCGGAGTTCAACGCGGTCCGCGAAGGGGCGGTGACTCCCATCGACGTCCTGCCGGCCGAACTCACGGCGAGTACGACCTGGGATACCACGCGTGTCGGCGATGGTGCCTACGAGTTGCAGGTGAGCATTCGCGACGCCCACGGCCGCTTGGTGGCTGAGAGTAGTCGCCCGGCCGCGGTCAACAACAGCGTCCTCTGGCACAACGGCGCGATCGTGGGCTCGACCTCCTGGGCCCCGGGAGAGGTGCATGTGGTCAGTCGCGAGCTGTCCATCGGCGCAGGAGCGACGCTGACCCTCCAGCCCGGGAGCCTTGTGAAGTTCATGCCGGGCGCACGACTCAACTTGCTCGGTGGCGGAAAACTCGTCGCCTTGGGAACGTCCGCGCAGCCCATCCACCTGACGTCGTTCCGCGACGATACGGTGGGTGGTGACAGCAATCTCGATGGGGCCTTGTCCAAGCCTACGCCGGGTTCCTGGCGACTGGCCGTGAGCCCCAGTGCGACCCTCGAGGTCAATGACGACGCCCGATTCCGCTACAACAGTCGCACCTACGGCGGCACGCTGGCGGGCAACGAGACCTGGGCTTCGGACAGCCTCCGCGAGATCACCGAAGTCGTCGTCGTACCCTCGGGCGCCACGCTCACCATCGAGTCCGGCGCCATCATCAAGTTCCAGCCCGGCATGGGACTCGAGGTCCAGGCCGGCGGCAAACTCGTCACCCGCGGCAGCCTGGCCGCGCCCGTGGTTTTCACGTCGATCCGCGACGACGCCTGGGGTGGCGACACCAACGAGGACGGCACCCAGACCAGGCCGGGCGCGGGCGACTGGCGCAGTCTCCGCTTTCCGGACGGGTCGATTGCGGACCTCGAGCACACCCGCGTCCTCTTCGGCGGCAACTCCGTGGGGAATCCTTGGGGCGCCGGCGGCGTCATCGAGGCTCTCGGCGGTGCCCTCACGGCGCGCCATTGCGTCATCGCCGACGCGTTGAAAGACGGCGCCTTCTGCTACGGCACCACCCGTTTCGAGAACTGCCTCGTCCTGCGCTGCGATCGCGGCCTGACCGCCGTGGGCGAGATGACCATCCTCAACTGCACGCTCGACGCCAACAAGATTGGCCTGCTCGAACACGTCGGGCATCTCCTCGTGCAGAACACCATCGTCTCCGGCAGCATCCAGGCCGGGATCGAACATGACCTCGGAGGCCACACCCCCACGGTCACCCACTGCAACGTCTGGAATCCGGACGCCTCCCGCGGCAACTACAGTGGCGTCGCCGACTTGACCGGCCAGAACGGTAACATCTCGGTGGCACCCAAATACAAGGAACCCGCGTCGGACAACTTCCGCCTGAATTACACGTCTCCCGGCATCGACGCCGCTGACGGTTCGCTCGCCCCGGCAACCGACTTCGCCGGCGTCCCCCGCTACGACGATCCGCGCACCGGCAACACCGGCGCGCCCGCCGCCAACGGCGCCGTGCCCGACATGGGCGCCTTCGAGTTCGCCGAGACCGCCCCGTCCAACCTCGACTTGGTCGTCCTCGGCGTATCCGGTCCTGCCCAGATCACCGCCGGCGACCTGATCCACGTCGAATGGACCGTGGCCAACCGCGGGGCCGAGGCATTCACCGGCCCGTGGCACGATGCCATTTATTTGCGCCATGCCTCGTCCGGGGAACGCATCCTGGTGAGTGAGCCGCTCGTGGGCCGCAGCCTCACGCTCCCACCCGGCCAAGGCTATCTCGTCGGTGCCGACGTCCGGGTCCCGGGCGGCGTGGCCGGCGACTACACCTGGAGCGTGGTGGGTAACAGCCAGGGGGACATCTTCGAGGGCGCCAACAACGCCAACAACGAAAGCGCCGCCGGCGTCACAGCCTCGCTTAACGTTCCTCTCATTCCGCTCGATGGTTCACCGCTCGCGGCGTCGTTCAACGCCCAGGAGGAGCAGCATTGGTTCCAGTGCCTCACACCGGTCGGCAAAGACGTGCGCTTCGACCTGGATCTGCTCGCCGACCAGGGGGTCACCGAACTCTACGTGGGCCGGGGCTTCATGCCGACCCCAGAGAACTACAGCGCGCGCCAACGCGAATGGAGCGCGCCGGACACCAGCGCCGTGGTCACGGGCGCCGAGCAAAACTCGACCGCCAACGGCACGAACACGTTCTACGTGCTCGCCATCGGCCGGATTCTCCCGACCACGCCGCAGTCGTTCAAGATCGGGGCGTCAAGCGCGGCCTTCAGCGTCGAGTCCGCCTCACCCAAGACTGTGGGCAACGCCGGCCTCGTCACCCTGGACATCCGCGGCGCCGCCCTCACCACCAACACCACCTTCGCCGTGCGTGCCGGCGGCGAGCAACGCCTCGCCATCCGCCGCAGCGTTCGTGAGAGCGGACGCGTCTTTGCCACGTTCGATCTGGCCGGCTTCCCCGCAGGCGATGCGGATCTGGTCGCCGAGGCGGGGGGCCTGCAGGTTGCCCTGCCACAAGCCATCGAAGTGGTGGCCGGAGGCACCCCCGACTTCTACGCCTCCCTCAGCGGGCCGGGCACGACGCGCGCCGGGCGGTTCATGAGCTGGTTTGTCACCTACGGCAATCGCGGCCTCGTGGACCTGGAGCTGCCGCTCCTGAAATTCAGCGCCCTGGGCGCCACCGAAATCCAGCTCTACGAGAGCACCCTCAACTGGGCAGACTCCTTCACCTTCTGGGGCCTAAACCCCGAGGCCTTGCTGCCCACGCTCGGACCCGGACAGGAGGTCACTTTCGAAGTCCGCGTCAAGACCATGAACAGCGGCAACATCACCGTGGCCATGATGACGGGCGAGCAGTTCGCCGCGAATGCCACGCCGTTCAACTGGGGGGCCATCCCGCCCACGCCCGGAGCGGACCCCGTGAAGTGGGGACAGATGGTCAACAGCCTCGACGACCGGTTGGGCGCCACGCTCGGCGAATACTCGGACCTGCTCGAAGAGGACCTGGCGGAACTCGCGGCGGGCGCGCTGCGCTACCGTTACCTCGCCAACATCAACGGCCAGTGGCTCCTCGGCGACGAGCTGCGGGGTGTGCCCGAGCCGCTGCCCATCATCGAAGTGCCGCCCGAGTTCGAGGACCCGCCGGGTGGCCCCGGCCTCCAGGCCCCGCCCAGGAAAATCCCGGGCGATGGCATTCGCAAGACCTGGTTCGTCATTATCACCATGGAGGACTACAGCACCGCCAGGCGGCAAGGTCATCCGGGCGCTGCTGACACCGACAACGTGGCGGCCGATTCCGAGGATCTCTGGAACTATGTTCGCAACGACCTGCGCGTGCCCGAGGAACAGTCCACGGGTGGCCACGATGCGCCGGGTGACGACGCCGCCTGGAACCGGGAGAATATCCTCGCCACGATCCGTTCGTTCGCCGGGAAGGTGGACGCCGATGACAATCTGGTGGTCGTTTACAGCGGCCACGGCGGCCGCGGGCGCGCCGGCACCGGCTACCTCGTCGGCAACGGCGGCGATGTCTCGCCCGTCGCGTTCACCCAGGCGATCAATGAGGTCGGCGCCGGCACGACGTACTTCATCAACAACTCCTGCCATTCCGAGGCGTTCAACGAGCTGGTCAACCCCGACAACACCACCTTCGTCGGCTACGCCGCCACCAAGAAGGACCGCATCGCCTGGTCCGACGAGGCGGGCAGTCCGATGATCGCCGGCCTGAAGGGGCAGTTGCGGAAATGCAACGGCCTGGGCAAATCGTTCGAAGCGACCGAAACGTCCGTCGCCAAGGAGTACAAGGACATGACCGATCCCGTGGACCGGCAGCATCCCGTCCTCACCAACCCCTCTGGAGCCAGCCTCGACGGCAAGCCCTGGAGTGATCCCTCGGGATTCGGCGGTCCCATGAGCGGCGCCTTCAAGAGTCCGCCCTATCCCGGAATCGTCGCCGGCGGCACCTTCAACATCGTCGGCAGCGTCGATCCCAACGACAAGTACGCCCTCGCCGGCAGCGGCCCAGAGCACTGGATCAACACCGACCAGGTCCTGCCCTTCGAAGTCCTGTTCGAGAACAAGCCCACGGCCGCCGCCCCCGCCCAGGAGGTATTGGTCACCGACCTCCTCAGCACCAACCTCGATTGGTCAACCTTCGAGCTGAAGACCATCGCCTTCAACGACGCCCGCCTCACCGTGCCGCCCGGGATGCAGCGCTTCTACGCCACCACCAGCGTCGGTACCGACACGAACGTGGTCAGCGTCGAGGTCAGCTTCGACTCGACCACGGGCCAGATCACCTGGCTCATGCGCTCGCTCGATGCCAACACCGGCGACCTGCCCGAGGACCCGTTCGCGGGCTTCCTCCCGCCCAACGACGCCGATCATCACGGCGAAGGCTCGCTCACCTATACCATCCGTCCGAAGCTCGAACTCGCCGATGGTACGAAGATCCGCAACCAGGCCACGATCATCTTCGATCCTACCTACGGCGCCAATCCCCCCATCCTCACGCCGGTCGTCACCAACACCGTGGATTCCGTCGCGCCCGGCAGCCAGGTGGCGCCGTTGCCGGCGGAAAACCCCGGCAGTGTCGAAGTTGCCTGGGGCGGTGAAGACGCGGCTGGTGGCTCGGGCATCGTGAGCTACGATGTCTTCGTATCGCGCGATAACGGGGCCTATCAGTTGTGGCAGATCGCCACGCCCACGACCGAGGCCACCTTCGCCGGCCAGCCTGGCTCCACGTACCGTTTCTACACCGTCGCCCGCGATGCCGCCGGCAACACCGAGGCGGCCCCGGAACAACCCGACGCCGTCACCGCCGTCGCTGGCGGACTCACCTATGCAAGCTGGGCCGCCGGCCAGAACCTGCCGGCCCACGCCAACGGCCCGGCCGACGATCCCGACGGCGACGCCCTGCCGAACTTCGCCGAGTACGCCTGCGTCCTGAACCCGCTCGCGAAAGACGCGCAGCTCGCCGCACCCAAGGCGGGCACCGTCCTCGTCGGCGGACAGCCATACTTGGCGCTTACTTATCGTCGGCCGAAGACCGATCCGGCGGACGTGCAGTATCGGGTCACGGCCTCGGGCGTCGTGGCGCCATGGGCCGGCGCCAGCACGGTGACTCCCGTGGGGAGCCCCGTCGACCGCGGCACCTATGCCGAAGCCACCGTGCGCAGCACGCAGCCGATGACCTTGCCCGTGGGCTTCCTTCGCCTGGAAATCGCTCGTTGAACAGCATTTCGAACCGCGGCGCATCCAGGCATGTAAAGGCCCGAGAAGTTCAACGATCCATCCCCCGGGATGGGGCAGAGCCAGGTTCAGACTGGTCGAGGGAAGTCGCCTTGGCTTGGGGGCCATGGGCGTCGACCCTGAACCGGTCCTGCAGGGTCGGAGGATGCGGCCTGAGCTTTTTGGCCCGGTGCCCTCACCGGGCGGGTCATGAAAACTCGCCTGAGCTGTCGTCCGTGGACCGGATCCGGGATCGAGCAGCGTTGAGTTGTTCGAGTTGTTCCCGGCAATTTTGTGTCGCTTGACGGCATGGAAGGCGGCTACTAGCATTTCGCTCTCGGTTGGACACGCCTTGGGGCTCCGAGGCTTGATCCCCAGCTGGGCACCCATAGCTCAATTGGATAGAGCATCTGACTACGGATCAGAAGGTTTCAGGTTCAACTCCTGATGGGTGCGCCACTGATAACCAAGGAGTTACGACGAATCTCAAAACGAATCAGGAACGGGAAGTCCGTTTTGGATACGACTTAGGATACGCTTTGGGCTTGAACTCCGCCGTTTCGCACGGTAGGCAACCTCCAGCTACACCGGCTGTCGCCGGACCAAAAACTGAGGTCGTATGCCGCAAATCTTCAAACGCCCCGGTCGCCCCTGTTACTACGCCCGCTGGCAACAGGACGGCCGTGATTACCTCCGGTCCACGGGCGAGACCGACCGCAAGAAGGCGCTCGCCAAGCTCAACGAGATGGTCGCCGAGCACCGCGGCGAGCTCGAGGTTGAGGACATCGGCGCCAAGCTGCTGAAACTCCTCGACGCCCTTCCCAAGGAGGAGCAACCGGAGGCGCGTCAGGCCTGGGCGCGCCGCATCCTCGGCGGCCAGGAGAACAAGCTCGAGATCGCCAAGGGCTGGGAGGCGTGGCGCGCGAATGCGAATCGCGAGTACGAGCCCAAGGCCAGCACCCTGGCGGGCTACGAGGCGATCTGGAGACGATTTGCGACCTGGGCTCAGAACCGCGGTCTGCAATACTTCCACGAGGTCCAGCCGGCCGACGCCGAGGCGTACGGAGCCGACCTCTGGGCCAGCAAGGTCAGCCCGGCGACGTTCAACGCCCACATCAAGTTCCTGAGGTCTGCGTTCGCTGCCCTGGAGCTGAAGGCCGGCCTCGCCACCAATCCGTGGTCGCGGCTGAAGACGAAGCAGAAGACGGTCGGTGAAGGGCGCCGCAACCTCAGCATGGAAGAGCTCCAGACCGTCATGGCCCGGGCTGAGGGCAACCTGCACCTGATGCTGGCCGTCGGCCTGTTCACCGGCATGCGGCTGGGCGATGTCGTGAACCTCCGTTGGGACTGCCTGGATTTCGACCGCGGTCTCGCCCGGGTCATCCCGAAGAAGACCGAGCGGTACGGGAAGGTCGTCGAGGTGCCGCTGCGTGGCGAGTTGATCGGGCTGCTGCGAGAGCATCAGCAGAACAACGGGAGCGAGTTCGTCTTCCCCAAGGAGCGGGCCGAGCACGCTGCGAACGCCTCCAACCTGACGGGCCGGATCCAGCGGTTCTTCGAAACCTGCGGCATCCAGACCACGGAGGAGCCGAAGCACGGACACCGCCGGCGCGCAATCGTCCGGGTCGGATTCCACAGCTTGCGGCACAGCTTCGTGAGCCTGTGCGCCAAGGCTGGCGCCCCGCTGCACATCATCCAGAAGCTCGTGGGTCACGGCAACCCGATGCTAACGGCAGATGTGTACACTCACGTGGACAGCGAGCAGCGTCGGGCGGCCATTGAGTCCCTCCCTGATCTCCAACTCACCAGTGGAGCCTGAAGCGCCATTGCGGCGGCCGCCGCAACTCGGGGTTACGCTCCAGACGGCTTCAGGTCCCGCAACAGCCGCTCAAAGGCCTTCTGGTAAGCGTCGTGGTTCTTCCAGTGAGTGAAGTCGGCGATGTGGCGTGTGCGGCGGATGTCGGCGGGCCAGCCGGTCTTGATTTCCATCACGGCGTCGTCGAGCCGGATGGGGAAGAGCATGGTGCGCTTCTGCTCGCACTCTTTCTCCATCGCGGTCTCGACTTCCTTCTCCACCCAGTCGCTTTGCACGGAGTGTTCGGAGAGCACGAGCAACAGTCTGTCGTAAACGCGAATGGTTTCGTCGATAGCGACGCGGAACTTGTCGCCAATCTTGAGGTCTTCGGGGGCGAACCAGCAACGGACGCCTTTCGATTGGAGGTCGGCGTGGAGGCGCTGGGCGAACCTGTGATCCCGAGAGGAGTGGCTGATGAAGCAAGAGTAGAACTCAAAGGGGTTTGTGACGAGGGAGGCAGCATACCGCATCACCGCATCCGACACGCCCGCGTTGAGAAGGAACTTGGACGGAATCCCTCCCTCAGAGCGACGCAGAGTGTCAACGCCAATAGTGAAAGGCCCATCCGCCTTGATTTGCTCAAGCCCCTTTGCCTTGCGAAGGTCAACATCGGCAAAGGTGGTGCCGGACAAACGTGCACGGTGAAAGCTCACGCCATCGAGCACACAATCCCGGAAGACGGTTCCGTAGAGTGTGGTACGTCTGAAGTCCGCCCCGCTGACCATGCCTCTGAAAACCGTACCATAACTGAGGTCGGCGCCCACGAACTTCGAGGAACCAAAGGATGTTCTGACGATTCTGGCAAAGCACAGATTAGCGTCGTCAAAATCCGCGCCATCCAACTCGGCTCGGCTGAGGTTCACTGAGTGCAGCGTCGCACCGCGGAGTCGGGCGTGAACAAGCTGTGCGTCCGACAAATCGGCGTTTGATAAGGTTGCGCCTTCGAGGTCCACCTCCGACAAGTCTGGAATGACGTTGTCGTTCGTGGATCTCCATTTGTTCCACGCGTCCACCCCATGCTTCAGTATCGCCACATGTTCAGGATTCGCCATACCTCACCCTCCAAACTCGCTCTGCTTGAACTTCAGCGTCCGGGCGTTCTCGCTCACGGTGCGGACGGTGGTGTCGTTGAAACCTTCGGGGCGCTCGGCTTCGATCTCGACACGGATGGAGACCTTGGTGCCGGGGTCGCGGGTGAAGTGCTGGGCCACTTCCTGCATCAGCGTGGTGAACTCCAAGCCGGCCTTGGTGGGATTCAGGTCCGCTGAGGCGAAGTAGCGTTTGGGCTGCGGTGCTTTCGGCGGGGTTGGAGGAGGCGGATGACGGCGGTCCTCCGTCGTCGCAGTCCCCTTGTCGTTCATTTCCATCCCGCTGCCTGTGCCACCCGGCTGCTTGACCACCTCCGCGTGCTCCTTCTCCATCTGTCGCAGCGCCACCGCCGGCTTCACCAGCACGCTATTCGAATCGTCGGTCACGACAATGCCAGTCCGCCCCGCCCGCAGATCAACATACCGCCTCTTCCCAGTATCGAACGAACTCGCGTAGGCGAACGTGTCCGACGCCCAGACCGTACTGGCCAGCCCATCGCGGATGGCTTCCAGCACCAGGTCGGCGCGGTTCAGGCGCGGCAGGTAAAGATACTGCGGGAAGTAGTCCTTCAGCTTGCGCACGCCGATATGGTCTCCATCTGTCCACAGCAGCTTGTCCAGGTAAGTCCGCAACACCGCCCCGGCCAGCGTGGTCAGCATCAGCCCGTCGCGCTCCAGGCGTTTGGCCGCCCGCGGCGCCAGCGCGTCCGCGCCGGTCAATCGGGTCGCCTGCCACTCCGCCTTCTTGAGCGCGTCCGGCTGTTCGGGCACGAGCAGCCAATGGTAGGTTTCAGGAATCCTCGCGTTCACCGTCCGGTCGCTGTCCGCCTCGCGCTTCTCGGCCAGTTTGGCGTTGAACGGGTCCAGGCCGAGTGCCTCGCGCTCGTCGTGGATGGACTTCCACGCCAGGAATGACGCCACCGCGCTCTTCAGTTCGGCCAGCCGCGTCTTGTCCGCCGCCAGGAAGACCAGCGTGTTTCGATACAGCCGTGGACTCGACCCGCGCTTCTCCAGCAAGTCCGCCGCCGCCAGCATTGCCGTGCTGTCGGTCTGGCCATGCGAATGCGTCTTCTCCGGGTGAACCAGCACCAGCCGGCAATCCAATTCGTCCGGCACGTCGGAACTGCTCTCCGGCGCCGGGTAAACCCTGGCGAACCCGCCCCGCGTCGTCTGCTCCTCGCGCAGCCGCCGGCAAATCTCGAAGAGAACCTCGTCCTCCGTCCTGCGCGCGGCCCGGTCGCGAGCCGTGGTGCTGACGTTCGGCTGCGTCGAATACCAATACCGCGCCCCGTCGGCGTAGAGATGCGCAGCGTGATCGCCCAGTTGCTTGAGCGCGTCGCCAAAGACCGCGATGTTCTCGCCCGGCTGCACGCAGCCCAGCCGCACATGCCGCACGTCAAGGCCCTTGTGCGGCAGGCCCGCCACGGGCGCCGATCCCATGTAGATCGTCCGCGCCACCCGCCGCGCCGCCCACAACTGCCCGAACCGCTGCGTCTCCGAGTCAATCCGCGCCGGCACCGAGTTCGGCCCGTCCACGTCCTTCTCGATGATCACCGGCCAATTGTTCGTCAGGTAGCGCACCAGTTCGCTCTCCACCGATGGCTCATCAATCGGCACCAGGCCCGGCAGGATCAGCAACGACCGGTCGTTGCGCGACCAGAGCGTGTAGATGACCTGTGACATCAGCCGCAGCACGCCGCGCGTGCGCTGGAACTCCTCCAGGCTCGACCAGTCGTTGTAGAGCCGGTCGAACAACTCCGGGTGAATCGGGTAAGCCGCCGTCAGCCGCCGCTCGTAGTTGCCTTCCTTGCAGTCGGTCGGGAAATCCTCACTGTTGTGGCGATACACCGTGGCGAAAGCCCGCACCACCGCGTCGCGGTCGGCGAACAGGCTCGGATCGCTGACTGGCTCGAACAACCGCCGCCGCACAATCTCGTAGCTCTCCTCCGCGTTGGCCGGACGCCAATTGAATTCCATCCGTCCGAACGTATGCTCCAGCCGCGCCAGCGCCTGCTTGCCGCCCTCGCCGCCCACCTCGACATCCGATTGTGGCAACGACGCCACCAGCAACGCCGTCGGCACCGCCTTCACCGCCTCGGTGAGCGCCTGCGCGAAAGACATGTTCGCGTCAAACGACCCGCCCGGCAGCCCGTTTGTCTCATACATCTGCCGGCAATACGCCACCCACTCGTCCATCAGGATCAGCACCGCCCCCACGCTCTTGAGCAGCTTCACCAGGTTGTCCGAGCCGGGGCTGGTGCCGGTTTCATCCGACTCGCGAATCATCTCGTAGCCCCTGGCCTTGCCAATCTGGTAAGCCAGCCGGCCCCAGATCGTGCGCAACGTCAGACCATCAGCCGTGCGCTCCGGCTGCCCGGCGGACAACGCCGTGCCCACCAGCACCGCCCGTTGCGTCCTGGGCACGCTCTTCACGCCGGCCTCAGCCAGCAGCGCATCCACCCCGGCCAGCTCCGCCGCGGGCGTGACGCCGACCAGGTGATACAGCGCCAGCATCGAGTGCGTCTTGCCGCCGCCGAAATTCGTCTGCAACTCCACGACCGGGTGCCCGCCCTGGCCGCTCAATCGCTTAAGCGCGTTCAACAGCAGCCCGCCCAACCCCTCCGTGATATAGGTGCGCCGGAAGAATTCCTTCGCGTCGCCATACTCCGGCAACGCCCCGCCGCGATGCACCTGGGCCAGGTCCGCCGCGAACTCCGCCTGCGCGAACGTCCCGTTGCACACGTCCTGGTGCGGCGTGATGATGTCGCGCCACGGCTTCAAACCCTGCAACGGCGTGCCCTCCGTCGCCTGCCGCCGCGCCCGGTCGCTGGCCACGCGCTGCATCTCCGTGATGCGCGTGCGCATGACTTCGCCGTGCAGCTTCTCGACCTCGTTCACCTGCCCGCCCGCGCCGATGGCGCTGAGCAACCGCTTGATGGTGTCGAGCGCCCGCAACGTGTCCTCCGTGCTGAAGACCTGCTGGTGCGCCCAATTGTTGCGGATGACCTCCACCTCGTTGAGCATCCCGCGCTCGGCCTTGCCCAGCTTGAGCCGGAAGAGATACTGCCAGTCCGTCAGCAGGATGGTGATGATGCAACCCGTGTCCCATTGCGCCGGGCTGGCCGCCATCGGGGCGCCGGGACGCGATTGCTGCGCCAGGTATTCCTGGCATTTCGCCTCGCCCTTGCCGCCGTGCCGGGCGTCCATCTGTTGCAGGACAAACGGGCGGTAGCCCTCGACAAAGAAGTCCAGCGCGGCTCCCACGCGATCTCGATTGGAACGTGCCATAAATCAGTAGTCAGTAATCAGTGGTCAGTAGTCAGTTGTCGGCACTCTTTGGACCCCCTCGCCCCCATCGGGGGAGAGGGCCGGGGTGAGGGGGCGCTCGTGAAATCGCCTTTCATCGTGCGCAATTCCTCACAGCCCCAAGCCCTGCTGCGTCGGGCCAGTCTCCGCAAGCTTGCCGCCGGCTTGCGTGATCTCCGGCCAGGCGATCACGAGGTTGTTGTACGTGATGGCGTCCTGCGCCCACTTGCGCCGCTCGCAGACGCTGTAAAGGCGATACGCCAGGTCGCGCGCTGTTTCCGCGCGGGCGGAGCCGAGCCGGGCCACTAATTGCGCCGCCTTCTCCACGCCGCCCGCCTCCAGCGCGCGACACAGATAATGCGTGCCCTCCCAAGTGGTGAACCGGTCGTCCGTGGCCGGGTCCCAATCCTCCAGCAACTCCTCCTTGTGCAGCAGGCGGACCTTGCCGCCTTTGGAAACCAGGATGCCGGCCTCCTCCATGCCCTTCATGCTGGTGGCCTTGGCCGTGCAAAGCACCTCGGCGGTGCCGTAAGGCCCCTCGTCAAAACCATGCTGATCGAACCACGCCAGCGCCCAGCGCGTGTCCGGCTCGAACTCGCCCTCCTGCTCGGCCAGCACGTCGTCCAGCGTGCGGTTGATGAGGCCCAGCGCGGTGCGGACGGGCAAGGCGGAACCATCCGACTCCAGCACCTTGCTGTAGCGGCTGAACACGGCCATGCCTGGCCCGATGGCGGCCTGGGCGAGGTCCACCGGCGCGATGTTGCCTTTCTGCAAATTCCGCAGCGCCTCGGGCAACTCCTGCTTCAACGCCGCCAGGAAATCGCGGCGCGACGCCACGACTGCGTCTTTCGCGCGGATACGGCACACCAAAACAATCGAGGAAGCAAGAGCGTTACTCCCCATCGCAACTTGCCGAGTCTTCATCTCCGTCCGCATAGGCCACGTGCCAGTGATTTGGAACCCCGCCGACAGCAATCCTTCAAGCATTACTTCCCAGCCCGTGGAAGCGATTCCTGAGGAAGAATCGTCTTCAGTCTCACCGTCTTCGTCGTCCTCACTTTGCTTGAATGCGTAGAACACCGTAATTGGGTGCTCGTGGTTTGCGTATCGCCTCATCTGGAGAAAACTGCGCCCCAATCCCTCCAGGAAATGCTCTTCCGCTCTCTCCGAATCACCCTCAAATCTATCAGGAGTGACTACTATTTCCTGTGCCTTTGGTGTCAAGACGGTGCCAAA
The DNA here is from genome assembly GCA_964535555.1 of uncultured Verrucomicrobiota bacterium. Classification (GTDB taxonomy): domain Bacteria; phylum Verrucomicrobiota; class Verrucomicrobiia; order Limisphaerales; family J093; genus DSVZ01. The sequence continues at coordinate 32,769 of CAZHUS010000088.1, forward strand.
GAGTGAAGGCATAAAGTCGCCCAACATCCGTCGCAACCACACATAGAAGAAATCCGACAAATCCGAATAACTGACGTTGTCATAGTATGGAGGATCGGTCGAGACTATGGGTTCTTGGATTGAATACTCCGTACTAGCAGCGTCGAACTGTCCAACCTTGCCAGGCGGACCGACCCCCAACAAAGCCAGCGGCTCAGCAACAAGTTCAATAGCGGCTGCAAGGCTACCTGTGGCCTTAGCGAACATATTCGCATCAGCGAAATCCCAAACCATCTGCAATGCCTGCTTTCCAAACGCATGTTGAACTTTCTCACCAGTAGGATTCCATCGTCCAAGAGAATTACAGGTCATTGCTACACGATCGACAGCACATGCAAGATACGTAGCTATTGAATCCGCATACGCCCTTGCGCCCCTCCCGCCATCCTCAAAAGGAATTGCGTCATCCGACAAACCTGCAAGAACTGCCTCACGCAGGACAGTTTGGTGAATCTCCCCAATCTTCTCTGCAATAATGAGTAAGGCTGCCAGTTGGCGTGGAGTAAAATAGTCAGCAAACCGCCTGAAGCCGTAAATGCGTCCTTGTGCATTACTTGCAAAGGTGCCGCGCGCCGGTTCCATCGGTATTCTCTCACGAAACTCGTCCACCTCAAGAAGTGCATGTGCGAGTTCTGCAATAGACTGCATGTGTTCCGCAGTGAAAGGTAAGTAGATCCTGTTCTTCCCCACCTTTGCCACGATCGCCATCGGCTCCGCACCGACTCGCCCTTCATTCGCTTCAGCATTGATGTATTCTCCTTTGGCAATTCCGCCATGGCAGACTGGGCATCGAAAAGTAGCCTTAACTTTCTTTCCCTTGTCGTTTGTGACGCAAGTGCCTGCTGAAATAGAAGCAACCTCTGCCACATCCGGCCTTCCTGTTCGCACCTCGAAGTGGATCTTCTTCGTGGCGACAGTGACTAAGGGTGCCACCCACGCCTCACGACCTTGCTTCTTAGACAACCAGAACTTGCTTGCAAGCGGCATCATTGCCCCACAGGCCGGGTTAGGACACTTAACCGTGCGCGCCCAGAGCCAAGCCAAGACTGTTGCAGTTGTGCAACCATATGCTTCTGGCAACGTGATCTTTGGATACAGGTCACCCGCTTCTAATTCAGCGAGCCTAAGAAGCTGGCCCCCGTAGTAGCGCACGTCTTGAGCCAGGCCGGCAGAGCCTCGCCATCCCTCTCGATTGCCAAACCTCCCGCGTGATTCTGGGTTGATGGGAGGTAAGCCAGCGAACAGCGCTGGAATCTCTACAACGGCTTTGGTAATTAGGACTGCCACAGGATTCAGATCGCCAGCGTTTGCAGCCAAGCCAAGTCTCTGCGCTTCGAGCGGAATTGAGCCATTGCCGGAGAATGGATCAAAGAAGGTCAGAGGTCTGCCGCCGGTGGACTTTAATATCTCGGCGCGTGCGGTTTGAATGACTTCGATGTTGGCTGAGTTCTCCCACTTGGACAAATCTTCCACAATCCTGAATAGGCGTTGCCGTTCGGTCTCCTGCGCTTCTTCCGTTGGGAATATTTCGGGATGGGAGGATGGATCATCCGTATCCGTATTGGCAACCCCGTCTGGGCGGCGGGGACGGCGGGCGGGTAAGC
>CAZHUS010000089.1:0-34380 GCA_964535555.1 uncultured Verrucomicrobiota bacterium
GGCGCGTGGCTGACGCGCGTGCTCGGGGTCAATGAGTTCTTCCGGCGCGCCGCCGTCTCGGGCTCAGCGGATCCCGCGGCGAAATAGGGGGGCGACTCTCATGGGCCTGCGCCTTTTCATCACCGGGATCAGCGGTTATGTCGGGCGGGTGCTGGCCGCACGGTTGGACGCGCTGCCGGAGGTGGAGAGCATCACCGGCATTGGCCTCAGCGCCCGTGACAATGGGTATCCGCCCAAGGTGCGGTTCCTCCAGATGGACATCCGGTCCCCGCAGGTGCCAACCGCGATGGCGGGTCACGACGTGGTGATCCACGCAGCCTGCATCGTCTTGTGGTCCGCGCGCATGCCGGCCGCGGACCGGGATGACATCAACCTCAACGGGGCGGACAACGTCGCCGCGGCGGCCGTCCGGAACGGCGTCCGACGCTTCATCCATACCAGCAGCATGGCCGTGTACGATCCACGGCTCGCGCGGGGCCAGTCGAACGTGACGGAGGATTTTCCCCAGGGGGGCGTGGATCCCTATTTCTATTATTGGAGCACCAAGGCGGAAGTGGAGCGGCGGCTGACCGGGATTCTCGATCCCGCCGGAGTCCTGACCACCTTCCTGCGCCCGATCTACATCATGGGTCCGGGAAACCGGGTGAGCCTCGAAGCGATGCGGCGGAACGCCACGAACTTCCCCGGCTGCAATCCGCGCCGGCAATTCATTCACGAGGATGACGTCGCGTCGGCCTTCGTGCAGGCGCTCCGAACCGAGATGCCGGGGCCGTACAACGTGGTTCCCGACGACTACCTGCGGATGCGTGACGTCTGGAAGATTGTCGGCGCGAAGCGGGTGCCCACGGTGCCGGTGTGGGCGGCACGGTTGGTCACGGCGATGCGCTGGCGCTGGTTCCGTTCCCCGATCCACCCCTCCTGGGTGGAGGACATGCTGGTGGATTTTACCGGAAGCAATGCCCGGCTCAAGGCCACCGGGTGGCAACCCCGCTACGGGAGTCTGGAGACGCTCAAGAGCGCCCTGCAGGTGCACGATTGACGGCGACCGGACCAAGGTGTTAGAGACCACGCCATGCTCATCCTCCAGAAACGCCCCTTAACCACCGGACTCGCTACTTTCCTTCTGGGTGGGTCCACCACCGCGTTCGGCACCGGGTTCGATCTCCCCGATCAGGATGCGTTTGTGATCGGACGCGGGATGGCCTTCGTGGCGACGGCCGACAATCCGTCCGCGATCTACTACAACCCCGCGGGCTTGGCATTCCTGCCCGGACACCAGGTACGGGGCGGCGTGTACGGGCTGCACATCCGGTCCACGTACGAGGGACCGGGCGGGAACGAATCGAGCGCCGCGGGGGACCTTCATCTCATCCCGCAGCTCTATTACTCCTACGGCCTTAAGAAGCTTCCATTAAGTTTCGGGCTTGGCGTCTATTCGCCTTTCGGCCTGAGCTCGGAGTGGCCCGACGACAGCGGCTTCCGCACCATCGCCACCGAAGGGCGACTGACCACCTACACCATCAATCCCGTGGCGGCCTGGCGCGTGCTTCCGAACGTCTCGATTGCGGCGGGGCCGACGATCACCCGGGGCGACCTGGACCTTGCTCGCGGTCTGGTCTGGCCGACCCAGCCTTACGACGAATTCCGCTTCGAAGGCGATGGTTGGAACGTGGGCTACAATGTCGGCGTCATCTGGCGTCCGCTCGAACCCCTCTCCTTCGGCGCGACTTTCCGAAGCGAGACGGTGATCGGCCTGGATGGCAACACGGCGTTCTTCAACAACGTGGCCATCCCGGGCATGTTGCCGGTCATTCCCGCCCAGCACCTCGACGCGGCGGCGGACTATCCGCTGCCGTGGAAGACCATTCTTGGCGTCTCGTATCGCCCGACGCCCAAGTGGAATCTCGAGTTCAACGCCGACCTCACCGGCTGGGACCGCCTGGGCACGGTGGTCCTCGAACAGGCCGCGCCGTTTCCGCCGTTGCTGCCGCAGGACATCCCGCTGACCCTGGACTGGCAATCGAGCTGGTATTACGAGTTCGGCGCCACCCGCTACCTGAACGGCGGCTGGTCCGTCAGCGCCGGCTACATCTTCAACGAGAACTCGGTCCCCGACGCCAATTACACGCCCCTGGTGGCCGACCAGGACCGGCATTTCTTCAGCGTCGGCGCCGGCTTCCGCTCGAAGCATCTCCAACTGGATCTCGCCTACCAGTTCGGTTACGGCCCGACGCGCACCGTCAGCGGCAGCGCTCCCTCCGCCGCCGGACAGACTGCGGACGGCGACTACGAGTTCCTGAGCAACGCGGTGGCCTTGAGCGCGCAGTGGAGCTTCTGAGGAGTTTGCGCTCCCCACGGACGTGCTTTGTCGACAGGCTCCGGGCATGAGCGAGCGCATCACGGGCATTCTCACGCCGCACCTGGTGCCGCTGGACGCACGCGGTGCCATCGACGAACCGGAGTTGCGTCGGTACGTGGAGTGGCTCATCGCGCGCGGCGTGCACGGACTTTACCCGAACGGATCCACGGGTGAGTTCGTGCGGTTCACGCCGGAGGAACGCCGGCTCATCGTGCGGATCGTCTGCGAACAGGCTGCCGGACGGGTGCCGGTTCTGGCGGGAGCGGCCGAGGCGAACGTTCGGGAAACGCTGGCGGCATGCGAGGCCTACGCCGGATTCGGGGCGCGGGCCGTCGCGATCGTCTCGCCGTTCTATTACCGGCTCAGCCCCGACTCGGTCTACGCCTACTTCGAGGAGATTGCGCGGCACAGCCCGATTGACGTCACGCTGTACAACATCCCGATGTTCGCGAGCCCGATCGATGTTCCGACGCTGCGACGTCTGGCCGAGTTCCCGCGGGTGGTGGGGATCAAGGACTCCTCGGGCGACCTCGCCTTCATGATGCGCATGATCACGGCGATCCGGCCGCTTCGACCCGATTTCTCCTTCCTCACCGGCTGGGAGGCGGTGCTGGTGCCGATGTTGCTGGTGGGGGCCGACGGGGGTACCCACGCCACGAGCGGGGTCGTCCCTGAGCTGACGCGGCAATTGTTCGAGCTCGCGCGGGCCCGTCAACTCGACGAGGCCATGCGGCTGCAATACCGGTTGCTGGAGCTGTTCGACACGATGCTTTACTCGGCCGACTTCCCCGAGGGGTTCCGGGCCGCCGTCGAGTTGCGCGGCTTCGAGATGGGCCGCAGCCGGCAGCCGTTGACCCAGGGTCAACAGGTCAACCGCGAGCGCCTTCAACAATCGCTCCAGTGCATTCTCTCGGACTTCGGCTATGTCGAACCGCCGGCCTCGGGCTGTCCGCCGCGCGAGAGCAATCCTGAACGCAACCAGGCCCAGCTGATCGCCTCGTCGATCGTCGATACCCTGCGCGAGCGGGGCCTGATCTCGTGAACGCCGCGCTCGAACAAATCGCCGCCCGCCGGATCACCCGACCACGCGAGGCCGTCATCAGCCTGGGGCTGCGGCTCTGAGCGTGCCGCCCGGGAGCCTCGTTAGTTCGCCCGGTTCAGCGGGGCACGACGGAGTTCTTCGAGTTCAACCACCCGGCCGGTCAGCCGGGCCTGCTCCGCCGCAAACGCCAGCAAATGACTGTGCACCGTCGAGTCGATTCCGGCCTCGAGCGGGACGCCGGGTGGCTTCGTCATCTCGGCGTAGAGTGCCTCGACCAGACCGGGATCGCCGCCGCCGTGAAGCTCGTACCCGCCGTCTTCGGCCTGGACGGTGTAGCGCACCGGTTCGCCTTCATGCGGCAGCAACACCAGGTGGGCGCCGAAGTGTTTGCGGTAAGTCTCCCCGCCCTTGAGGACCCCGCGGGTGCCGTACACCTCGAGGTGACGCCCCTGCTCGAACGCGGTCATGGTGAAGGTTCCCGTCAGTCCCCCCTCGAATTCCATCGCGATGACCTGGCGGTCCACGGCGTCGTTGTCGCACCGGTACGCGCAGCGTCCCCAGGGACTGGACCGCAGCCACGCCGTGATCTCCTCCACGGACGCTTCGGTCGCGCGATCGAACACCATCGGGAGCCAGGGGAAGCGCATGTCCGTCGTGTACCGGAGCGCGTTGTAGGGGCACGTTTCCGACGCGGGACAGGGATCGGTGCACCGCGCCGGAGCTCCGGCCGGTGCGCGTTCGGCGCGGAAGAACTCCAGCGATCCAAAGCTGGCCACGCGCCGGCAACGCCGGTCCGCAAGCCAGTGCACGATATCCGTGTCGTGGCAGCACTTGGACAGGATCATCGGCGAGCTCTGGCTGACGACCGACCAATGCCCGCGCACGAACGAGTGGGCCTGGTGCCAGGGCATGACGCCTTCGCTGGCCTGAATCGACACCAGCTCGCCGAGAGCTCCCGAGCGGATGATCTCGCGGACCTTTCGGTAAAACGCGGCGAAGCGAAGGACGAAGCACACCATCACGCGACGCTGCCTGGCCTGGGCCAGCCGCTCGATTTCGAGGACCTGTTCCACCCGCGTGGCAATCGGCTTCTCCAGCAGCACGTCGTATCCCAGCTCAAGCGCGCGGTGGCAGAACTGAAAATGGGAGTTGTCCTGGGTCGCGATCATCATCACGTCCGCCAGCTTGCCCGCCGCGAGCAGCGCCTCGGCATCGGGGAACGCCCGAAACTCCCCTCCATGGGCGTGTCGTCGAATCTTCGCGACGCGCTCGGCCACCGGGTCGGCGCCGGCAACGATCCGGAAGCGATCGGGACGTCGCGCGGCGAGCTGCGTATAGGTTTGAGCGCGCGCGCCACAACCGAGGCACGCGAGGGTGAGCGGCTTGTTCATGGCAAGTGGACGACTGGGTCGCGAGCATGGCGCGACCTCGCTTGCCTCGCAAGCCGGCGGTGCCTCGCCGGGCCGTGATCATGGCAGCGCCTGCGTGGCGGGCCGGACGGGGACGGGTCAACTGACCGGCTTCATCCCGGCGGCGTTGCTCGGCTGGGGCTGGTTGGGCCTGGCTTCGATGAGAGTCAGTCCGCGCGGGGCCGCGGCCGCGGGAACCGGCACGGCGATTCGTTGCGCGTAGCTGGGCGAGACCAGGATCTCCGGTGTATCTCGCAGGCGCTCCGCAAAGGTGCCGGCGCGCGGCACGAACTGCACAATCGACGACTGGAGCAGCCAGACCAAGGCAAGGGCAGCCAACCCAAGCACCAGGTAGATTGAACCTTCGAACCGCGCGCGCGGCACCTGCGGAAGCCGGGGTACCCGCGGAAACATCCGGATGAGATCCGATGCGCGTGTGTCTTCGCCTGCCGTGTTCATGACGCACTACAGGTACGTGGATCGTGGCAACTCGCGAAGGAAATGTGACCAGACGCACGGGAGAGGGACCAGTGGCGCGAGACGGGGACAAAGCGCACGTTGATCCACATCAATGACCGGCGGGGTCCGGCCCGGTACACACCAGGCATGCCGATTGCCCATCCGTCAAACCGCGCCCGCCGGGCTACGAGCGGCTTGGTGCTCGCCGGGATGCTCTGCCCCGCCTTCGACATCCGCGCACAGACGCCGCCGCCGCCGGGGAACGCCTCCGGTCCGACGGCGACCAGCAGTTCCGCGCCGGCGCCGGCCGCGAAGCCCGAACCCGGCACGCTCGACAGCTTCTTCAACGGTGCGTTACCCGACGCCATCGGGCGCAGCAAGATCGGCGTGGACGTCCGTCTGCGTTGGGAACATGCCGACCAGAGCGGGCTCGAGGCTTCGGACGCGTTCACCGTTCGCACGCGGTTCGGACTCACGACCGCGGCGCTCTACGGCTTCCAAGGGATGATCGAGGGCGAGAACGTCTCGGTGCTGGGGGACATCAACAACGCCTACTACCCGGGGGAGACGCCCAACGGCAAGACCAGCGTGGCGGATCCACCCACGACCGAGATCAACCAAGCCTGGCTCAGCTACGGCAATACCAACTGGCAAACCACCTTGAAAGGGGGCCGGCAACGGCTCGTGCTGGACAACCAGCGGTTCCTGGGAGACGTCAACTGGCGTCAGAACCAGCAAACCTACGACGGGGTCACGCTGCAGAACACGACGCTCGAGGACGTCGCCCTTACCTACAGCTGGGTCGGCCGGGTGAACCGGGTGTTCGGCAACGTTCCCGGCCTGGCGCCGGCGCAGAAGGATCTGCAATCCAACTCCCACGTGGTGCATGCCGCGTGGAGTGCCCATCCGGCCGCAAAAGTCACCGGCTACGCCTACCTCTTCGATCTCGAGAACGGAGCGGGCGGCAACAATGCCTGCGCCACTTACGGGCTCAGTGTTGCCGGCAAGGTGCCGGTGAAGTCGCGGTTCACGCTCGATTACCGCGGTGAGTTCGCCTGGCAGACGGACTACGGGAGCAGCGATCTCGATTACGCGGCCCCCTACTACAACCTCGAAGCGGGCGCCACGGTCAAGCCGGTCAGCCTGGGCGTCGGCTGGGAAGTGCTCGGTTCCGACAACGGCACGGCCGTGCGAACCCCCCTGGCGACCTTGCACGCGTTTAACGGCTGGGCGGACGTCTTCCTCAACACGCCCGCCGCCGGTCTCCAGGACCTGTACGCCCATGCCCAGCTGACGCTGCCCGGCGCCATCCCGCTGCGGTTCGTGTATCACCAGTTCCATGCTGACGCCGGTGACGCCGACTTCGGCCACGAGTTCGACGTCGTGGTCAGCCGCAAGCTTGGAAAGCACTGGGCGGTGTTGGCCAAGTACGCCTACTACGACGGCCAGGACGCCCCGTATCCGCCTGCCGAGGCCCTGGATGTTCACAAGGTGTGGGCGCAGGTTGAGTTCTCGTATTGACCGGGAGCCATGCGCCGGGCGAACCGTGCCATTTCGCCAGCCGAACCAGCCCTGACATGAATGCAATCCCGACAGCCGCGCGATCGCGTCCGGTGCGGACTTTTCAAAGTCCGCGCGCTCGAGGCGGCTCGGCGAGGGGCGGCCCGGGCGCGCCCCGCGAGGCGAAGCAACCCCGCCTTTGTGTCCACACCTTGAGCCGCGTCAAGGCAGGTCGGCCGGAGTTGCCGCAGACTGGCGTCACTGTGACCTCACCCCGACGCCCGATCCCATGAAACGGTGGCCGACCTTCTGGGTGCCCCTGGCCCTGGTCGTCGTCGCGACCGTGGCGATGCTGGATCCGTTTCCGCCGCCGCTTCCGATCCTGGCGGCGAAGCCGACCCCGGCCTGGGCGACCGATCCGACGCCCGTCCGCCAGCCCAAGCCCCGGCCGGAGTACGCCGTGGCCGGCTTCACGTATCAGTGCATGGACTGTCACCGGATCATCCCTTCGCCTGCGGAGACGCTCCGCCCGCTGACCCAGCACACCGAGATCCAGCTCGACCACGGCCTCAACACACGTTGCTTCAATTGTCATCACCCCAAGAACCGGAACGCGTTCGTCGACGACTTTGGGAACGAGATCGCGTGGAGCGAGCCGCAGTTGCTCTGCGCCAAGTGCCACGGGCCGGTCTTCCGCGACTGGCAGGCCGGCTCGCACGGCCGCATCAACGGTTATTGGGACCGCCACCGCGGACCGCAGACAAAGCGGCGCTGCATCGAATGTCACGATCCGCATGCGCCTCCGTTCCGAGCGCTCCCGCCCGCCCCAGGTCCGAACACCCTCCGCATGGGACGGCAGGAGCCCACCGGCCACGGAGGCCGGCGCGACCCGCTCCGCGTTCACGGAGACGGCCCGGCGACGGTTCCCCTCTCTCACCATGGCTCCTTGTGATTCCACTCCCGGCGCCGGCGGCGTGGCGCCCACCCAGTCCGGATGCGGCCTGTCCCGCCGGGACTTGCTGACCAAGGGCGCTGCGGTGGCGGCAGGTCTGTCCGCCCTGGCCGCGGCGATGTCGCCCCTGCGCCATCTTTCCGACGACGATCTGCCGAGCGTCGACGAGTTTCTGCAGAAGCACTACAAGGAGATGACCCCGGAGGACAAGGAGCGCGCCCTGCAGCGGATCCGGGAGCAGGTCAGGCGACGGTATGGGATCGACGCGAACGTGTCCGCACCGCCGCCCCTCGACGGCGTCGAATTCGTCTACGGACTGAACATCAGCCGCTGCATCGGCTGTCGGAAATGCGTCCATGCCTGCGTCGAGGAGAACAACCCGTCGCGGTCGCCCGAGATTCAGTACATCCGCGTCCTCGAGATGGAGAAGGGCAGCATCGACGTCGAATCCGCCAACCACCATTACGACGCCGACCAGGTACCGCGTCCGGGCAAGTGGTACATGCCCGTTCAGTGTCACCAGTGCGCGAACCCGCCGTGCGTGAAGGTGTGCCCCGTCGAGGCCACCTGGCAGGAACCGGACGGCATCACCGTGATCGATTACGACTGGTGCATTGGCTGCCGCTATTGCGAAGCGGCCTGTCCCTACTTCGCCCGCCGCTTCAACTTCACCCAGCCCCGCATTCCCAAGGACCAGATCAATCCCGACATGTCCTTTCTCTCCAATCGCCCGCGCCCAAAGGGCGTCATGGAGAAGTGCACGTTCTGTTTGCACCGGACGCGCGTGGGTCGGCTGCCGGCGTGCCTCGAGGTGTGCCCGACCGGGTCGCGGAAGTTCGGCAACGTGCTCGATCCCGAGAGCGACGTGCATTACATCCTCAAGCACAAGCGGGTGTTCGTGCTCAAGGCCGATGTCGGGACGCTGCCCCGCTTCTTCTACTACTTCGACGAGCGCGGCAGCCGGTACCGCGATCCGATGGCCCCCGGCCCCGAGGGGCAGGAAGCGACGGAGGGCGCATGAGGCGTTACGCGACTTTCCTGTGGGACTGCTTCCGGCTGAGCTTCGTCGGGGACTGGCGCTATCACCTCTGGATGACGGCGCTGACGATCGTGGCGCTGGGGGGCGTGTATGCGTACTGCCATCAACTGGTCCACGGCCTCATCACGACCGGCATGACCGACCAGGTGTCCTGGGGCATGTACATCGCCAACTTCACCTACCTCGTGGGCCTGGCCGCCGCCGCCGCCATGCTCGTGATCCCGGTGTACGTCTACCGGAACCTCCACCTGCATGACGTGGTGATCTTCGGGGAACTCCTCGCCGTCTCGGTCATCCTGATGTGCCTGCTGTTTGTGACCGTGGACCTCGGCCGGCCGGACCGGTTCCATCACCTGCTCCTGCGGTTCAACTTCCCCATGTCCATGCTCACGTGGGACGTGATTGCGCTCAACGGGTACCTGCTCTTGAACCTGCACATCTGCGGCTACCTGATCTACTGCGCGTACTGCGGCCGACGGCCTTCAAAGAAGTTCTACATCCCGTTCGTCTTTGTGGCGATCGCCTGGGCCATCAGCATCCATACCGTCACGGCCTTCCTGTACGTCGGCCTGGGCGGGCGGCCCTTCTGGAATTCGGCCATCATCGCGCCCCGCTTCCTGGCGAGCGCCTTCGCCGCGGGACCGTCCTTCATCATTCTCACCCTCCAGGTCGTCCGGCACTACACGCGGCACCAGGTCAGCAACGACGCGTTGTTCACCCTGCGCCGCATTGTGCAGGTGGCGATGATCATCAACGTCTTCCTGCTGCTCTGCGAGGTGTTCACCGAGTTCTACGCGGACACGCGGCACGTTGCCTCGGCCCAGTACCTCTTCCTCGGCCTGCACGGCCGTCGCGCGCTCGTGCCGTGGATCTGGACGGCGGTGGCGATGAACCTTGTCGCGACCGTCCTGTTCATGCTTCCGGCCTCGCGCGCCCTGAAGACGCTGAATCTCGCCTGCGTGCTCGCGATCGTGGGGATCTGGATCGAGAAAGGCATGGGCCTGATCGTCCCGGCCTTCGTGCCGTCGCCGCTCGGCGAGATCGTCGAGTACCGGCCCACGCTGCACGAAACCATGGTGTGCCTCGGGATCTGGGCCTTCGGCCTGTTGGTGTACACCATCCTGGTGCGCGTCTCGGTCCCGGTCCTTGCCGGCGAGATCACCTATGCGCATCGCTGGGGAACACACCCGCACGCCGAGCCATCCACTCCATCCCCTTTGACCAAAGCCCAGTCCCTATGAAGAAGACCTCCCTCGCCCGTCTTGTCGCCAGTCTGTTGGCCTTGTCCAGCACGGCTGGAATGCACCGAGCGCACGCCCAGGCCTGGGCGTTGCCCGAACTCTCGAAGGAGTCCAAGGCGTGTCTCGACTGCCACAAGGACGACAGTACCGGCGTCTACCAGCAGTGGGGCGCCAGCAAGCATCACCGCGCGAATGTTTCGTGTTTCGAGTGCCACATGGCCGCCGAGGGGGACGCCGATGCCTTCATGCACGAGGGGCAGCGCATCGCCACCATCGTCTCGCCGAAGGACTGCGCCCGCTGCCATTCCAGGGAGGCATCGGAGTTCGGCAGTTCGCACCACTCGAAGGGCGCGCGCATCCTGGGGTCGCTCGACAACACCCTGGCCGAGGTCGTGGAAGGCAATCGCGGCATGCGGACGCCCGGTTTCCCGCACGGGAACAGCGCCGCCGCGGTGAACGGTTGTTGGCAATGCCACGGCAGCGAGGTGAAGGTGCTGGCCAACGGCAAACTCGATCCCGCCACGTGGCCCAACACCGGCATTGGCCGCATCAACCCCGACGGTTCCGAAGGCTCCTGCTCCGCCTGCCATAGCCGGCATTCCTTCTCGGCCGAGCAGGCCCGGAATCCGGACAATTGCGGCAAGTGTCACATGGGTCCCGACCACCCGCAGATGGAGATCTACTACGAATCCAAGCACGGCATCGCCTTCCGCGCCTTCAAGGACAAGCTGAACCTGGACTCCTCGAAATGGGTGGTGGGCGAGGATTACAACCTGGCCCCGACCTGCGCCACCTGCCACATGAGCGCCACTCCGGGCCGCCCGGCCACCAAGGACCGCGCCGCCGTCCCCGCCCAGGCGGTCACGCACGATGTCGGGATGCGGATCAGTTGGAACAACCGGCCGGAGATCTCGGTGCGTCCGGAGGTCAGCGACAAGAAGATGGGGCTTGCGGGCGCCGAAGTGAATTGGGAGACGCGCCGCGCGAACATGAAGAACGTGTGCATCAACTGCCACGAGCAGCAATGGGTGGACAATTTCTACGTCCAGTACGACAGCCTCATCGACCTGTACCACGAGAAGTTCGCCGTGCCCGGACTCGAACTCTACAAGCTGGCGAAGCCTCTCATGAACCCCGTCCAGTTCTCCAACGCGCTCGACTTCACCTGGTACGAGATCTGGCATCATGAAGGCCGCCGCGCCCGCCACGGCGCTTCGATGATGGGCCCGGACTACACCCATTGGCACGGGACCTACGAGGTCGCCAAGCACTTCTATTCCAAGATGGTGCCAGAGCTGGAGGAACTCGTGCACCAGGGCCGCGCGTCGGGGGACGACAAGAAGGTGGCGGCGGCGGAAGCCCTGGCGAAGAAGCTCGAGGAGGTCCTCAACAGCGCGAACCACAACTGGTACATCAACAAGATGGACCCGGCCGAGGCCAAGGCCCGGGCGGAGCGCCAGGCTGAGTTCCAGAAGCGGTACGCCAAGTAGATCCACCGCGCGGGAAGCGGGCTGCGTCCCGGTCTGAGTCGGCGCGGTCAACTCGTGGCAGGGCGGGCACTCCGCTGCCCGCCGCGCCCGCCGCGCCGGGGACTGGCACGTCCGCCGTCGCCGGCAGCCCGCTCGGCAGGCCGGCAGTACGGTTTTGCATCCGGCCTTGATGCCATCCACCTTTGCGCCATGAACCGCGCCGTTGCCTCTGCCGCTTCCGCCATCGCTGCCCTCGTGCTCGTCGCGTTTTCCGTCACGGGACGCTCCGAGACGGTCGCCGACCGCAAAGGGGCCATTCTCAAAGACCGCGCCAGCCTCGAGAACGACGCGCGCTGGATCTACGACGATTACGAGCGCGGCTTCGCCGAGGCCCGGAAGACCGGCAAGCCGCTCCTCGTCGTGCTGCGCTGCATTCCCTGCCTGGCCTGCGCCGGCATTGATGCCAAGGTTGTGGTGGAGCAGTCGGACCTCGCCCCGCTCCTGGACCAATTCGTGTGCGTGCGGGTCATCAACGCCAACGCGCTCGATCTGGCGCGGTTCCAGTTCGACTTCGACCTCTCCTTTTCGGTGATGTTCTTCCACGGCGACGGGACGGTCTACGGACGCTACGGTTCCTGGCGGCACCAGAAAGACCCGCAGGACGAGGCGACGGAGGGGTTCCGCGAGACGCTTGAACGCACCCTGCAAGTCCATCGCGGCTACCCGGCGAACCGGGCCGCCTTGTCCGGCAAGCAGGGGCAGCCGACCCGATACAAGACGCCGGTGGACATGCCGGCGCTTCAGGGGAAGTACCTGCGAAACCTGGACTGGGAAGGGAAACTGGTCGCCAGTTGCGTGCATTGTCACCAGATCGGCGACGCCTGGCGCGCCATGCATCGCGAGCGAAGCGAGCCCATTCCGCCCCGGCTGATTTACCCCTTCCCACCCCCCGAGACGATCGGGCTGGGTCTGGCGGCGGACCATGCCGGGCAGGTTCGAGCCACAACCGCGGACTCCCCCGCGGCCCGGGCCGGGATCCGTCCTGGAGACGAATTGATCAGCCTTGAAGGGCAACCGCTCGTGTCCGTGGCCGACGTGAGCTGGGTGCTTCATCAGGCGCCCGACGCGGGTTCACTGACCGTCGTGGTCCGGCGGGATCAAGCCGAACATCGCCTCACCCTGGCGCTGCCCGAAGGCTGGCGCACCCAGGCGGACATCTCGCGGCGTGTGGGCACCTGGGGCATGCGCGCCATGGCGCTCGGCGGGCTGCGGCTCGAAGACCTTGGAGAGGCGGAACGCGAACGACGCGGTTTGCGGCCGGAACAACTCGCGTTGCTGGTGCAGCATGTCGGTGAATACGGTGAGCACGCCGCCGCCAAGAAGGCGGGTTTCCGGAAGGACGACGTCCTGGTCGAGGTGGCGGGGTCGTCCACGCGCGAGAGTGAGAGCGCCTTGATCGGGCGACTCCTCACCACCGCCCGCCCGGGCGAACAGGTCAAAGCAGTCGTGATCCGCGGTTCGGGGCGAACCGAGCTCATGCTGCCCATGCAATAGCGGGGACGGGCGCGGCAAGTTCCGTCACGGCTCGACTTCGAGCAGCCAGACGCCGTCCCGGGGACTGTTCCCGGTTTCCACCCGGACCGTTCCCTGGCCGTCGGCGCGCGTGCGTCCGAGCTCTCCGCGTTCGCCGGTGACGGGATCGAAGCGGGCGATCCGGTAGGAGGCGTCCGTTCGGAGACCGGCCACGGTAAACGGGCGTGTGCTCAAACCGTAGACCAGCCGGATCCGGTCGCCGGCGCCGCAGGCAAACGGTGGCGGGTCCTGAGGGCCGTCGGTCCACGCGGCCTCGGCGGCAGGTGAGGGGGCGAACTGTCCGTAGGGCACCGTCTCCAGGAACTGCCTGGCCCGGCTCAACTGCGTGGCGCCGGGAAGGCGCATGGCGTCGTCCCACGGGGTGGTGCCCCAGTTGTTGCCGCCGGGGGACTTTCCGTAGGGCTGGCCGCGCCGGTTTACCTGCCAGATGCCGTTGGCGCCATAGGTGTGTCCCGCGCAGCCGCTGCTGAGGACGTGGGCCCAGAAGGCCTCGCGCGCCTCGCGGTCGGTGAGCGTGGGCTGGATCTCGAGGGCCTCGTATCGCGATTCGCCGCTGATCACCGGCATCACGGGTTGCGCCTGCCAGCCGCGACGACCCAGCGCCGCGTGTTGCGCCGCGGCCGAGCCGTGCCCGGTCTGTTGCATGTCGAAATCGAGCACCGAGGGATCGCGGACCGAATCGCGGGCGGTCTGCGAGGGATGACAAGTGACCAGGCGGTGAAAGGGGTCGTGGGCGCGGATGTAACGAATGACCTCCGTCCAGTCGCGCCGCTGCAATTCCACGTCCTGCGCCTTCGTGGTGGAAAGATAGTAGGGCATCGTGGTCTCACCGGCGGCGCACCACACCACCGGCCATGCTCCCCATCGAGCGATGAGCTCCCGCCAGTGACGTTCCATGCGTTCCCGGCCCAGCCACGGCAGGTGATACCCCCACGCGCCCACAATGCAGGGCACCAAGCCTTGTTCCGCGAGATACGCGATCCGGCGATCCGCGGCGTTGAAGTACTCCGGACGCAGCCGGGCGTAGTTCGTTTCCCACGGAAACCCGGCCTCGTTGGCGCCCCGCGCGTCAAACGCCGGCATGTCCGGGTACAGACCGGCGACGATCTGCACGACGTTGAAACCCTTGGCCCGCCGATCGGCCGCGAGGGTCTGGAAGTCCGCGGGCCACTCGAGGCGCCGCGTCAGGCCCATCCACCACGTGTCACCCAGCCAGAAAAAGGGGGTGCCATCGGCATGGGCGAAATGCCTCTGGTCCGACGCCACCCGGATCGGGCCATGCCGGTAGAGCGGATTGTCCCCGGCGTACGGGACGATCTCGAGGGTTCCTTCGACGCCATGCAACCCGGCCTCCCGGGGATCGCTGAAGGTTGTCCGCCAACGATGCCGCCCCGGGATGGCCGAGGCGTAGCGGACTTTCCAGGTTGCCCCCCCGGTCCAGAAACCAGGAACGACGCATTCGCGACCGTCGGGCATGGTGAACCGGGCCTCCAACATGGCTTCCGCGCTGCCGGCGTCGGGGGGGCCTTTCGCCGTGAACGTCAGTTCGGTCGGGACGTTGCTCTCGGTGCGCATGGGTTCGCCAGCCTGGGCGCTCAGCAGGAGCAGGGCGGCGATAAGCGGGGATTGCATGGCCGCATCGTAACACATTTGAAGCGGCGGCGAGGCGGAAAATGGCGGGCCTGGCGCGTCACCGGTCAAGGCGACGGGTCGCGGCTATTCGATCAAGACGGCCCGGTACATACTTGAGGGAAACCCGGCCGAGAAGCTGTCATCCACCCAGGTTTGGGGTGAGTTGGTGAACGTGACGTCCGCCAGGAACCACCAGAATCGCTCGAAGTTCATGAGGAACTCCGGCACCTGCTGCACCGTGTAGGTGCGGCCGATCTCGCCTCGAAGCTGGAGGACCGGCCGGGCATTCACCAGGCTCAGATCCAGAATTGCCGCCGGCGATGGCCGGGAGTTCACGAGCAGTTCGTTTCCAGGAAAGGCGAGGGCCCGCACCGACCGGACGAACGAGTTCGTTCCGTCGACAAAGGAAAACTCCACCTCTCCCGCGAGCGCTCGGGGCCCGGACTCATTCGCCGGAACCGCGAGGGTCATGTTGAAGTGAATCGGATTGTGGCCGAGCCACTCCGTGAAGCGGACCTCGCCGTCCTCAATGATCGGCCCTCCCAAGCCGGACACGCCCGCGAGCGACCAACCTTTTGGGAGTTCAGGCCGCCAGCGCAATTCCCGAAGCCGGTCGGCCGGCTCGTAGATGAACTGCCCATGCACGACGAGCGAGCCGGAAGCGTGGTAGTCCCCGGCCGAGTGTACCGCCATGGCCGGTGCCAGGCCCAGGGCTCGCTCGAACAGCGCTCGGATCCGGTAGGGCCGGTTCATCACGAGCGTGATCGGGTTGCGAGCGCCGGAAAGGTCACCCTGCCACCCCACAAATTGGTAGTGCGGCTGGGCCAAGGCATACACACGCACCCGCCAGCCCAGGTTGTTCGTCGGCATGCGCGCCGTGCGCGGAAACCGCACCGCCGATTCCCAGGCGAGGGATGGGGCCCGGTCCAGTCTGCCGTCCAGCGTGCTGAAGCCCGTCGGCGACCAGGCTTCGGTATGCAGATACCCGCCGAAGGTGGTCGACAACTCGATCGGGTATTGAGGCTGGGCCACGTATTCGACGAACAGGCTGACCATGGACTCCGACGACAAGTTGACGGTGCGCTCCGAGGGCGTTTCCCAGCCCGGAATCGCGCGGAATTCAAGCAGGAGCATCCCGGGGGATACGTTGGTTTGGGCGACGCCCGCCGGCCGCCAGAGTTCTTCCCCGGCCAACCGCCATGCGGCACCCGCGGCAACGGCTCCGGGCGGCGTGATGTTGACGGTGATCTCGGTGGGGTATGGCGGGGCACCATGGAGTGGACAGAGCGCGAGCGCCAGGGCGAGACCGGGGACGTGTGCGCGAAGTCGGAAGCGTGGGTTCATGGAAGTGCACGGGGCGGAGTTGCACGGGTCGGGTCAAAGAGAGAAGACACGGACTGCGTGGCTGAGAACGCGCCGTTGGTGAGGGCCATACCTGCCGCAGCACCGCCGCCGAACCAGATGCTTCGTGCGCCAGGGGCGCCGGGCACCGGAGCGCCGGCCCTGTCCATCGAGCTTGGTCGCGACGCTCCCAGGGCGGCGGGATTTGTGGGGAAACCCCAGGGAGCGAAGAAGCTCGAGGCCGTTGCCTGACCGGCGACGACGGTCGAAGCTCCGGTCGGCGGAGCGGACATCGTCACGTAGGCACCCGCCACCCCGGAGAATGAACCACCGCCAGCGCCCAAGGGCAGGCGGCCGCCGAAGCGGCTCACGGCGCTCACGGTCCACCGCGTCGTTCCATTCGTCGTGGGGCCGGGCCCGCCCGACAATCCCGCGCCCGCAACCGGGCCAGGATCCACGGGCATCGCCGGCGCAGCGGAGGGGGCGGGTGGGGCCAGCTCAGGTGGACTGCTTGCGACGGGTCCACTCACAGGCGATTCCTGCCCGGCAGCGACGGCCTGGATGCGTGGGGAGCCCGCGGGTGCGGCATCCCGAGCCGCGCGCGGAGCGGCCGGGGGGCGCCATACCAGCCACGTGATCAGGGCGAGCGCCAGGCTGGCGCCGGCCAGAAGTGCCTTCTTGGAGACGGCCGCAGCCAGGAATGTCGCCGCCCCTCCGCTCGTGGCCGCGGACGCCGCGGAGGCTGCGGCCGAAGCGGCGTGAGCGAGCGACATCTTCCCGAGTGCCTGGATCACGGCGGGTGGCGCTGCATAGCCTGCGCCGGGCAGCATCGTGCTCAGGGTCACGACGCCCACGACGAGGCCCCGGGCGCGCAGTTGGGCGCGCAGACAATCCAGCGCCGCCGCGACGCGTCGCGAGATGGTTGGCTGGGAAACATCATAGGCTTCCGCCAGCTGCGTCATGGTCTGGCGTTCGAGGAAATGCAGCACCAGCAACTCGCGCTCGTCGTCCGGCAACGCCGCCAGGGCCTCGTCCACGAGCGGTTCCACCTCGCCCCAGGTGTCCGGGAAGTGCGGGGCTTCCGCGGCGTAGGCAGCTTCCCGGCGCCGGCGGGCGGCGTTCTTTCGCACCAGATCGATGGCGCGGCCGGTGGCCACCTGGTGCAACCAGGCTCCGATGGACCCGGTGATCTGGTCCGCGTGACGCAGGAACTGGTAGAAAGTCTCCTGCGCCACATCCGCCGCGTCACTTTCATTGCCGAGCACCCGCCGGCTGGTGCCGTAGACCATGTCGGCATAGTGCGCCATGACCACCGCCAGGCGGTTCACCTCGTCCTCCATGCCAGGAGGCTGCCCGGAGATTGGGTCGGGTCCGGTCATGGCGGTCAGCTCAAAGCCCGATGGACGTTCGCATCAGCATCATCAAGGAGTCGAAGCTGGAATTTGGATTATTCACCCAAGATGACGCGGACGCACGGCAAGGCGAACCGGGCGCCGGTCGGGCGCCGGGGCTTGCGATCCAGTCGCGCCGTAAGCAGCCGCTTCGGGAGAAATGGCTTGAGTTCGCCATGGGGAGCCGCTTCAACTTTGCATGAAATCCGCCGCGTTGGGCGAGTCGGACCAGGATCGACGCCCGGGAACCGAACCAGACAAACATGCCGTTGCACCGCGAACAACATCTCCAGGACATCTCGCAGCAGTTCCGCATCTACGGGCAGATCCTGCATGCGGAGCCCTGCAAAATCGGACACATCAACGAGACCTACACCGCCACGTACGATCAGGGTGGCATCCTGGTGCGTTACATCCACCAGAAGGTCAACCAGTCGGTGTTTCGGGAGCCGGAGAAGGTGATGGACAACGTCATGCGGGTGACCACCCACCTGCAGCACAAGCTCAGCAGCGGCGGCGCGCGTCAGCGCACCCGCCGGGCGCTGGTCGTGGTCCCCACCCACGACGGACGGCCTTTCTATTGCGACGGGAATGGCGACTTCTGGCGCACGTTCGTCTTTGTCGAGAGGGTCCAGTCGTTCGAGGCGGTGCAAACCCCCGGGCAGGCCTACGAAGCGGGGCGGGCCTTCGGCGAATTCCAAAGCCTGCTGGCCGATCTTCCCGGCAGCCGGCTTCACGAAACCATCCCCGATTTCCACAACACCCGGAAGCGGTTTGCCAGCCTGCAGCAGGCCGTCGAGGAGGACGGCTACGGCCGCGCGTCGAACGCCGCGGCGGAAATCAAGTTTGCGCTCGCGCAAGAGTCCTGGGTCGGCACCCTGCTTGACGCGATGGCCCGGGGCGAAATCCCGGAACGCATCACGCACAACGACACCAAGTTCAACAATGTGATGCTCGATTGGGAGACCGGCCGGGCCATGTGCGTGGTCGACCTCGACACCGTGATGCCGGGCCTCGTGCACTATGACTTCGGCGACATGGTCCGAACCACGACCAGCCCGACGCTCGAGGACGAGGAGGATCTCTCGAAGGTCGCGATGCAGATGCCGATGTTCGAAGCCCTCGCGCGGGGTTATGTCGAGGCGACGCGCGGGTTCCTGACGTCCGGCGAGAGGAAGCACCTGGCCTTTGCCGGACGGCTGATCACTTTCACCATCGGGATCCGGTTCCTGACGGACTACCTGCGCGGCGACGTTTACTTCCGCGTTCATCGGCCGCATCACAATCTGGACCGGTGCCGCACCCAGTTCCGCCTGGTGCAATCGATCATGGCGCAGGAGGAAGCCATGCAACGGTTCGTGGACAACCTGTGATGGCCGCACGCCAGGCTGAAGCGACGCGGCGTCGCCTGCTCGACCCGGGGATCATCGCCATTGTGCGGTCCGCCCGGCCCCTGTCCATCCTGCCCCTCGCCGAGGCGCTGCTGGCCGGCGGGGTAACGGCGCTGGAAATCACCCTCACCACGCCCCAGGCGCTGGAACTGATCGAAGCGGCGTCCCGAGCCCTGGCCGGACGCGCCGTGGTCGGCGCCGGCAGCGTGGTGGATG
Source organism: uncultured Verrucomicrobiota bacterium (assembly GCA_964535555.1). Classification (GTDB taxonomy): domain Bacteria; phylum Verrucomicrobiota; class Verrucomicrobiia; order Limisphaerales; family J093; genus DSVZ01. The sequence goes on from CAZHUS010000089.1 coordinate 19,035, forward strand.
CGGCTTCGTGCCGGGCCGTGCTCGCCGCCGGGGCCGAGTTCGTCGTGAGCCCCGTCTGCCGTCCGGAACTGGTCCCCCTCAGCCACCATGGCGGGTGCCCGATCATGCTGGGCGCGTATACGCCGACCGAGGCGCAAAACGCGTACGAGGCGGGCGCGGATTTCGTGAAGATCTTCCCTGCGGAGGGGCTGGGCCCGGCCTATTTGAAATCGCTGCGAGCCCCGTTGCCACATCTGCGGCTGGTGCCCACGGGAGGTGTCGACCTCGAGACCCTTGCCGGTTTCGTGAAGGCGGGCTGCCCGGCCGTGGGCGTGGGCTCGTCCCTGGTTTCGACCGCCATCCTCGAGGGGGAGAAATGGACGGACCTCACCGCGCTCGCCCGCCGCTTCGTGGAAGCGATGCAAGTCGCGCGCCGGAGCGCCTGACGTTCCTGGGAAATCCCCTTGGCCTCAAGGCCATGCGCGATGGCCCGTGTACCGTTGAGGAGCGCGGGCTTCAGCCCGCAGGGACGTCCCGGCGCCGGCGTGGCTTCCTGCGGACTGAAGTCCGCGCTCCGGGGGAGGTTCATGGGAAGTTTCGCTCGGTCAGTGAATCGCCGGGATCACCTTGCGCCCGTAGACCCGCCCCTCGCTGCAGACGAAGAGCCAGTCCCGCCTGGCACCCGCGATCGCGCAACTGACGACGCCCTTCCCCGGCGGACGGGCGACCACGCCTCCGAGCCGGCCGGCGGCATCAAAGACCTGGATGCCTTCCCGGCTCGTGATCCACGCCCGCCCCGCCGCATCCACCGTCATCCCGTCACCTCCGCTTTCGCCACGATCGACGGGCGCCCGCAATTCGGAGCTCCGTTCGCCGCCGCGCAGCGAGCCGTCCTCGGCCACGAGGAACGACCAGACATTGGTCCCGCGGTATTCGCTCACGTACAACTGCCGCCCGTCCGGCGCCAGACCGATTCCGTTCGGGCTCTTGATGCCCGCGGCAACCGGGGAAGGTCGGGACATGCCCCGGGCCGACGTGGGGACACGAACCACGGCCCCGGCCCCGGTATCGGTGAAGTAGATCCAACCGGCGCTGGAGACCACCAGGTCGTTGGGGGCGACATCCACGGCGACCACCTCGAGCGACTTGCTTGCCGGGTCCATGACGACAATCCGCCCGCTGCTGTTGGTGCCCTGCCTCGGTACGCACGCATAAAGCCGACCGTCAGCGCCGAACTTCATCCCACTGATCCGCGGACCGTTCTCGAGCCACGCTTCCACGACGAAGCTGGCGCCGTTCGGCTCGGCCCGGACCCGGTGAATCCGGCCGCGGGGAAGATCGCTGAAGTAGAAGTTGCCCGCTGCGTCCGCACAGGCGGCATCCGTGAACTCGTGGTCGGCGCTCACGAGTTGCCAGTCGCCCGGGACGCCGCCTTCCGGGAGGAGCTTCACGAGCGCCTCGTCCCCGGCGAGATTGTCCCGGGATTCAGGAGCGGGCAGCCGGCTGAGGTTGGGACGGAAGAGCCACCGCACCGACTCGGGAAAGAGGGCGCCGCCGTGTCGTCCGTTGTGCGCACCGTCACCCATCACCAGGCGGTGGTCGTAGCCGGCAAAAGCGAGCGCGCCCGCCATCTGCAGGTTGGCGAGGGGCCAGTTGCCGTGGAGGTTGTTGAGATCGTTGCTGCCATCCTGCAGAAACACGCGGATGGGTTTGCGCTCGGTCTTGCGGATCAGCGCCGGGTAGACGTGGCCGCCGCGGATGTTCACAAAGCTCCCGATGTGGCTGATCACCTTTCCGAACTGGTCGGGGCGTTCCCAGGCCGTGGTCCATGCACAGATTCCGCCGCTGCTCATGCCGCAGATGGCGCGCCGACCGGGATCGGGGCTCAGGTGGAGCTGCCAGCGGTTGGTGACGTAGGGGATCAACTCCTCCAGGAGGAACCGGGCATAGGCGTCCCCCAGCGAATCATACTCGAGGCTGCGGTTGTTGCGGTTGCCCCAACCGTCGGCCGCCGGGCCGTCCGTTCCGCGATGCCCGGGATTCACGAACAGGGCGATCGTGACCGGCATCTCCTGCGCGCCGATGAGGTTGTCGAAGACGACGGGCACCCGGAACTGCCCGGTGGGGGAGACATAGGCATGGCCGTCTTGAAAGACCATCAGGGCGGCCGGCGTGGCGCCGTCGTACTGCGCCGGAACATACAACCAGCACGCGCGCGTGGTCTCCGGGAACACACGCGATTCCTTGAACTCAAAGGACTCCACACGCCCTTCGGGCACTCCGGCCGCGCGGGCGGAAGATTCGGGACCGAGGGTGTAGTCATCGGCACCCAGGACGGCCGCGGTCACCGCGACCAGGCTGCTCACGACCAGCGATCTTATGTGCATGATTCGAATCTCGCGGTTCCGAACCCGGGCGGGAAGCACGAAAAGGCAGGCGGAATCCTGCGCGCGAGAATCTTCGAATGGGCAGATTCGTGGTGATCAGGTCGCGTTGGACGACTGCGGGCGGTCGCCACGGGGACGCATGCCCAGGCCGACCGCAACTTCCTCCAGAACCACGGACATCACGCGACGCAGGTTGCGCTGGTTCACACGGAATCTCCACGCCGCCAGGGCGGGGGCGACCAACGGTATCCACGCCAGCCAGTCCTGCGCGCGCCACAACGCCATGGCCAGCAGGGCCGCGGCGAGCACCAACCCGTACGCCAGCTTTGCCGGAAGCGGCCAGGAGGTGCTCAGCCGGCAACGCACCCGGCGCCAGCCTTCGTCCGGTTGTTCGGCGACCGTGATGATTCTCAACTTGCTCCAGCGATCGCCGTACACCTCGAGGTCCCAGTTCCCCCAGCCCGTGTCGAGGCGGTACTGCCAGTTGTCGGCGGCAAGACGTTCCACCAGCGCGTCCAGGAAGGCCTGCCGTCCCCGGTACGCGACATCCTCGAAGTCCATCAACCGCGGTGCCAGCCGGGCCTGCTTGCGGCTCAGGGAATCGAGGTTCTCGCGGCGTGCCAGCGACGTGCGGCTCGGGAAGAGCCGGCCCTGGTAACGAGCCCAACCCCGCACGAGCGGCTGGAGCATGTACAGCAGACCCACCAGCGGACGGGACCAGAACCGCTCCTTTCCCGGCGGCAGCACCGCCTGCCACGCCGCCACCCCGCAAACCGCCACGGACGCCGCGACGCAGGCCAGCGCCAGCGGCAGGAGCCAGCCCACCACCGCACTCAGAACCAGCAGGGGCAGAGTGACCAGCACGTGAAATTCCAGGCTGGTGAACACGAACACCGCCAACGACGGCGAGGTGGCGTACAGGCTCTGAAAGGCGCCCGCCCCGAAACGGCCGTGGTAAATCATGGGCCGCTGCACCTGGAGGCCCACCTTCGCGTGGGTGTAGATCTGGCCGCGCCACAGGCTGCCGCCGAGCGGGTTGAAGTACTCCGGATGTTTGGCGGCGAGCAACGCCTCGGCCTCGCCGTACCCGTGTTGCTGACGCAGGTACGCCCTCACCGTGGCCCGTCGCGCGTGCCACACGAATCCCCCCGGGCTGAAACCAAGCTGAAGCCCTTGCTGCTGGAGGCGCCAACAGAGATCCACGTCGTCGCCCGCCCGCGTGAACACGGGGTCGAAGCAGCCGATCTCGATCAAGGCCGATTTCCAGAATGCCATGTTGCAGCCCGGGATGTGCTCGGCAAGGCGGTCGGTGAGCATCACGTGCGTCGGGCCGCCGGGGGAAACCAGCACCGCGGCCGCGACGCTCGAGTCCTCGCCCGGGGCGAGGTTGTGTCCACCCACACCCGCGAAGCCGCTCTCGATCAGTTCGCCCACCAGGTGGTGCAACCAGTCCTCGTCGACGCGGCAATCATCGTCCGTAAACGCCACAATCTCCCCCCGGGCGGCGGCAATTCCCGAATTGCGAGCCGCGGAAAGGCCGCGGTTACGTTCGTGCCGGATCCACCGGACGTTTGGATACTGCGCGGCGATGGCCGGGGTGTCGTCCGTGGAACCGTCATCGACGAGGATCACTTCGTAGGCCGGGTAGTTCAGCGCCGCGAGCGACTCCAGGCAGGGCCGTAGCAAGCGTGACCCGTTGTAGGAGGCGACGACGACGGAAACGAGCGGCTCGGAGCGCGCCGGGAAATACGGGGCCACCCGGTAGGCGGCCTGGACCGTCGCGAACGCGGGTCGGGGCACCCGCTCGCGGGTCGTCAAACCGAACTCCCAGTCCGTGATCGGTTGGCCGTCCTTGAACCACTCATCGGTGAAGGTGTAGGCGATCATGCCCGCCAGCCCCGCCCGGAAGCCGGATTCAATGGTCCAGTCGAGCAGCCGGGCCTGGCGTTCGGCCCCCTCCCGCCGTGCGTCCATGCCGAACTCGCCGAGCAACAGCGGCTTTTCGCCTGCGAGCGTCTGCAGCCGGGCCAGGTACTGGCGAAGGGCGCGGCGGTCATGCAGGTACACGTTGAAGCAGCAGAAATCCAGGGCGCGCGGGTTCAGGTACTCGGTCGTCGGGTAGTTGCCGAACGTGCAGAGGCACTCGGGGGCGGCGCCCTTGACTGTTGCCGCAAGTTCCTCGAGGAACTGTTCCATCGGTTCCGGGCCGCTCCAACGGACCAGGTCCGGCGGGAGTTCGTTGGCCACGCTCAACGCGAAGATCGCCGGGTGGCGCGCGCAGGCCCGGGCGGCCTGGTGAATCTGCCCGCGCACCCGCCGGCGCGACGCCGCGGAATCGAGCACGCAGGCACGCTGGTTCCAGGGGACATCCACCATCAGCCGGAGCTCGTGAGCCACCGCCAGATCCATGAACCACGCCGGGGGCACGGCGTAAATGCGGATCACATTCGCCCCCAACGCTCGAATCAATCCGAAGTCCCGCAGGGTGGCGTCGGGCGTGCCGAAGACCTCGCCGTGATCGTTGGGGCCCAGCGGTCCGTAAGCCACGCCTCGCGGATGAAACTTGGCGGTTCCGGCGCGAAAGAATTTGCCGTCGACGCGGACCCTGCCGGCGGAATGCAGCGGGGCGTTCACAGGTGCCACGGACCGGCGGCCGTTCTCGCGAACGCTCTCCGCGACGGACGTTTTGCCTGACCGCCCGGTCGTCCCGGGTTTAGGCTGCGGCCATGCAAAAGACGCTGCCTCGGACGCGGTCGTGCTTTGTTTGTGGCAAGGCCAATCCCGTGGGTCTGAACCTCGAGTTCTGCACCGACGGGCAGGTGGTCACTTCCACTTTTACACCGCGGGCCGAGCACGTGGGGTTCGCGGCGACGATCCACGGCGGCCTGGTGTCGACCGTGTTGGATGAGGCGATGGTGTGGGCCTGCGGCGTGGGTACAGGCTGTTTTGCCTACTGCGCGGAGTTGACCGTGCGGTTCCGGCATCCGGTCCGGCCCGGGTGCCCCCTCGAAGTGCGGGGCGAGCTCGCGGAGAACCGGCGCGGACGCCTGTTGCTGGCGCGGGGCGAACTGCGGGATGCGAGCGGAAAGACGCTGGCATCCTCGACCGGCAAGTACATTCCCGTTCCGGCGCAGGAACTCGAGGGGATGCTCGCTGACTTTGTGGGAGACATCCGCAGCCTGCTGGCCCCCGGGCGCGGGTCTCCGGCCTGAACGGCTGACCGCGAGGGCCACGGCGGCTTAGCGGAACTCGAGGTTCACGCGGTTGCGTTCCAGCGTCGATCCCTCGCTTTGGGCGAGACGGGCCAGTGCCGCGCGGTAGTCCACGCGGGCGCGGATGTTCTCGTAGGCCCGGGTGGTCAGCGTGCGCTGGAGCTGGAGGACCTGGAAGCTCGTGCTCTTGCCGTTGTCGAGTTTCTTCTGTTCGGCGCGCAAGGCTTCCCGGGCGAACTCGGCGGCCTCGTGCGTGGCCTGCACTTGCTGGTAACTGGTTCGCGCCTGGGCGATGCCGTCCGCGATCTGGACCATGACGGCTTGCTCGAGCTGCTTGAGCCGGAGCAAGGCCTGCTCCATTTCGGCCTTGCTGATGCGGAGATTCGAGCGGGCCTGGCGATTGCCGGCGAGCGGGATGCTCAGCACGGTTCCGAAGGCATACTCGGGATTGTCGGCCCGATACACGGGCGTGAACGCGTCGCTGAACTCGGTACCGGTTCCCGACTGTCCATAGGAGCCGGTCAGGTCCAATTGGGGCCAGAGCTGGTTCCGCTGGTAGCGGATGCTGATGTGACGACGCTCGAGGTCGACCTTCAACTGCTGCAGGTCCGGCCGCAGCGTCAACCCCTTCGACCAGCTGTCCTGGAGGCTGAACGTGGCCGGCTCGGCCACCAGTTCGTCTCCGGGCACAATCTCCGTTTGGTGCCAGGCGGCAAAGTGATCGTCCAGCAGGCTCTTCAGCTGGTTCTGCCGGGTCGAGTAGCTGTTTTGAGCCCCGAGAAGGGTGGCGCGGCTCGCGGCGACCTGGGACTCGGCTTCCTTCTCGTCCAGGGGGGCCAGGACGCCGACCTCGACGCGCTTCTTGTTCTCGCGGAGCAACTGCTCGGCCAGTTGAAGCGCCACTTCCGCCACGGCGATGGTCTCACGGGCCGCCACCAGTTCGTAGTAGGCCAACTCGACGGTGGTGACGGTGTCGATGATCTGGTCCTCGAGTGTGAGCTCGGAGATCTCGAGGTTCTTCTTGCTGAGCGAAATGTTCAGCCGGGCGGCGTCGACCCAGAAGTTGCGCAGGAGGGGTTGGTTGAAGTTGAACCGAAACCCGCCCGAGGTGTTTTCAAACTCCGAGACTCCAATCGGCCGGCCGTCGAGGGTGATTTCCCGGGAGCCGAACGCATCGGTGAAGCTTGATCCGAATTCGTAGCGGAGGCCGGTGGGCAGCAGGCCGGTCACCGCACCGCTCCAGGTCTGCATGCTGGTTTGCGCCTGGCCATAGGGCCGGTTCTGTTCGTCGTAGCCACCAGGCTGGGTGGTCGAACGGAACGAGGCGCTCCCCCCAAAGGTGGGCTCGTAGGCCCCATAGGAGCCGCTCAACGCGTACCGCGAAATCTCCGGCGTCAATCGTTGGATCCGGATGTCCAGGTTCTTCTCCAGGGCCATCCGGATGCAATCCTCGAGGGTTAAGCGTCGCTCCCCTTCGGCCGCTCGGGAGCTCGGGGGCGAAACCAGCGCGGCAACCGTAAAAAGCGTGAGAAGCAGGCGTGAGCGTTTCATCGTGTGCGTGCGAGCTTGGGTTATTTGGACCGGCGCGTCAAATCATGGTCGGGAGGGGCGTCCCGACGCGGCGCCACGGGGCGGACGAGCCGGGCCGCCGGCCCCGGGGCCGCCGAACGGAGGTGCGTTCCGCGAGGGTTGTTCCCGGCCGGGTAACGCTCCGGTCTGGAGAGGCCATAGCGAAGCAGACGCGTCACCACCACCCCGCATTCAGGTGGCCGTGGCGTCTCCGCCCTCTCCCGGTCCTCCGGGTGCGCAACCCGCATGGCCTTATAGACACGCCAGAAGCCCGCGGGTTTCACGGAAGTGCGCACGGGTCCTGGACGGGGCGGCTCGCGAGAACGCTCGCCCGGCTCGTCCTCCTCCTCACCATAAAGGCCGGCGCACCCGCTCCCCCTTGAGCGCGCTCTGGATCATCACGTACTCGCCGATGTTCTCCATCGTGAGCACCCCTGCCAGCCGGCCCTCCCGCAGCACGGGCAGGGCCCGACACTCGCAGTCCTGGAGCCGCAGGAACGCCTCCTCGGTCGTTTCCCAGGTAAAGGTGGTGCGGAAATCGCGCGACATGTGATCCCCGACGAGCGCTTCGGCCCCTTTGCTTGCCAGCGCCTCAAGCAAACGCCGCCGGGTCAAAACCCCCACCACCTTGCCCTCCTCCACGACCGGGAAATCCTGCTGAAAGCCCGCCATGATATGCTGGATCGCCCGCGACAGCGGGTCGAACACCGACAAGGCGTGGAACTCCCGGATCATGACGTCCTCGACCTTGACCGTCGCCAGGGCCGATTTCGTCTTGACGTAGTCCGCTTCGGCTTCGGCCCCGAGGAACACGAAAATCGCGATGACGAGCAGCCACGGGTTCTTGACGAGGCCGATCGCCCCGAAGCCAAAGGCCATGGCCTGGCCGATCGTGGCCGCCAGCCGGGTGGCCCGTGCAAAATCCAGCCGCATGGCCAGGAGCGCGCGCAGGACGCGGCCGCCGTCCATGGGGAAGGCTGGAACCAGGTTGAACACGGCCATCAGGCCATTGGCGTAGAATAAGTTACTCAACAGGTCGCCCCCCGCGAACCGGACCCCGCCCACCAGCCGGCGATGGTCCGGGGATTGGATGATGAGGTAGAGGACGATGCCAATCGCCACATTCACCATGGGACCCGCGATGGCGATCAGGAGCTCGTGCAGCGGCTTTTCTGGAAGCCGGGTCAGGCGGGCCAACCCCCCGATCGGCAAGAGGGTAATGTCGTGGGTTTCGATCCCGAAAGCCCGGGCGGTGAGGCAGTGGCCCAGTTCGTGCAGGAGGACCACGGCGAAAAAGGTCAGGATGAACACCACCGCCCGGGCGGCGTCGTCCCAAACCTGGCGGTGACCGTACGCGGTCAGGGCCGCGTAGCCCACCAGGATCAGGAACGTGGCGTGGACATACAGGTCGATGCCGGCCACGCGGCCGATGCGCCAGGACCACTTCATGCGTTAATCTGCGTTGCCATCGTGCTCCCCAAGCCGGATTCGGTCGGCGGACCAATGCCACCCACCCCGGCACGGCAGGTTCGACCGCAGACACGCCCGATTCAATCAAAATGCCGAAGCCGGTACCCGTGGCAGCTGCGGCGCAAGGCGCTGCCTCGGGAGCTACTTCGTCCCAGGATCTGCCGCTTTGAACTGCACGAGAAGCCGAACTCCCACGCCCCGCACGTTCTCCACGCTCACTTGCCCTCCGTACAGGGACACGATGCGCTCCGCCAGCGCCGGTCCCAGTCCCAGGTCGCCTCCTGGCGCGATCGACCTGGCTTGGGCGAGGAGATCGAAGAAGCCTGGCAGTGCTTCGACGGGCACCTCCCGTCCCTCCGTCTCGATGGACAGTCCCACCTCGTCGGGGTCCGGGGTGGTCGCGAGCCGCACGGTCGATCCCCCCTGCGCCAGCTTGACCGCCGTCTCGAGCAGGCTCTGCATCGCCCGCGTGAGGTACTCGGTCGATCCGGTCACGGGTCTCAACCCCGCCGGCACGGCTCCCAGCCGCACCTGCCGGCTCACCGCCAGTCCCATGGCCTGTCCGCGCGCCACGTCCAGCAAGGGACCCAGGTCGCTCTGCTCCCGAACCCCGTCATCCGCATTGGACCCGATTTGGGTCAGGAGCAACGCGTCGTCGATCAGGGTCATCAACGAGCGCCGGCTCGCCTCGTACATGCCTTCGTAAGCGGCCAACGCCGGACCATTCACGCTCCCCAGGATCAGCTCGGTGACCCCGAGGATACCGTTGAGCGGCGTGCGCAGTTCGTGCGAGATGAGGCTGAGAAAATCGCTCTTGGCCCGGTCCAGCAAGGCCAGACGCTCCTTGGCCGCCGCGAGCTCCGCCGTCCGCTGGGCCACCGCCGCGGCCAACTTCTCAACCTGGTGCGCCTGCTCACGCCGCAACTGCGAGAGCTCCAGGTGCGTGCGGATTCGCACCGCCACCTCCTCGAGGCTGAAGGGTTTGGTGATGTAATCGACGGCGCCCGCTTCAAAGCCGCGCACTTTCTCTGCCACTTCGGTGTGCGCGGTGATGAAGATCACCGGGACCTCCGCCTGCCCCGGCAACTGTTTCAGCCGCCGGCACGTCTCGTAGCCGTCCATTCCAGGCATCCCCAAGTCCAGCAGCACGAGGTCCGGTGCCGCCACCTCGGCCGCGCCCAAGGCGAGTTCACCGCTTGGGACCGGCCGGGGTTTGTAGCCCTTGTCGTGCAGCATGCCGCTGAGGAGCTGCAAATTCGCCGGCGTATCGTCGACGATCAGGATGTTGGGAACCGGGGGCGGTTGGAGGGCTGTGTTCATGGCAGGGATGGGTTCGAAAGCGACGCAGGAGATGGACGATCCCCTGGCCGGCCGGGGCTTCGGTCCCGATCGAAGGCTTCGATGGAGCCTTCATCGCCGGCCGAGAAGTCCGAGCAGGGCGGGGTAGTTGAAATCGCGGGCCAGCTCTTGGAGTCGACTCTCCAAGACGGCCTCCCGGGCCGAGACCGTCTCGATGAGGGAGAGGATCGAGTCGTAATCCGCCGCTTCGACGGCCTGGCGCAGCGCCCGGACCAGCTCGGCCGGCAAACGCTGCATCGCTTCCAAAACGACGCTATCCGGGGTGGTGTCGCCGAGGGTGGAAGCCCCGGGCGGCTTGGGACCCTCCTGGTAGCGAAACTCGACGCCCGTGAGCTGTCGGATCTGCTCGATCAACTCGGCATCCAGAAACGGTTTGGCGAGGAACATGTCGGCTCCGGCTGCCAGGGCGCGTTCCCGGTCTTCCCGGAAGACGGTGGCGCTCAGGACGAGGATCTTCGGGGTCGCGCCACCGGGCGCACGCAGGCGCGCCGCGACTTCACCACCCTCCATGCCTGGCATCCGCAGGTCCAACAGGACCAGGTGTGGCTTCCAGGCCGTGGCGAGGTTCAGGGCGGTGGGCCCGTCGGCGGCCAGGCATACTTCGAAGCCGAGGGGTGTGAGCAGTTGCCCGAGCAGTTCCCGGTTGTCGGCCTCATCGTCCACCACAAGCACGCGGCAGGCGTCTTGAAGCGGCGCCAGTCCGAGCACGCGACGGCGAGGCGTTGTGGGCGACGGGAGCGAGCCGGGATCCAGGGCGCCCAGATGCGCTTCGACCTGGAAGGCGCTCCCTTTGCCGGGCTCACTCCGCACCGTCACGTCACCTCCCATGAGGCGCGCAAACTGCCTGCTGATGGACAGGCCGAGGCCGGTGCCGCCGGTGTTGTGCTTGCCGGCCCGGGTCTGGAAGAAGGGCTGGAAAAGGTGAGGCAGATCGGTCGCGGCGATGCCCACGCCGGTATCCAGGACCTCCGCACGCAAACGCCAGCCGCCGTCAGGTTCAGGGATCGTGGCCACTCGCAAGGTCACGCTGCCGCCGGCCGGTGTGAACTTCACCGCATTGCCCAGCAGATTGATCAGCACCTGTCGCAGCTTGGTTTCGTCGGTCTCAACCAGGGTCGGCAGGGACGCCGCCCGCTCGACGGTGAACTGCAGTTGCTTGACGCGAGCGCGCAGCTGGAACATCCCCTCGATGTCATCCACCAGCCGCGACAGGTCGCAGGGCGCGGGATTGAGGTTGAGGCGGCCGGATTCGATGCGGGCCATTTCGAGGACGTCATCGAGCACGGCGAGGAGGTGTTCGCCGGCCCGCGTGATGGTGCGGAGCTGGTGGAGTTGCTGCGGCGTGGCCCGGGGATCGCGCACGAGCAACTGACTGAAGCCCAGGATGGCGTTCATCGGGGTGCGAATCTCGTGCGACATGTTGGCCAGGAACACGCTCTTGGCGCGGCTGGCGGCCTCCGCGGCCTCCTTGGCCTGCCGCAACTGCTCCTCGACCTGTTTGCGCTCGGTGATGTCGCGGCTGACACCCAGCACGCCCAGCAGGGTCTCCCCCGGTCCCCAGTAAGGTGTCTTCAACGTGTCCACCAGCGCGCGACGTCCTCCCGGATGTTCGATCCATTCCTCAAGGTGACACGCGACGAGCGAAGTCAACATCTGCTGGTCGGCGGTGCGGAATCTGTCGGCGACCGCGCGCGGAAACAGGTCGTGGTCGGTGTGGCCGACGATCTCGGCTTCCGGCCGGCCGACAAACCGGGCGAAGGCGGGATTGCATCCCAGGTACACACCCTGGACGTTCTTGAAAAAAATGATGTCCGGGATCGAATCGAACAGGGACTTGATGAGGCTGGCTTGGTGCCGGATTTCGTCTTCCGCCTTCTTGCGTTGAGTGATGTCGTGGCCCACTCCGCGGTAACCGCGCACTTTGCCTTCCGCGTCGAGAGCAGGGGCGCCGTGGGTTTCCAGGGTGATCAGCCGGCCGTCTTTGCAGCGCATGACGTGCTCCAGGGCGTGCAGGCTCTGGCCGCGCTCGATCAGAGGTGCGGTCAACTCCGCCACGCGTTGGGCCTCTTCCCGGGGCATGAGGTCGAAGGGCGTCCGCCCGAGGATTTCGTGGGGTTCGTAGCCGAGCAGCTCCCGGCATTGCGGTCCGCAGAAGCGGTAGCGGCTCTGGGCGTCCGTTTCCCAGACCCAATCCGGGATGGTCTCCACCAGGACCCGATAGCGCTGCTCGCTTTCGCGGAGCCGGGACTCGATCTCCTTCCGCTCCGAAACATCGCGCACGATGCCGTGAAAGACCGGCTGACCGTCTTGCACCGCCATCGCGACGGAGACCTCGGCCGGGAAGATCGTGCCGTCGTGCCGTCGGTGCACCCAGCCAAAAGCCGCTCCCCCATCCGCGGCGATCCGGGTGGCCAGTTCGCGAAAGACCTCGCCGGTACTTCGGCCATCCGGTTGGAGCTCCAAAGAAAGGTCGGTCAGGTTGCAGGCGAGCATGGTCTCCCGGTCCGGAGCGCGGAACATGGTCAACGCGGCCGGATTGCAGTCCAGGCATTGGCCCCGGGCGTCCGTGGTGACGATGGCGTCGTGAGAGGTCGTGAAGATCGCGTGCAGGCGCTGCTCGCTCCCCTCGAGTTCGCGGGTGCGTTCGGCCACCCGTTCCTCCAGCCGCAGGTTCATGTGGCGCAGGGCGTCCTCGGCCCGGGAGGACTTGATGACTGGCACAATCAGGTGGCCCAGGCTCTTGAGCAGGGCGGCTTCCTCCGAGGTGATGGTGTGTTTCGAGAACAACGCCAGGACGCCAAACACCCCCTCGGCAGCGGAGGCGATCTGGAAGCCGGCAAAGGCCTTCAGGCCCAGCGATCCGGCCCAGGCGCGATCATGAACCCGGGGGTCGCGGGTCACGTCATTCGTCAGGAACGACGGCTCGTCCCCGGAGGCGACGCGCCCGATCTTGTAGCAGCCGAACGGCACACGCCGGTGTTCCAGGCCGTCCAGGTGCGTGTAGCGCCCGGCACTGGCCAGCAAGTGCAGGCAACGCTCACGGTCCTGGCACACGTGCGGACCTTCCCTGACGGCGGCGTGCATGCACCCCGTCTCGCAGAGATCTCCCGGACGCGTCAGCCAGATGCGGGCGAAGTCGGCATCGAAGATCTCCACCACACCTTCGGTGATGCGCTGCAGCTTCTGATCCAGGGTCGCCGGGCCGTGGAGGGCCGTCTGCAGCTCGCTCATCTGGCGGAGTCGCTGCTCGGCTTCCTTCCGCTCCGTGACGTCCCGGATGACGCTCAGGAGATGCAGGTCTCCCCCCAGGGGCAGGACCTCGAGGGACACCGCGCACCAGCGCCGCTGACCAGACTTCACCACGAATTCCGCCTCGAAGGCCTCCACTCGCCTCGCGTCCCGAACGGCGGCCAGGAAGGCGTCCCGGGCCTGCGCACTCACCCAAAACGCGATCTCGTCGATGGTCCGCCCTGCCAACTCCTCCGGGCGATAGCCGCTGAGTCGGGTGGCGGCTTCATTGAGTTCCACGATCCGGCGCTCGGGCAGCTTGACCAGGAGGATCGCGTCCGGACTGAACCGGAACAAACTCGCGAATTTCGCCTCCGAGCGGCGCAGCGCCTCTTCCGCCGCCTTGCGCTCCTTGATCCCGCGGCTCACGCCTTGGAGGTGAGTGACCCGCCGGTCGGGCCCGGCGATGAGGGTGCTCACGACTTCCGTGGGCACGGCCGATCCGTCGCGACACGTCTGCCAGACTTCGTGAACTTGCGTGCGGGCCGAGTCGTCCCCGGCCTGAAACGCCACCAGGCGCTGTGGCAGCCGCTCCCGCATCGACCGGTATGACTCGGGCGTCATCACTTCGGCAGGCTTCTGCTCCAGGACCTCGGTGACGCTGAATCCGCGGAGGCGTTCCACGGACGGGCTGACGTAAGAGAAGCGGTCCGAAGCCAGGTCGAGCAGCCAGATGACGTCACTGCTGTGTTCGGACACCAGGCGATATCGCGCTTCGCTTTCGCGCAGCGCCGCTTCCACCCGCCGGCGGTCCGCGAGCTCCCGTTCCATGAGGCGCAGCCGCCGCCGTCGCCACCACAGCCCAATCGCCAGCCCGGTCGCGATCGTCCCCAACCCCACCGCCAGGGCGGTCTTCCAACTGTCTTTCCGGAGGATCGCCTCAACTTCTTCCCGGTCGATCTCGGCCACAATCAGCCAGGAAGTGTCCGCGATCGGCTGCGCCACCGCCAGCACCGGCTTCTCGCGGAAGTCCGGGCCGGCCAGCAACCCTCGCTCGCCCATGGCCGCTCGCACCGCGGGCATGTCGGTTCGTGCCATCGGCAGGCGCAGGTTTAACGCGGTCGCCGGGCGTTGTCGGGCTTCGCTCAGGCAGACCACCTCGTCTCGTTCGTGACGGAACAACAGGGCCTCTCCCGTGGTGGTTGGGATCGGCCAGCTTTGAACGAAGGGATACAGATACCGCTGGGGATCGACCATCAGCAGGAGCACCCCGTCAGCGGGCCCGGTCGCGGGTGCGGCGCGTCGGATCGGGGCGAGCAGGCTGAAGTGAATGGGCTCGTTGGATTCTCCACGATGAAGATCCACGGTGAAGCCCTCGAGCGCGTGCAACGCCGCCTGAACGTGCGAGGCCACACAACGGTGTTGCCCCAGCCGGTCGGTCGACGTCGCCACCAACAGGGCGCCGCGTGCGTCGAACAGGGCCAGCAACTCGTAGTCGTAGGCGCGCCGGACGTTTTCAAGGTACTCGAAGGCCTCCTGGCGCCTCTCCGGGTGCTCCGGCGCGTCGAGGAGCCGGCGTAACCGGGCGCTCGAGCTCGAAACCGAGGCATCTCCCCGTCGTTCCTTCACCCACATCGTGAGTTGCGTGGCCTTGGAATCGGCGATGCTGGTCAGCGTCTGTTCGATATCCCGCCGGGCCACGGCCGCGCGACGGTTCTCGAAGTACCAGCCGGTGCCGATGAAGGCGGTGATCAACAGCGCACCCGGCAGAATCAGGTGCAGCGGGATCCTTCGCGCTGCAGGGCCGACCTTGCTCGGAGTGCTGTCGTTGCTCATCTTGGCATCGCCGACTCTGAACTGCAGAGAGCGGCAGCGAGAGCGCGGTTCAGGTGCCGGCTCCCGTCATCTTGGACTGCGGTGCCTCTCTCGTAGTGGAGCAGGGAGGCTGCAGGCAAGCCCCCGCCGCCCCAAGGACAGGCACCAAGCTGATCCCTTAAGCAAGGCTACCGCGGCTGAGGGATCCTCCGCAGGGCGATGGAGGCCCCGCCGTCGACCGACGGGCCCAGGGCACGAAGCCATCGCGTCCTGGTGTGGCGTGAGGCGCTAATCCGTGGAGGTGCTGGCGAGATCGTCCGTGCTCGA
>CAZHUS010000090.1:0-34209 GCA_964535555.1 uncultured Verrucomicrobiota bacterium
CGCGCCGCTCCAAGGCACGTCCGGGGCCGCGAAGCGCCTGGAGTGCGGGGATTCCATCGCCGCTTTTCGGGACAGGTGCATGGAAAGCAGCGGACCCGAATTGGGACCTTCAAAAACCTTGACGACCTCCTGTCGCTGCGCGAGTTTCAACCCGATTTGACCGCCATTCCCCGGTGCCCAGCGATGGGCTCGGCCGGCTGACTGTCGTTATTCAATGGAACTCTTGACGCGGGCCGCCTTTGGCTGCCCTCACGCTTGGGAGTGTCAGAACGCCCCGAGGGTTGTGGTCGTCCCAATTTGATGCCGATCTAGAGCTTAATCGCCCCTCGATTCGGTCGATCCTGCCGAACCTCACCAGGTGTGAGGATTTTCCGGATCGCCCCGCGAGGCGGTATTGCCACCCAAATTCCGACCTCCTGCTATGCCACGACCGAAGACGCCGCGAGCCGCCGGCGGAGCCCCCCGCCGACGCACCAAGCCCCCCGGCCCCGTTGCCCCCGCGATTGACGCCCCGCCCAGCCCGCCGCCCGAAGCGGACCGCGAGTCGGACCTCACCAGCCGTCCGGGTTCCGATGGCGAGACGGAGGTCCTCCAGGCTCCCGATCCTGTGAGCGCGCCCCCGGCTCCGCTGCCCGAGCCTCCCCGTCCGGCGCCACGTCTTCCCGAAGGCCTGCCCGTCGAGACGGACGACGAGGAACCGCCTCGCCCGCCGCGTCCCGCGCCCACGCTGCCTCAAGGCCAGACGATCAACATCGCGCGGCTCCAGGCGCTCAGCATGCCCGAGCTGAGCCAGATGGCGAAGGAATGGAGCATCGAGAACTTCGGCACGCTCAAGAAACACGAGGTCATCTTTGAGATCCTCAAGAAGAATGCCGAACGCAACGGCATTCTCTTCGCCGAAGGCGTGCTCGAGATTCTGCCTGAAGGGTTCGGCTTTCTGCGTTCCCAGAGCTTCAACTACCTGCCCTGCCCCGAGGACGTCTACGTCTCCCCTTCGCAGATCCGGCGTTTCAACCTTCAGACGGGCGACCTGGTCGCAGGCCAGATCCGCCCCCCGAAGGAAAAGGAGAAGTTCTTCGCCCTGCTCAAGATCGAGGCAGTCGACAAGGAAGATCCGGAAAAAGCGAAGGACAAGACGCACTTCGAGAACCTCACGCCGCTCTTCCCCGAAAAGCGGCTGATCCTGGAATCGGTTCCCGACGAGCTTTCGACGCGCGTCCTCGATCTGGTGTGTCCGATCGGCAAGGGAACCCGCGGCCTCATCGTCGCACCCCCGCGCACGGGCAAGACGGTGCTGATGCAGAAGCTCGCGAACGCGGTTCTCAAGAACAACCCCGAGGTCTACCTCATCATCCTTCTCATTGACGAGCGTCCCGAGGAAGTCACCGACATGGAACGCTCCTGCAAGGGCGCCGAGGTGATCAGCTCGACGTTCGACGAACCCCCCGAGCGGCACGTGCAGGTGGCCGAGATGGTGATCGAGAAGGCCAAGCGCATGGTCGAACACAAGCGGGACGTGATGATCCTGCTCGACTCGATCACGCGCCTCGCCCGCGCCTACAACACCGTCCAGCCGCACTCGGGCAAGATTCTGTCCGGCGGCGTGGACGCCAACGCGCTGCACAAGCCCAAGCGGTTCTTTGGCGCCGCCCGCAACATCGAGGAAGGGGGCTCTCTCACCATCATGGCCACCGCCCTCGTCGACACCGGCAGCCGGATGGACGAGGTCATCTTTGAAGAGTTCAAGGGCACGGGCAACATGGAGGTTCACCTCGACCGCGCGCTCGTGGACCGCCGCATCTTCCCGTCGATCAACATCGAGCGATCCGGCACCCGCAAGGAGGAATTGCTCTACCACCCGGACGAGTACAGCCGCATCGTCGTGCTCCGTCGCGCGCTCACCGGCGTCCCGCCCGTCGAAGGCATGGAGTTGCTGCTCGGCAAGCTCAAGAAGACCCAGAGCAATATCATGTTTCTCCTCGGGATGGGGAACCTGACCTGAGAAGCAACCGCCAGCGTGCCCCGCAGCCCAGTCCCGCGCCACGCCGGGAGGAGGCAACTCCCAAGGCTGGCACGACTGCTTTCCCCGGGACGCGTGACCCGGCGGGCAGCGGAGTGCCCGCCCTGCCGGGTTTGCGGACTTGCTACCGGCAACAGCAGGGCTCGCGCGTTCCGCACCACGTTCAGCGCCTGCCGCCCAGTTGGCGGATGGCGCTCTTGACAACCCAGTCGTTCCCCTCCAGCGCCCGCCGGGCTGCTTCCGGGGGTGCCCCAGTGAGCGTTTGAACGATCCGCGTCGCGCGATCGCGCAGCTTGGCGTTCGAGGCGCGCACATCGACCATCAGGTTCCCGACCACCTTGCCCAGCCGGGTCATCGCCAGGGTGGTCAGCATGTTCAGCAGCAGCTTGGTCGCCGTGCCGGCCTTCAACCGCGTTGATCCCGTGAGAACCTCCGGTCCCACCTCGGGTGCCAGCACCACCTGCGGCTTGAGCTCGCGCGGAAAGCTCAGCCTCGGATTGAAGCAGATGAGCATCGTCCTGGCGCCGGCTTCGCGCGCGGCCTGCAAGGCGCCCCAGACGAAGGGCGTCCTCCCGCTCGCGGCGATGCCCACGACCACGTCCTTCGCGTTGACGCCCCGGAAGCGGATCGCTTGCGCTCCTGCCGTCGCATCGTCCTCGGCCCCTTCCAGGGAACTCCAAAGCGCGGCCTGCCCGCCAGCGATGATTCCCTGCACCTGCTCGGCCGGCAGGCTGAACGTGGGCGGGCACTCGCTGGCGTCCAGCACCCCCAACCGGCCGCTGGTGCCGGCCCCGACGTAGAACAGGCGGCCGCCGCGTCGAAAACACGCCACGACCAACCGGACGGCCCGCTCGATCTCGGGACGCTGCGCCCGCAGCGCCGCCGGGATTCGAACGTCCTCGTCGAGCATCAGCTCGATCGCCGCTCCGAGCGGCATGCGATCCAGATTCGCGGAGCGCGCAAGGCGTTCCTCCGTGGGTGAAGGACCCGTGGCCATGGGCAAGATCACCGAAACCGCGGGCGGCCTCTCGGCTTTCCGGGGCTTCACAACTCCCAAGGATCGGACCTCGCCCGGTCCTACGAGCGCAAGCGCCAGATGAACCGCGCCCCAGGCGCCTTCCCGATCGAGGAATCGCGTGAGCACTTCCCGGCGGCCCTTTCGCAAGCCGCGGCAAACCAGCCCCGCGAACGCGCTTTGCTTGAGCAGTGTGCCGCCGGTGAGAACGAACTCGACCCGACCTCGCGGCCCGGCGAGCCGGCCCGCGCACACCAGGGCGTCCTCGATCAACACGTCGGCCGCCTCCTTCAAGATCCGCCCGGCGAGCCGGTCCTTTGCCTGCCCCGCCTCAAAGACCTCCACCGCCAGGGCGGCGATCTCCGCCTTGCCGGCCGCGTGCACCCAGGTGACCAGGTCGTTGGGCTCGTTCAGCAGGAGGACGCGGAGGAACCGGCGGCCCAGCGACGGCCAGCGTCCGGAGACATCGGAGTCGTGAACGACGGCCTGGAGCGCGCGCAGCGCAATGTCGTAGCCGCTACCGCGATCCCCCAGCAGATGCCCCCAGCCTCCGACCTTCAACGCGTCGCCGGACTGGTTCTGCCCATAGCAACAGGATCCCGTGCCGCTGATCACCACGATCCGGGCCTTCGGGGGAACGCCGGTCGAGCCCAGGCCGGCCGCCCCGTACGCCGTGTCGAGGTCATTCCCAGCCCAACAAGGAGTTCCCGGCCAGGCGAGGGCGGCCGCGGCCCGGATGCGGCGACGATCACTCTCCTCCCGGGCTCCCGCCATACCGATGCCCACGGCCGCTGGCGGCGGAAAGGCGCCGGCGATCTCGCGAAAATGAGCGGCAAGCTGCGGATCGGTCAGCAGCCTCAGGTTGGCGGGGCCCGACTCCAGCCGCTGCAGGGCACGGTCGGTGTCTCGAGCCAGCAAGGCGACTGTGCGTGTCCCCCCTGCCTCGATTCCAAGCACCGCCGGCCGCGCTTCCTCGTTCACGGCGCGAGGCTAGGATCGGCCACCCGGGGCGTCAACGTTGCCCGCCGCCGGCCGGAACCGTGACCTGGACGCAGCAACCCACCCGTAAGGCGGTTCAAGAGCAGATCCCGAAGCGCGGATCCCGGACACACGAAGCATTTGGGCTAGCCGTACCGAATGGCAAGGGCAGCCAATGGAGATCGCCCCGGCACCTGAGTCGATCCGGTAGTGACGGTCGCTCGCGGTTCCGTTAAGCTCGGGGAACTGACCACAAACCTCGGAAACCCCAACCGCCATGAAGCTTCGGATCAGACAACACCTCATTTGTTTGGCAGCGGCATCCCTGGTTCCGGGCGCCTCCGCTTACGAAATCCTCGTCGGCCCCTTCCAACCTGGAACCGGCCATTATGACCTCCTACCTGAAGGTGACTTTGAGTCCAGCATTGATAGTTGGTCGCTGGTTTCCGCGCCTGGACTTGGCCAGGCGCATATTGCCTCCAGCCACGCAGCGAATGGAAGGCACTCGCTGGAAATGACCGCGCTTCAGACGTTCACCGGTCCGGGCTTCGCGCTAGCGGCCCCGCAGATGACCTTGAGCGTCGGAGTATCGTATACCTTGAGCGGCTTCATCTTGACGCCTCGGCTTCCTGCTCATGGTGCCACACCTTACTTCGACTTGGACGACTCTCCTGGTGAGAACTGGGCGAACGGTCAGACTCAGTGGTACGGGAGCGGTGGTGTACCCGCCGGCGGGTCGCTCCAATGGCAGTTCGTCTGGGCGACTTACACCCCGACAGAGACCCTCCAAGTTGTCCCTCGTGCATGTGTTGATGTCGGCGATCATACGGGCGCCGCCTACGTCGACGCTGGCGACGTGTTCTACATCGATGACATGGCTTTGACGGAGACGAGCCGATTCGTGCCGCCTGTGGTGGTCCCCGAACCAGGGTATCCTGCGGTGGCGGTACTTGGTTGTGCGAGCGTCCTTTTCGCGCTCTTTAATCGCAAGCCGCCGCGTGGGTAATCTTAACTGTCATGCCTTGAAGTGCTATGCGGCCCGTCTCCGGCGGGGCGGCGGCATTGAGCCTAAAGGCCACATGAGTCTCTCCAGCGAGTACAAGCAGCAGTTCGGCTGGCGGCCCTGGCCGGCCATCCTGAACGCGCTCCCGTCCTTGCAGGGGCAGGTCGTGCTTGATTTCGGGTGTGCGGTGGGTGATCAGGCGGCCGAGTTCGTCGCTCGAGGGGCCCGGGTGATCGGCGTGGACATCGACGGCAAGCTGATCGCGGAGGCACGCGCCCGGGGGCTGGAGAACGCGGAGTTTCGGCAACTGGACCTGCGAACGCTGCCGGCTCTCGGCGTGATCGCTGATGGCCTGTGGTGCAGTTTCGGCGCGGCGTACTTCCCCGACCTGTCTCCCGTACTCGCCGCCTGGTCGCGAAACCTCCGGCCGGGAGGTTGGATGGCTTTGACGGAAATCGACAACTTGTTCGGCCACGAGCCGCTTGAATCTCGATCCCGGGACGTGCTCGATCAATACGCCCGGAAGGCGCTGGCTTCCGGTTGGTACGATTTTCACATGGGGCACAAACTTCGGGCATGCATGGAGCGAGCCGGGTTGCAGGTGACCCGGGTGCTGATGCCGGTCGATCAGGAGCTTTCGTTCGACGGTCCGGCCCCCCCCGACGTGATTGAGGCCTGGCGGAAGCGGTTCGAACGCATAACGCTCCTCCGCCAGGACTGCGGCAACGAATTCGAAACCGTCCGGAACGCCTTCCTCCGTTGCTTGAGCCGCCCGGACCACCAGTCGTTGGCGAAGGTCTATTGCTGCATCGCCACGAAGCGACGCACGGCGGCTGCCTCGGGGATCGACAAGCCCCCGATCGCTGTCTCTCCGAACCGTGAGGCGCCCGAGCCCGGACGGCTCCGCGGGCCGGACCTCTGAATCACAGGCCGCCGAGACCCTCACCCGCACATCCACACGCGTCCTTCCCTGAACATGCACTGGACACCCTGGCTCACCCAAAGCCTGCGTCAGCAATGGGCTTCACCCTGGATGGAGTTGGCCCTCGCAATCGCGGCCATTCTGGCGGGCGCGATCATCGGCCTGGAGCGCGAGCGCCACGACAAGCCTGCGGGTCTGCGCACGTTGATTCTCGTCTGCCTGGGTTCGGCGGTGTTCACGATGATCTCGTTCGTGTTCACGAGCACCAGCGGGGATTCCGGGCGGGTGGCGGCCCAGATCGTCACCGGGGTTGGCTTCCTGGGCGCGGGCGCGATCCTTCACGCCCGGGGCGGGGTCAGCGGCATGACGACCGCGGCGACCGTCTGGATGACCGCGGCCATTGGACTCACGGTCGGGGCGGGTTTTGCCGCGGCGGGGATTGGTCTGAGCGTGCTTGTGCGCGGGGTGCTGACCGGGGTTCGAGCCTGGGAGATCCGTCACCTGGGCGGCATTCAATCGATGCAGATCGAACTGGTCTTCGACCCGGATCACGGCAAGTCACGCGTGCGATTCGAGCATCTGCGCGACCAGTTCCACATCCGCGGTGAAATCCGTGAACTCATCCAGCATGAGGACGGCAGCCGCACAGCCCGGGTCGACCTCCGCTTACCCCGGCGCCATCTCAATGACTTCCTCGAGGCACTGGTCGCGATGCCCTCGGTGCGCGAGATCCGCGAAACTCACGTGAAAGGACCTGAAGCCTCCCCGCCAACGTCAGGCGGCTGAAACCCAGATCGACACGACGGCGGATGAAGCCGTCGCTTCCGCTGCCGAGATGAACCTCGGCCAGGTAGGGCGGGCACTCCGTTGCCCGCGGTACCTCCGCCTCCTGACGTCGGCGCCCACAAAGCGGATGTAGGCGCGGGCGTCAGCCCGCGGGGCACCTCCGCCTCCTCACGTCGGTGCCTACAAGATGTCTGTAGGCGCGGGCGTCAGCCCGCGGGGCACCTCCGCCTCCTCACGTCGGTGCCTACAGGGCCGGAGCCAAGACAGATTGAACGCGGCACCCGTCAGAGCCTATGCTCCTCCCATGTCGCCCGTGAAACACTGCGCCCGCATCCTCGGGGTTGCCTGGATCCCCACCAGTTTGCTCGCTCTCGCGCAGCCCAGCCCGACCATCGATTCCCGCCTGCCGCAGCGCTCTGACGTCGTCTTCATGTACCAGGCCGACCGGGGGACGTACCAGGACTACGGCGCCACGGTGCTCGCCTGGGGCGGGACGCCGGATTCCCGCTCGCTCAACGAGGCAACGGGTGTGGCCTTCTTCGGAAGCGTCGGCATGGTCACCGAGTTCGCCCGCTATCATCGCCGTTTTCCAGACACCTACCTGGAAGGGGTGTGCCGCGACCTCGAGGGAAAGCCGTTCAAGGTTCCGTGGCTCACCGACCACCAGCACGAAGGCATCCCGTACTGGTGGTGCTGCACGCAGCAACCCCAGTTCCGCACCTACCTCGAGGAGCGGGTCATCGAGACGGTCCGGGCCGGCGCGCGGGGTGTCCACATCGACGACCACCTGGGTTCCGCGGGGGCGCTGTTCCTGGGGGGGTGCTGGTGCGACCGCTGTGTCGAGGGCTTCCGCACCTATCTCGCCGCGCTACCGCGAGCGGAACTGGACAAGCATGGACCCGGCGTTGCCGGTGACGCCGATCCGCGTCCCGCGCTCCGCGCCTGGGTAAAGTCGGGTCCGGACGGGAAGCCCCGGCGCCTCGAAGGCCATCCCCTGTGGCATGCCTGGAGCGTCTACCAGTGCAAGGCCGCCGCCGCGTACATGCGGCAGTTGAAGGAACTCGCCGCCCGAACGGCCGGCAGGCCAGTCCCCTTCTCGGCCAATGCCGGGGTGCTGTGGCCCAACCACCTCGTCGATTACCAGGCGCTCGATTTCATCAGCGCCGAGATCGACCATCATGCCGGCGCCCGGGCCTTCAGCAATCTGCCACTGTTCGCCTATCGACTGGCTGACGCCGTGGACCGGCCGCTGGCCTCCACCGCCAGCGGTCAGGACTGGGCCTTCATCAAAGCCGGGAACCTGCCGGGCCTGGTCCAGGGCTGGATCGCGCTGGGCTACGCGGCCGGGCACAGCCTGATGGCGCCGCACCGCCAATGGTGTTACACCACCGAGAAGGGCACGCACTGGTATGCCGGACCGAAGGAGAAGTTCGCGCCGCTCTACCGTTTCGTGCGCCGGAATGCCGCGGTGTTTGACGGATGGGAGGCGTACGCCGATGTGGCCCTCGTCATGCCCCACCGTTCCTTCCAGCGGGACCGCGAGCGGTGGTTCGCGCTGGGCGACCGGCTCAGCGGCCTGAACGTGCCATGGCGCCTGGTGCTGGGCGGCGATGACCTCGTGTCCCACCCGATCGATCCCCGGTCGCTCCAAGGCGTGCGGGTGATCGTCAATCCTGAGCCCGAGGCGATCGATCCGCTGGACCGTGCCCGGGTCGAGGAAGCGGCCCGAAAGACTCGCTGCGTTCAGACACTGGAACCCGCGTTGGCCGGGCTGACCCCGGCGGTTAACCTCGAAGGTGCGGTCCCAGTGAGGCTGCTTCCCCGGGTGCGCCCTGGCGCCGCCGTGGTGCATGTGCTCAACCTGAAGTACGAACCCTCGACCGATCGCGTGGCCACACTGCCGGAGGTCACGCTCCGCCTGAACCTCGAGGCGTTGGGAGTACCGAAGGCCGTCAACGGCAGGTTGCTGGCTTTCGACCACGACCCCAAACCCGTGGACATCCGGGAGGGACGCGTGCAACTCACCGATCTTGGACTCTGGCAGATCCTGGTGATCGAAGCGAATTGAGCCAGGCGCGTCGGGCGGGAGGAGAATTCTCGGCTGCTGGAGAACCCCGACAGGCTGATTGGGAACCCGGCCGGGCGAACCAGCCGGGTCCAGAACAAGTTCAACGTGCCTGCCGTCGGTCCCAACCCTGATCTCTGATCATGGTTTCCACGGCGACCTTCGGGCCGAAGTCCTCGGGGAGGATCTTCCACCGCGCCAGGTAACGAAAGACGTCGCGCATCTGCCGGACTTCATCCCGCTTGGCGGGCAGTTGATCTGCAGGAAGGGCCTTCAGCCCCGCCGCATACGCCTCGGCCATCTTCTGGGCTTGTTCCATGGTCGTGGCGTCCTTCTCGTAAACCAGCGATTCGAGCAGTCGAAGCATCTGCGGCTTCGGGTCCGCCGGATTCGCGAGCTTCGCCGCATCCGCCCTGAGAGACGCCGCGATTTCCTGACGCTTGGCCATGGTGGCTTCGGCGCTCAACCAACCGTCGGTGCCGCCTTCGGACACACGCGGGGGCAGCGGCCGGTACCAGATGTTGCGAAAGCGGGTCTCGTTGCCGTGATCCTGCAGCGCGAGCGGTCCCTTCTCCGGAAAAGGCCCGGGCTTGGTGCGCCCCATGTGGCCTCCCGAACCCTCGAGCGGGGTGTGGTCCTGGACGAGCACGCCGTTGAGGAAGACCGTGATGTAGCCGGGATCGACAGGCTGGCCGTTCTTGTAGATCGGGCGACGGAAGACGATGTCGTACACCTGCCATTCGCCAGGACCACGCACCGGCAGCGCCAGGGGCGGATTGATCCCGTAGTAGGATCCCACCGAACCATCGGCGTAGGTGCTGTTGTTGAAGCAGTCCAGCACCTGGATCTCAAGCCGGCCCATGAGGAACACGCCGCTGTTGCCCCGCCCCTGGCTCTCGCCTTCCACCTTGATGGGCGTGGCAAACTCCAGGTGCAGCTGACAGTCGGCGAATGAGTCGCGCGTCTGGATCTGGCCGCTCCCCGGACGCACCTCCATGAACCCGTCCTTGACGACCCACGGAGCCGGCTGCCCCTTGTCGGTCTGCCATTTCGACAGGTCGGTGCCGTCGAAGAGAATCACCGCGTCGGACGGGGGCTTTCCAGCCTGCTCGGCGGAGCTGAAGGAGCCGGGCGTGACCCGGATCGGTTCCGGGCGGTTCCCGTCGTGGACCGCCCACGGATGGTGTTCATCCGGTGGATCACCGTAGAATCTCGGGCCGTTGGAGGCCGCCATGCCCGTGAGGGCGGTGGAAACTGTCAGGCCCGCGAGGGCCACCAAGGAAGGAGTGTTCACGGGCCGAGCATGCCCGCTTCGGCAGACGGGCGTCAATGGGAGCGCAGTCCGCGATCAAGCCGCCGGGCTGGCCGCTCTCCGAGCTCGGAGTGCCCCGCTTGCTCCCCCTATTTGCCAATGCGGTAGAGGGTGCTGTCCGAACGCAAAAGCAAAGCACCGTCCACCATCGCGGGCGTCGCCACCACGGGACCGGGCAGCTCGTTCTCGGACAGCTTTTCGAAGGTCCGCGAGGCCTTCACCACCGTGGTCCGGCCATCCATGCTGAAGAAGTAAACTCGCCCTTCGGCCGCCAGGGGCGAAGCCAGGTGAGTACTGCCCAACCGCTCCTGCCAGTGCATCTCCCCCGTTCGCGCGTCCGCACAGCACGCCATCCCGTCATCCGAAACCCAGTAAAGTTCGTCGCCCACCAGCACCGGGGACGACATCACCGGGATCTGACGCAGCGAGCGCCATTGAATCGCAGAACCGGTCACGTCCCCTGCCCCGTCCAACGTGATCGCCAGCAACTGTGCCTTGAAACAGCCCGTCCCAATGAACACCAGGCCGTGCCCGAAAGCGGGACCGGTGCCGATCGAAAAGCCGTCTCCGTGTCGCACGCGCCACAACTCCCTGCCAGTCCCGGGTTCGTACGCAACCACCCAGTGCGCGCCCGGGGCGACCAGTTGGGTGCGCCCGCCGGAAGTGCAAAGGAGCGGCGTCACAAACGACTTCTTGAGATTCGGACTGCCGGCGTTGATGGGCGGCCGGTCGGTCTTCCATCGCTCGGCACCGGTCTGAAGATCCAACGCGGTGACGTACTGCGCATCCCGGCCATCGCGCACGAGGATGAGGCTTTCACCGAAGATGACCGGCGAGCTGCCTGGCCCGACCTGGTGGTCCGAAGGCAGCCTTTTCTGCCAGAGCACCGTCCCCTCGGTCGCATCCAGGCAGGCCGTTCCGAAGGTGCCGAAGTCGCAATAGAGCCGGTTTTCGCGGATGACCGGCGTGGGGGTGGCCCAACTGTTCAACCAGTGAACCGGGTCCGGCTTCTCCACCTCGAAAAGCACCTTCTCCCAAAGCAGCTTCCCCGTCACTGCCTCCAATGCCAGCGCGCGCAAACTGACGTGCTCGGCGGTCTGCATGTCGTCGGGGCCGATGCGCGTCCGTTGCACCTGCCGCTCCACGGCCGACGTCAGCCAGATGCGCGCCGCTTCCACGACGGGCGACGACCGGCCCCGCCCGGGAACCGCGACGCTCCACGCCAGCCCCTTGGTCGCGCTCCAGTCCTGCGGCACCAGCGTGGCCCGGGAGGTGCCGTCACCTCGCGGCCCGCGAAATTGCGGCCAGGCTGACTCGCCTCCGTTGCAGGCCAACGCGCAGGCGGCAACCACGATCAAGTCGGGGAACAGGCGGATTCGATGCACGCCGCGGTGATAGCCGGGAAACTGGCTTTTGTCCAAAGCCGATGTACGGGCCGGGCGCGGCGTTCGATCCCGCTGGCGTCCCACCGCTGGGGTGCCGAGGCCAGGGTGGCGCCGGCTCGCTGACCCGACGCCTCCGGGAGGGTCTTTCGGCCCAGGAGCCACCAGGTCGGCATCGGGCCCCGCCCTTTCACGTCAACCAGGCCCCGATACTCGAAGTCGTAGGCGTGCGCCAACCGCTGGCGAAATGCGTCCGTCACCTGGATCCGGTTGGGCGCTCCGTGGGCCTGCATCCGGCTCGCCAGGGTCACGGGTTCGCCCCAGAGATCGTACGTGGGCTTCGAGCGACCGATGACTCCCGCCACCACCGTGCCGCAGGCGATCCCGATCCGAAGACGCTCCGGCAGCAACGACCCCGGACGACGGCGGGCAAAATGCGCCAGCACGCCCAAGGCCATCTCCGCCATGTGCTCCGCGTGATCCGCCCGCGGGAGCGGAAGCCCTGTCACGGCAAGATAGGCGTCGCCCATCGTCTTGATCTTCTCGACTCCATGGGCGCGTGCCAGGTCATCCAACTCGTGGAAGAACGTGTTCAGTTCATCCACCAGCGTCTCGGGTTCGAGGTCGGCGGAACTGGTGGTGAAATCGACCATGTCGATGAACATCACAGACACATCCTCGAATCGCTCCGCCACCGGACCCGGCTCCATCCGCAGACGCCGGGCCACCGGTGCCGGGAAGATGTCCTCGAGCAGGGCTTCGTTCAGCGCCTTCTCCGCATCCAACCGCCGGGTGTGAAGGAAGTTCATCCGGGCATGGCGCTCGCTGCTGTAGCTGGCCACCGCTCCCAGCAACAGGGCGGAGAGCGAGAAGAAGTGGTTGTTGATGATCAACGCCGGCTCGAGTCCGCCCTTGAGATACAATTGGATATCGTACCCGAGGACCACGGCCAGCGACACGCCGAGCGCTCCCGGGAACGGCAGCCACCGAAAGGCATGCGTCGCCATCACCACCAGGATCAGTCCGGCGAAATAGAGCGATTCCACCCGCCCCGGGATCATCGCCAGCATCCCGATGATGCCACCACCGGTCCCCAGGATCGTGCCTCCCAGCGCGAGGTGGCGCCACCGCCCGAAGGCCGGATGGCCGGTGGCTGCGAAGACCACGATCATCAGGACGCAAACGACCACCCGGATCCTGCCGATCGCAGACGCCACTTCCGGCGCGATCAAAAGGTCCAACCACGCAAAGACGGCATACAGCATCAGCGCCATTGCCAACGTCACCCGGATGCGCCCCAGCGAAGCCTGGTTGTCATGCTGCCACCAGGAGCGCTCGACCTCGGGGCTGCCAAATCGAAGCGTGAGGGGATGGGGCGACAACTCGAACGATGACGCGGACGCCGCCGCGGCGTGCCCGAAAACCGCGCTTCCGGGACCCGGAACGGCTTGCGACAAGGCTGGCTTCAACGGTGCGATCACGGCCCCAGCCTCGTCCCCATTCCCCGCACGGTAAATGGTACGAAAGATCCAACCGGCCCGCGGCCGATCGCGATCCGAATCACCGTCCGGACGAACCAGGCTCCTCCACCCCGACGACCAGATCGAACCACTCCCCGTACCGGCGTCCGTCAACGCTCACATCCAGCGCCACGAGGCGAACTGCCGGGGCAAGTCCACGGGCCGCCTCCAGACGCACCGCGAACGAACCGCGCGCCTCGGCATTCAACTCGCCTTCCAGGATCGCGGGTGCGGCGGTCAGCCCGGGTGGCGCATGCACCTCGATCCGGTGGCGTTGCGGCCGGTTGCGGAAGTTGCGAACGTGGATCTGAACCTCCGCGTCCTCACCCGGCCGCAGGACAATGCGGTACGGTTCGGCGCGCACCCAGAACGGATCAAAGGCGTAGCGGTAATCCGACTCGGCCGTGATGTCGCGAAACGCGTCCCGCATCTGGTAGGACCATCGGCGGAAGCGTTCGATGAACTCGGCGGGCCGGTCCATCACGAACGAGTGCCCTCCCACCAGCAGGTCCGGTTGCAGCCGCTTGAGAAACTCGGCTCCGTGGATGTAGCCCTCCTCGAGGATGGCGCTGTTGTGCGCCACCATGGCCTCGTGCCCGGTGTGCTCGAGGTTCTGGGGATCACCAAAGAGGTTGTCGCCCGTGAATGCGACCAGGCGGCCGTCGATCATCCCGTGAAGACAAAGCGCGAACTCCGTCTGACCAGGCATCCAATCCACCGTGAACCGGTAACCCTCCCACGTGAAACTCTCGCCCGGCCGGAAGGCGCGATCCACGCTCACACCGCTCAGGAACGTTCCGTCCTTCAGCTTCTTTCCGTAAGCCTGGACGGGCGCCGCGTAGTCGAAGCGCCCGGGATGTTCCATCTTGTCCACCATGTTCTCGAGGGCCCAGACCTTGGCGCCCCACGTCTCACGCAGGTACGGCGCGTCCAGAAAATGGTCCCCGTGCATGTGGGAGACGATGAGCGCGTCGATGGCTTTCAACCCGAGATGCTCCCGCATGCCGTTCAGCGCCGTCTCGAGAAACGCCTCGTCCGTGAGCCCGCAGTCCACCACCAGGGCGCGTCCGCTGTCGGCAAGAATCAACCCGAAGTTCGGCCAGAAATTCGGGCGCTTGAATTTGAACAGGTGCGGTGACACCTGCCAGACGTTCGAGACGATCGTCGGTTGGGAGACGCGGTCCTGATAGTCCACCGATTTCTCGCCGAGATCGTAGCCCCGGACGTACAGTTTCTCGAAACCGGCCAGCTTCGTCTCGTATTCACGCAACTCGGCCCCGGGTTGAAGGACAACCGGACCGTGCGAGGGAAACAACGCCGCCAGGTTCGCGCCCGCCAGTAAGTTCGCCGAGCGGCGCAACGCCTGGATGCCCGCGGCGAAGCCGTAGTCCCATTCCGTGTCGAACCAGGTGTGCATCCGGCTCCCCGCGAGCATGACATCCCCGCTGAAGGCGAGTTCCGAGCCGCCGTCCCGCAAGACGTAAGTCATCCCCCCGGGGCTGTTCCCGGGCGTGGACAGGCAGACCAGTTCGTAGCCGCGCCACCGGAAGACCTCGTTCGTCTTGAAAGCCCGATCAAGCAGCACCGGCTGGATCGGCGGCCGCACATAGCTGGCCCCATGGATCGTGAACGGGTCTTCCAGGCGTACGTTCATTCGCCGGAGCTCGGTCGGGTTCTCGAACAACCTCCGTTCGGCTTCCGGCCCCCCGAACCGTGCGCCCGCCCTGCGGAACCGCGTCGCGCCCTGGAGTTGTTCCCGGTGATGGTGCGTAAACAGGACCCACTCGATCCGCTGCACGCCCAACGGGTGCAGGTGCTCAATCACACTGCCGTCCCCGCCATCGATCAGCAATGCCGACTCTCCCTCCCTCAGCACGTAAACGTTGCATGTGTCCGTCCAGGCGAAGAGATCCGGCCAGCGGGTGGCATCCGGACGCACCAAGCGCCCCGTCGCTGAAGTCGCCTCAACGGGTTCCGCACCTCGGACCCGGCCTCCTGGTGAACCGACGACGACCGCCAAGCCCATGCCGAGCGCCAGCAATCTGCGGCCGGCGATTCGGGACCGCATGAATCGAACACCACGGGTCACCATGCGAGGGACTCCAGGTAACGCAGGCTTTGCGGAAGCTGATCGAGGACCGCCGGCGATTCGTCCTCGATGAAGTAGTGTTTCACGCCGATCTCCTGGGCGGTCCGCAGCACCGTGGGCAGATCAATCTGGCCACTGCCGAGCGGCACATCGTTGCGGACGTCCTCGGTGCCGGTGAGCTTGCCCGTGGTAACGCCCCGGCGCAGATCCTTCACGTGCATCAGGGACCATCGATCGGGATAACGCCGCAGCAGCTCCACCGGGTTCTGCCCCGGATGCACCGTCCAGAACACGTCCATCTCGAACGTGACGAATTCCGGGTGCGTTCCCCGGACGATGAGGTCGAAAAGCGTGGCGTCGCCGTGCGGCACAAACTCGAAGCCGTGGTTGTGATAAAAGAAACGGAGGCCGTGCCGCGCCAGCGCTTCGCCGAACCGGTTGAAATCCTGGGCCGCCTTGCGCGCGGCAGCTTCCGTGAACGGGGCCTCGTGAGGAATCCCGGCGGTGCCGACGAACGAAACCCCCAGCGCCCTGGCCTCCGCAGCCACCGACTCGATCGCACGATCGAGGACCTGGTAGTCGACGATCCAGGAGACCGGCCTTAGCCCGACGTGCGCCAACGCCTCGCGCCAACGCTCCGGCTTCCAGCCGTAAGGGCCCGCCAGCTCGACCTCCCGAAAACCGAAGCCGCGCGCCATCTGGATCGCGAGCGGGACATTCCCGGCGAACACCTCGCGCAGGCTGTACAACTGCAACCCCACGGGCCCGCGGAAGCTGCCGCTGGTCCCGACCCCGCGCGCCCCGGCACGCGTACCCTGGTTCAGCCAGACGTCGAGGCGCGGAGCGTCCCACGTGTAGGGCTTGTTGAGCAGATCCAGGTCACCGTCGCCATCCAGGTCCGCCAGGCGCGCTTCGTGCCAGCCATGGCCCACGATCAGCTCCCGGCGGGCGAAGTTGCCCTGCCCGTCCCCGTAGAAGATCCATGCCCCAGCCTCGGGATGGTCCCGACCCGGCTCGCGTTCACGCCACTTGGCCATTTCCGCCAGGAAGATGTCGAGGTGACCATCGCGATTCACATCCCCCAGTTGCAGGCTGTGGCCGTGGACCACCTTGCGATCCAGCAGCGTGTGCGACTGCCAATCCTCGGGATTCTCGGGATTCCCGACGCATTCGAACCAGCGCACCGTCCCCTCACCATCGCCGGGGGAGATCACGATCTGGGGATGCTTCGAGGGCTTGAACCAGCCCGCAAAGATCAGGCCTCCCTCGCGCGTCAGCGGAATCGCCTTGAAGCGTCGGTCACCGAGGTGTTTGTACCAGGCATTGTAGGCCAGGAGGTCCAGCAAGCCGTCGCCATCGATATCCTCCGCCGACATTCCTTCCGTGTAGGGCGTGGATCCGGCGCTCGTGCCCGAGACCACCTCCGTCAACGGCCACGGCGTGCCGGAGCGCGGATCCGCCGGGATCTCCGCCAGGTATAGCGTCTTCGCCTGCTGGTTCCAGAACGCCAGCTGCGGGCTGCCGGTTCCGAGGAAGTCAGCGAAAACCTGGTCGTGGTGTTGAGCGGCGCCGCCCGACTTGATGACCCGGCGCTTCCAGGACGTGCCCGGATCGAAGTCCGGTGCCGGGTTCTCCCACCACCACACTTCCCGGCTCTGCCAGTCTCCGCCGAACACCACATCGGGGTCGCCATCACGGTCGATGTCGGCCTGAGCGCCGCCGGCTTCCACCGTCAGGTAGTCCTTTTCAATGACCTGCGGGGTCCAGCCGGTCGCGGTGCGCCGGTACCACACAAGGGCCGGCGGCTTTTGGCGGAAGCTCAGGATGAAGTCGTTCAAGCCGTCCCCGTCGAAATCTCCCACGAGGGCACCGGTCTGCTGAGTGGAACCGCCCGGAGGGATGGGGATTTCCGCGCGCCGGCTCGAAAGCTGGAGCCATCCGGTGTCGATGGCGCCCTCCACGGAGGCCACGACAAGGAGCGACAGGGCGCCGCTCCCGAGCACGCGGCCAAGCATCGATCTCATCGGAGCGTTGACAAAGGTGTCGCGCGGGACCGCTGCGAAGGGGGCGGAGCCGTTCATGATCTGTGGTCTCTTCTGCCGCGCCCGCCCGTTCAAGTCAATGCTGCCGTGCAGTTCGGGAGGCGGCATGAACAGCGGCTCTCGCAGGACCTCCGCAGCTGATCGCCAGCGCGTGACAGCAGGCGCAGACCAAGAAGCCAATCACGCCGGGCAGGCACCGAGTTCTTTGAATCACGAGCCCCGCGTTCCGGAGGGCAAATCCCGGGTTGTCGGAGTGCCCGCGCTTCCGCACTATCGCGCGCTTATGTCGAGCACGCGGCGGCAATACCCGTTCCATCTGATCGAGCCAAAGTGGCAGCAGTTCTGGGAACGCCAGCAGACGTTCCGGGCCTTCAACCCGGGGGAACGCATTCCGCAGGATCACCCCTTCGGCGCGCGTCACGGACTGGCTGGTCGCCAAGCCTCGGCAGCCGAGCTCCCGCCCAAGTATTACATCCTGGACATGTTCCCCTACCCGAGCGGGGCGGGACTTCATGTGGGACATCCGGAGGGCTACACCGCAACCGATATCCTGGCCCGCTACCGCCGGGCTTGCGGACGGCATGTCCTGCACCCGATGGGATGGGACGCCTTCGGACTGCCCGCCGAGCAGTACGCCATCAAGACGGGCCAGCATCCGCGCAAGACGACCGAAGCCAACATCGCCACGTTCAAACGGCAGATCCAGAGCCTCGGCTTCAGCTACGACTGGTCGCGCGAGGTGGACACGACCGATCCGGGCTACTTCCGATGGACGCAGTGGATCTTCCTGCAGCTCTACCACAGCTACTTTGATCCGGAATGGAAACGCGCCACCCCCATCGCGCTGCTCGAGGACGCGCTGTCCGACCGGCCCTCGCGCCGCGCGGAGTGGGCGGCGAACCCTTACCTCGCGGGATTGCACGACGCCTGGCAAACCATGACTCCTGACCGACAGGCCGGCTACCGCGCGGAGTTGATCGAGCACAGCCGCCTGGCTTACGTGAGCGAAGCCCCCGTCAACTGGTGTGCGGAACTGGGCACCGTTCTGGCCAACGAAGAAGTGATCGACGGCAAAAGCGAGGTCGGCGGCTTCCCCGTGGTCCGCCGCCCCATGCGGCAATGGATGCTCCGCATCACGGCCTACGCGGAACGGTTGCTGAACGACCTGAACCGGATCGATTGGACGGATTCCCTGAAGGAAATGCAGCGCAACTGGATCGGGCGCAGCGAAGGGGCCGAAGTCAGCTTCCCGCTGGCGGACGACGCGTCTGCGAAAGCCGCCGCGATCACCGTGTTCACCACGCGTCCGGACACGTTGTTTGGCGCGACGTACATGGTCCTGGCGCCCGAGCACAAGCTGGTGGACCGGATCACTTCCCCAGCCCAGCGCCAGGCGGTGACCGATTACCGCGCGTTGGTGGCGACGAAGAGCGACCTGGAACGTACGGAACTCGCCAAGGAAAAGACCGGCGTCTTCACGGGGGCATTCGCCATCAACCCGGTCAACCAGCAGCGAATCCCGATCTGGATCGCCGATTACGTGCTGATCAGCTACGGCACCGGCGCGATCATGGCCGTGCCGGGACACGACACCCGCGATTTCGAGTTCGCGACCAGGTTCAACCTGCCGATCGTCCAGGTCGTGCAACCGTCCGATCCGCAGGCGCACTGGCAGGGCTATGTCGGCGAAGGCACGGCCGTGAACTCCGCCGGCCCGGAACTCTCGATCAACGGACTCCCGACGGCGCAAGCCAAGGAAAAGGTCCTGGCGTGGCTCGAGTCGGGCGGTCTCCCGGATCGCAGGGGCCAGCGTCGCGTGAACTACAAGCTGCGTGACTGGCTCTTCAGCCGGCAACGGTACTGGGGCGAACCCTTTCCGGTCGTCTGGCGGGAGGGCCATCACCAGGGGGTGTCCGAAGCCCAACTCCCGGTCCTCCCTCCGGATCTCGACGACTACAAACCCACCTCCGAAGGTCAGCCTCCGCTGGCGCGAGCAACCGATTGGGTGCGGCTCGGCGATGGCGTCACCCGTGAGACCAACACCATGCCCCAGTGGGCGGGCAGCTGCTGGTACTACCTGCGGTACCTCGACCCGCGGAACCCGCACGTCTTCGTGGATCGGGAGGCGGAGCGCTACTGGATGGCGGGAGGCTCCTCCGAAGGGGAGGCATCGTGCCGGCCAGCCGTTCCCGGCATCGACCTGTACGTCGGCGGAACCGAGCACGCGGTGCTGCACCTCCTTTACGCGCGGTTCTGGCACAAGGTGCTGTTCGACCTCGGCCACGTCTCCACCCCTGAGCCGTTCTTCAAGCTCGTCAATCAAGGCCTCATTCTGGGTGAGGACGGCCAGAAGATGTCCAAGTCCCGCGGCAACGTCGTCAACCCGGACGATATCCTGGCTGAGTATGGCGCGGACGCCTTTCGGCTTTACGAGATGTTCATGGGGCCGCTGGAGATGGTGAAGCCCTGGAACACGCAGGGCGTGGAAGGCGTTTATCGTTTCCTGGGGCGGGTTTGGCGGCTGTTCGTCGACGAAGCGTCCGAGGTGGCGTTCGAACAGCGGTGCACGGCGGAGCCGTCGCGAGCCGCGGAATTCCTGGGCGAGGTTCGGTTGAGCCCCGCCCTCCGCGATGTCGCCCCGGAACCGGCGCAGCTCAAGACCCTTCACGGCGCCATCAAGAAAGTGACCGAGGACCTCGAGGCGCTGCGGTTCAACACGGCCATTTCCGCGCTGATGGTGTTTGTGAACGAGGCGCTGTCGTGGGAAGTGAAACCAACCGGTGTGCTCAGGTCTTTCCTGCAGCTGCTGGCGCCGTTCGCTCCGCACCTCGCCGAAGAGCTCTGGGACAAACTCGAGGCGGAGGCGGGGGCTTCGGCTGTTTCCCTGTCCTACGCAGCCTGGCCCCCGTTCGACCCGGCCATTCTCGTCGAGGAAACCCTTGAAATCCCGGTGCAGGTCAATGGGAAGCTGCGCGACCGGATTGTCGTTCCCGCGGGTGCCACGCCGGCCGAGGAAGAACAGGCGGCGCTAAAGGCGGTCAAGGTGCAGCCTTTCCTGGCGGGGAAGACCGTGCGAAAAGTCGTCGTTGTCCCACACAAGCTTGTGAACGTGGTTGTCTCCGGCTGAAATGACAAGCTCCTCCTCATGCAGACCCTCCTCAGGCCTACCCTTTGCGACCCGCGGTGGGAGAACGAAACCGCACAGCCCTGGTTCCACCACCCGCGCGCGAGTCGCGCCATTATCGGCCTGCTTAGAGGGTCTGAATGAGGAGGAGCCCATGCTCTCCACGCGTCCACTTCGCCTCAACCCCCGCGTGCTGCCTGATGACGCGGTCAGGATGACAGAACGGGGACGATTCGAATAGTTGGGGCGCTTGCTTACGCATGAGCGCGCATTAGTCCATGAATCCAAGCCAGGCACGACGGGGCTCCAGCCGAGCCGAGTTTGACGTGTGCCGATCCGCTCCGCGGATGCCTCTCTCCCGGAACCGCAGCAAGGTAGGGCGGGCACTCCGTTGCCCGCCGAGTTCGGCGCGCAGAGGACTGCGCGCCCTACCCGGGATGGCAGGTTCATGGCCACTGGGCACGGCCCTGGGGCCAAGGAGACTTCCCACGCTCACGGCCTCCCGCCGCACGTGGCGCCGTGACCTCGTAGCGATCGGACGAGCCCTCGCAACGGCGCTTGTGGCGTTGGGGAACTTGCTCGCCGGCCCGGTCGCGGAAAACTCGCCGCCTCGGGTGATCGAAACCATCCCGGGCGCGGGAGCGAGCGTGCCGGAGCTCGCCCAGGTGGAAATCGTGTTCGACGAGAACGTGAGCGGCGTGGACGCGTCCGACCTCCTGGTGAACGGCGTGCCGGCCACCGCGGCCGTGGCCTATTCGCCCCGCGACTACGCGTTCGTTCTCCCGGGACTGACCGCGGGGACGGTTCAGTTTACCTGGGCGGCAGGACATGGGATTCAGGACCTGGCGGTGCCGCCCGGGGCCTTTGAGGGAGGCTCCTGGGAATGCACGCTCAACCCGTCTCTCGCGATCCCGCGCGTGGTGATCTCGGAATTTCTCGCCGACAACGAACACGGGTTGCGGGACGATTTCGCCGAGCGTTCCGACTGGATCGAACTCCTGAACCTGGAGACGGAAGCAGTGTCACTCGAGGGCTGGTTCCTGACGGATGATGCCAGCAAACCCTCCAAGTGGCGTCTTCCCGACGTGACGATTCCCGCGCGCGGCTACCTGCTGGTGTGGGCTTCCGAACGCGGTGTTGCCGACCCCGCCAGGCCGTTGCACACGAACTTCAAGCTCGGGACCGGCGGCGAGTACCTCGGCCTCCTGGACTCGCATTCGAACCGCGTCTCCGAATTTGCACCTGTCTACCCGGTGCAGCGCGGCGATGTCTCGTTCGGTCGCGACGTCGCCGACCCTGAACTCACGGGCTACTTCCCCACGCCCACGCCCGGGACGGCCAACTCGACGAGCGGTCCCGGCTTTGCAGAGGCGCCACGGTTTTCGGTTCCGGGGGGCGTTTATACGAACGCCTCGCTCGCGGTGACGCTCTCCGCCACGCGCGGCAGCATCCGCTACACCACCAACGGGACCATCCCGGTCGCCTCCTCGGCCGTCTACGTCGCCCCCCTCACGATCACCCGCTCGACACCGCTGCAGGCGCGTGTGTTCGAGGACGGGCGGCTCCCGGGGCCGATCGGGGTCGAGACCTACCACCTGCTTGGGCTGAGCACCACGAACTTCAGTTCCAACCTCCCGCTCCTGCTCATCCACACCGCGGGCAAGGGCATCAGCGCCGAGTCGCGGATTCCGGCCTTCGTCACGGCGATCGAACCGTTCCGCGGCCGCGCGTCGTTGAGGGACGTGCCTCAATTCGTGGGGAAGGCCCAGGTCGAGCATCGCGGCCAGTCTTCGCTGGGGTTCCCAAAGAAGGCGATGAACCTGGAGCTGAGCGACAACGCGGGCCTTGATCTCGAGGCCCCGTTGCTCGGCCTGCCGGAGGAATCCGACTGGGTCCTGTACAATCCGTACTCCGACAAACCGCTTTTGCAGAACTTCCTGGCGTACGAACTCCACGAGAAGATGGGTCATTACGCGCCGCGGCGACGCTTTGTCGAGGTGTTCGTTCACACCGCCCCGGGGCGGCTCGAGTACCCGCGCGATTACGCCGGGATCTATCTGCTCGTCGAGAAGATCAAGGTCGACAATCACCGGGTCGACATCGCGAGGCTCACGCCGCAACAGGCGACCGAGCCGGAGATCTCGGGCGGGTACATGATCAAGAAGGACAAGGACAGCCCCGGCGATCGCAACTTCACCACCAGCGGCGGCGGCGGCTTCAGCGGCCAGGCGTTGAAGTTCCACGAACCCAAGCCGCGCGAGATCACGCCGGCCCAGCAGGCCTGGATCCGGAATTACCTCAACCAGTTCGAGAAGGCGCTTTACGCCACGAACTGGCTGAGCCGAACCGGCACGAACCACTACGCCCACTACATCGACGTCGACTCCTTCGTGGACAACCACTGGATGGTCGAGTTCGCCAAGCAGATCGATGGCTACCGCCTGAGCAACTACATGCACAAGGACCGGGGCGGCAAATTGAAGATGGACCCGATCTGGGATTGGAACCTGAGTTTCGGCAACGCGGATTATCTCGACGGTGCCAGTCCCACCGGCTGGTACTACACGTTGATCGATCAGAACGCCCACATCTGGCTGCGCCGGCTCATCTGCGGGTCCACCTCGCCAGGCGGCACCACCGGGGATCCGGACTTCACCCAGCGGATCGCCGATCGGTGGTGCCAGTTGCGCACGAACGTCCTCTCCTCGACCAACCTGTTGACGCGCGTCGACGAGATGGCCGCTTATCTGGATGAAGCCCAGCGGCGTGACTTCGCCAAGTGGCCACGGCTGGGCACCTACATCTGGCCCAACCCACCGCTGTACTCGCAGCCCCGCACCTACGCGGGAATCATCACCAACCTCAAGACCTGGATCAGCCAGCGGTACGTCTGGGTCGACCGTCAGTTCCTGCGAGTCCCGGAGCTCAACCCGCCCGGCGGGTTCATGACCCCGGGAGTCTTCCTGTCGCTCAGTGCCCCCACGGGTACCGTGGTGTACACCACCGACGGTTCCGATCCGCGCCTGCCGGGAGGCGGTTTGGCAACCGTCGCTCGCCCTTACCTCGGTCCGGTGACCATCACGAACAACGCCCGCATCGTCGCCCGCGCCCGGCAGGGAAACAAATGG
This sequence comes from uncultured Verrucomicrobiota bacterium, assembly GCA_964535555.1. GTDB lineage: Bacteria > Verrucomicrobiota > Verrucomicrobiia > Limisphaerales > J093 > DSVZ01. The sequence continues at coordinate 23,387 of CAZHUS010000090.1, forward strand.
AGCGGACCTGCCGCGGCGACTTTCAACGTGGCGGAGGTCCCCCTTCGCGTCACGGAGCTCATGTACCGTCCCGCGGCGTCCGCCACGGGAACTGCTGAGGACGAAAGTCTGCTCGAGTATGTGGAGTTGCGGAACGAAGGCTCGACTTCCCTCGACCTGCGGGGTTTCCAGTTTGTCGAAGGCATCCGGTTTTCGTTCGCTACGGGCGCTGTCGCCGCGGTTCACCCGGGTGATCACGTCTTGGTGGTACGCCATCTCGCAGCGTTCACCGCCCGCTACGGCCCGGTGCCCAACCTTGCCGGGGAGTTCGAGGGGGCGCTCGACAACCAGGGAGAACGGCTGAGTCTGCGGGGGCCTGCGGGTGAGGTCGTGGAGGACTTCGTCTACGATCCCGCGTGGTACCCGGCCACCGACGGTCTCGGTTTCGCCCTGGTAAGGTCAGACGGCCTGCAGCCCGGGGACAACGTATCCCACGCGAAGGACCGCTGGCATGCGGGAACCAGGCCCGGCGGGACCCCGGGCGCCGCGGAACCGCTCGTGCCCGACATCCCGCGCGTCCAAGTGAACGAGGTGCTCGCGCACACCGACCCTCCGTTGCTCGCTGCGATTGAACTCTACAATCCGGGGCCGACCCCGGTGGACCTCCGCTCCTGGTATCTCAGCGACGATCGACGCACGCCCAAGTATCGGATCCGACAATCCACGCTCCTTCCACCCGGTGGCTATGCCGTGTTCACCGAGCGGGATTTCGATTCGACCCCGGGCCAGCCGCCCAGCTTCAGCCTGCGGGCCGCGGGCGATGAGGTGTTCCTGCTTTCGGGCGATGCCTCGGGCCAGCTCACCGGCTATGCGCACGGGTTTGAGTTCGGCGCTTCGCTGAACGGCGAGTCGTTGGGCCGACACGTTACCACCACCGGGGAGGAGCACTTCGTGCGGTTGGCAAGCCGCACCTTCGGAGCCCAGAACTCCGCCCCACGCGTCGGCCCTGTGGTTATCACCGAGATCATGTATCGGCCGCCGGAGGTTCCGGCGAACGCCGCCCTCTGGGACAACACCGAGAACGAGTTCGTCGAGCTTACGAACCTGGGATCCAGCCCCGTGCCGCTTTACGATCCGAACGCTCCGACCAACACCTGGCGTCTGCGGGACGCGGTGCGCTTTGCCTTCCCGCCGGAAACCCGGCTGCAGGCGGGCGAACGCATCCTCGTGGTGAGCTTTGATCCGGTCGGGGACGTCCAGCAAAACGCCGCCTTCCGGGCCCGCCATGGGCTGCATGCTTCGGTCCGCCTTTTTGGCCCCTGGGATGGAAAGCTGGCCAACGACAACGATCAGGTCGAACTGGTCCAACCCGACGTGGTGCGGGCCTACGGCACCAACGACGTGGTCACCGCGGTTCTGGTGGACAAGGTTGATTACCGCGACGCAGCGCCCTGGCCGCCGGCTGCAGACGGCCTCGGTTTCTCGCTCCAGCGCTGGCCCGAAACGGCGTACGGCAATGATCCTGGCCACTGGCGCGCCGCGTGGCCCAACCCGGGAAGCCCCGCGATCGATGCGCCGGCACCGCGGTTCACGACGCAACCAACGCCTCAGCAAGTCACCCCTGGCGGCGCGCTTGTCCTCGAGGCCGAAGTCACCCCGGCGGACGGCCTCCATTATCAGTGGCGCCGTGACGGACAGAACCTCCCGGGCGCCCAGGCGGCAACGCTCCGCCTCACCAACGCGCAACCGGCGGATTCGGGCCTGTACCAGCTGGTCGCCTGGAGGGGCGAGATCGCGACGGCGAGCGAACCGGTCCCGGTGAACGTGGGCCCGGCGCCGCTCATCCTGGAGCAGCCTGAGCCTCAGGAGGTCGCGGTCGGCGGCACCGCCGCCTTTTCGGTGAAGGCCTACAGCTCCGTGCCGCTCCAGTTCCAGTGGCGGCGCAACGGCCTGCCCGTCGCAAACGCCACCACCCACCGCCTGACTCTGCCCGGCGCGCAGGCCACGGACGAAGGCGACTACGACGTGGTGGTCGGGACCGGACTCAACTCGGTTACCAGCAGCCCGGCGCGGCTGTCGGTGCTCGTCGGCCCGACCATCCTCAGCCCGCCGCTCAGTGCCTCGGGACCGCCGGGAGGCAGCGTGACGTTGAGCGTGGCGGTTACGAACACCGCCGACCTGCCCCTCCGGTACCACTGGACCAGGAACGGCCGGCTGGTCGCCGAGCACGTGCGCGACGCGCATGTCGATTTTCTCACGCTCAACCACCTCCAGGTCGAAGACGCCGGCGCCTACGCCGTCACCATCTTCAGCGGCGCGCCTTCCCTCCCGCCCACCACCAGCCCGGAGGCACGCGTTGACGTGATCCCGTTCGCGGACGCCGACCGTGACGGGTTGCCGGACACTTGGGAGAACACCCACGGTCTTCTGGCCTCGAATGCCGCCGACGCGCTCCTCGATCCGGATCACGACGGGATGAGCAACCTCGACGAGTTTCGCGCCGGAACGGATCCCGGCGATGCCGCGAGCGTGCTGAGGCTCCGCGTGGAGGCGCGGGCGAACGCCGTGTCGATCGGCTTTTCGGCGCAGGCTACCGTCACCTATGCGGTGCAGTACCGCGACGCCATCCAAAGTGGCGAGTGGCACACCCTGGCGGGAGTCCCGGCGCTGCCGGGCGACCTTCAGGTCCCGCGTCAACTTGAGTTCACGGACGGGTTGTCCCCCGCCAACACCGCCCGGTTCTACCGCGTGGTCACTCCGGGCGAGTACCTTCCATAGGGCCTCGCGCGAATCCGCACGGGGCCACGACAGGCGTTCAGCTCACGAGGATGCCCCGCGCAACTTCGTCCTGCCACTCCGTCATGAAGGGGATGCCGGTCTCCTTGGCCGTTTCCCGGTTCGAGGCCAGCAGGTCGCTTCGGGACAACTCGCTGAGCCGGAACTTGCGGGCTCCTGCCATGAATTGCTGAAGGCCGGCCTTCAGTTTGTCCGCATAGCAGTACATGGCCACGGCGCCGAGAGGGATGTGGCGCATTTCGTCGCGGCCGACCTTCGCGGCGACTTCCTCCCAGCAGACGAAGATCTCCTCGGCTTTCTGACCAAAGGCCTTCACGGTGCTCGGGAGACTGTCCCAATGACCGTTCACGGCAGCCCGCCGGTCGGGACGAAGCACGCCTTCGATGTTGCTGCCCAGGAACCCGGGAATCATCGGCGCCCTCCCCATGCAGACCAGCTTCACGTAGGGCGCCCCGAGCGCAATTGCCTTGAAGAGGTGATCCTCCCGGGCAAGTCCGCCTGCGAACGAGAGATCCGGCACCCGGAGCCCGCGCTGACGCAGGAGCGAAGCGTACTCGTAGGCCTTGGCGTGCAGAGGGAGCGAAGGGATGCCCCAGTTTTCCATCATGTTCCAGGGACTCATCCCGGTGCCGCCGCCTGAGCCGTCAATCGTGAGCAGGTCCAACCCCGCGTCCGAGGAATACCGGATCGCCATGGCGAGCGCCTCCATGCCATAGCTGCCTGTCTTCAGCGAAATCCGCTTGAAGCCGAGCTTGCGCAGTCCGCCGATGGCCTTCATGAACTCCTCGCGGACCTGCAGTTCGGTGTGGAGCTGGGTGGCGCCCAACCGGCTGTGGCGCGCGAAGGCCTTCAAGGCGCCTTGATGGAAGGCCGACTCCGCCGCGGGATCGTACGGGTTCGGATCCAGGATGTAGCCACGGTCCTTGAGAAAGCGGGCGTACTCGAGCGAGTTGACCTGGATCTCGCCGCCGATGTTCTTGGCCCCCTGGCCCCATTTGAGTTCGAGGATCACCTTGTCCCCGTACTTGTCGATGATGTACTCGGCGACGCCGTTCCGGGTGTCCTCGACGTTCATCTGGACGATGATCGCCCCGAAGCCGTCATAGTACCGCAGGAACGTGTCGATGCGCCGGTCCAGTTCGGGTGAGGCGTTGATCCGGCCGTTCGCAAACGTCGAGCGTCGGTCCACCCCCACCACGTTCTCGCCAATCACGATGGGGAACCCGCAAAGGGCGGCCCCCACGGCAAAGGCGTCCCAGTACTTCGCCGCGACGAACGTGGAACCCAACGCCCCGGTCATGATGGGCACGCGGCACTTGGTTTCGATCTCCGTGCCAAAGCTGGTCTCCACGTTCACGCGCGGAAAGACACAGTCCTCGGCGCTGTCGGTCTGACCGCCGTGCAGTCCGCGCGCTCCGTAGGCGTAGCCGTTGATGCGCAGGCTGTGGTACCCCACGCCCACGGCCGTCAGGTTGGAGGCCCCGGCCGTGATCTCGCCGAAGTTCCGCGGATAGAGAAGCTCACGTCCGCGCAACGCCGAGAGCCAGGTCTCGCACCTGCCTTTGCAGTCCGACTCGCACAGAGTGCAGAGGCCGGATTCACAGGGATTGCCGCGGTTTGCGGATCCGATGGCGTCGTTGCTCTTAGGCCAGTTGATCATGGTATGTCTTGAGGTGTACGTGAAATGCCAGCCTGCGCCCGGCGACATGCCGCCATGGCGCTTCGTGGTGTCATGATCCGAGCATCCGCAAAAAGCCGGGAGTCGCCGTTGACCGAGGTCAACCTTGTCGACGGGAGATCGGAGGTCCTCACGGCCGAGGCGGGTACGCTTGACGCCCCCCACGTCGGGCGGCACGGTCAGGCTGCGGCGGCGCGGTGGACGCCGCGCGGTACTCGACGCCCGGCGAACGGGCGCAGCTGGTTCCCGGAGCGAGGTTGAAATCCTGGCAACACAGAGTCCGGCGTTCCCTCCCCCTCCTCGGGGCGGTGGCCCTCATTGTGGGCATGGCCTTTTGGACCCCGGCCGCGCCCGACTACGCCGGTCGCCCGTTGCGTCACTGGCTCGGACAGCTCACGAGCAACGAATACCAGCAGCGGCTCGAGGCCGAAGCCACCCTGCGTGGCCTGGGGATCGAGGCGATTCCCGAGTTGGTGCGCGCCGTGGACGCCCGGGACAGCGTCCTGAGCGCTTCCTGGCGCCGGGTGCGACGTTCGTGGTTTGGAGATACCGCAGGCCACCGACCCAGCGCCGAGCAACTTTCCATGGCCGCCGCGCGGCTTCTTTCCCGTTTCGGAACCAATGCCACGCCCGCTTCCGCGGCCCTGGTGCGCCTGTTGAGCGAAGGATCGCCAGACGCCTCGCGGGAAGCGGAACCGGCCTTGCGCGCAATCGGGCCGCCCGCGGCGGCCGAGTTGGTGCGGGTTCTCGCTCAAGGCGCGCCCGCTGCCCGACACCGGACTTTGGATTTCCTTCGCCGCAACGGAAGCTCGTTCCAGCCGAACACCGGTCCGCTGGTGAGCGAAGTCCTCCGACTCGGCAGCGTCCCCGATCCGACCGAGCGCGGCATGGCGATCGAGGCGCTGGCGGCATTGGACGCGGAAGCCCCGCAGGCCGTTCCGTTCCTCGTGAGCCGGCTTACGGATGAGGTGCCGGATGTCCGGCTCGCGGCGGTCAAAGCCCTCGCGGGCATGGGGCCCGACGCCGATGCCGCCCGCACCGATCTGACCCGGGTGATGAACGCCGGATCTCCCGGCGAACGCGCACAGGCGGCCTCCGCCCTCTGGAGCATCTGCCGCGACGCGTCTCTCGTTTTGGCCACCCTGACCCGCATGCTGGAATACGAGGAGGCCCGCACGCTCGCAGCCAATACCCTCGCGGAGATGGGGCCGGCGGCCGCTCCCGCAGCTTCCGCCCTGCTCTCGGCTCTCGCTCAAGAACAGACTCACCGCCCCTCGCGAACGCCCAGCATCGTCGCGCTTGCTTTGGGCCGGATCGGCCCCGAGGCCGTGCCGGGTCTTGTCCAGTTGGCCGCCCATCACGACGCCGACATCCGCATCAATGCGGCCTTTGCTCTCCGCAGCCAGGGCACCAACGCGACCCCCGCCGTTCCGGCCCTGATCGAGATGCTGCAGGCCCCCGACCCCGAGGAGCGCCTGAGTGCGGCGAATGCCCTCGCCGCGATTGGCCCCGGGGCGCGCGAGGCTCACGCGGAACTCGCCCGCCTGGCCGCCACCACGTCCGGCGATGTCATTGTCGGACACGTGGCCTCCGCCGCGCGCGACGCACTTCGGCGTCTCGGCCCATCCGCGGCGGAATTCTGAGGCGCCCCGATGACTCAAAACACCCCGTTTACTTCCCCCACCCCGGCTGGACCCCCGCCACGAAGCCGCGCCCGACGGCCTTACCTCCGCCGGTTGGGGGCGGGACTGCTCGTCTCCCTCGCCGTTCTGGCAGGACTTGTTTTCCTCGCCTGGCTGGGTCGGCCGGCAGATCCGGTGTACGCCGGGCGTCCGCTCTCCGCATGGCTGGAGCAACTCCCCGCCAGCGACCCACAGGCACGCGCAGCCGCCACCAACGCGATCGTTGCCCTGGGCTCGAACGCCGTGGCGCCGTTGCTCCTCCATTTGACCGCACCCGACCCCGCCTTCAGCCGCGTGGCCCAAGATGCCGGCAAATACCTGCCGCACCGGTTGTGGGTTTGGACCATGCGCCTCGTCCGACCGCGGGCCGGCATCGAGCGTCGCCATCAAGCCGCGATCGCCCTTGGGCTCCTCGGCCCGGCAGCGCGCCCCGCGGTTCCCCTGCTGGCGGCGGCCGTTCGGGATCCCGATCCGCGCGTCAGCGATGCGGCCATCGAAGCGCTCCGCCACCTCCGGCCCGAGGGGCTGGTCGCGCTCGCGTCCGAGATGGACACGACCAACCAGACGCGGTTTGCCCATCTGGGTTCGGCCATCGCCCGCTGCGGCCCGGACGCCAGCCTCGTGGCGACGCAACTGGTCGCCGTGCTGTTCAAGTCACCCGAGTTCTGGCACTCCCATTTGCTGCGCGCGCTGGCGGCCGGCGGCGTCGCCACCGTCCCACCCCTGGCCCAAGGGCTCACTTCGCCCGATCCTCGTGAGCGCAAGCTGGCCGTCGCCGGCCTGCAGGCCCTGACCTTCGAGGATTATGCCTCCGTGAAAGCCGTGGCCGCCCTCACGCGCCATCCCGACCCCGCCACGCGCCGCGGAGCGGTCCAGGTGCTGGGCGGCCGGACCTTCTGGGATCGACGGGCCATCGCGGCGGTGAGCGCCGCGCTGGGTGATGCGGACGCTGAGGTGCGCCGCGAGGCCATCGGTGTCCTGGTCGCCGCCGCCGAGTGGACTGACCAGGCCACCAACGCCCTCCCAGGACTGCAGGCCCTGGTCTTGATGACCGCGGGCCCCGAACGTGAGGCAGCCCAAGCTGCCTTGGAACGACTGCGGGCGATCGTGCCCTAGTCGCTGCAGGTCCCGGGCCATGCCTGAACCTGATACGAAAAGCTGGGGTGAACCCCCGCACTCGGGGCGCTTGGCGACTCCGGGCGCGCCTTCGAGTGGCGCGAAGCGTTTGGCGTGCGTCCGATTTGCCGGCGCTATCGGGTACATGCTCAGGACACCGGGCCGCCAGGCCAAGGGAGCTCCGCATGAACCGCAGCCGGAGCGCGGACTTCAGTCCGCAGGAAGCCACGCCGGCGCAGGGGCGTTCCTGCGGGCTGGAGCCCGCACTCCTCAACGGTTCGCCGAACTGCCCGATCACCTCTGAAAGCCGCTTGCGAGAGAGATGTCGCCCTCCTAAGTTGGCGCAGCAACGACCACCACCCGGCCTTGGACCGCCACCATGACCAACGACACCCCACGCCGCCGCACCCGCATTCTCGTCGTGGACGACGAGGCCCCGCTCACGCGCATGATCAAATTGACCCTCGAGGCCTCGGGCCGCTACGAGGTTGTCACCGAGAACTTCGCCGCCGACGCCGTCACGACCGCACGCACCTGTTCGCCTGACCTGATCCTTCTCGACGTCATGATGCCCGACAAGGACGGGGGCGAGATTGCCTCGGAACTGCAGACTCACCGCGAAACCGCCCACATTCCGGTGGTCTTTCTCACCGCGGCCGTCCAGGAACGCGAAGTCCAGGACCGGGGCGGTCTCATCGGCGGACTGCCGTTCATCGCCAAGCCCGTCAGCAAGGACCAGCTGATCGCGGCCATCGAAAAGCACCTGCCGGGCTAAAATCCTCGAATCGGTAAAATCGTTGCGATCGAGTCGAATCTTGCCACGGGCGGGTTCCCTACGAGTTCAACGCGCTGCTGAAGGCGCGCCAGTATTTCTCGCTCACCGCGTGTCGGATGCCGAGGAACTGAAAGATGGCCTTGCACGCCGTGCGCGCGCCGTGGTCCATGTAACCCTTGTCGACCTGCAACCCGTGGATGAACGACTCGAGCGCGTCCGACCAGTTCCCGGCCCGCACCGCGCCGGCGCCCGCAAGATACGGCTCTCGCCCCTTGCCTGGCGGAAGCGCGCCCGGGTTCGCCGCAAGTCGCGCCAGCTCCGCAAGCGTCACCAGCGCCTGTGCCCGATCACCGTGCCGGTCGTGCGGCGCCACGGTCCGGGCCAGGGCCAGCGTGCGTTCGGGGTCACGGAAGAGCGATGCCTCGGCAAGGCCCAGCCGGGCCTCGACGTTGCCGGGGTCCTGATCCACGACGGGCTCGAGAAGTCGCGCCGCCTCGGCGGCCAGGCCGCGATCCAGCGCCTGGCGCGCCTCCGCCAGCACCGACCCATGCGGGGACGGCAAGGCGGCATCGATGAACCGCCGGATCTCCGCCTCGGGCAACGCGCCAACGAACTCGTCCGCGACCTCGCCGTTGATGAAGAGCTTCACCGCCGGGATGCTCGAGATGTTGAAGGCCATCGCCAGTTGCTGATCTTCCTCGGTGTTCACCTTCACCAATTCCCAGCGTCCGTTCGCCTGGCTGGCGAGCCGCTCCAGCACCGGTCCCAAATGCCGGCAGGGACCACACCAAGGCGCCCAGAAATCCACCAGGACGGGTACCGTGGCGCTGCGCTCGATGACCTGCTTCTCAAAATCCGCGGGGGCGAAACTCATGCGTGAACGCTAGGCCGGGCGAGCTCGAAAGAAAAGCCACCTTCTCGAATTCAGGACCTCCAGCTCTCCATGAACCGCTCCGAAAAGCGGGGATGAATCCCCGCACTCCAGGCGCTTCGCGACTTCGCATGCGCCTTGGAGCGGCGCGAAGCGTTTGGAATGCGTCCGGTTTACCGGCGCTTTTTCGTTCGTGGCCTTGACCGCAGCCAGGTAGGCCGGGCACTCCGCTGCCCGCCGAGTCCGGCGTGCTGGGTAACTTTCCCTGCCGACACCCCGGGCGCACGCGCGTCGTTGCCTCCTGGGTCAAGCCGCAGCATCATGCGCCCATGATTCTCCGCCTCGGTTTGATTGCCCTTTTCACGGGCGTGACGCTGGCCGCCGCCCCGGATCCCCGGCCCAACATCCTCCTCTGCATCGCCGACGATGCTTCCTGGCATCATTTCCGTACGAACGGTGATGCCATTGTGCGGACGCCCAGCTTCGACCGGGTGGCGAGGGAGGGCGTCAACTTCCAACACGCCTTCACGTCCGCGCCAAGTTGCACGCCCTCCCGCGGCGCCCTGCTGTCGGGACAGCACTTCTGGCGGCTCGGCGAGGGTGGGAACCTCTGGAGCCGATGGCCAAACACCGCCCCGGTGTATCCGGACCTGCTCGCGTCCGCGGGGTACCGCGTCGGACTCCAAGGCAAAGGGTGGGGCCCCGGCGACTTCAAGTTCCACGGCCGCGAGCAAAATCCGGCCGGTCCCGCCACCAAGGACTTCGCCACGTTTCTGAAGGCCGTGCCCCCCGGGACGCCGTTTTGCTTCTGGTTCGGCAGCAGCGATCCTCACCGGCTTTACGACCGCGGCTCGGGCCGGGCGGCGGGACTTCCGCTCGAGGCGGTCAAGGTGCCGCCTTTTCTTCCTGATACTCCCGCCGTGCGCAGCGATCTCCTGGACTACCTGGCTGAAATCGAGCGCTTCGACCGGGACGTGGGCCGCCTCATGGAACAACTCGAAGCCCGTGGCGAACTGGACCGCACCCTGCTGGTCATCACCAGCGACAACGGCTTTCCGTTCCCGCGCGGCAAGGCCACCTGCTACGACGCCGGAACGCGCATGCCCCTCGTGATCCGCTGGCCGCAGCGCGTGCCGGGCGGCCGCGTGGTGGACGATTTTGTCAGCCTCACCGATCTGGCGCCCACGTTCCTTGAAGCCGCAGGCCTGAAACCTCCATCCGTAATGACCGGGCGCAGCCTGGTGCCGCTGTTGGTTTCCGGGAAGAGCGGCCGGGTCGAAGCCGGTCGGGACCGTGTCTTCTTCGGACGCGAACGGCACGCGAACGTCCGTGTCGGTGACCTCGGCTACCCGGTTCGGGCCTTGCGCACGGCCGATTTCCTTTACGTGCGGAACTTCGCTCCGGATCGGTGGCCCGCAGGTGATCCGCCCATTTACGGCGATGTCGACCAGGCCAACGACATTGCGGGATCCCCGAGCAAGCAGGCCGTCGTCGAGCATGGTCAGGATCCGGCGTTGCTGCGCCTCTTCAACCTGGCGTTCGGCAAGCGACCGGCCGAGGAATTGTACGACCTCCGAGCCGACCCCTGGCAATTGAACAACCTGGCGGGGGACCTGGCTTACGCCGGGCCGCGCGAGCGACTCGGGCACGAACTTGATCAGGAACTCCAACGCACCGGCGATCCGCGCGCGGTGGGCCTGGGCGACGTCTTCGAACGTTACCATTACGTCTCCGGCGGCACGGTGGTGAGGCCTCCCGCCAGGTGATGCCGTGTCAGCTTGGCCGTGGAAGGTGAGTCCTGGAACCAAGGCTTGCAGGAGAGCGTAGGCTTCAGCAGCCGCCGATGAACGCGGATCAGGACCGCGATGCCGCCCTTCCCATGAACCTGCCCCGAAAAGCGGGGATGAATCCCCGCACTCCAGGCGC
>CAZHUS010000091.1:0-33106 GCA_964535555.1 uncultured Verrucomicrobiota bacterium
AGCGCTTGGAGTGCGGGGATTCATCCCCGCTTTTCGGGGCAGGTTCATGGGAAGCAAGGACGCCAAACGGTTTGGCACGCATTGGGGCCATCAACCGTGGCGGAGCGCGGGCTTCAGCCCGCAGGGACGTCCCCAAGCCGGCGTGGCTTCCTGCGGACTGAAGTCGGCGCTCCGGGGGCGGTTCATGGAAAGCCATGAGGCAGCGGCCCGCCCGAGAGGTTCCGCGCGAGGGAGCGAACGCTCAGGTCCAGCAGGAACTGATGAATCGCCGAAGGACGTCGAGCTCTTCCTGGCCCGCGATGGTGTGCTCCTTGAGGAACTCGCGCCACTCGAGTTGAAGACCAGCCGCCTTCAGCGCGGCGACCTGCTTTCTCACGGGATCGATGGGGATCAACGGGTCCTGGAGTCCATGGGTCATGAGCACCGGCAACGCGCGGGCCAGGGGCGAAAGCTCGTTCACCAGCGTCGGAACATCGTGCACGTACCCGCTGATGCCGATGAGCCCGGCCAGGCGCTTGGGATAACGGAGGCCCGTTTCCAGGGTCATCAGGCAGCCCTGCGAAAAACCAAAGAGCACCGTCCGTTCGGGCTCGAAGCCCCGCGCGGGAAGCGTATCCAGCAAAGCCGTCAGCAGCTTGCGGCTCCGGAGAATGCCCGGCCCGGCCTCTCCATAGATGTCGTACCAGGAGAAGCCTCCGTAGTACTCGTCGGGGGCGTTGACGAGCAGGATGTTCAGCCAGGGCAGCCCCAACTCGGAAGGCAGCCAACGGTAACCTTCCATGCTGTCCCCCAGCCCGTGCAGCGCGACCAGGAGCCGTTTCGAATCTGCCTGTCGCGCGGGCACGAGTTCGGAGACGAGTTGCACGCGTTCGCTCATGGCCTGCCGGGGTTCAGGCTTCGCCGCGCTCAAGCGCCGAGAGGACGTCGGGATCACGCACATCGACCCAGCGGCCTTCGATCTTCAGCCCCGCGATGCGGTGTCCCGTGTCGACCATGCTGATGATGGCATCGGTCAGTTCGTACTCGTTGCGCGGGGAGCGCTGCAGGCGCGCCGTGTAGTCGAAGACCACCGGCTGGAAAATGTAGATCCCGGCGTTGTACCAAGCGGGATCGCCGTCCTTCAAAAGACCAGCGCTCCTGAACTCCTGGAGTTGGGCGGGCGTCGGTTTCTCCACGAGCTTGCGGAGACAGAAATCCGCGTCGAAGAAGTTGATCGCGCCCTTGGTGACATCCTCACCCGCGGTCACGGTGATCAGCCCGGAGTAAGGGGCCTCACGGAAACGTCGGAGCATCCGGGCGTAGGTATCCGGCCGGACGAGAATGTCGCCGTACGTGAGCAGGAACGGTTCGTTGCCCACGAAGGCTCTGGCGAGCTCCGGCGCCTTCCCGGTTCCGTCCTGCACCTTCTGCTCGACGAATTCGATGCGGACCCCCCATCGGGAGGCGTCGGCGAAGTGCGCCTCGATCACCTCCCGGCGCCAGCCGGTGACCATGCAGAAGTCGCGGATGCCGGCGGAACGCAGACCCTCGAGGATATGCTCGAGGATCGGCTTGCCCTGCACGCGCAGCATCGGTTTGGGGAGCTCGTTGGTGAGCTCCTTCATGCGGGTGCCCTTCCCCGCGGCGAGAATGACTGCTTTCATCACGCTCACGCGCCGAACTTGTCGAACATCCGCGCGTTGGCCTGCATGTACCGGATGAGGTACTTGGCCTCGAAGACGCCCAGCGAACCCAGGTTGGCGCCGGTTTCGGTGAAGCGCTCGAGCTTGTCGTTGCCGCTGAAGGCGGATTGGAGAAGCACGGGTTGGGGATGCCACGAGTGTCCTTTGATCACGCAAGGCGTCGAGTGGTCACCGGTGATGGCGAGCACGTCAGGGCGCTTCTGCAACAAGATCGGCAGCGCGGCGTCCAGTTCCTCGATGGCCTGGCGCTTGGCTTCGAAGTTGCCGTCCTCGCCGTGCATGTCCGTGTATTTGTAGTGGATGAAGAAGAAGCCGTACCGGTCGTACTCGGCCACGTACCGCTCGAACTGCTCGGCGATCGTCTGCGGCCCCTCGATCTTCGTCATACCGACGAGCTGCGCCAGCCCCTTGTACATCGGGTAGACCGCCAGGCAGGCCGGCTTGAGCCGGTACCGCTCTTCAAACAGCGGGATCTCCGGTTGGTGGGCAATGCCGCGCATCAGGAATCCGTTGGCGGGCTTTTCCTTGGCAATCACGGGCAGCGCTTGCTTGTAGAATTGGGCCACCACGTCGGCCGCCTTGCGGGCTTTCGGCGACTCCGCCGAGACGGCGCCGGCCGTCGGGATGGGCAGGCCTTCCCGGTGAGGGTCGGCGTCCGTGAGCGGACCTTCGAGACCGGGCCCGCGGAAGACCACGACGAAGCGATGGCCTTTGCCGGCCTTGATCATCACCTCGGTGTCTCCGATCTTCTTTACCTTCTTGGCGAGCATCGCGCAGAGCCGCTCGCAAACCGCGGTGTCGATGCGTCCGGCGCGTCGGTCGGTGACGAGGCCCTTCGTGTCGAGGGTGCAGAAGTTCGCGCGCGCGGCGACGTCACCGGCCTTCAGTTCCATGCCGATCCCCAGGGCCTCGATGACGCCGCGGCCCACCTGGAATTCCAGGGGATCGTAGCCGAAAAGGCCGAGGTGGCCGGGGCCGCTCCCGGGCGTAATGCCGGGGGCGACCGGGATCATGCGGCCCTGGGCGCAGCCGTCGGCAACCACCGCGTCCAGATTGGGAGTGCGCGCGGCTTCGAGGGGGGTGAGGCGGCTTTGGGCGTTCGTGGCCAGGTCGCCAAGCCCGTCGAGTACCAGCAACACGAGCTTCGCGTTCGTCTCCAAAGTCAGTTCCGAGTAGAGGGCGTCCAGATTCATAGTCGTGAGTTCCAGTCCCGTTGGCGCCCGGACCGGTTGCCCGGCGCCGCGGCGGCTCCAATCTGAGAGCTCCGGCGACCGGTCGTCAACGGGGAATCCGGAGAGGGGGTCAGGAGAACCGCGGACTCACGTCCTCACCTCCAAAGTCCTGTAGGCGCCGCCGTGAGGCGGCGGGTGCCCCGGCGCAGCCTTGTCCCGCCGAAGATCCACCAACGGATGCGGCGACCGTGCTCGCAAGCGGTTGTGCGGGATCCCTTCGAACGGACGGTCCGGTGGGCAACGGGGTGCCCGCCCTGCCTGCCCGGACTCAGTCCAGAAACGCGAGTTCGTTGGACTGGAGCAGCACCTGGGCGTACTGGTCCCACGCCGTCTGGGCCGTGGCGGAGTTGGATCCGGCGGAGCGATCCGGGCACGATTGGAGGAATTGACGTGCGGCCGCGACTTCGTCGGGGGCCGGCTCTCGTTGGTACAAGATCCGGTAGAGTCTTTGCACGGCGGCAGTCTCTTCCCCGGGCTTGCCCTCGGCTCGCCTCGCGGCCAGAAGGCGGGCCTGCTCCACAACAAACGGGTTGTTCATCAAGAACAGCGCCTGCTGGGGCACGGTCGTCACGAAACGCTGCGGACTCGTCGTATCGGGGCTGGCGAGGTCAAACGTGCGGAACAGGCCGGGCAGGTTCTGCCGGTCGATGAAGCCGTACACGGTCCGGCGTGCCGCCGGGGCGTCGACCGCGATCTCGACGGGCCTGCCGCCCAGCGTCGGATCCAGGTTCCCACCCGCTACGAGCAGCGTGTCGCGCAAGGCTTCGAAATCCAACCGGCGCGGGTTCATGCGCCAGAGGAGCTGGTTCTCCGCATCCTTGAGGGAATGGCCGGCGTTGAAGGCGCTCGACTGCTGGTAGGTGTGTGAGAGCAGGATTTGCCGATGCAGGGCCTTGATCGACCAACCCTCCTCGACGAACGTCGCCGCCAGGTAGTCGAGCAACTCCCGGTGCGGCGGGGCCGCGGTCCGCACGCCGAAGTCGCTCGGTGTCCGCACCAGGCCCTGGCCGAAGTGCCCCAGCCAGATCCGGTTTACCAGGACGCGCGCGGTCAGCGGGTTGGCGGGACTCGCAATCGCCTGCGCGAGTTCGAGCCGGCCGCTGCCTTTCGCGAATGGCTTGCGTTCGGGACCGGAGAGAATTTCGAGGAACTGGCGTGGGACCTCGGGGCCGGGGTTCCCGGGATTGCCGCGCAGGAAGACTCGCGCGGGCGTGGGGGCGCCGCGGTCGATCAGGACCATGGCGCGAGCGGGCGCCCCGGCATGAGTCACCTCCAAGGCGGCAAGCTGGTTGCGGAGGCTTGCCGTGGCGGTGTCGATGGCGATGGCTCCGAGCCGACGAGCCTCGGCCATCGGGATATCGAGCGGGTCGACGGGGGACGCGCCGGGTTCGGAGGCTTTCAGGAAACGCCGAATCACCTCCGCGACCAGATTGCGCTCTTCGGCGAGCTTGCGTAGCGCCTGCTCCTGGGGTTCGGACAACGCGGCGAGTTCGCGTGCGGCCTGTTCGTAGTCGCCGCGGCGCTGGCGGAGTTCGGCAAGGTACTTGGCGGTTTCCTCGGTGCGACGCTTCTCGAGTTCGGCCTCGAGGCGCGCCTTCTCCTGCTGAAATTCGGCGAGCTTTGCCGGGTCCGTGGCTCCCTGGAGAATGGGTTTCTCGGCAGGTTCCTTACTGCTCGCAAAGACGCCGTACACGCCGTAGTAATCCGCCATCGAGATGGGATCGAATTTGTGATCGTGGCAGCGGGCGCAACCGACCGTGAGCGCCTGCAGGCCGCGCATGGTGACGTCGATCCGGTCGTCGATAATGTCGTGGGGATTGTTCAGGAAGCGGCGGCCGAGGGTCAGGAACCCCATCGCCGCGAGCGCTTGGTTGTCCTCGCCCGGGGCGAGTTGATCGGCGGCGAGTTGCTCGAGCAGGAAGCGGTCGTAGGGCTTGTCCTCGTTGAAGGCGCGGATGACATAGTCGCGGTAAGTCCAGGCGAACGGATAGCGCCTTTCTTCCTGGAAGACGTAGCCTTTGGTATCGGCATAGCGAGCCACATCCAGCCAGTAGCGGCCCCAGCGCTCGCCATAGGCCGGGGAGGCAAGCAGACGGTCCACGACCGCCGGGTACGCGGCGGGGGAGGGATCCGCGAGAAACGCGTCCATCGCCTCCGGCGTGGGGGGAAGGCCCGTCAGATCGTAAGTCACGCGGCGGAGGAGGGTCCGCTTGTCGGCCGGCGGTGACGGCGCCATTTCGTTGGCTTCGAGCTTTGACCGGACAAGCCGGTCGATCGGGTTCGTGCCCCATTCCGGGTCGGCGGGGGCAGGCAGGGGCGGCTTCACCACGGGCTGAAATGCCCAGTGAACGCGGGCGTCCGGAAGCGTGGTCGCGGGCGCGCGAACGGAAGACGGGCCTTCGACCCGCGGATCGGGTGCTCCCATGGCGACCCAGGCCTCGAAGTCCGCGACTTGTTCCGCCGTCAGGCGCTTGCCGTTCGGCGGCATTTCAAGATCCGCGTCAACGTAGCGAACCGCCTTGATCAACAGGCTCGTCTCGGGGTCGCCCGCGGTGAGGGCAGGTCCGGAGTTCCCCCCCTTCAACACCGCTGCGCGGGTGTCGAGGCGCAGGCCGCCTTTCGCCTTGTCCGGGGCCGCCCCGTGGCAGGGATAGCAGTGTTCGACCAAAACGGGGCGGATGCGGGTCTCGAAGTAGTCGAGTTGCTCGGCCGACCAGGCCGGGGGCGTGTCTGACTCCGCTCGTGCGGTCGCCAGAGTCAGAAAGGCTGCAGCCACGAGGAGGAGGCCGTGGAGCGAGCTGTTCGCCGAGGATCTGCTCACCGGCCGTAGGGCAGGCTTTCCAGCCTGCCGGTTCGCCGGGCTTTCGAGCCCAGCGTATGCCGGGGCGACTGGAAAGTCGGCCAAGCCGGCAGACAGGAATGTCTGCCCTACCTGGAGGTGACGGGGAGGACGGCCCGGCGCAACCTCGCCCCACCCTTTGCCCGGGGCGGGCGGTCTTTCCGGACCACTCACGCAAGGACCTCCTTCACGAGGTGCCCATGGACGTCGGTGAGCCGGAAATCGCGGCCGGCATAGCGGAAAGTGAGACGTTCATGATCGAAGCCCAGCAGGTGCAGGAGCGTCGCGTGCAGGTCGTGGACGTGAACCGGTTTCTCGACGGCTTTGAAGCCGAACTCGTCGGTAGCACCATGGACGTAGCCTCCCCGCACGCCACCTCCCGCCAGCCACACGCTGAAGCCGTAGTGGTTGTGGTCGCGCCCGTTCTTCACGCCGGCGTTGTTCAGCCCAGGCGTCGGGACCTCGACCGTCGGCGTGCGGCCGAATTCGCCTGCCCACAAGACCAGCGTTTCTTCCAACAAGCCGCGTTCCTTGAGATCGGTGAGGAGGGCGGCGATGGCGCCGTCGCATTGCCCGGCCAGACGACGGTGGTTGGACTCGATCTCGTCGTGGTTGTCCCAGGGCTGGTCGGCCCCGTGCCAGACCTGGACGAAGCGCACGCCCCGTTCCACCAGGCGGCGGGCGATCAGCAGTTGTCGGCCTTGGGGATGGTCGCCGTAACGCTCCCGCACCGCGGCCGGTTCCCGGGAGAGGTCGAAGGCGTCCGTGGCGTCCAGTTGCATCCGGTAGGCGAGCTCGAAGGACTGGATGCGCGCCTCCATCTGGGCGTCATTCTGACGCTCACGCAGGTGGCGCTGGTTAAGTTCCAGAAGCAGGTCCAGCATCGCGCGCTGCTCAGGACGCGAGACGTACGGGTTCCGGACGTTCTCGATCAGCTTCTCGACCTCGGTGTGCTGCGTGTTGATGTAGGTGCCCTGGAAGATCCCGGGGAGAAACGCGCTCTGCCAGTTCTGGGTCTCCTGGATGGGGTAGCCCCCGGGACACATGGCGATAAAGCCGGGCAGATTCTGGTTCTCCGTGCCGAGGCCGTAGGTGATCCAGGAACCCATGCTGGGCCGGGGCAGTCGGGCCTCGCCGCAATTCATCAGCAACAGGGAGGGCTCGTGGTTCGGCACATCGGCGTGCATGGAACGAATCACCGCGATGTCGTCGATGTGTTCGCCAACCTTCGCGAACAGCTCGCTCACTTCGATGCCGCTCTCCCCGTACCGCTGGAACTTGAACGGGGACCCGAAGGCCGACCCGGTGCGGCGCTCGGTCTTCAGGTTCTCGACCGGCAGGGTGCGGCCGTGGAATCGGGTCAGCTCGGGCTTGGGATCGAAGGTGTCAACGTGAGACGCACCGCCGTTGGCGAAGATGTGGATGACGTGCTTTGCCTTGGCGGGAAAGTGCGGCGATCGGGATGCCAGGGGCGAGTCGAGGCGGTTGCTTTCGGCGCGCGTGACCGCGTTCACCAACGAGCCGAGACCGAGCACGCCCAAGCCCATGCCACAGCGGCTCAGGAACTCTCGCCGGGTCAGGAACCGGTGCTCCGCCGGTGTCGGGTGATGGTTCATGCCGAATTTGGAGCGGAACGTAGCGCAGACGGCGGCGTGTTACAACCCGGCCTTCGGCGGCAGCCCTCGTTCCCGATCCACTGGCTCGAAGGCGCTCATGGAGCACTTGCACCGCAAGCCACCGACAGTTTTTCGCAAGCCGCCGTTAGCGCGACTGAACCGTGGTCCGGTAGCCTGACCCCATGCACGTTCATGCGAACACGCTCACACGGTCCCGTCCGAATCGGACGGGATTCACCCTGATCGAGTTGCTGGTGGTGATCGGGATCATCGCGATCCTGGCGGGAATGCTCCTTCCCGCCTTGGGACGCGCCAAACTCCAGGCCAAGTCCATCGCGAGCCTCAACAATCTCCGTCAACTTGGCCTGGGCATGCGTCTGTATGTGGACGATCACCGTGACCGATTTCCCGGCCACTCCCTGCCTGCCGTGGCGGGTACGGCGCGCATCCGGTGGGCGGACCTGGTCTTCCCCTACATGCAGGCTGTGCAAGCCTACCGAAGTCCGCTCCTGGAGCCTGCCGAAGTCCCGAACATGGTGAAGCCCTTCGCCCACACCGTGCCGGGGGGGATCGAAGTGCCTGGGGAAGCCCAGTACTACGGCGGGTACGGCTATAATTACCAATACCTCGGGAATACGCGGCAACCGAACGGCGTCGCTCCTTTTCACGCCTCCGAAGCGTCCATCATGCGTCCGCACCAGACGCTGGTGATCGGCGACACCCGTGGCGCGCGCCAGGGCTCCCCAGCGAATCCTTACGGCTTCGCCGGATCAGGGGTGTACGTACTCGATCCGCCCCTGGGATCGGTCGAACTCGGCTCCGGCGGAAGCCGCAAGTCCAGCGCCGATCCCGGACCAGGGAACGCCTACTATGAAGGCGGCGAGGACTTCTCGGATGCGCATCGGGCGACTCCCAGCGGCCGCAACGGCGGACGGGTTAATCTGGTGCTGGTGGATGGGCACGCGGAGGGATTGACGCCCCACGCGCTGGACGGGAGACGGCGGCCGGAGGAACCGGTCCCCAGCAATCTCTGGTGGACCGGGAATGCCGACCCCCAGGCGCGGTGAGGCTACGGAGGAGGAACCAACCGCGGTGTCAGTCGAAGAGTCGTTCGAGGTCGTTGGGAGGCGGATCCGGGACCGCGGCCGGATTGAGCGCCTGACGCAGGTATTCGAGCGCGTCCTCGATCCGTTGAATGGACCGGGGCAGCGTGGCTCCCGCGGCATTCGGGTGGCCGCCTCCCTTGAGCCGCTCGGCGACTTTGAGGGCTTCGCCATGGCGACTGCGCAAGCTGACGATCACCCCGCCCGTCCCCTTTTTGAAGAGGGTCAGCAGGACGGGTTGGGTTGTGCCCTGTTCTCCGAGCAACCGGTGCACGATGAGGTTCACGTTCCCCACCACGGTGTCCACGTAGCCAACCTCCGGGCTGAGCGGCACGATGTGCTTGCGGCTCCATTCAAAGCCCAGGGGATCCTCGAGGCGCCGCTTCACCCGCATCACTTCGAGCAGGGGATGATCCAGCAGACGTTCCAGTTCGCCCTCGATCAGTTCGTGCAGGTTCCAGAACTGGTACACCTTGACCAGGTTCGCATAATCACAGGCATCCGCGAAGTCCGGATCCTCGAGCAGGAACAGATCGGCGACATTGCTGAGGCGAACCAGCCGGTCCAGGGTGGTGTTCCCGAGGCCCGCCTCCAGGCAAAGCTCGTAACAGAGGAGGCTCGCCGACTTGGCGGGATCGTGAAGGAGCCGGGCGCGCAGGGGCCGGGCTTCGGCGGCATGATGATCGATCACCACCCAGCCCGGCCGGTCCAGGCGGCTCTCAAACGCAAAGTCCGCGACCCATGCTGACTTCTCGGGAAGGGGCCGCTGCCGCCAGTTGTGATTGTGATAAGCCTCGAGCGGGATGTTGCTTCCGAACCTCTGCCGGGCGAGGCGTTGCAGGAGCAGCCCCGAGACCAGGCCGTCGAGATCGCTCTCGTGGGTGCAAATGACCTCGGGTTGGGGCAGGTCGGTCATGCCCGGCTGAGGTAGGGGAGTTTCCACGGGGCGCGGTACGAGGTGGTGACCAGGCGGTCCGCCTCGGCGTCACCCACCACCTGCTCCTGTTGATGGTTCCACACAATCCGGCGGCCGGTGCGCAACGCGATGTTCCCGAGGTGCGCCACGGTGGACACATGCTGCCCGACTTCGAGGTTTTCCACCGGCTGCTGCCGCGACTTCACCCCATCCAGGAAGTTCCGGACGTGAGCCGGGCGCGGGTCCTGACCGCCGGGGTGCTTTTGGGCCTCGAGCGCGTCCTTGCTGGGTTCGCGCAGGATTTCCCAGCCGCTGTCGTTGATGATGAGGGTGCCTTCGGTTCCCACGAACGCCATGCCCCAGGGGCGATTGTAGAGGCCGAGCCCGATGCCGACCTTGTGCTCCCAAACCAGCGTGTAGGTCGGGAACTCGTAGACGGTCATCTGCGTGTCCGGGGTCTCGGAATTGTCCTCGAGGACATATTTGCCCCCGCTGGACATGACCGCCTTGGGAGGCTCGCTGCCCATGCCCCAGAGGAGGACCTGGATGAGGTGAACCCCCCAGTCGGTCATGAGACCGCCGGCATAGTCCCAGAACCAGCGGAAGTTGAAGTGGAACCGGTTCGGGTTGAAGGCGCGCTTCGGGGCCGGACCAAGCCAGAGTTCATAATCCAGCGAGGCGGGCGGCGCTTCATCGGGCGGGTTGCCGATCGGCTTGATCCAGTCCAGGTAGGCCCAGGCCCTGACCAGGCCCACTTTGCCGAGCTTGCCCGTCCGCACGAAGTCGGTGGCCGCGCGGTAGGTTGGACTGCTCAGGCGCTGGGCGCCCATCTGGCAAATCCGGTTGTGACGTCGGGCGGCTTCGATCATGGCCCGGCCTTCGGCGATGGTGAGCGCCAGGGGCTTCTCGACGTAGACGTCCTTGCCGGCCTGACAGCCCAGCACCGTGGGCAACGCGTGCCAGTGATCCGGCGTCGCCACGATCAACGCGTCGATATCCGGCCGCTCGAGCACGCGCCGGAAGTCCTTCACCCGCTCCGGGCGTTTGCCCCGCTTCTCCTCAACCATCGTCGCGGCGCCGGCCAGTTGGTTGTCGTCGGGATCGCAGATGATGGGACACTGCACTTCGGGATTGAGGAAGAACGTGGCCAAATCGCCTTTGCCCATGCCGCCGCAGCCGATCAGACCCACGCGCACCTGCTCGCTGGCCGCCGCCCGTGCCGGAAACGACGTGGAGAGGGCGCCCAGAACGGGCAGAGACGCGACGACCGTGGACTGTCGCAAGAAGTGGCGACGAGAGACGGGATTTGTTGCGGACTCTTGCATGCCGCGAGGATTCCAGAATGCCCCGGATTGGCGAGGGCAAAAGGTCCGGCAGCGGTCCGGTGCGATGCCGGACCGGGGGCCGGGTCGTTGAGCGAGTCTGGGTTGGTGCAGCGGTTGTGGTGGGACGAGGCTGCGCCGGGCCGGGGACGGGGAGGTGGCGTGATATCGAACTGGCTCCGCGCGCCTCATGGCCGTTGACGAAGTCGGCGCCGATTCGAGCGGACCGGGGGCTGCCAGAGGGGCGAAGCGTGCTGGGGCGAGGAGCGATGCGGTGGCGAAGGCGTTTGGCGTTGCGAGCGGCTTTCCCCTTAAGATTTGGAGACGCTGAAGCCCGCCCGCGTCCTGTGGGGCTTGGAACAGACAGCCCTGCACACCACTCCCAGGCTTGTCAGGGAGGACGGCCGTGGTTGGAATCCGACGTGCCTGTCACCACCACAGACCGACCGGACTTCCTCCAAGACCCCATCCAGCCATGACGCGACGCAAACACTCGGTGAACTTGAACGGTGACGTCCCCAAGGCTCGGCTGCGTTGGGCGGGCGTTTCCGCCAGGGGATGGCTCGACTCATTCGTCCACGTTGCCGGCTCCGTCCCGACCGTCCGTCGCTGCTGGGCAATCCTCCTGGGATGGATGATCGCCCCGACAGCCGGGGCGGCCGTTACTCCCAACCCGTGGTTTCATCGCGTGCTCGCAGGGATGGAGGTCGGTCCCACCGGTGCTCAGTTCGCCGGAGGCCGGCATGCGCCCGACTACGCGAGACACTTCCACGGTGCGGAAATCGTCCGACGGTGCGCCGCTGCCCATGCCGAGTACCTTGTGCTTTGGGTGCGGGACGGCGATTTCACCTTCCACAACTCAACACTGCTACCCAAGCCGGCGAGCTTCGGCGATCGCGATGTCTTGCGCGAAGCGGTCGAGGAGGGCCGCAAGCTCAACCTGCCGATCATCGCCTACTGCCAGCTTCAGTATCCCGCCCACGAATTGCGACTGCATCCCGAATGGAAGGCCCGCCAGGCCGACGGCAAGCCGATTGACCATCTCGTCTGCTTCAACTCGGCCTACACCAACGTCGTCAAGTCCCTGCTGGCGGAGATGCTGAAATACGGCGTCGCCGGCTTTCATCTCGACATGGTGGATCAGGGCTTCGGTCCGCCGCATGGTTGTTGGTGCGACCGCTGCCAGGAGCTCTTCCGGGCCGAATACGGCCGTCCGATGCCCCAAGGCGTGAACTGGGAGGATGAGGACTGGGACTGCCTGCTCCAGTTTCGCTACGCCACGAGCGATCGTTTCGAGAAAGCGCTTACGGACTACATTCGCGATCTTGAGCCACGCGCCACGGTGGATTTCAACTATCACGGCAACCCGCCGTTCTCGTGGGAGGTCGGCCAGACGCCGGTCCGCCATGCGGGCAATGGCGACTTCGTGACCGGCGAAGCCGGCCTGTGGGCCTTTGGCGCACTGTCAGCGAGCTTCAACGCCGAATGGTATCGCGCCGCCGCTCCGGGCCGCCCTTTCCAGGTCGCCATCCAGCGCGGCGTGCGCATGTATCACGACCAGACGACGCGGCCCCTGAACGACATGCGCTGGGAGATGTTCACGCTGCTCGCCCACGGTGCGTTCGTCACCATGATCGACAAGACCGCCTACGACGGCTGGCTTGACCCCGTGGCCTACGACCGCATGGGGGCTTTGCTCGGCGAGGCGCAAACCCGGCGGGGGGAGTTCGGCCATGTGCCCGTGCGCGAGGTGGGCATTTACTTCAGCAGCCGCTCGCGCGACTGGCTCGGTCGGGAAAAGCCGGCAACGTGGTTTCAGAGCGTGCAGGGTGCTCACAAGGCCTGCGTGTACGAGCATCTCGGCTTCGGTTTCCTCTTCGATGAGAACTTGAGCCTCGAGGCCTTGAACGCCTTCCCAGTCGTCTGCCTCCCGAACCCGGGCATCCTCTCGGAACGGGAGGTGGACCTGTTCCGGCGCTACGTTGAGGGCGGCGGCAATCTGCTGGTTACCGGCCATGGCGGGCAGTTTGATCGCATGGGCAAGCCGTTGGCGGCATCGACGCTGGAAGGACTGATCGGCGCGCGGGTGAAGGCCCGCGTGGATGGCCTCGACAACTGGGTGCGTTTTCCGCACTCCGACCTCGCGCCTGGGGTGCTCAACCCTGGTCGCACCGACTGGCCCTTCCTGGTCCGTGGCCCCGCCTCGATCTATGAACCAACCACGGCCTCACCCGTGGGTGAGCTGCTCGACTCCCACCGCGCCGTCTTGGCAAACCCGCAGCTCTACAACCCCGATTGGCCGCTGAGCGCGCGCCAGGTCGTCGGCCCGGCCGTGCTGCTCAACCCGATCGGCAAGGGCAGGGTGCTCACCTTCGCCGGTTCGCCCGACTTCGCGACCGCCGGGGAGCATCACATCGTCGAGGCGCGAAGACTCTTCGCCAACGCCGCGCGGCTTCTGAACCCAGCTCCACGCGTCCGGGTTGAAGCGCCGGCGAATGTCGAGGCGGTGGTGACCGACGACCCGGCGAGCCGCACGCTGCGTGTTCACTTCATTGCCTACAACCCCACGCCGCAGACCACGCCGGTCAGGGAGCGCCCCTATGTCCTGCCCGGCCTCATCGAGGACGCTCCCATGTATCGGGCCCGCATCGAAATCCGCGGCAGTCTCAAGCGGGTGAAATCCCTGAACCGGACCACTCGGTTGAAGCAGCGCGGCAACCGGGTGGAGGTCACGATTGCCGACATCTACGAAGTCATCCGATGTTGCTATTGAGGCCCCTCCAGCAGCATGGCGATCCTGCGTTCGCCACTGGCCTTTTCAGCACGAAGTTCCTTGCGGAGTTCGATCCTGCTCAAGGACCGGCGACCGCTCCGCTGCCGGGAGAGGCAAATGTCAAATGTCAAGGTTTGACCCCAAGGGCCGGATCCACACGTTCCGGAAGCGCACCGGGTTGCCGTGGTCCTGGAGATAAAGCGGCCCCTTTTCAACCACGCCGCGGAGCGGGGCCGCCGTGGTGGGCTCACCGCCGACAGGAACATGGTCCTGAATGAGG
The DNA here is from genome assembly GCA_964535555.1 of uncultured Verrucomicrobiota bacterium. Lineage (GTDB taxonomy): Bacteria > Verrucomicrobiota > Verrucomicrobiia > Limisphaerales > J093 > DSVZ01. The sequence goes on from CAZHUS010000091.1 coordinate 13,764, forward strand.
ACGCCATTGTGCAACACGGTGAAGGACCCGGCTTGTACCGTACCGTCCGGCCGTGGCTTCGGCGCGTGGAAGATGATGTCGTAGGCCTGCCATTCGCCCGGCTTTCGGCAGGCGTTCACCAGCGGCGCATTGTGCCCGTAAAAGGCACCGCACTGACCGTTCGGATAGGTCTTGTTTTGGTAGCAGTCCAGGACCTGAATCTCGTAACGCCCCATGAGATAGACCCCGCTGTTGCCGCGTCCCTGACCCTCGCCCTTCACCTCGGCGGGTGCCGCCCACTCGACGTGCAGCTGGCAGTCGCCGAACTCCTGCCTGGAAAAGAGGCCGCCCTGGGGCGTGGTCTCCATCACCCCGTTCTCCAGCTTCCATCGGGGCTCCGCACTGCGTTCACCGCGGAACTGAGACAGATCCTTGCCGTCGAAAAGCACGATCGCATCCGACGGCGGCCCGCCAATCGGGCCGGGTTCAACCACACGCGGTTCCGCGGTTGGTTTCGGGACGTCGGCGCCCTGGAGGTTGGCGGCTGCAGCCGCCAGGATCAGGCCGGCCAACGCCGCGCGTTTCATCGGTCGGTTCAGCCACGATGCCGGTTTCATAGACGTTGTGGTCAAGAGAGGTTCCACGCGGCCCTAGAGAGTCCAGCCTTCGCGGTACTCCGGCTGCACATAGGCGTTCGCCGCCTCATGGTTGGTGAACCGCGCCTTGGCGTTGTCCCACTGGAGGGTCTGGCCCGGGAAGCGAATGGCAATGGCGCCGAGCAGCGCCGCCTGGGTGAGCGGCCCGCCGTAGCCGAAATGGGAACCCGCCTGGCGTCCGGTGCGAATCGCTTCCGCCCAGTCCCAGGCATGGTTCTTGACCCGCGGGATCTTCTCGGCGGGGGCGTTCTTGCCGGAGTACTGGTCCATCAATTTCTCGGGCAGCAGGCGGCAGCCTCCGCCCCCGTGCGAACCGTGCATGATCATGCCTTTGTCCCCCATCAGGATGGCGCCGGTCCCGGGCACCTGCTCGTCGGCCGCGAAGTCCTGGGGCTTGGGAATGCGGCTGGCGCCGTCATGCCAGACCACGCGGATGGGGCCGCGTTGCCCTCGGGCGGCGAACTCGAACGTGATCTTCGTGCCGGGCGGGTACGTCAATCCGTGTTTGGCCGGATCGTAGTCTGTCACCTCCGCGACGACGGTCGAGGGCGCGTCGAGGTCCAGCGCCCAGAAGGTCGGGTCCATGACATGACAATACCAGTCACCGACGGTGCCCGTGCCAAACGGCAGCCAGCCGCGCCAGTTCCAGTGAACCCATAACGGCGTGTAGGGTCGGAACGGCACCGGGCCGATCCAGAGGTCGTAATCGAGGCCCTTGGGCACCTCGTAGGGCTGGCTGACTTTGTCCAGGTTGCGGATCTGGCTGTACACCTCCCGGAACGCGTCACAGGCCGCGTGCACGGTATGCACCTGGCCGATGGCGCCGGCCCAGACCCATTCGCAGACCTGGCGGATCGAACCACTGGAGTGCCCCTGGTTGCCAAGCTGAGTGACCACCTTGTGCTTGGTGGCGGCCGCCATGAGCGCGCGGACTTCATGAACCGAATGGGCCAACGGTTTCTCGCAATACACATGCTTGCCGCGCTTCATGGCTTCCATGGCGATGACGGCATGCGTGTGATCCGGCGTGCCGATCACCACCGCATCGATCTCCTTCCCCATCCGGTCGAGCATCACGCGGAAATCCTTGAACGGGCTGGCCTTGGGATACTGGGCGAACTTCTTGGCGGCATAGCCGTCGTCCACATCACAAAGCGCGACCACGTTGTGGCCTTCGGCGGCCACCGCGTCGATGTCCGCCCCGCCCTGGCTGCCGATGCCGATGCCGGCCACGTTAAGCTTCTCGTTGGGTGAGGATCCTGGGGCGGCGCGCAAGACCCCGCCCGGGAGAATCGAGAACGCGGCCACACTTGCGCCGGTTCCGTACAGAAACTGGCGACGGTTGAGTCTGAGGGATGGTTGACTTTTCATGTCAGGTGGTACGGCGGCGATGGATTCGGAGCTTCATGCTCGGGACTTGGGCCATGGTGAGGCCACCGGTCGCTCGTGGCGATGACGATTTTGGATTCCGATCACCTGATCTTCCGGCTGCAGCGGCGACTCGGTCGAAGATGGCCGGATTCCCTTGCATCGTGCCGCCCAGGATGGCCACGATTGCCCTGCCTGACGCCCCGCTCAACCGAGACAACGGGCCATTTGCCGGGGGTTCGCAACGAGTGCCAATGCCATGAAGTGCCTGGGTTCTGGTTCTGGAAAACGTGCGCAGGCGGAAGGCTCCGTGACTCGCATCCCTCACCCTGTCGATTCTCAAACCCTCCACCTCACGACCCCATGAACCCCATCGCTTTCAATCGTCGGCACTTCCTCCGGCAGGCTGCGGTGCTCGCCGGCGTTACCGCGACTGGCACGCGTGGATTGCTCCACGCCGCCAGGCCTGCGGCGACTCGCTATCCCTACCTTGGCCGCACCAGGGAACACACCGATTTCCGACTCATCGAGCCCGGCCGCACCATCACCAAGATCGAGTCCTGGACCCAAGGCAACTACGGGTTCGTCCGCCTCACCACCAACGACGGCCACCACGGCTGGGGCCAGCTCTCTTCCTACGAGCCGGACCTCACCGCCACGGTCCTCCATCGCAAGGTCGTCCCGCACGCCCTGGGCTCCGACCCCGCCCAGATCGATGACCTCAATGACCGGGTCATTGATGCCAACATGAAGTTCCCCTGGGCCTACGTCTGCCGCGCGCTCTCCGGGGTCGATACCGCCCTCTGGGACCTGTACGGCAGGATCAACCAGAAACCCGTCTGCGTCCTCCTTGGCGGCAAGCCCGACCCGTTTCCGGTGTACGGCTCGAGCATGCGCCGCGATATCACTCCCGCCGACGAGGCCACCCGCATGGCTCGACTCCGTGATGAACAGGGCTTCCGCGCCTTCAAGGCCCGTCTCGGCCTTCCCGTTGGCCACGACCGCGACGCTTCCCCCGGCCGCAGCGAGCAACTGGTTCCCGCGCTCCGCCGCGCGTTGGGAGACTCGATCACGCTCCTCGCGGATGGCAACAGCTGCTACACACCGCCGCGGGCCATCGAACTCGGCCGGCTCATGCAGGACCACGACTATTTCTGGTTCGAGGAACCTTGTCCCTATTGGGAACTCGAGTGGACGGCCGAAGTCGCCGCCGCCCTCAAGATGAACATCGCCGGTGGCGAGCAGGACAATGATCTGGCCCAGTTCCGCCGCATGCTCCGGCTCCGGGCCGTGGATATCGTCCAACCCGACCTCTGTTACGTGGGCGGTTTCACCCGGGCGTGGCGCGTCGCCCTGATGGCCCGGGAAGCAGGGCTTCGCGTGGTTCCTCACTCTTCTCATCTCGCCCCCATCACTCTCTTCTCGCTCCATTTCATGGCTGCCATCTCCAACCCCGGACCGTTTGTCGAATTCAGCATTGAGGAGAACCCCAACGCCAACGAGTCCCTCTATGCCCCCGCCCTCAAGGTGAGCGAAGGGAAGGTGAAGATCCCCGAGGCGCCGGGGTGGGGGTTCACGCCGAGTCCCGACTGGATTGCCAAAGCCTCCTATCTCGTCAGCGAGCGACCCGCAAGATCCTGACCGTCCCCACGACCGCCCCTTCTCCTATGATCAAACCCTTCGCCCTCATCATTCTCGCCGGCCTGCTCGTTCCCGCCCCGCGCGTGTCCGCCGAGGTGGACAAGCCCCGGGTGTTCGTGTTCACGGACATCTCCAACGAGCCGGACGACGAGGAGTCCCTGGTGCGCTTTCTCGTCTATGCGAACGAATACGACGTCGAAGGGCTGGTGGCGACCACCTCGACCTGGTTGAGGAGCAAGCCCCGCGAGGATCTGATCCGCCGTCAACTCGAGGCGTACGGGCAGGTCCACTCCAACTTGTCTCAGCACGCGGCCGGCTTCCCGACCAAGGAGCAATTGCTCGCCGTGACTTCCACCGGCCAGACCGGCTACGGCATGGCCGCGGTCGGCGAAGGCCAAGCCACGCCCGGCTCGCGCCGTCTCCTCCGTGCGGCGGACAAGGCCGACCCACGCCCGCTCTGGGTCAGCATCTGGGGCGGCGCCAACACCCTGGCTCAGGCGCTCCAGGACGCGCGGAGAGAACGTACCCCCAACGACCTCGCCCGGCTCGTCGCCAACCTCCGGGTTTATACCATTTCCGACCAGGACGACGCCGGCGCCTGGCTGCGGCGTGAGTTCACGAACCTGTTCTACATCGTGAGTCCCAGCACCACGGACTGGAAGGAATACGGGCGCGCCACCTGGACCGGCATCAGCGGTGACCGGCACTACCGGAATGGCCCGCGGCACGTGTTTCACCTCGTCGATAATCCCTGGCTGGAGGCGAACATCATGAAGAACCACGGCCCGCTCGGCGCGCTCTACCCGCCGTTGGAATACATCATGGAAGGCGACACCCCGTCCTTCCTTGGCCTCATCAACCACGGCCTGGGCTGGGTCAGCAGCCCCGCCTACGGCGGCTGGGGAGGACGATACGCCTTCTACCAGGCCCACGGCGAGACCCGGCCCATCTGGACGAACAACCAGGAGAGTCGCGACACGGTTACGGCCGACAGTGGTCAGACCGAATGCACCGACATGGCCACCATCTGGCGCTGGCGCGAGCATTTTCAGCACGATTTTGCCGCGCGCCTGGACTGGTGTGTGGCCGACAATTTCCAAGAGGCCAATCATAACCCGGTCGCGGTCCTGAACGGCGACCGGTCGAAGCAGATCCTCGAGCTTTCCGCCCGGGCCGGGGAGACCGTCAAACTGACCGCCGACGGCTCGGGTGACCCGGACGGTGACGGGGTCGAGGTGCGCTGGTGGATTTATCCCGAGGCGAGCACGCTTCGCGATGCCCGCGGTCGCGCCTTCCCGGCCGACGTGAAACTGAGCTCGGAGCACGGGCTTTCCACCACCTTGATGGCGCCGAAGGTGCCGGCGGCCGCGACCGTTCATGTCATTTGCGAAGTGAGAGACTCCGGTCATCCGGCGCTCTGGTCCTATCGACGCGCCATTCTCCGGCTCCAACCCTGAGACCGCCCCTGACAACCAAAGCAACCGTGCTGGACGTAGGCCCGCCTCCCGAGTCGCGTCAACTCGCCCCCTCCCGAACGACCCCCGTCACGCTGTCTCGCGGGTCGGATCGCGGGGACGTCGCCAACGAGATCCACGGGAACTTCAGCGACACCCAACAGCGGGGCTTCGTTCGTCGCGTCCCCCGCCAGCCGCGGAGCATCGGACGCCCCATCGCCCCCGACTCGATTCCGGCTCTGGAGTGGTCCCTCAAGTTCTGAGGCCGGGCAGAGGGCCGGCAACCCTTCCCGGATGCCACGGCCGCACGCTGCGCGGGCGGGTTCGTCACGGCATGCGGTTCGCCGTGAATTTCACCCGGTAGCTGCGCGCCGGATCGCACGTTCGTGGGTTCGGCACCAGGATGAAATCGTCGGTCACGAGGGGCTCAAGATCTGCGCCCTCGACCACCTTGACAGCGCCTACGCGATGCGGCAGGTAGCCCAGGAACGGTCGTCCTCCCCGCTGCGACCCGTTCCGGTTGATCGGCTGGAAGCTGTCCGCGCCGCGGCGGGGACTGATCTCGAAGACGTACGTGCCACCTTCGCAGTGCAGGCCCTGCTCGAATGCCCGGGGCTGCTCCGCCAGGCGTGCCGCCCACGCCGGGTCGCCGTAGAACGCCACCATGTCCCGGTCGAAGATCAGACCCCGGGCGTCGTTGAGTGTGAGTCCCGCCGTCCTCGCTTTGTCGCTGAGCTTCGGGGGGACGGCCGTGCGGCCGTTCAGGTCGGTTTCCGCCCCGGCGAGTTCGGGGAAGCAAGTCGCCAGGCGGTGGACGAGCGCGTGGTGATTCGCAAAGAACGCCTCGGTCAACGTGTAGCGGCCCGGTTGCTCGACGAAGTAGTCCAGCACGCCCCAGCCCATGTAGCCGTACCACGTCGGCTGGATGTAGCCGAGCATCTGGCAGACGCCGGCGCTGTTCATCCACGCCGTCGCCATGCAGTCGCGCCGGTCGAGGTGGCCCATGAGACAGTTGCCGACCGGCAGATAGACCTTCGGGTTCGGCGAGCGGATGGGGAACTTGTTTCCCTGGGTGTCCTGGCCGAAAAGGACGCCGTCGGCGTGTTTGAAGAAGCCGTTCCGGTAACGGAAGCCAATCTGCCAGTCGTGCTCGGTCGCATGGCCCGAGGTGACAAAGAGGTCGGCCGGATACTCGGTAAGCGACTTCACGAGCGCCTCGGTGGTATCGTCCGGTCCCCGGAGCTCGACCGCAGGCTGACCGGGCTCCTTCCGGACCAGCTTGTTCTTGTTCAGTTCGCAATACCACACTCCGCCCTCGACCATGTCCATCGCCAGCTCGGTCCCGGAGGCGACTTTGCGGATCGTGAGCGGCTCGCTCTGCCTGGCGATGCGCAACGCGTTCGCAGCGTCGTAGCCGGTGAGGATGCCCCAGAAACAGTCGGCGTACGGATCGTCATCGAGCTGGCGGCTCAGGCGGTGGACGCCCAGGACGTACTCCCGCGTGACCTGCTCCGGCGGCGCCACGAAACAAACGTATCGCGGGAAGTCCGCCTGCAGCGCCGGCAGCGTCTCGCGAACCGAATTGGAGAATGCCAGGACGCGGCCCTGGTGCTTCGCCACCAACGCCTCCGCCACGGCTTTCCACGCCGGATCCGCGGTGGTCTGCCGGGAAACCACCACTGCATAGGCCGAAGGTGTCTCCGCAGTCTGGGCGACCACGGCTGCTGCCAAGGCGGCCACGACGAGCAACCCGCCCCACCCGTGCGATCGTGCTGAGCTCATGCCCCGACTCTGGACCTTCAGCCCGGGGCTGCCAGTGCAAACTCGGTCACCCCCGGATCGGCCGGCGGGCGAGCGCGGGAGTCACGGTTCAGCGTCCGTTGAAGCCCTCCCGCTGTTCCGCACCCGGTTGTTCCGGTTCAGGTCGCATCCGGCCTCCGGCTCGCCTTCAGCAGATCGCGTGCAACGGTCTTCGACGACGACCCTGAAACGCCACGCTGCGCCCATGCCGCATCCCGAAAGACGCTGAGAGGTGGTCACTGTTGGTCCCGCTTTTGTCTTGAATGTGAGGTCCTGATGTGCTCACGTGCAACCGTCTTCCAAGGTTATGTCCCAAGGAAATCGAGACCCTCCGCGCTGGCGGAGTTTGCGGCCGGACCCGACGGCACGACTTGCCCCGTTGCCTCCAGGGCGGTTTCAACACCCGCGCCCCCGGCACGACGGATCCGGTGAGGTGATGACTCAAGGAGCCCCGCATGAAGCTGATTGAACGCGCACTGGCCCGCACCTCGGCCCTGACGATGGTGGTCCTCTGGGCCACCGTGCCCGCGTGGCCCGCAACGACGCGGCATGTCTGGGCGGACAGCCCCGCGCCGGCCCCGCCCTACGCGGACTGGACCACGGCGGCACACGTCATCCAGGACGCGGTGGACGCCGCCGAGGCCGGCGACCTCGTGCTGGTCACCAACGGCGTGTACGCCACGGGGGGCATGGCGATGGGTCCCGTGAGCTTGACCAACCGCGTTGCCGTGACCAAGCCCCTGCACTTGGCGAGTGTCAACGGGCCGCAGGCTACGATCATTCAGGGGGCCGAGGCGCCGGGGGGCGGCAACGGCGCCGTTCCCGTCCGGTGCGCGTACCTCGCCGACGGTGCCAGCCTCTCGGGTTTCACCCTGACCGATGGCGCCACCATCACCAGTCCGCCGTTTCCTGCTGATCCTGCTGATATCTTTGCTGAATATTATGCAAATGGCGGCGGGGCTTGGTGCTATTCCACCAACGCAATCCTCACCAACTGCGTGCTGACCGGGAACTCAGCGCGCGCCTGCGGAGGCGGGGCGTACCGGGGCACGCTGAACAACTGCACGCTGACCGGCAACTCGGCGGGCGCCTCCGGAGGCGGGGCGTACCGGGGCACGCTGAACAACTGCACGCTGACCGGCAACTCGGCCGAAGGCTTTGGCGGCGCGGCATGCGTGAGCACGCTGAACAACTGCGTGCTGACCGGCAACTCGGCTGACTTCGGCGGCGGCGGGGCGTACCGAGGCACGCTGAACAACTGCACGGTGACTGGGAACTCGGCTGCGGAAGCTGGCGGTGGGGCGGATGACAGCACGCTGAACAACTGCCTCGTCTATTTCAACCAGGCCGGGATCCGGGCTAAAAATTACTCCGGCGGTACCCTGAACTACTGCTGCACGACCCCACTGCCGGCCGGGGGCCAGGGGAACCTCAGTCTGGACCCGCAACTGGCCAGCGCTTCGCACCTCAGTGCGGGCTCCCCCTGCCGCGGGGCCGGCAGTCCCGCTTACGCCACGGGAGTTGACCTCGATGGCGAAGCCTGGGCCACGCCGCCCGCCATTGGTTGCGATGAATACCACTCCGGGACCGCAACGGGACTGCTGAGGGTCGGCATCGCCGCGGCGTTCACCCATGTTGGGGTGGCTTATCCGTTGCAACTAACGGGGTTGATCGAGGGCTGGCCCTCAGCCAGCGCGTGGGAGTTTGGGGACGGGGAAACGGCGGCCAACCAACCCTACACCGTGCATGCCTGGTCGGCGCCGGGGGACTATGCCGTGGTCTTGCGGGCGTACAACGAGAGTCATCCCCAGGGGGTGAGTGCCACCGTGACGGTCCGGGTGGTGGCCGCCGTGCATTATGTCGCGGCAGACAGCCCCCAACCGCTGGCGCCCTACACGTCCTGGGCCACGGCCGCGCGGAACCTCCAGGACGCGGTGGACGCGGCGACGGTCATCGGGGCCTTGGTGCTGGTCACCAACGGCGTGTACGCCACGGGCGGCGCCGCGGTGGCTCCCGACACCCTGACCAATCGAGTGGCCGTGACCAAGCCGGTGCAGTTGGCGAGCGTCAACGGGCCGCAGGCCACGATCATCCAGGGAGCGAAGGCGCCGGGGGGCGGCAACGGCGACGGCGCCGTCCGTTGTGTGTACCTCGCCGACGGTGCCAGCCTGTCCGGCTTCACCCTGACCAATGGCGCCACGCGGACGCAGGCCACTTCGCCGTCTTTTCAGTGGCAGGAATGGCGGGGCGGTGGGGCGTGGTGCGCTTCCATCAACGCGGTCCTCACCAACTGCGTGCTGACTGGCAACTCAGCGGAAGACGATGGCGGCGGGGCGTACCGAGGCACGCTGAACAACTGCACCCTGACCGGGAACTCGGCTGACCACGACGGCGGCGGGGCGTCCGACAGCACGCTGAACAACTGCACGTTGACTGGCAACTCGGCTGGTAACTGGGCTGCCTCCGGCGGCGGGGCGTGTCGGGGTACGCTGGTCAATTGCACGCTCACCGGCAACTCGGCTGGCTCCCGCGGCGGCGGGGCGTATGACAGCACGCTGAACAACTGCACGTTGACCGGCAACTCGGCGCGCTATTACGGCGGCGGGGCGTATGACAGCACGCTGAACAACTGCACGTTGACTGGCAACTCGGCTGTTTACGGCGGCGGGGCGTATGACAGCACGCTGAACAACTGCTCGCTGACCGGCAACTCGGCGGGCTCTTCCGGCGGCGGGGCGTCTGGCAGCACGTTGAACAACTGCCTCGTCTATTTCAACCAGGCCGGGACGGGGGAAAATTACTCCGGCGGCACCCTGAACTACTGCTGCACGACCCCACTGCCGGCCGGGGGCCAGGGGAACCTCGGTCTGGACCCGGAACTGGCCAGCGCCTCACACCTGAGTGCGGGCTCCCCCTGCCGGGGGGCCGGCAGTCCTGCGTACGCCACGGGAGTTGATCTCGACGGCGAGGCCTGGGCCACACCGCCCGCCATCGGCTGCGATGAATATCATGCCGGGACCGCCACGGGACCGCTGAGCGTGGGCATCGCCGCGGCTGACACCCATGTGGCCGTGGGTCATCCGGCGAGACTAACGGGGTTGATCGAGGGATGGCCCGCGACCAGCGCGTGGGAGTTTGGGGACGGGGAGACGGCGGCCAACCAGCCCTACACCGCCCATGCCTGGTCGGCACCGGGAGACTATGCCGTGGTCCTCCGGGCGTACAACGAGAGCCAACCCCAAGGCGTGAGTGCCACCGTGACGGTCCGGGTGGTGGTGGCCGCCGTGCACTATGTCGCGGTGGACAGCCCTCAGCCGCTGGCGCCCTACACGTCCTGGGCCACGGCAGCGAGGAGCATCCAGGATGCGGTGGAGGCGGCGACCGTCCCGGGCGCCTTGGTGCTGGTCACCAATGGGACCTACGCCACCGGCAGCAAAGTCGTGGCTCACGGGACGCGGCCCAACCGCGTGGCGGTGACCAAGCCGTTGCGGTTGGCGAGCGTCAACGGGCCGCAGGCCACGATCATTCAGGGGGCCAAGGCGCCCGGTGGCGGCAACGGCGACGGTGCCGTCCGCTGTGTTTACCTCGCCGACGGCGCCAGCCTGTCCGGCTTCACCCTGACCAATGGCGCCACGGGGTCCTTTGGCCAGGGCCAGGAGGACTCCGGGGGCGGCGTCTGGTGTGAGTCCGGTGCGGTGGTGGTTTCCGATTGTGTGGTGGTGGGCAACTCGGCTTCGAACAGCGGGGGCGGGGCGTACCGGGGCACGCTGAACAACTGCGTGCTCACCGGGAACTCGGCTTACCACGGTGGCGGGGCGGCCTACAGCGATTTGAACAACTGCCTGCTGACCGGCAACTCGGCTGCTTATGACGGCGGTGGGGCGTCTGGCGGCACGCTGAACAACTGCACACTGACTGGGAACTCGGCTGGCATTGACGGCGGCGGGGCATCGGACAGCACGTTGAACAATTGCCTCGTCTATTTCAACCAGGCCGAGACCGGTACAAACTACTCCGGCGGCACCCTGAACTACTGCTGCACGACGCCACGGCCGGCCGGGGGCCAGGGGAACCTCAGTCTGGACCCGCAACTCGCCAGCGCTTCGCGACTCAGTGCGGGCTCCCCTTGCCGCGGGGCCGGCAGCGCCGACTACGCCAAGGGAGTTGATCTCGATGGCGAAGCCTGGGCTACGCCGCCCGCCATCGGTTGCGATGAATATCACGCCGGAACCGCCACGGGACCACTGAGCGTGCGCATCGTCGCGACGTTCACCAACGTTGTGGTGGCGTATCCGGTGAGACTGACGGGGTTGATTGAGGGGTGGCCTGCGGCCAGCGCGTGGGAGTTTGGGGATGGGGGGACGGCAGCCAACCAGCCCTACGCCACGCACGCGTGGTCGGCGCCGGGCGACTATGCCGTAGTCTTGCGGGCGTACAACGCGAGCCATCCCGAGGGGGTGAGTGCTTCTGCCACGGTCCGGGTGCAGTCGGCGGCCGTGCATTATGTCGCGGCGGAAAGCCCCCAACCGCGGGCGCCGTACACCTCCTGGGCCACGGCCGCGACGAACATCCAACATGCGGTGGATATGGCGGCGGTCACGGGGGGGGCGTTGGTGCTGGTCACCAACGGGACCTACGCTGTCGGTCGGGTCCGGGTCAACCAACCGCTGGCTCTGCGGAGCGTGAACGGGCCGGGCGTGACCGTGATCAGGGGTGGGGTGGACTTGGCCGCGCGCGCCAGCCTGTCGGGTTTCACGGTGACCGACGGGTACAACGAGCCGTACGGCGGCGGTGTGTGCGCTCAGTCGGTAACGGCCGTGATCACCGATTGCGTGCTGACGGGGAACGGGGCGATCTCTGGCGGTGGCGGTGCGTATGGGGGCACGCTGAACAACTGCACTTTGACCGACAACGGTATTGGCAGCTACGAAGGCGCCGGGGCTTACGGAAGCACGCTGAACAACTGCATTCTCATTTACAATCGCAACGGTCGCTCGGTACCAGAGGAGGCTAACTACGCCCTCTGCACCCTCAACTACTGCTGCACCTGGCCGCTGCCCACCAACGGCGTGGGGAACATCGACGGTTGGGTGCGTTTCGTAGATTTCGCCAACGGGAATCTGCGGTTGCAGGCCGACTCCCCGTGCATCAACGCCGGGAACAACGCTTACGCCTCCGGCACCACGGATTGGGACGGTCTCCCGCGCATCGTCAACGGCACGGTGGACATGGGCGCTTACGAGTTCCAAGGCTCCGGCTCGTTGATTTCGTACGCGTGGCTGCAAAGCTTTGGCCTCCCCACCGACGGCTCGGCCGACTTCGCGGACCCGGACATGGACGGCCGGAACACCTGGCAGGAGTGGCGCTGCCTGACCGACCCCACCAACGCGCTCTCTGTGCTGCGCCTCTTGTCGGCAACGCCCGCCGGAGACCACGTGACCGTGAGTTGGCTGGGTGTGGAGGGCGTGACCTACTCCCTCGAGCGGAGCGTGGACCTGGGGGCCTCCCCGCCGTTCAGCCCGCTGGCCACAAACCTGTTTGGCCCGACCGGCACCCACACCTTCACCGACACCAACGCCGCGGCGTCGCCCCGTAGGTTCTACCGTGTGGGGGCGGGGCCGTGAACACGAAGCGTTCAGGACTGGCCGGACGGTGCGTCACCACAACGATTTCCCTCCGGCGCGCGAGGGGGAGCGTCCGGCGCGTAAGCCAGCAAAGCGTCCAGCTCTTGTTCCAGCCGCGTCAGCGTGCTCTCCGCGTTCAGGACGAGCGACGCCATTTTCTCCCAGTGCAAATCGAACGAGTAAGCGTTGCGGAAGACGTGTCGGAAGCGCAGGTAGTCGAGCAGCGCCTCGTGCAGTTCGGCCGAGAGCCAGCCAGGCCGCTCAGGCGTCGGCACGGTCATCTGCCGCAGCAAGTCCCGATGCCAGGCTTCACCGCGCACGGGTTGGGCATCCAGCTCCAGCGCCACCCGTTTGAAGATGTTCTCCAGACCGGTGTAGAAGGAATGCAGCATCGCAGCCAGAGCGGACAATTCGACCTCCGTGGGCACCTCGGCGGGACACTTGGCGAGCACCGGTCGCATCGGCACAAACAGGCGTCGCAGTTGCTCGCGTTCGGCTGCCTGCTGTTTGCGGAATCTATCCCACCCGGACGAGCTCATTTTCCTCGCGCAGGTAGCGGGTGAAGGGCGTCGGAGAGTCGAGGTCCACCAAGTCCACGTCCCTGCCGACCAGTTCGGTCACGCGTGCACCGGCGCGATAGAAGACCGCCGGCGGCAGCCCTGACACCGCCAGGTCGAGGTCGAACGTGACTCCCTGCCTGCCATGCGCGGCCGAGCCAAACACATAGACCTCGCGCGCGCCGGCCGACTTGAGGGCGGCGGCAGCGACACGAACGAGTTGGGCCATGTCATCGCTCACGATGGGTCCAGAGTGACGGAGTCCCCTCCGCGGGTCAAAGCGGAAGGCAAGGGAATGGATCCGTCCGCCTTGAGCGACGAGGCCGCCGTGCTGCTCCGCCGATCCCGATCCCGGGCTCGACGCGGGGGCCCGCCTCCGACAGGTACGTCGTGCGCTCCGGCGTAGCGCAGACCTCCGAGTCTGCGGTATCGCCGACGTCCCAGTCGGCGGACGGTCCGACCCGTCGCCCGCGTTCGAGTTGGGGAGCGCCCGCGGGGTTGGTAACCCGCCTGCCTGCCGGCAGGCAGGCGATACAGCAGGCTTGGAAGCCTGCGCTACGACGACCCTGAAACGCCACGCTGCGCCCATGCCGCATCCCGAAAGACGCTGAGAGGTGGTCACTGTTGGTCCCGCTTTTGTCTTGAATGTGAGGTCCTGATGTGCTCACGTGCAACCGTCTTCCAAGGTTATGTCCCAAGGAAATCGAGACCCTCCGCGCTGGCGGAGTTTGCGGCCGGACCCGACGGCACGACTTGCCCCGTTGCCTCCAGGGCGGTTTCAACACCCGCGCCCCCGGCACGACGGATCCGGTGAGGTGATGACTCAAGGAGCCCCGCATGAAGCTGATTGAACGCGCACTGGCCCGCACCTCGGCCCTGACGATGGTGGTCCTCTGGGCCACCGTGCCCGCGTGGCCCGCAACGACGCGGCATGTCTGGCCGGACAGCCCCGCGCCGGCCCCGCCCTACGCGGACTGGACCACGGCGGCTCACGTCATCCAGGACGCCGTGGACGCCGCCGAAGCCAGCGACCTGGTGCTGGTCACCAACGGCGTGTACGCCACGGGCGGCCAAGCGGTGGCTCCCGCGACGTTGACCAACAGGGTCGCGGTGACCAAGCCCTTGCAGTTGGCGAGCGTCAACGGGCCGCAGGCCACGATCATTCAGGGGGCCAAGGCGCCCGGCGGCGGGAACGGCCAGGGCGCGGTCCGCTGCGCCTACCTGGCCGACGGAGTGACGCTGTCCGGGTTCACCCTGAGCAACGGAGCCACGCGGTACTGGGGCTCTGATTGGGAACGCGAGCAAGTCGGCGGCGGCGCCTGGTGCGCTTCCATGAATGCCGTGCTGACCAACTGCGTGCTGACCGGCAACTCGGCCCAGTACTACGGCGGCGGAGCTTATCGGGGCGCGCTCAAAAACTGCACCCTGAGCGGCAACTCGGCTGAGTCGGGTGGCGGAGCGTATGGGAGCACGCTCGCCAACTGCACCCTGACGGGCAACTCGGCGCTCCCCATTTACGAAGAAATATGCCCGCCTGGTGGTGGCTGTATTTTGATCCCCGTCCGAGGCGGGACCGGCGGCGGGGCGGCCAACTGCACGCTCTCTGGCAGCACGCTGGCGAACCACCTGGCGTTGGAGGGCGGCGGGGCTTATTACAGCACGCTCACCAACTGCATTCTGGAGGGCAACTCGGCCGGCTCCAGGGGCGGCGGGGCGTCACGGGGTACCCTGAACAACTGCACGCTGACGGGCAATTCGGCTTCGCAGGTGGGCGGCGGGGCCTTTGACAGCACGCTTCGTAACTGCGCGCTGATGGGCAACTCGACTGGGCGCGAAGGCGGCGGTGTCTTTGGAGGCACGTTGAACAACTGCACGCTGACGGGTAACTCGGCTACCGGTGTGTATGCCAAAGGTGGCGGGGCGTACGGCGGCACGCTGAACAACTGCCTCGTGTACTTTAACACAGCCCCCATCGGAGCGGACTACTCCGGGTCCACCTTCACCTATTCCTGCACCACGCCTCTGCCGCCAGGTTCCGGCAACATTGACGCCGATCCACTGCTGGCCTCGCTCACCCATCTCTCGGCCCAATCCCCCTGTATCGGCCGGGGAGACTCCGCGTACGCCAGCGGCGTGGACATGGACGGCGAGCCCTGGCTGAATCCGCCCTGCGTCGGCGCCGACCAGTTCGTGGCCGGCACCGCCACCGGACCCGTGACCGTCGCCCTCACGGCAAGCTACCCGAAGGTCGCCACCGGCTTTGCCGTGTCGTTCGTTGGCCAGTTCCATGGCCATCTCGCCACCAGCGCCTGGGACTTCGGCGACGGCGTGGTGGTGAGCAACCGCCCTCACGCGAGCCATTCCTGGGCCCGTCCGGGGCTCTACTCGGTGCGGCTGACCGGCTGCAACGACAGTCATCCGGATGGCGTCAGCGCCACGTTGGTGGTGGAGGTGACCGCCCGCGAGGTCTATTACGTGAACGGGACCAACGCCCGCCCGGTGCCTCCGTACACGGACCGGGCGGGGGCGGCGGTGACGATCCAGGAGGCGATTGACGCGGGAACGCAGATCGGCCGGTTGGTGTTGGTGGGCGATGGCGTGTATGCCAGCGGCGGGCGGGCGGTGGTGGGGACGTTAACCAACCGGGTGGTCATCACCGAGGGAGTGGAAGTGCGGAGCGAGAACGGGCCGCTGGTGACCGTGATCACCGGTCAACCGTCGCTGACTCCGGACGAAAGGGGGAACGGGGATGGGGCGATCCGGTGTGTGTATGTCGGCACCAACGCGGTGTTGAGCGGGTTCACCCTGACCAACGGGCATACTCGGACGGCGGGAGTCTGGCTCAAGGAGCAGCGGGGTGGCGGGGCGTGGTGTGAGTTCCCCAGCGCCGTGCTCACCAACTGCGTGCTAACGGGCAACACGGCTGAGATCGGTGGCGGGGCGCATGGGGGCACGCTCGACAACTGCACGCTGGGGGCCAACTCGGCTGGGATCGGTGGCGGGGCGGTCCGGGGCACGCTCAACGACTGCAACCTGACGAGCAACTCGGCCGGGGAAGGCGGCGGGGCGTATGCGGCCACGCTAAACACCTGCACCCTGAAGGACAACTCGGCAGCCTTCAGCGGCGGCGGCGCGTACGAGGCCACGCTCAGTACCTGCATCCTGACCGCCAACTCGGCTGAGCAGTATGGCGGCGGGGTTGCCCACGGCACGCTCAACAACTGTACCCTGACAGGCAACAAGGCTGAGTACGGCGGCGGGGCTTCGGAAAGCACCCTCGACACCTGCGTGCTGACCGGCAACGCGGCCGGGTCCGGCGGCGGGGCTGCCTTTGGCACGCTCTCCAATTGTATCCTTACCGGTAACGCGGCTGTTCAATACGGCGGCGGGGCGTCCAAGGGCACGTTGAACAACTGCACCTTGACCGGCAACTCGGCCAAGGAAAGCGGGGGCGGGGTGGCTGGGAGCACGCTGAACAACTGCCTCGTCTATTTCAACACGGCCCCGAACGGTCCGAACTGGTCCGCGGATGATCAAGCCTCCCTGCCTGGTTTTGCATTCGCCTGCACCACGCCTTTGCCGCCGGGTCCGGGCAACATCGCCTTGGATCCACTCTTCATCAATGCCGCCGGCGGTGACTTCCGTCTGCGCCCGGACTCGCCGTGCATCAACGCCGGGTCAAATGAGTTTGTCTTCGGGGAGACGGACGTTGCCGGCAATCCGAGGATCATCAGCGGCACGGTGGACATCGGAGCGTACGAGTCCCAAGGCTCCGGCTCGGTGATTTCCTACGCGTGGCTGCAAAGCTATGGCCTCCCCACCGACGGCGCGGCCGACTTCGCGGACCCGGACACCGACGGCCTGAACACCTGGCAGGAGTGGCGTTGCCAGACCGACCCCAGCAACGTGCTTTCGGTGCTGCGCCTCTTGTCGGCCACGCCCGCTGAAACCGGCATGACCGTGAGTTGGCCGGGTGTGGAGGGCGTGACCTACTTCCTCGAACGGAGCCTGGACCTGGGGGCCTCCCCGCCGTTCAGCCCGCTGGCCACGAACCTGTCCGGCCCGTCGGGCACCCATACCTTCACGGACACCAACGCCGCGGCGTCGCCCCGTGGGTTCTACCGTGTGGGAGTGGGGCCGTGAACGAGGTTTCAACACCTGCCATGAAAGCGATGCTGCTGGTCTGTCTCTCCTTGGCCAGGACTGGGAGCTCTCCCCTCGAGGCCGCTGAACCGGGGGAGAAGCTCTGGGAGTTCCAGACTGGGGGGGCGGTGCAAGGCTGCCCGGCACTGGGGACGGACGGGACCGCTTATGTGGGGTCCGGGGACAAGAACGTGTATGCGCTGGACGGAGCAACCGGCCAGAAGCGCTGGGAGTTTCTGACCGGAGGCCCGGTGCAGTCCTCCCCTGCGCTTGGGCCGGACGGAACGGTGTATGTGGGGTCCCAGGACGGCATGGTGTATGCCCTGAACGGGGCGACGGGGCAGGAGCTTTGGGCGTTTCGCACCGATGGCTGGGTGTCGTCGTCGTCTCCGGCGGTCGCGACGTCCGGCACGGTCTATGTGGGAGTGGAGTCATGGGGATACGGCAAAGTCTTCGCCCTGAACGGCGCGACCGGCCAGCAACTCTGGGAGTTTCAGACCGGGGATAGGGTGTCGTCGTCCCCAGCGATTGGCTTGGACGGGACCGTTTATGTGGGGTCATCGGACAAGAAGATCTATGCCCTGAACGGGACGACGGGGCTGAAGCTATGGGAGTTCCAGACCGGCAATGGGGTGGGGTCCTCGCCGGCCATTGGAGACGATGGGACGGTGTACGTGGGATCCGATGACGGGAAAGCCTATGCGCTCGACGGGGCGACGGGGCTGAAGCGCTGGGAGTTTCACACCGTCGGCGCGTCGCGCGGATCCTCGCCGGCGGTTGGGGCGGATGGCACGGTGTACGTGGCTGGCAGTGCCGTCTATTCCCTGAACGGAGCGAACGGGCAATGGCGATGGGAGTTTCGGGGCGGGTCTATTTTCGCTTCCTCGCCGGCGATTGGGGCGGACGGCACATTGTATCTGGGATGTTGGGACAAGAAGGTCTATGCGCTGAACGGGACGACGGGGCTGGCGCTCTGGGAGTTCGAGACCGGAGGTGAGGTGAATTCCTCTCCGGCGATCGGGGCGGACGGCACGGTGTATATCGGTTCCGACGACGGCAAGGTCTATGCCCTTGGCAGCAGCAGTGTCGGCGGCCTCGCCGAGAGCCCCTGGCCCAAGTTCCATGCCAATGCCGCGAATCGAGGACGGGTGTCGGCGGTGGGAGGGCCGGCCCGGATTGTCAGTCAGAGCGGCGACAGCATGCTCCTGGAGGGAATGCCGCTGGTGCTCGCGGTGGGGGGGTACGGAACGCCGCCGCTCACCTATGAATGGTTCTTCAACGGGCAGGTGTTGGCGGGCGTGACGGGACCGAGGTACGAGGTGGCGGCCTTCGCGGCCAGTCAGGCCGGGGTCTATCGCGTTCGGGTGAGCAACGCGGAAGGAACAGCCGAGAGCGCGGACATGGTGGTGACCTTGGCCTACCAGGTCAGCGTCGGGTTGGTCGGTCCCGGGCGCGTGGATGGGATGAACGGGTCTGGGGATTACGCCGCGGGGAGTGTGCTGGAATTGACGGCCGTTCCGGACGAGGGTTGCTGGTTCGCTGGCTGGCAAGGGGACGTGTCAAGCCAGGCGAATCCCTTGCCGTTGACGGTGGACCGCGCGTGGAGGTTGACGGCCCATTTTGGCGGAGCGAAGCCCGGGATGAGGCTTTGGAAGTTCCCAACCGACGGCGAGGTTCGTTCCTGCCCGGCGATCGGGGCGGACGGGACGGTGTACTTCGGGTCGAGTCGCTACAAGGTCTTCGCGCTGAACGGGGCGACAGGACAAGCACTCTGGGAGTCTCAGGACGGAGGGGGGGACTGTTCCCCGGCAATGGGAGCGGATGGAACGGTCTTCGTGGGAGGGGGTGGCGTCGCTGCGCTGGACGCGCTAACTGGGAGAAGGAAGTGGCAGTTCGCCGCTGGCTACGTGGTGTCCTCCCTGGCGATAGGAGTCGAGGGGAGGTTGTATGCAGGGGTAAGTTGGAAAGTGTATGCGCTAAGCGCGGCGACAGGAGAGAAGCTGTGGGAGTTCTCGGTGGAAAGGGGTGTCTCCTCCCCATCAATAGGGCTCGATGGGACCGTGTATCTAGTGCCTGGCAGGAAACTCGCGATTCTGTTCCTGGAAGGGTGCCAAGTGGATC
>CAZHUS010000092.1:0-32733 GCA_964535555.1 uncultured Verrucomicrobiota bacterium
GCAGTCTGGCCTTGGCCAGAGCCATCGTGGACAAGATCAACCGCGATCCGGCCCGAATCGGCCTGATTAAGGCCAGGGCGACCTGCCAGCGATGGCTTGAACAGCGACCGCTGCCGGCGTTTCACGAGTGGCTTGAGATCCTGGGGCGCCCGTGGGAGGAAGTGCGCGAGGTGCTCCTGGATAAATCGGAAACGGGGCAACGCTTGCGGCAGAGCGACCCCTTCTGCGGCATCCTGTCGCCCCAGGAGCGTTGGGAGATCTACCACGCCCACCGTGAGACGCGCTGACCTCGAACACATCATTCGGGCTGCCGGTAGCATCGCGGACACCCCGCGTCTGGTCATCATCGGCAGTCAGGCGATCCTGGGCAGCTTCCCGAACGCGCCAGCGGAACTCACGGTTTCGGCGGAGGCAGATACCTACCCGCTCGACGCGCCGGAGAAGGCCGACCTGATTGACGGCTCCATCGGCGAGAAGTCGCCGTTTCACGAGACGTTCGGCTATTATGCCCACGGCGTTGGTCCGGACACGGCGGTGCTGCCGGCCAACTGGCAACGCCGCCTTGTGCACGTGCAAAACGAAAACACGCGCGGGGTCGCCGGCCTTTGCCTCAGCCCGGTTGACCTTGCGATCAGCAAGTTGGCAGCCGGTCGGGAGAAGGACCTGTTGTTTGTGACGGCGATGCTGCGACACGGTCTGGTCGACGCTGAGCACATCCAGAGTGTGTTTGGTGAGTTGACCGAGGATCGGCTCCAACACATCCGCCCGCGATTGGCACGTTGCCAGGTAGAGATCCTGCGTTAGGTCACACGGACGAAGCTCCCTCGACAGGGGGTCTCCGCTCCCGCCCCCCCCGCGGGCCGGTTCCCTCAATCGCGGAGGTCGGGAAACACCGCGGTGACCTCCCGCCGAACGATCGCATCACACTCGGCGAAGATCGTGCGAACGGCGGCCATCAGACGCTGGGCGTCTCGTGTGTACCAGCGCAGGAGCGCATCGCGGGCCGCACAGCGCACCTCTGCATCTGCGTCCGCCAGGGTCTCGGCCATGACGCGCACAAACTCAGGCCACCTCGCCGTGCATCGGTCCGGCGGCGAGAATGGCTTCCGCGTGAAGTAGTCAGGTTCGAAAAGGGGGCACTCAGCGAAGGCCCGCATCGCACTAACCCTCACCCGGTGATCTGGATCCGTTGCTGCCGCCACACAGAGCGACTCAAAGTTGGGAACATGCAGTGCCGCACGGCTCAAGCCAGCCAGAGCGGTGGCCCTCATGAGCCCAACCCCGTCCCGATAGGCCCTCCAATGCTGCTCGAGGGCTGGCGTCATGTACGGACCGTCCGGACCGAACGCGTGTTCCAGGGCGAGTGAAGCGGCGGCGACCTCACGAACCTTCGGGTTAGGGTGTTCAAGGAGACGCACGATCTCTCCGGGGCAGACCCGCCCCAGGAGGTAGAAGGCCCGTTCGGCGGTAATCCGCCGTTGGGCAGGCGCATTCACCCACCCGTACCAGTGGCGCCGCATGGGGCTGATGCGGTCAGCCTGCGCCAGCCACTCGCAGATGGATCTTGTCGTCGGATTTCGGTCAGCGCGTTGCAGGTCGCGGACCAAAAACGGCAACGCGTCGGCGCCGATTGCCCGCAGGGCCTCTTCAGCGTCCACGACGCGCGGGACGGACAATTGTCAACGGTCCGGTTCTGCCCTCGCCCACTTCGTGTCCCTCGAAGCTCAACAAAGATCAAACACCGGACCACGGACCACGGACCACGGACCACGGACCACGGACCACGGACCACGGACTACGGACTACATGAGCGACATCCTGAACAAGCCGACTGTGCTGGTGCTCAACCGCAACTGGCAGGCGATCCATGTTCGCACGCCTGCCGAGGCGTTCTGCATGATGGCGACGAACGTCGCCACCGGCCTGGAAATCGAGGGCCAGGACCACATCCGCCCGGTCACTTGGGACGAGTGGATCACGCTCCCGATCCGGCCACAGGACCAGGCCGTGCACACGGTGCGAGGTTCGATTCGCGTGCCAACGGTGATCGTGGCGGTGAACTACGCCCGCGTGCCGAAGAAGCGTCCGAAGTTCTGTGCTCGCACCATCCGGGAGCGGGACGGTAACCGCTGCCAGTACACGGGCCGGTTGCTACGTCCGGACGAGGGCTCGATTGACCACATCGTGCCGCGGTCCCGTGGGGGCCCCAACTCCTGGGAGAACTGCGTGTGGGCCAGTCGCGAAATCAACACGCGGAAGGGCAATCGCCTGCCTCGCGAAGCCGGTCTGAGGCTCCTGGCGGCCCCGCGCGTGCCGAAGGAGTTGCCCGTGACGCTGCTCATCCGCAACGTCCATCGCGTCAGCGACTGGAGGCTGTTCGTGCAGGAATGACCACACCGGAGGGCGAGCGTCTGTGCTCGCCCTCCGTCTGTGCCTGCGATAGACAGGACCACGGACGCGATGATCCCGAGTCCCGAGTTGCTCAATCGCATCCGCTGGGACCCGGAGTTCGGCCGGAGCCGGTTCGAGATCGGGTTCTTTGACCGACATGAGGGTGCCATCCAGCGCGTGGCGTTCCGGGACGTTGAGTTTCCCAAGTCGGGCGAGCACCTGTTCCAGTTCATGGATGAGGGTGGACAGCATCGCCGTGTTCCGTTTCACCGGATCCGGGAGGTCTGGCGGGACGGCGCCCGCATCTGGCACCGGCGCGCCGGTGGCGCGAAGGCCGGCGACGACGGGCTTTCACTGGGCGCCAGCAGTTGATGCATGGGATTGTGGTGAAGGCCGTTGACTCCGCGGTGGCTGGCCGTGTATCTGCGGCGGCGGATGAAACGCAAACAGCGCTACATCGCGCGATTGGACGAGGTGACCATCACCCGTGAAGGCGAGTCCGCGGTGATCGCCTACCAGGAGGAGGGCGTGCCAACGACCCACCTCCGAATCGGGCCGGAGATCGCGGACATGACTGACGAGGCGATCCTCGAACTGTTCAACGAGACGTTGCGTGCCCAGGCCCAACTGGCCGCGGAGTACAAACACGTCGCCGTCGAAGTCCCCCTCGGCTCCCCCCAGATCGAATACCACCCCAACAGCGGCCAATGGACGCCGCGAGGCGGTGTGTTGCGCTGCCTGGTCAGCGATGACGAGGACGGGAACGCGGTGATTGAAATCGACGACCAGGAACTACCGGCGCGGGAATTCAGTCGGTTGCTCCGAACCTACGCCGGTTGGGGCATGCGGATTGAATTCATGCCCGAGGACGAGATCCACCGTCGCCCGGCCTTGGAAGTAAGGGAGCCGACCACACCGTGACCTGCATCCGCACTACCGACGATGGCGAGGCACTGCCGCGCGGCGCCATCAAGAACGATGACAACCGCTATGAAACGCCGTGCGACCAGAAAGCCTCACCCGGTGGTCCCCAGGACCCTCCAGTTGTGTTCGCAGGGATGACAAGTCCTCAAGCCGCCCGGCGAGGGGGCGTGTCCGATTGACATGTCGGGCAGATCTCGCGAAGGAGGGGTCACCTCGAGTGGCTGATTGGCGCTCACGGCGTGAACTTCGCGACAGGCCCATTGTATACTGCCATTGGATACTGATTGCCCGAAATTGAGCCTCAACCGGCCCGCTTGAGGGCACCATCACTATGATGTAAATCGCTTGTGGCCAGCATGTTATCCCTGTCGGTCGCTCCCAGTCCAATTGCGGGGAAATGCCCAAAAAGAACTACGGAGAAACCAGCGTCAGACGGCTCAATCCACGCGATGCAGGCACATGGCGCGGCGGGCCACGCAGCGGTCCCGTGACGCTGCGGGCGTTGCCGGGGACCACGGCATCGGTATTGTCGTCGCCGTGTCCAAGTTTTCGGCCATCATCCTTGATCTCGCGGTACACGCCTTGAAGAAGCCCGTGGACCAGTCCAGCCCCGAGGCAGTCGCGGCGGCGCTGCTGCTCACGCATGTGGCTTGGAATCGCACGGAGGTCCCCCTTGGGCGGAGACCTGACCGACCAGTACCGAAAAGTCCTCAAGGCCTTGTGCCAGGAGAACCCACGGTGCCTAGGCGAGCTCAAGTCAGACGACCTGGAGGCCACCATCGCCGAGCTCGCCGTGTTGAAGAAGGCGCGCCATCCCGACGACCGCCGGGTCATCCACCGCTGCGGATTGACCGAGAGGCACACGGTCCGGGTCGAGTGGCACGAGAATGCCGGTTCAGACCGCAACTGAGGCACGCGCCCCCTTCTACCCCGCTTCTACCCCGGTGCATTGGAATTCGGATCGCATCGGTCTTGGTGAGTCCGGCCATGCCGCGGGATAAGATGTTCATCCAAAGCGCATTGTCCGTGAGATTCCGAGTGGATGCAGATGGGGCAGCCCGCCTTGATCTTGGTGTAAACGAGACGCGCTAGCCGCTGCGCCAAGCGCCCAAACCAGGTGCAAATGAATGCCTTTGGAGAATAGCCCAAGGCGATTCAGAATCTGCTTCCACCCCTCGCTTCCACCCTGCGCTGCTCGGCCATGGGCAAGGCCCACAACCGTGGCGGAGAGTTCCGCAAGGTCGGCCAGAACCTGTTCCGGTATTCGGCCAACGGGGTTTACTATGCGATCTCCAAGATCGCCGGCAAGAAGATCTGGAAAAGCCTGGAATCCACCGATCGCGAACTGACCCAACGACGGCTCAAAGAAGAACTCGGCAAGAACGGCCTGGTGGACCCTGCCCAGAGCGCCATGACGCTGGCAGAGTTGATCGCGAGTTCGAGGAACAGGCGGAGACCGCGGCCAGGGTTCCCGCAAGGCCCGGCCCAGCCGCGCGGCGACTGTTACCCGTGGGGCCGGCCACGTTCCTCCAAGGCCTGCGGCTGGGAGAGGCGCTGTGGCTTTCGACGCCGTGCGATTTCAGCGGCGAACTCGCGTTGGGCGTTCGCCGACCCTTGAGCCCGGATGGAGCGGCCTCCGTACGGTGAACTCTGACCTCAACTCAATCGCCCCTGTGACAGTGGAACCCTCCGGCGAGGATCCTCCGTCGGGCCACCATCCGCCGGGCGAGTGCTACCGTTTCTCCACCCGCTGGTTGGTCCCGCACGGTGGTCGTACACCGAGGATAGTCGGGCCGCCGAGCTTCGGCTGCGCCGGGTCAGACGTGTAGCCCGGCTGTGGGCATCGAATCAGGAGCCTTGAGCCTTACGGCCCGTGGCGACAGATTCGGCGCCGCGGAGCCGGAAGTCCGCGAATGAAATTGCCAACTTCAGAATGAAGACGCTCACGGCAGTTCAACGAACCGCGCGATCTGGTTTCACGTGCATTTGCCTGGCATGAACTCAATCGTCCCTGCTGCCTTCGTGGCGAGTCCGTCCGCGGCGTGGGCCATGGTGGCCGCACTGCTCGTTTTCGCACCGGTGGCTGGCCACGGTGAGGAAGCGGACCTTGTTCGCGTCCAGTTTCGCGAGCTTGAGACGATGTTCGCCAACCCCGGCCAGGGGTGGATGAGCCAGCAGCGCAGCCCGCGGGGCGAGCCCCGTTTTCCCTGCTCCGTCGTGTACGTCCGGTTCAACTGGGCCGACGTCGAACCGGAGCGAGGTCAGTTCAACTGGAAGCTCATCGACGACGTCATGGCCGCCTGGAGACCCCGTGGGGCGGCCGTGGCTCTGCGCGTGATGACCTGCAACGCCCACAGCGCCGGGTACTACAGTTCGCCCAAGTGGCTCTTCGACGCCGGCTGCAAGGGATTCGAGTACCTGGTGGGCGGCGACGATCCCACCAGCGGCGGTCAGCGCATCCCCCGCATCGAGCCGGATTACGCGGACCCGATCTACCTCGAACAGCATGGCGCGTTCCTCGAAGCGCTGGGCGAACGCTACGATGGTCGCCCGGAGGTCGGATTCCTCGACATTGGTTCCTACGGCACCTGGGGCGAATGGCACACCAAGAACCCGGCCCCTGTCGCCGTGCGCAAGCAGATCGTGGATCTCTACCTCCGGGCTTTCCGCCAGACGCCCCTGGTGTTCATGTCTGACGATGCCGAGGTGTTGGCCTACGCGCTGGCCAAGGGGACCGGCTTTCGCCGTGACGGGGTCGGTTCGCCCTGGCACGAGCAAAACTGGATCGGCTCGAAGAAGTACGCCGGGGTCTCGGGCATGGCGGACACCTGGCAACGCGCCCCCATCGTGTTCGAGTGGTTTGGCGACTACGCCTACCTCCAGTCACGGCAATGGTCATTCGACGCCGCGGTGGATTTCATGCTGCGCAACCACGTCACGTTGATCAACGACAACATCGGCCGCGTGCCACCTGAAGCCATGCCGGCACTGGAGAAGCTGGCTCGAATGGCCGGCGCCCGGTTCGTTCTGCGCGAACTGGAACATGAACGGAGCGTCAAACCAGGCGCTCCGCTGAATCTGCGCATGAAGTGGGCGAACGTGGGTGTCGGCAAGCTCTACCACGCCTACGCGCTGAGGTTCTTCCTGTTCGAGGCGACCGGCGGCCTGGTGTTCACCGGGGATGGCAAAGCCGATCCGCGCGACTGGCTGCCGGGCGAGCGCGACCTCACCGAGTCCTTCCTGGTTCCGCCCACCCTGAACGCCGGGGAGTACCTTCTGGCGCTTGCGCTGGTTGATCCCCGTGGCGAACGACGCCCATTCCGCCTGGCGATAGACGCTCCGCAGAACCAGGAGCGATACGAACTCAGCAGGCTCAAGATCGAGTGAAAGACCGTTCGCGGGCATCGGCGAGCAAGGGCGGCGCGGTTTGCCGAAGCTGATCACCCTGCGACCGCTACCGCGGCAACACTCCCGGGAGCGTTCGCGGCCCCGTTGCGACCTCCCGCCGCGCTCGGGTTCAGGCTCTCGGTGGTTCCGGGCGCGCGCTCGCCCAGCTTTCGCCCGGACGCACGCTGAAGGCGTGCCAGACGGTAGCCGGGGGTTGAGCGAGGCGGCGAGCGACACCCCCGGAAGCGAGCGAAACCCCGGAAACAATCAGGAAAATGGTAAGCACCCTGAAGGGGTGCCAGCGGGCCTCGGTCATTTCGCCTGCGACAAAGCCAACCGGAACCAATCCACCAAGCTTGGATCGCGGAGCGCACGGGCAGGTCCCGGTTTTAACCGCGGACGGCCGCTTCCTGATCCGCGTTCGTGAGCGCTCATCCGTGGCTTGCCATGGTCGTCGTTCATCTCTGCAGTCCGTTCCTCTGGTCTCACAAACTGTGGTTCGGCTCAACGTCCCTTGCCAGCGATCGCGTGGGGAGTACGGTTGCGCCATGAGCACAGCGGTTGCCCAGATCCTGCACGCGGTCGAACGGTTGTCGGAGCGGGAACGCGCGGAGCTGCGAAGAGCTTTGCTGGAACGAATTCCGCTGTCAGACGATCTGACGGACGCGGATTTCGCTGCGCTCGCCGAGGCGTCGTTTCGCGCCCTGGATGATGAGGAGCGGGAGAAGGACCGCCATGCCTGAGCGCGGAGAAATCGGGCAGGTGGACTTCGGGGTCACCCAGAATACGTCCTGCGCTGGTGATTGGGCTCTCCTACGGTGATGAGGACCGGGCGCTGATCGGCGTCATCCCCCACACGACAGCGACGCGTGGCTCGCAGTTCGAGGTTGTCCTGCCGCTGCGATTTCTGTCCGAGTGAGCCTTTCTGGTTCAGGGGATTCAGGCCCTGCCGCCGAAGTACTTTCTGCGTCGGCTCGGCGTGCTGAACGCGGAGCAACTAGGCCAGGTCGAGCGGTGCTTGGCACTGGCTTGGCTGGGAGGGGGTTGACATCGGTCGAGCCGAACCGCCCGCAGCTCCGCGCGACGCCGGACAGCGGTTCGGATCACCCTTCTCCGCCCGACCCGCAAACCAGCCCCCCGGAAATCCCCGTGGCGACCTCGGCGTGTTGACGGTTCCCCCGTCCGCCGTGATGTCCACGCTGAGGAGCGCGAAGCTGCCGGCCGCCGGCTCTCCGATGTCAGGTCACCCGGCAAGCGCCACGGTTCGGCCCGCCCGCCGCCCGACATCGATAACCCCGGCGGCCCCACACTTCCGTCATGACAGAGGTTCAGAACGGCTGGCTTGCCTGCATACAATTTCACCTGCGCCCTGATGCGCCACCGGATGCTGGCCCTTGACGGCACCACCGACGTGGATGCCGCCCACATCCACCAGTTCACGCAGGGCGGGCCGAACGTCCTCACTAACCGCATTGTCCTGTCCAAGACAGCCCCCTGCCTCTTTGGCTGCGGCTTCTGGTTCATCAGCGAAGACCACCGGTGCTGGTGTGGGACCTGTTCTTCGAAGAGGCCGGTGCGGCGGAGCTGCTGCTCAGACCATAAGCGGGGCAACCAATCCTCCTGCCCAACGATCGCCGGAGCTGGCCCGCGCCCTAATACCTGGACTGGCATCGGCGCCGACACGCGTTCGAATCGACCTGAGCGGCGGTGGCCCGCGATCCAGTTCCCCGTCTCGTTCCATCGTTCGCGTCATGTGCATGCCTCACGTTCTCAGTGTCTTTTTGCCGTGAAGCACCGTATTGCCTTCCGCACCCTTTCCCGCCCCGCTACGGTGTCCTTTAATTTGAGGCAACTCGCAGTCTGGGATTCTGCGGACGTCATCATTGCGTGATTCCTGCCCGCAGCTAGACTGTCGCCGCGAGAAACCCATGCACTTCCCGAAACCTGATGGGCAGGCAGGCCGCGCGCCTCGCGCCCGGCGGGCGCTTGCTGTGGACCTGTTCTGTGGTGCCGGCGGGCTGACCCGCGGCCTGCTCGATGCCGGAATTGAGGTCGTGGCCGGCTACGACACTGATCCAGCTTGCCGGTTTCCCTACGAGCACAACAATACAGGCGTGGCTTTTCATCAGGTGAGTGTTGCGGAACTGACCGGCCCACAGCTTGTCTCCCACTTCCCGGCCGACAGCGTCCGGATCCTTGTCGGCTGCGCACCCTGCCAGACCTTCTCGAAGTACACCCAAGGCCTCGACAATGACCGCGATCCGAAATGGACGCTGCTCGATGAATTCGCCCGGCTGGTATGTGAGGCGAAGCCGGACATCGTTTCCATGGAGAACGTGCCCGAACTCCAACGGCACCCCATTTTTGCGCGCTTCCTCGATACGCTGCGGGACGCAGGCTTCCACTTCACGGTCGACCCGGAAAGACGCATCGTCTCCTGCACCGACTATGGCATCCCGCAGCACCGGCGGCGCCTCGTTCTCCTGGCCTCACGCTTCGGTCCCATCGAACTGATCCCGCCCACGCACACCGGCCGACGCCGGCGCACCGTTCGCCACGCCTTGAGCCGCCTGCCGAGGCTGGAGGCCGGCGGAGTCTGCGCCACCGATCCGCTCCACCGCGCCAGCGAGTTGTCGCCTCTCAACCTTCGCCGCATCCACCACGCCACGCCCGGCGGCACTTGGCGTGACTGGCCGGCCGAACTCGTCGCCGCCTGCCACCGCGAACGAACCGGCAAGAGCTATCCGAGCGTCTATGGCCGCATGGAGTGGGACGCACCCTCGCCCACGGTCACCACGCAGTTCTTCGGCTTCGGTAATGGGCGCTTCGGCCACCCGGAGCAACACCGTGCCATCTCGCTCCGGGAAGGGGCCATTCTCCAATCGTTCCCCAGACGGTATCGATTCGTGCGGGAAGGCGGGGAGTATTGCTTCAAGACCATCGGCCGGCTGATCGGGAACGCGGTGCCGGTGCGACTTGGTGAGGTCATTGGAAAGACCTTGAAGCGCCACCTAGAACAACACCGAATTTGACTCACCGTGCCCGAGACTGACAATTGCTCACCGATCATGACGAGAAACAACCCAAGCAGGAGCCACTGTCAGGCGGACAGCGCTGCTGCGGTTCCAACAAAGCAGTTCTTCGTCTCAATGTTGACGCGCGACATCAGCCTCGCAGACGCGATTCTCGACCTGATTGACAATTGCCTTGACGGTGCATTGCGCATCGCCGGCAAGAACAATCCCCACTACTCAAGGCACACGATAAAGATCGACTTGTCAGGCAACCAGTTCGCCATTGAGGACGACTGTGGCGGAATTCCGCGGGAGATTGCGATCAAATATGCGTTCAAAATGGGACGCGAGCCAGACGACGATCGAGACGCGGATGTCGAGACCATCGGGATGTATGGCGTCGGAATGAAGCGGGCGATCTTCAAGATGGGCCGGGACTCGCTCGTCAGGACACTCTTCGACGGCGATGCGTTCGAGGTGCCGATCTCATCTGCATGGCTGGACAACAAGGACTGGGAGCCGCTCCCGATCAAAGACTCCCCGCCTGAGACAAGGCTGAAGAACCCCGGCACGCGCATCGAGGTCCACACACTCCATCCCAGCGTGTCGCGCCACTTCAAGAACGACGGTTTCATCAACGAACTCCGCTCCGCCATTGGCGAGCACTTCACTGTGTTCATCCAGCGAGGGCTGAAGATCCTCGTTAACCGGGTGGAGACGAAGCCGGTGCTGGTCGAGGTGCTCGTTGCACCGGGAAAGGACGATCCGGCTCCTTTCATCTACACGAAGTGCATCGATGGCGTCGCAGTGTCGATCGCCGTCGGACTCAACACAGGCCGCGGGCTTTCCGAGGACGAGGACGAAGAGAGCTCCGACTTCGAGCGCAACCGCTCCACCATCACAGCCGGATGGACAGTGTTCTGCAACGATCGTGCTGTGATAGTCGGGGACAAGAGCCGCCTGACGGGGTGGGGCGACAGCATTCCACTGTATCACTACCAGTTCTCTGTCATCACAGGCATCGTGGAGTTTCGCTCGGCTTCCGCGGAGAAACTACCCGTCACCACGACCAAGCGCGCGCTCGATACAGCTTCGAACGTCTGGTTGGAAACCGTCGCGAAGATGAAGGAAGGACTCCGGGTTTGGATCAACCACTCAAACGCTTGGAAGAACCACCCAAGGTCGAGCCAAGCACAGTTCTGGGAGAATGCCAAACCCATGTCCCTCCCCGAGGCAGTCGATGCTGTTCTGAAGCGCGGTGCCACGCAGAAAGCCGACGGTTCCCACGAATACAACCCGGCGAAACGCAAGGTGCTGCCGCACCCACCGAATAAGACGCCGTCGTCACGAAGAATCGTGTACTCCAGGCCCATAGAAGAAATCCGCGCCGTCGCCAGAACGTTGTTTGACCGGGAAGATGAGAAGCCTGGCATTGTCGGCGAAAAGTGCTTCGAACTGGTATTGGATCGCTCCCGCGATCGCCGGGCTTGAGCCATGAGCCGAGGGTCGTCAGTTTCCTACCGCTTGCGGCCGAACAAGGCAGTGGACCGAGAGCTGTTTATTTCGCTGCTCAGCCGGCTGAGCGCGAAATTGTGCCTCGAGAAGTACGTTTATGTCGGCCTCGGCGGCCCGTTCCTTGAGGACTTCAGGCTCGTCCACGCGCGCATTGGGATCCACCGGATGGTCTGCGTCGAGAGCGAGAAAGCCGTCCATCTTCGCCAGTTTTTCAATCGGCCTATTGAGTCCATCCAATGCGTTCACGCGCAGCTTGAGGAGTTTTTGGAGGCGACCGAATTCGAGGTGCCGGTCGTTCTCTGGCTGGATTTCACAGAACCAAGGACGGTCGTCAGCCAGATCGAGACATTCGCGAGACAAACATGCGAATTGCCGCTGTATTCCGTCGTCCGGATCACGTTGAACGCAAACCCAACATCGCTCGGCAAACCACCCCCAGCGCAACTGGCCGTCGCTTTGCCCGGCGAGTCGGGAAGGGCGGGAGGCAATGAAACCGAGCTTGAGTGGCGCCTCGCCAGATTCAAGGAGCGCCTCGGAGGCAGCACTCCCAACGGATTGACGCCCGACGCGATGACCCATCGTAACTTCGGGCCGAGCCTTCTTGAGGCGTTGCGGCTTTGTTCCGAACTGGAGATTCTTGATCATCCCGAGCGAAAGTTGGTTTGGGCGCTCGCGACGCACTACTCGGACGGCCAGGCGATGATCACGGCAACGGTAGTGGTTGTTCCTGATCACGATCAGGACGTGCAGTCGATCGTCGTGGGTTGGCCGTATTCCTCAACGCCCAAGCAACCGCTCCGCCTTGACGTGCCTGCCCTCTCCACGATTGAACGCCTGACGATGGAAGCGACCGCAAATCCCAAGGAGCGCATGGGCTATGACCTACCCGTTTCTGACATGGGCGAAGATCCATTTGAGACCTTCAGGCGCTTCTATCGCGTTTATCCGCACTTTGCTCGGGTGGATTTGTGACCGTTCGAACGAGGCGGCTCCTTTCGAATGCGCGATCGCTTGACGCCTACTCAGCGCTCGCGCGCGATGAAGCGCGTAAAGCTGAAGAACGGCGCGCTGGAAAGGCTGGTACAGCGGGAACTGCGGGCCCACGGGCTGAGATTTCAACGCCACGTCCACACGCTCCCTGGAAGCCCGGACATCGTCTTCCGCCAGGCGAAGGTAGCCGTGTTCGTGGACGGCGATTTCTGGCACGGCTGGCGGTTGCCCGCTTGGGAGCACAAGCTCTCCCGCTTCTGGCGCGACAAGCTCCGTGGCAACCGCACCCGCGACCAGCGCAACTTCCGCCGGCTCCGCGCCGCCGGTTGGACTGTAATCCGCTTGTGGCAACACCAACTCAAGCACCCGGCAAACTGCGTCAGCCGCGTAATCAAGGCGCTGGGGTTGGACGGAGGCTGAATGGACCCCAGCACCGTCCAGTTTTACTCGGCGAACGCCGCCACGCTTGCTGACCGCTACAGCAGCGCGGAGAGCACCGCGGCGCGGTACTTCGCCCAGGCCTTTCTCCCCGCCAGCCGACGCGCCCGCGCCACCAGGCCCGCGGGACGCCCGCCCGGAGCGAGTCCTGCGCCCGATGCGGCGGCTTCGGAGCCACCGTTGCTGATCCTGTTCGACCCACCGGAGGCTGAGCGGTTCGTCACCTGCGTTCCCCTCTTCGAACTTGAGGCGGCTGCGGGCGCCTTCGGCCCGGAGCAACCGGAGGTCGATCCAGCGGAGCAGCACACCTGGCTTCCGGTCAGCGGCCGCCGCCTGACGCGTGACATGTTCGCCCTGCGGGTGGTGGGGCGTTCGATGGAGCCGCTGATCCGGGACGGCGACTACTGCCTGTTCCGGGGAGGCGAGGCGCTCGCCGGGTCACGCCATGGTCGCTTCGTTCTGGTGTGCCTGCGTGAGGGCGCGGACCCGGACACCGGTGGCAAACTCACCGTCAAACGTTACTCGAGCGTGAAGACCGGAAACGACGATACGGAGTTCCGGCATGTCCGCATCGAGCTTCAACCGCTGAATCCGGATTACGCACCCATCGTGATCGAGCGGGCGGACGAGGGCGCGCTGCGAGTGGTGGGGGAATTTGTTGCGGTGATCCAGCCACAGCCGGCCACCGGTGGCCTGTAGCAGGTGATTGCCCTCTGCCACCCAGCTGATGCCGGAGACGACCGCCTTCTGGCCCGCACCTGCATCCGCGTTCATCGGCGTCCATCCGCGGTTGAATCCCCTCATCCCAAGGACCAAGACCATTTCCCTGCTGAAGGCGCTGAAGATCGCCGTCCCCGACCTCGATCGAGGCGGTGATGGTCGTGCTGAAGGACCTGGTCGCCATCTCCAACCGCTCTGCCTGCACGTCGCAGAACTACACCGCAAGCCACGTCCTGACCGCGATGGACCTGTCCCAGGACCGAGCCTCAAGCTCCAGAGAGACTCCAGGCATCAGGACGCGGATCGTCCCGTGCGCCCCGTTCCACCGGCCGCCCGCGTTGAGATCATCCAGGTGCTCGATTCTTGACGCCGCGCTTTCGGTAAGAAAGCTTTACCGCATGAAAGCAACGACCATGACGTTGTCGGAGCGGCGTCAGTCCGTCTTCCCCCAGGATTGGTGTGAGCGGGTGGGCCTGGCGCGTGGTGGCCCCGTGAACGTATTCGACCTGGGCGAGGCTGGGCTGCTCATCCGTCCAGTGAGACCCCCCACGCGCCAGGAGCTGCAGGCGGCGCTCGCCGCGGCCAGGCCCCGGCAGGGGAAGCCGGGGGAAGCGGAACGCATCGTGGCGGAGGCACTCACCCGGGTTCGGGAGGCATCTTGACCATTCTGGTCATGGACACGGGGGTGCTGGTTGCGGGTCTGTTCTGGCGCCACGAAGCCCACCAATGCCTTCAGGCCTGGCAGCACGACGTGTTTCAGCTCGCGGTCACCGATGCCATCTTCGATGAGTACCGCCGCGTGGCCGTTCGCGTGAAGGAGCGGGAGCGGTTGCCGGGCGATCCCGAGCCGATGCTGCGGCTCATCCGGGAGCATGCGTTCTGGGTCGTGCCGGAGCCGCTGGCCGGCCCGGTGTGTCGGGATCCCAAGGACGACAAGTTCATCGAGGCGGCACTGGCGGCCAGGGCGCGTTACCTGGTGGCCAGAGACACCGACCTGACCGACCTGCAGGGGCCGTTCGGTGTGGAGATCCTCACGCCACGCCAGTTCCTCGCCCGACTCCCTCGACCGATACGCCGTCGGCTCGGCTGAGGCCTGGCGGAGGGCCTCCTGCCACTGAAGGACCTGGTCGCCCTCTCGAACGGGTCGGCCTGCACGTCGCGGAACTACACCGCAAGCCACGTTTTGACGGCGATGGGCTTGCCGGAGGACCACATCCAGGGCGCGTTGCGGTTGTCGTGGTGTCATGAGCACGCCCGCCTTCAACTGCCGCGGGCGCGCTCATCACCTGACGCCGGACGTGCCGTGGGGGGAGGTGGTAAATCGGCTTCGCGGGCTGCGCTGAGGCGGGGCGTCAACGAAACGGGTTGACCACGAAATACACGCAACACACGAACCACCGGGCCCGGTCCACCACCCCGTCACTTCGCTCCGGGCCAGCCGTTTCTCCACCACCCCCGATTCCGCTCCCCGGTCTTTCGTGTAGTTCGTGAATTCCGTGGTTCCCCGCCCCGCGTCAGGGAGCGCCAACTCGCGGCGGCTCCAAGCGGCAGCGCGGTGCGATGCCTGGACAGCGAACCTGTCACCTTGTCTGCTTCCCCGCAGTCCGAGCCTCCATGCCCTCCGGTCCAGGCGGCGCGGACTGCCGTCCGCGGCTGCGCGGGATTGGGCTCCTCGAGCCGCCGCGGACACCGGCTGCGCGGAAGGCCGGCGCGCTCGGAGAGCGGCGTGCTACCCGGCCAATGCGCCACATCGCGGTCGCCGGCCGGTACGGTGAGGGGCGGTTCGTGCTGTTCGGCGGACCGCACGCGTTCGAGACCGGGCCGTTGGGGCTGCCCGCCCCCTTTCACCTTGTTCCGCCCCTGCCCATCGGCCACGCTGCGAATCATGCCGGCCATCACGGCGCGGCGCCCAATCATGAATGCCACCTTCACCCGTCGCCAACTGCTTCGGTTCCTCACCGCCGCTGGCGTTGGCGCGCCCTTCACCATGTCCCTGGGGGCGAAGCTCAGCGCCGCTGACCTGAATCCGGGCACCACTCCACGGGGCGCGGTCCCGGGCGTGGTCCCCGGCGTGACGAGTGCGGCTCAGGCCCGGGAGAAAGTGCTCGCGTACCTGAAAGGGCTGGGCCAGGGATCGTATCTGTTTGGCCAGGTGGCCACTTGGGTTCACAACGAAAACCCGGACCCGGACCATCCCAGCAACTGGCTCCAGAAGGTGCAGGCGCACACCGGCCGGCTGCCCCGCTACGGCTGCATCACCTACGACTTCGTGGATGACCCTTTCCCCGACGCCGCGTGGAATGAGGGCGTCCAGAAGCTCTGGAACCGGGGCCTGATTGCGGGCGTTTACAGCTTCTTCGCCAACCCAAGCGGCGGCGCCTGGAATGCCCCCTGCGAGATCGAGCAGATCTGGGCGCCCGGCGACAATGCCGTCAAAACCCATTTCCACCGGCAACTCGACCGGATGGCGGCCAATCTGCAATGGCTGAAAGATCGCGGCATTCCGGTGATCTACACGCCGTTCGTGGAGAGCGATGACCGGAACAAGTGGCACGCCAAGCAGGGCAGCGAAGCCATCATCCGGCTCTACCGGCTGGTTCATGACTACTTCCACACCACCAAGCAGCTCGACCACCTCATCTGGGCCTATCACACAACCCAAAACAACGGCGCGCTGGCACGCTGTTACCCGGGCGACGCGTACGTGGATGTGGTCGGCAAGTCGGCTTACGGCTCCGGCCTCGTGTTCGACGAATACGCGTGGGCCGTGGCGAAGAAGCAGGAGCACGGCAAAGTGATCTGGTGGGCCGAACTGGGCATCCGCGGCAAGTCCGAAGCTCCGCGTGATTGCCTGGATGTGCTGCGGAAACTGGAGAACCACTTTCC
Organism: uncultured Verrucomicrobiota bacterium; assembly: GCA_964535555.1. Lineage (GTDB taxonomy): Bacteria > Verrucomicrobiota > Verrucomicrobiia > Limisphaerales > J093 > DSVZ01. The sequence goes on from CAZHUS010000092.1 coordinate 16,266, forward strand.
TGAGCTGGCGGGATTCGTCTTCTGGAGTGACGACGGGTTCTACAACGTCGTGGGGAATCACCACGCGCGCGAGTTCATGGGGCATCCCAAGATCGTCGCGCTGGCGCCGTGAGGGGCGAGCGACGCGGGCTGGGGTGCGGGGGAATGGCCGGTCGAGTGTCCGCCACCACCCTGGTGTCATCGGCACCGACCGGGGGAATCACACGTGATCCACCAGCCTCGGACACCAAAGGCTGGGGGTGAGATCGCGTAAACGGCGGATGGACCGGGAAAGCCAGGGCGAGCGTTAGTCCCGCCTGTCGCTCCCAAGCTTCGCGAGATGGTGCTGAGGTGCCTTGGTCCAGCCTCCTGGGTCCGGACATCTCAAGAGGCGGGGGTCTTTCCTGAGGCCGACACGAACGTTTGGCCGGGCACGAATTCGGGAACGATCTTCACTGGCCGGGAACGGCCCGCGCCGTGCCGGATGACATCCACGGCCAGGGCCCCGACGGCGTGACCGGACTTCACACAGTCAATGCGGTATTGGGCTACCGAGGGGACGTGGAAATCCAGGAAGGGGCTATCGATGCGGCAGATCACCGAAGCCTCGGCGGGGACCCTCACCCCGTGGGACTGCAGGAAGCCGAGGGTGGTCAGCGTGTGTTCGGCCGACGACACCAGGTAGCCGGTCGGTCTGGGCGAGACCTTCAACAGGGAGCGCAGGGCCCGGCAGATACCCTCGCGGGTGTCATCATGGCGGGTGACCGTCGCCCTGATCTTGGGAAACCGGTTGGCGGCTTCAAGGAACCCCCGGACGGCCGACTGTTCGCTGGCGTTCAATCGGGCTTGCGTCACGTAGACGACATGTCCGTGGCCCTGACCCGCCAGGAGATGCACTGCGTGAAAGCAACCGGCAGAATACTCGAACTCGACATTGGGCAGGTCCACTCCTTCATGACAAGCGCCGGTCACCACGCACGGAAGGCCGCTGGACACAAACCACTCCTGAATCTGGCGCGTGGCGTTGAGCAGGACCCACGCGGCCGTGTCCGGCTGAAAGGCAAGCTCCTTCAGGCGTTTGGCGGAGAATCGGTTATAGAGATCCGGGTGGCATTCGAACTGCAGACGGAAACCTTCCCGCCCCACATGCTCCCGCAGAGCGTTCTCCTCCACCTGGGTGGAGTGATCGTTCATCTCCGCGCGCCGCGGGCTGAGGTAGCGGATCACCGTGGCGGCGCGCGTCCGGCTCCGGCGGCGGACGGATGGGCGGATGGCCGGGGTCAGCCCGCGCCCCCGGCGCCGCAGCCACTGTTCCCGTGCCAGTTGGGCCAGAGCCGAGCGGATCGTACGGCGGCTCACATGCAACTCCCGGCCGAGGACGGCCTCGCTCGGCAGGTGTTCCTTCCAAAGCCCCTCCGCAATAGCCTCCCGCAACTGCCGTGCGGCGGCGTCGCGGAGGAACTCACGCTTGACCGGTTCAATCACGTCTCGGTTATGTACCGCCGCCGCCCCCAGCTGTCCAGCAAGTTGGTACTAAAAGAGACAACTGAAATGAGCTTCTGGCTGCCGTCCACACACGCCAAGCTGTGAGGAAACATGGACCTTGAATCCATCCAGGGCGAAATGCAGAAGACCGGTCTTGATGGCTGGCTGTTTTTTGATCATCACGAGCGCGATGCGCTCGCCTACCGCTTGCTGGGGCTGCATCCGTCCGGCTTGGTCAGCCGACGCTGGTACTATTTTATCCCGGCGCGCGGACAGCCGCGAGGGCTGGTGCACCAGGTTGAGCCGCACGTGCTCGATGCCTTGCCCGGCGCCAAAATCCTTTACGCCCGCTGGCAGGATCAACAGTCCGGGCTGCAGCAACTGCTCCAGGATGCGAAACAGGTGGCGATGCAATATTCGCCCCGCTGCGCCGTCCCCTATGTGGCCAACGTGGACGCGGGCACGGTTGAATTGGTGCGAAGCCTCGGCGTGGAAGTAGTCAGTTCGGCGGAACTGATCCAAATCTTCGAAGCGAAATGGACGCCTGCCCAGCTGGACATGCACCTGGAAGCCGGTCGCCGGGTCGACCGGATTCGCGCGGAGGCGTTTGACTTCATCCGGCAAGCCACCCGCGCCGGGAAGCCGTTGGACGAATACGGCGTGCAGCAGTTCGTGATGCGGCGCTTCCAGGAGACCGGCCTGGTCACAAACCATCCGCCGATCGTCGGCGCCAACGTAAACGCGGCCGATTCGCACTACGCGCCACCCGAAACCGGGAGCGCGCCTATTCGTCGCGGCGACCTGGTGCTGCTGGACCTCTGGGCCAAACTGAGCGAGGAACCGGAAGCCGTGTATTACGACATCACGTGGATGGCCTTCTGCGGCGACGAGGTGCCGGAACGGATGCGGCAGGCGTTCGCGGTCGTTGTCGGGGCGCGCGACGCCGGGATCCGTTTGGTTCGGGAAGCGGCAACCTCCGGCCGGACCTTGCGCGGCTTCGAGGTGGACGACGTGGTGCGCGGGCACATCGAATCCTGCGGCATGGGTCAATGCATCCGTCACCGAACCGGCCATTCGATCGGGCGCGAAGTGCATGGCGTCGGCGCCAACATGGACAACTTCGAGACGCACGATGAGCGCCCCGTCATTCCGTGGACCTGCTTCTCCATCGAACCCGCGCTCTACCTGCCGGACTTTGGCGTTCGGACGGAGATCGACCTTTTCGTCGAAGAGCGCAGCGCGCGCGTGACCGGCGAGATCCAGACGGAGTTTGTGCGGCTGTACTGATGGATGGGTCGACTTCACCCGCTATGATCGGCCTCCCCACAAACCGCAGGACCTGCGGCCGCGACTGCAGCCTACGGGGCCGGATCAATCAAAAGCAGACCCGTCCGCAAGACCATCCTGGCCCCTTGGCGGCCTTGCCGGAAGACGCCCGTGCCTTGATCCGGTCCGTAGTTCCCGAGCTTGGCGCTCAAATGAGTTGATACATCAAGACCTGATATGACCCTCCAACACACGACGATGAAACGCACAACCGAGGAGCTCTGCCGCCTGCTTGCTGCCGTAGCCATGGGCCTCACGACCGTCACCCTGGCGGAGGAGGCCGGCGTCGTCACCTCGCAGTCCCAAGGTCTGCATGGGTACATTGGCTTCAGCCACGACCGACCTCCGGCCGGATCCGGCTACAGCGCCGGGATGGGATTCTACGCCGCGGTCTGGCCGCTCATTGACCAGCCGCTGGCCGATTTTCAGATCGGCCTGCCGAGCTCGTGGGTCACGCCGGATAACTCCGACAATATAAACCAACCGCTGGCCCCGGAGGGAACGCTCGCGCGCACCTGGAAGGAGCGGGGGCCCACGTGGGGCAGTGTCTTTCAAACGTTGGAAGGCGGCCTGGGTTACTGGGCCGGGAACCACTTCCGCTACGGCCCGCCGAAGTTCAGCCTGAATGCCACGCCGCAATGCTACGACTACGAAGTCGGCTCGCCCGGATGGTCGTTCTTCTACGACAACGAAGCGCTGCCGGACCATCGCCTGGGCATCGCCCAGCTCAGCAACCGGCTGTTGATTCCTCCCGATGCGCTGCCGTTCCAGGGCAATCCGAACGGCGAGTTTCTCGGCTACACCTGGATGGCGCTGCCCTTCACCGACCCCACGACGGGGGATCCCCCCACCGGCGACCAGAGCTGGACCTGTTTCCTGAGCGCCGCCAATTTCAAGGGGCCGATGGCCTATTACATCCCGGAGACGTGGAGCAAGATCGGCAAGCTGTTCAACTACCCGTTCATCTATGGGCGCGGACTCGACGCGCGCCCGGGCGACATGGGCGGTGGCGCCATGGAGATCAACACCGTGCCCCGCTTCGACAGCCAGGACGCCCAGGGTACCCGCTATTCCAAGATCCCCAAACTGCAATTCCCGGTGGATGCCACCGGCCGGGCCATCCTCGTCCAGGACGTGACCTACTACGCGAAGGCCGCCTTGTACGACGCCTTCAAGGCCTGGCGCGACGGCGGAGCGGCCTGCTCCGGACAATTCGATGAAAAGGCCACCTGGAAACCCAAGCTGACCACGCGCACGACGCGCTTCGACCAGGGCGGCAAAGTGATGACCGGGGTCGAGCGCTCCTTCGACACGAAGATCTTCGAGGGCAACGTCTGGGGCCTGCAGTGGGTTACCAACGAACTCAGTCCGAAGGGCCTCTTCCCGCAGTACTACAAACACGTGGGCGACGAACGCGTGGCGATCCCAGCCAAGGACGTCCCGGCCGAGACGCAGTTGCACCAGCAGGAGTTCAAGCTGGCCACGCCGGGAGTGCCTTACACCTCGCCCACCGTGGGCGCCTGGGCGAAACCCGGCCCCAAACTCGGCCCCTTCACGGCCAAACTCGTGGACGGTTCGGTGGTCACCTATTCGTGGTATCGCTTCGTGGATCAGCCGTCCTTCCAGCAATACGCCTGGAGCGGAGAGAAGAAGGCGAAACTGCAGGCGTTCGTCGAGAAGCTCCACGCGGCATGGCCTATTGACCGCGACTACATGGCGCCGCCCAGCCACGGGAAGCTCGCGACGCTCGATCCGGCCCTCCTGGTGACACCGCCGCCGGGTTTGGAACTTGGCTACGTTCCCATCGTCACGCGTCAGGCCAGAGAGTGATAGCGGACCAAGCCAGGAACCATTGGTGGGACCACGCGGCAGATCATGGGCCTGTACCCGATGCCGAACCCATGAACAAAGTCGCGTCCTTGTCACTCGACCGCGCAGCGGGTGCTGACCCTCGCTGTCAGACACAGCGTGCTCGGAAGCGAGGCCGGGGGTGGCCAACGGTGCTGGTGGCCATTGAAGCCTCCATTCTGGCTGCAGGCGTGTTCTGTGGTCTTTGCCTGGGTTCAAATGCCCAGCCGGCCACGCCTTCCATGCAGACCAATGCGCCGACCCGACAGGAGGTGCGCGTCGCCATTGCGCGTGGCCTTGTCTTCCTGCAAACAGCTCAGAATTCAAATGGCTGGTGGTCCACGCCGGATCAACCTGCGGTCACCGCGTTGGTCTTGACGGCCATGAATCTGGAACCCACCCGGAGAGTTCAGCGCAGCCGCACTTCGGAGATGAATCGGGGTTTTGATTACCTCCTCTCCTGCGTGAAACCGGATGGTTCCATCCAGAAAACCGGGTTGGCGAACTACAACACGTCACTGTCGCTGATGGCGCTGACCACGGCTGCTGACGAGAACTTCCTGCCCGTGATCTTGAAGGCGCGCGAGTTCATCGCCAGCACACAAACTGATCGGGGCGTCAAAGGGACGAACGACACGCCGTTTGACGGGGGGGTGGGCTATGGCAGCAAGTATGACCACTCCGACATGAACAACACCCTTACGGCCATCGAGGCGATGCGAGCTTCCGAGGCTCTTCTCCTGAAAGATGTTCCCGCGACCGCCACCCAGGTGCCGGACTTGGACTGGAAGGCGGTGGCGCATTTCCTCCAGAACTGCCAGAACTTGCCAGGCACGAACACTGCCGACTGGGTGTCGGGCGACCCAAGGGATCGTGGTGGCTTTGTGTATTACCCTGGCCATAGCATGGCGGGAGGGGTCACCAACTCGCAGACGGGCAAAGTGGCCCTGCGGAGCTACGGCAGCATGAGCTATGGCGGATTGCTGAGTTACATCTACGCCAAGTTAAGCAAAGAGGATCCGCGTGTCGTCGCGGTAAGGGACTGGCTGCGGTCAAACTACACCCTTGAGGAAAACCCCGGGATGGGGCAACAGGGTTATTTCTACTACCTGCATCTGCTCACCAAAGCTCTGACCGCCTCCGGTGAGGATCGTCTCAAGCTGGCCGATGGCACGGAGGTTATCTGGCGGGATCAGGTCGCCGCGCGCTTGCTTACGCTTCAGCGAGCCGACGGCTCGTGGGTGAATCCCGAACCGCGGTGGTGGGAGGCGGATCCCGTACTCGTCACGTCTTACGCCGTGATGACACTGGAAATGCTGGAGTGGAGGATGCCTTGATCCCGAACCATCAGGAGCATCGAAAGATGCCAGCGGGTTTCGCGAGGTTGTGGGCGGCGCTGACGATGCCTTGCGTTGCGCTATGCGCGGCCGAGCTCAGCTCCGAGGCCGTTTCCACCAACCGGCCAGGACCAGCCGGGGGCGCCACGCACGCCTCCCTTCAAGCCGCCTTGCAGAAACTCCAGTTTCCAGGGGTGGCGATCAACGCTCAGGAGCGGTGCGTGGATGTGGAAAGTTCGGTATGCCTTCATCGAGGCGCGCTTGAATTGGTGGCCTGCACCAAAGGAACCAAGGAGCATGAATCCATCGTCGTGATCGAGGCCAGGCCGATGCACCTTCACGCGGCGCTCCTGCTGTTGGGCGCCAAACCTGGAAGTCCGGCGACGCGCCAGCAGCTTGGGGATCAAGCCGAGCGCTGGCTGGACGTTCCACCCCACGGCGGGCCGGTGGACGTTTTTCTGGTGCTCAAGGGCAAGGAGGGAAGGATGGTCGAGCACCCCATCAGCGATTTCATCGCCCCTTCCGGAAAGAGGTCCGATGACCCCGCTTCCGTGGACCAGGAGGCCAGGTTCCCGACGCACACCTTCCTCTTTGCCGGTTCGGTCCTGTATGGCGACGGGCCGGGGCCGCGCCGATACTTGAGCGACGAAAGCGGAAACGTGATCTCGCTCTCGACCTTCGGCGACGAGTTGCTTTGCCTGCCGGCGATTCACAGCCAGGACAATGACGCGCTCATGTGGCAGGTTAACGCCACGATCCTGCCTGCCGTAGGTTCAAACGTCACCCTGCGACTCCGCCCGCAAATTCTGCCCGCCGCGAAGGCCGCGCAGGCCAACCAATCCCCCGCAGGAATGGGCCACCAATGAAGGGTGAACTTCACTTGCTGGATGGCGCGACCGGAACGGAATTGAACCGGCGCGGAGTGGACACCGGCTTGCCGTTGTGGTCGGCGAATGCGCTTACCAGCGACACCGGGTTGAATACGTTGCGCCAGATCCATCTGGACTACCTGCATGCTGGCGCGGACATCCTCACCACCAACACCTTTCGCACTCATCGCCGGGTGCTGGCTGGCACCGGGCACGACGCGCGCGAATTAACCCGGCGCGCGGTGGCGACCGCCCAAGAGGCGGTCGCTGAATTTGGCCAACCTGCCCGAGTGGCCGGCTCAGTGGCCCCACTGGAGGATTGTTATCGCCCCGACCTTGTGCCGCCCGATGACGAATGCTGCGCTGAGCACTCTGAACGCATTCATCATCTTGTAGAAGCGGGCGTTGACCTGCTGTTGATCGAGACGATGACTTCAGTTCGGGAAGCCGTCATTGCGGCCAAATTGGCGACGATCACCGGCCGGCCCACGTGGGTTAGTTTTGTGTGCGACCGCGAGGGCCGAATTCTGTCGGGCGAGCCGGTGAAGGTTGCGGCTGAAATGTTGATGCCGCTGGGGGTGAAGGCCCTGGGCGTCAACTGCGGCCCGGCCCACACGCTGGCCAAACCACTGGCCGAGTTGCGGACGTTCTGCGGCCCCGATTTTCCGCTGATTGCCTATGGCAACATTGGCTACGCCGACGAGAAGGAGGGCTGGGTCAACACGGACGCCGTGGATCCGGAGCGTTACCTGCAATATGCCCAAACGTGGCCGGCGCAGATTGTGGGCGGCTGTTGCGGCACCACACCGGGGCATATTCGAAACCTAAGAGCTCGTAGAATCCACTTCGAAGCGATGACAGAATTCCGACAACTCACTAGCTCTGATTTATGACGACTCGTCTCTTCACCCTCTTTTTCCTGGTTCTGCTCGGTGCGCCTGCGTCCACCATGGCCGCGGCCAAGAGCCAACCATTGACGATCCCCGATTTCACCCAAGGCGAGGCCATTCCCGCAGGCGCGAAGCACGACTGGAATCTCGGCCCCACGGGGCTGCGCGGCTGGATGTTCTGCGACAAGATGGTGACCACTGATGCGCGGCAGATTGCCATCACCCACGTGGAGAAAGGCTCCCCCGCCGATGGCGCTTTCCTGGTCGGCGACGTCATCCTCGGAGTCGGCGGCAAGCCGTTTTCCTACGACCCGCGCACCGAGTTCGGCAAGGCAATCACGATCGCCGAATCGGCGGCGGGCGGAGGAAACCTGACGGTGACCCGCTGGCGGGCGGGCAAGGTGGAAGAAGTTGTCGTCGCACTCCCGGTGCTGGGCAGCTACGGCGCCACGGCGCCCTACGACTGCCCAAAGTCCAAACGCATTCTCGAACAGGGGTGCAGCGCGTTGGCCGGGAAATTGTCCCAATCCCCACCTCGAGACGATCCCATCGTGCGCTCCCTCAATGCGCTCGCCCTCCTGGCAAGCGGCGATCCCGCCTGGCTCCCGCTGGTCAGGAAGGAAGCCCAGTGGGCGGCGAGCTTCTCGGAGGACTCGATGCAGACATGGTATTACGGGTACGTCATGATCCTGCTCGCCGAGTACGCGCTGGCGACCGGCGACCAGTCGGTCATGCCGGGCCTGCGGCGTCTCGCGCTCGAAGCCGCCAGGGGCCAGAGTGCGGTCGGTTCCTGGGGCCACGGGTTCGCGAGACCCGATGGCCGCCTGGGTGGCTACGGGATGATGAACTCCCCGGGAGTGCCGCTGACCATTTCCTTGGTGCTGGCGCGCGAGGCCGGCGTGAAGGACCCCGAGTTGGCCCGCGCCATCGAACTCAGCGCCCGCTTGTTGCGGTTCTACATCGGCAAGGGCGCGATTCCCTACGGCGACCATCACCCGTGGATCGAGACCCACGAAGACAACGGCAAATGCGGCATGACCGCCGTCCTGTTCAACCTGCTGGGCGAAGCCAACGGCGCGGAGTTCTTCTCCCGCATGAGCGTCGCCTCCCACGGACCGGAGCGCGACACCGGGCACACCGGCAACTTCTTCAACCTCCTGTGGGCCATGCCGGGCGTCGCCCAGTCCGGACCGCAGGCGACGGGGGCGTGGATGAACGAGTTCGGTGCCTGGTATTTCGACCTCGCCCGGCGCTGGGACGGCACCTTCTCCCATCAGGGTCCGCCCGAGCCGGACCACGACAGCTACGCGGGCTGGGACTGCACCGGAGCCTACCTGCTGGCCTACGCGATGCCGTTGAAGAAGATCAACCTGACCGGCAAACGCCCGGGCATCACCCCGCAGTTGGACGCCGCCGCGGCGCAAGCCCTCATCCTCGATGGCCGCGGCTGGGACAACAAGGACCGCAACAGTGCTTACGACAGACTCAGCGGGGAGCAGCTCTTGGAGCGTCTCGGCAGTTGGTCGCCGGTGGTGCGTGAGCGGGCTGCGATGGCGCTGGGCCGGCGCCAGGAGGTTTCCATCCCACCCTTGGTGGACATGCTGGAGTCGCCTGCGCTGTATTCCCGTTACGGTGCCTGCCAGGCCCTGATCGCCTTGCGCGGGCGTGGAGCGCCGGCCATTGAACCGCTGCGGCAAGCACTGGCGGACCAGGACCTTTGGTTGCGCATCAAGGCCGCCGAAGCCCTGGCCAGCATGGGCGCCCCCGGCATGAAGACGGTTCCCCAACTCCTCGACCTGCTGGCCCAGGTGGACCCGCAGCAGGATCCCCGCGGCATGCAGCAGCGGTATCTGTCCTTCGCCCTCTTCGATAGCGGCGGGATGCTGAGCCGGTCACTCGAGGGCGTGGATCGCGAGGCGCTCTACCAGGCCGTGAGGGCCGGGTTGAAAAACCAGGACGGCCGCGCCCGGGGCAGCATCGGCTCGGTCTATCGGAATCTCTCCGCCGAAGAGATCACACCCTTATTGCCGGCCATCTATCAGGCGATCATCGAACCCGCTCCGAGCGGAGAGATGTTTGCCGACTCGATTCGCGTGGAGGGATTGCGCCTTCTGGCCAAACACGGGATCGCGGAGGGAATCGCCGCCTGTGTGAATTACACCCGCGAACAGAACCCCTGGGCCAGCGAACACCGGACCCCGGAGTTGATGAAGATCCTCCTCAGCTATGGAACCCACGCCCAGTCGGTCATTCCGGAACTGACGAAGATTGCCCACTACTTCGAAAAGGAGGAAAAGGACTTTCCCCAGGAGCTTATGCTCCGGAAGGCCAGGTGCGTCCGCGAGACGATTGCTGCGATCGCGGCCGCGACGGACTCCCCGGAACTCAGCAATTTGAAATAGCCCACGGCGGCCAGGCAATCGTCGAGACACCCCGGCACCGCGAACCCAACAGGCAACCCAAGTTCATTCATGACACCACATGTCATTCTTGCCACAGCATTGCTGTGCGCCCTCTCTCCGAATTCCTTCGCCAAACCGCTCAAGGTCTTCATCCTCGCGGGCCAGTCCAACATGGAGGGGCATGCCGCAATCAGCACTTTTGACTATATCGGCAAGGACCCGCTGACGGCACCCATTCTCAAGGAGATGCGCAATCCCGATGGCACTCCACGGGTATGCGACAAGGTTTGGATGTCCTATCTGACCGGCCCCTATGATGGCAGTGCCAATGGCGAAGGCCTGGGGAAATTGACCGCCGGCTTTGGCGCACGTGAAGATCAACCCACCAAGGATGGCGGCAAGATCGGTCCCGAATTCACCTTCGGAATCTATATGGAGAAGGGACTTGAGGAGCCCATTCTGATCATCAAGACCGCCTGGGGCGGCAGATCACTCAACACCGAATTCCGGCCGCCCAGTGCCGGGCCATACAAGCTGCCCAAGGCGATTCAGGATGAGTGGGACAAATACCCCCAAGGCGCCCACGGGGTTCCCAAACTCGAGGACCGGAAAAAATGGCAGGATGAGAAGGATGCCGCCACGGGTGTGTTCTACCGGATGATGATCGAACATGTGAAGAAGGTGCTGGCAGATCCCAAGCGGGTCTGCCCCGCCTACGACCCCAAGGAGGGATACGAACTGGCTGGTTTTGTCTGGCTTCAGGGTTTTAACGACCTGGTCGATGGGACTACCTATCCCGGCCCCGACGAACCTGGAAAATACGATCTCTATTCAGACCTGCTGGCCAAGTTCATCCGCGATGTTCGCAAGGACCTGTCAGCCCCGAAGATGCCATTCGTGATCGGCGTGCTGGGAGTCGGCGGTGAGAGTGACAATGTGGTGTTCCGCAAGGCCATGGCCGCACCGGCCGGCCTGCCCGAGTTCAAGGGCAACGTGGTTGCTGTCGAGACCGCTCCCTTCTGGGATCATGCCATTACCGCTGCACAGCCCAAGCAGGATGAGTACAACCATATCGTCAATATGGCGCGCAAATTGACAAAAGAGGGCACTCTCGACAGGGAATGGAAATGGGGGAACTACTGGAAGCCCGTTGGCAAGCCTCTGCCGGAGGAACGGACCTGGCGCTTCCTCACGGTCGATCCCATGGAAACGAAGGACAAGCTGCAAAAATATGACGACAGACGATTCCGTGACATCACGCTGCCAGCCGGGATGGAGAATTGGTATCTGCCCGACTTCGATGACAGCAAATGGACGGAAGGCAAGGCCCCCATTGGAAAGGGTGTCTGGAAACACAGCGGAATCACCTTGGACACATTCCCCTCAACATGGGGTGCTGGCGAATTCCTGCTGATGCGCACCACTTTTGAAGTTGAAGACCTTGACTGCGAGTCCTATCGCATCGCCATTCTGGCCAGACAAGGATTCAAAGTGTACCTGAACGGAAAGGAAATACATCATTACATTTGGTGGATGGACAATCCGTACTACCGATCGATCGTCCTCGGAATAGAAGAGATCAAACAGCTGAAGAAGGGGAAGAACGTATTGGCTGCCTATGCCAATGACCAGTACGGCAATAGCTCCCCGGAGCATTATGCAGCCATAGACTTGCGGATCGAGGGGATCACCAAAGCGGACCAGGCGAAGCTCGACCTCGCCTTGGAGGAAATCCTCTCGGCCAAAGACAAGGAGATCCTCAAAGGCGCTTCCAATGGTGGTTACCACTATTTGGGCAGCGCGAAGATATTTGCCCAGATGGGCAAGGCATTTGCAGAGGCCTTGCTGCCTTTACAGAAATGAACATGGAGATGCCTGAGAAGCAGTGATCAGGAAAAGGAGAACTCAAGCGTCAGATCGAAGAGACAGGAGACAAGTCAACTTGGGACGATGTGATTCTCGGTGGGGATGGCAAGCCGTTCAGCGATGACGCGCGCAAGTCCATCGCGCTGGCCATCCAGGAGCCGGAAACGGAGGACCGGGGCGGGGTGCTCAAGCTCATGGTCTGGCGCGCGGGCCAGGTGCGGGATCTCGCGTTGAAGCTCGCCGTGATGGGCACGTACAGAAAGCCACCACGGAGGACGCTGTCATCCTTGCCGTTGAGTCCTGAGGACCACCGGTTCGCTGACCGAGGGTGCTCCACTGCCGGTAGCCATCCGTTCGGCCAGGCCTCTCAGGTCCTTGTTGAGGCTGAGCCTGGAGTCTATGCCGCGAATGGCGCGCACCCAAACGGAGTCGCCCGCGCCGGTCCACGCGATGGTCGGACACGCCGCCCCGGGTCAGGGGTTTCCTGAGCTTAACGACGGTTTCTCGATCACTTGACGGCGCCCACCTTCCACGCGGCGTCTGGGGTTTGACGGTGTCCGCAGTGCGGCGCATGGTTGCCACGTGAACGACCCCGCCCACCGGTCCAGACACGGCTTTACCCTGATCGAGCTGTTGGTCGTCGTCGCCATCATTGCGATCCTCGCCAGCATGCTTCTGCCGGCCATCTCGCGCGCGAAGTTCCGCGCCAAGGTCATCAACTGCACTTCCAACTACCGCCAGTGGGGCATCGCCGCAAACCTCTACGCCGGGGACGCGCCCCAGGGCCGGCTGCCCGCCTTCCGCATGCCTCGTACCGGTCTCAACCCCTGGGACGTCTCGACGGACATGGTGCCGGGCCTGCAACCCTACGGCCTGACCGTGGCCATGTGGTTCTGCCCGGTGCGCTCCGGCGAGTTTCGGGACGCCGACGCCTGGTACCGCCAGCAGACCCAGGGCCAGGGCATCACCAGTGTGGACGAACTCAACAAGTACCTGAGACGGCAGTACGGCAACTTCTCCATCATCAACCATTGCTGGTGGGTGCCGCGACCCCTGGACGGCGGCGAACTGTTCCCGACCCCGAAGACGGCCGGCACGTACAGCCGCACGCAGGACGGCTGGCCGACCAAGCTCGAAGACCCGGTGGCGACGATCCAGCCCATCATCACCGACCTCTGCCTGGCGGAGGGAACGCGGACTACGAACGTCGCCAAGGCAACCGCCGGGCATTCTGCCGGCAGCGACCTGGTGAACGTGAACCTCGCGTTCGCCGACGGGCACGTCGAGACCCGCCCTCGCGCGAAGCTCCAATGGCAGCAGTCGGGCAACTGGACCACGTTCTATTGAGCGCATCGACCGCCTTCTGCCAGCAGTACCCGCTGTGGCCGGACATTGGCTTCGAAACCCAACCTCACCTGATCCTCGAACCAGCGGAACCAGGGGCGGCGTTCGGCGGTCAGCGTCCTGGCTGAGAATGGGAGCGGCTGGGCGACTTGGGACTACAAGGGCGCGTTCAGGCGCCGGTTCGGGTTGTCCAGGCCGTACGGGCGCACTCTCACGCCGGCATCGTCAGCGTCCATCGGATGTACCAACACGTCCCATTCCCCGGCCCCGGGCCTTTGCTGGAGGCCGTGGGCCGCCTGGATGAAGTCCCCGACCGGGCACAGGGCTTCCGACACCCGCGGCCAACCGTCAAGGCCGTTGGCCACTAACGCCATCACCCTTGCCCGTGCTGGGATGGCGACGGCCCTGCGGGCGATGAAGCCCGCGATGGGCTCTCCTCCGGGCCGGTACGCCTTGCCATCTTGGATGTAACCACGCCGCGGCCGTTTCACGACCGAGGGTGATCCTGACAGAAGCAGGCAAAAGCCAGAAGCACCGAGCGACTTGGCCGGTTGCCCGATGCTTTCTCGTCCTGACTCGTGCCACCGCGTGCTCCGGTTCGCCACCGCAGTGCTGGTTGCGTTGATCGCGGCGAACGTTTGATCCTCGATCAACGCGTCGGGGCTCGCACGCTCGTCGAGTGCCTGGAGGCGCCGACCGGGAGAGAGCTGTGGCAGGCAAGGCACCCCACCGATTACCGCGACGATTTCGGCTACGACGAAGGGCCGCGCGCCACGCCCGCGATCGCCGGACAGTTACGTGCCCACCGCGCAGGTCCAGGCGCTGCCGTTCGAGGCCCGAGCTTTTCCCGCCCTGGCTGACGGCCGGCTCCATGCACGGACCAAGGACCGGCTGTGGTGCCTGGACCTAGCCAAGCCATAGCATTCGCTCTCGCATCCGGCCGGACGGATGCTTGAATCCATGCATCGGCATATGCTGATTCAAAATCCGCCTCCCCCTAAAAATATTAGTGGACAGTAACCTCGATCAGATGCTAAACGTCTCGCACATTCGATGCGAACCTGCATGAACATTTTGGCCGCAGAGAGACCGACGACGGTCGTCGCGAAGGCGACACGTCGTGAGTGGTCATGCGGTTATATGTTCCGCCTTAGTGACGATCAGGGCCTGGGACATAGCCCCCGGCCAGATCGCGGAAGGTAAGCAGGTAGAGAGCGTCCTGAGAGGACCAAGATTTACCAGCCCTGCTTGCCGATGGTGAGCAGGGTTTTTTGTTTTCCCGATGCACTACTGAAACCGAAACCGAGCAACGAAAGGATGGAGATGGTGAGTGAGAAACGGCGCGACATCTAGCTGATGTCCGAGATGCCAACACGAATTGGGATGTGGGAGAACCGAGGTTCTCCGCCGGTGGGGTGTGCCCGCCGGTCGCCACCAAGCACGTCCCGTGGGTTTGGCCCGGATTTGCAGTCGAAGGGCTTCGCAGGAGGTGTGCCCTTAAACACCGAAACAACCGCCGTGAAACCGCGGGTTGGGATCGCGAGATCACCAAGAGGTGTTTGATCTTTGTTGAAATGGCATGGGCCGGGAGCGCGGACAGCGTGCTCCCGGCCCTTCGATTTTTCGCGGCTGTGATTTAACAACAGAATGGCTCCCCGCCACGGAGGTCCTTGCGGACGGCCACTACCCGGGTGCGATTCCCGGCAGCCGCACCACCTAGAGGCCGCGCGCCAGCTCGCGCCGCCGGGTCTCCAAAACCCAGCCCGCTCGGGGCAGCACCGAGGCGGCCTGCCAACCCAAAATCCGTAGCGGGAAGCCCGGCGGGTGAACCCCTTCGGGTCCGCCACTCCATTGGAACTCGGCCGCGGAGGCCGAATTCCAATCCGACCGCCCAACTGAAACCCGGACTGCGGCCGGCCGGGGGCAACCTACCGCCCCAGCCGTGCCCGTCCGATCCGAATCCCGTATGAACCTTGAACCCATCGAATCGAGGTTTGCGGCCATGGGCGCGCGCCTAAAGGTGCGCTCCATCCCCTCGCGCTGGCAGCAGGGTGACCGGCACTGGCTGAGCCGGTGGATTACGCGATCGACATCCGACGATCACGCTGCGCTGCTGGCACCGGGTGCTCATGAATACCGAGACCCAGAGCCGGACGATGGCCAACGTGGCGTTCCTCGACTAAGCCCCATCACCGGGAGGCGTTCCTTGGGAGCGTTTCCCGGTTCCTTTTCACGTCCTGTAGCTCAAAAGCAGAGCCCCCGCCCGATAAGCGGATGACGCCGGAGCGTTACCGGCCGGGACGACCATCGTGAAACCTGAAACCTGAAACCCAAAACCCGAGAACCGAACGTACTCCCATGAAGATCGCCAAGGCACTCAAACTCAAAAACCAACTGGCCGGCGAGGTCGCCCAGTTGAAGGACCTGCTCCAGAAGCAAAACGTCCGCTCGACCAAGCAGAAGTTCGATTACGACAACCGCGAGGTTCTGGCCCGACTGCGCGCCAAGCTCGACGAGTTGGTGAAGGTCAAGGCGGCCGTCGCCGCCGCCAACGCGGAAGTCTATGACAAGATCTTCCGCCTGGCCGAGTTGAAGGGTCTGGTAACCACCTTGGCCGCTCTCGAAACCAAGACCGGTGTGTTCCACGAGGGTCGTGGTTTCGGTGAGGCGGCGTACGAAGTCGAGTATGTCGCCCAACTCGGCAAGGTGGACGTGGACAAGGCCGTGGCCGAGTTGACCGCCGAGATCCAGTCACTACAGGACGCGCTGGACGAGTTCAACTTCACCCGCAGCGTGAATGTCTGATTCCGCGGGCGGCGCCGATTCCGGTGCGCGGTGGCAAAGGAACGACTCCCGCGAAGTACGCTGTCGAAACCAGGACGCTTCAAGCGTCATTGCGTGGACAACAACCCAGGCAACACGAAGCTGAGGTTGATACCGAGGTGTCAAACCGCATCGGTCAGCCCGTGCAAAGCGCAAGTCGCAACCCGCAAGGCTCAAGCCTCATCGACAGCGCTTCTCGGCGGCCAACCCGAGCTGCCGCGCACCTCTGTTTCCACTGGATGGTGTAGTTAGTGCCTGGCAGGAAACTCGCGATTCTGTTCCTGGAAGGGTGCCAAGTG
>CAZHUS010000093.1:0-32671 GCA_964535555.1 uncultured Verrucomicrobiota bacterium
CCGCGAAGCGCCTGGAGTGCGGGGATTCATCCCCGCTTTTCGGGACAGGTTCATGCGAAGGTAGGCCGCGCAGTCGCCTGCGCGCCGGAGCGGCCTGAGGCCAGCCTCGTCAGAGCTTCACATCCTCAGGTCGAACCTCCAGGCACTCGTCGTGGTCCTCCCACACCAGGGTGGGGTAAAACTCCAGCAGCTTGGGCATGATCTGGTGACCGGCAAAGGCGAGCAAGGTCTCGGCCTTGGCTGCCGCCTCCTCGAACGCCTGGTCATAGTCACCCGAGCGCTTCTGCTGCTTTTCGTCCCAGTGGGCCACCGCATGCACCGGGGCATATTCTTCGGACCAGCTGCGGATCAGCGGGCGAAGTTCTTCGGGAATGTCATCAAACGGCACGGCTGGGGAGTTGCAGTGCAGACAGACCAACCCGCTCTCGACCACGTCCCGGGTCAGCAAAGGCACGAGCGGGGCGCGACAGCAGGAACTCTCGGCGTAGGCCGAGGGACTCTTGGCGAGTCGCTGCAACCAGACCTGGCGGTCATGACCGACCTGACCAGCGAGTCGGTACGCCGCCAACAACGGGTGGGAGAGACGCCAACCCCGGCCTTCCAACTGCCCCAGCGTCTGGGCCAGCCATCGTCCCAGCGTCAGGTCGTCGAACCCGCGGAACACTTCGCTGTACTCGCGCCACAGGGTGTCGAGGGGGCTCTCTGGATCGTGGGCCATCGGTCGCGATGGTTATCGCGCCCGCGGGGTCTGGAAAGGAAAAGTTCCCGCTCGCCTTCTCCCGAGACCCGGGCGATCAATGGGCTCATGTCAATCCATGGCGCGATCCGAACCCGTCCGGGGTGGTTGTTGAACGCGGCGCTGTGTGCGTGCGCCTCCTTGTCCGGCTCGGTTGAGGGCACCGCCGCCGGGGCCGAGCCGCTGGTCTGGCACGCCCGAAGCCGCGTCGAGTCGGAGCCGGGCAAGGGCGACTGGCAGAGCGTCGAGCGGGAACTGTCGTGGAGGCCGGCGCAGACCGCCATCATCGTGTGTGACATGTGGGATCGTCATTGGTGCCGGGGAGCGACCGAGCGGGTCGCCGAAATGGCGCCGCGGATGAACGCGGTCTTGAAGGCCGCCCGCCAGCGCGGCGTGCTCATCATCCACGCCCCGAGCGACACGATGAGCTACTACGCGGACTGGCCGCAGCGAAAGCGGGCGCAGGAGACGCCCAAAGCTCCCGCGCCTCCCCAGGTGAACCAGTGGAAGTCGTTGAATCGTGACCGTGAGCCGGCCCTGCCCATCGACGATTCCGACGGCGGGTGCAACGAGGATCCGCAGTGCACCCAGGGCCGCGCGTGGCGCTCGCAAATCTCAACCCTCGAGATCGCACCCGACGACTTCATCAGCGACAACGGGGAGGAGGTTTACAGCGTGCTCCAGGCGCGCGGCATCGAGCAGGTCATCGTCATGGGCGTGCACACCAACATGTGCGTGCTCGGACGTCCCTTCTCGATCCGGGCCATGGTGGGGTTGGGCAAGCATGTCGTCCTCATGCGGGACATGACCGACACGATGTACAACGCGAGGCAGCGGCCCTACGTGAGCCATTTCGCGGGAACCGATCTCGTGATCCGCCACATCGAACAGTACTGGTGCCCCACCGTCACGAGCGCGGATCTGCTGGGCGGGGCACCGTTCCGGTTCCGCGCGGACGTGCGGCCGCTGGTAGTGATCCTGATTGGCGAGGACGAATACCGGACCTGGGAGACGCTGCCGGCCTTTGCGCAACAGGAACTCGGCTGGCGCGGCCTGGAAACCCGCGTGATCATCGAGAATCCCTCTCCCGAGGCGCGCTTCCCGGGCCTGGCAGACGCCCTGCCCCAGGCGAGGCTGTTGGTGATCAGCACGCGGCGCCGGGCGCTGCCCAAGGCCGACCTGGAAGCGGTCCGGGCCTTCCTCGCGCGGGGTGGGGCCGTGGTCGGCATCCGCACCGCATCGCACGCGTTTGCGGTCCGCACCGAGGAGCCGGCAGCGCTCGAATCGAAGGGACTCGCCGCTTGGGCGGGATTCGATCCCGAGGTGCTCGGCGGCAATTACCATGGCCATCACGGCGCCGGGCCGGAGACCGCGGTTTCGACGGTTCCCGGGGTTGAGCCGGACGGGCTCCTCACCGGGGTGGATGTAAGTCGGCTTAAGGGGCACGGCAGCCTGTACCGGTCTGGCCCGCTCCGAGAAGGCGCCCGCGCGGTGCTGATCGGCTCGATCCCCGGACAGCCGGCCGAACCCGTGGCGTGGACCCACCGGTACGGACCCCACAGCGCCCGGGTGTTCTATACCTCGTTCGGGCACATCGACGATTTCGCGGATCCGCAGTTCCGACGACTGCTCTTGAACGGCATTCTCTGGGCCATGGAATTGCCGATTCCGCCGGCGGGCTGACCTGCCATCGGACTCGCCAAGGCCTGGATCGCCAGCTAGCTTCGCCGCCATGCGTACCTCATCGTCATCGTCTCCGGTCCGCCTGATCACCTCGCTGGCGCTCAGCCTCGCGTGGGCGGCCTGGGCCGGAGAAGGGTCGCCGAAGACGCCTCAGGAGGTTCTCGGCGCTGCCGTGGGTCAGTTCGCCAACCTGGTGCAACCCGTCAGCGGAGGCCCTGGCGCCGCGGTCTCGACCCGGCTGCAGGTCGTCGAGGCCGAGGGCTTGGGGAAGGGACTGGTGGGGCACACCGCCGACCTGGCGTTCCAGGCGCCCGACCGGCTCAAGCTCAGCACCCGGATCGAGGGACGCACCCTGGAGTTGGGCCGCAACGGCCAGGCGTTGTGGATCTTCGCCCCGGAACAGAAATTCGGCGTCCTCGGGTCGGCGGACGTTCCGCGGTTCGCGTCGGCGCCGGATCGCAAGGACGGCACGGTGCTCCCTCCCTTCCGGCTGCCGCTGCCGCGTGAACAGTTGCTGCTGCTGCCCTTGCTGATGGAGCTGGACCCCGTGGTCGAAGAGCCGGTGAACGGCACAGCCTGTTACGCCGTTCGCGGGAAGCCGCAGCCCCAGGCCATCCAGGCCCTCAAGCTTCCCCGGGGCGAGTTCCAGCTTTGGGTTCGCTGCCACGATTCCCTGCCCGCGCGACTGGCGCTGAGCGATGGGAAGGGAAAGCGGCTCGTCCTCGACTTCGGCGACCTGCAGCTGGCCGATTCCCGGCCGGCTGATGCCTGGGAGTTGCCGAAGCGACCCGAGGCCAAGGTGGAAACGGTGGCGCTCTCGCATCTCACGCGCTTCATTCCTGCCGCGCTTTCCCTGCTGAATCAGGACATGCCGACCCTTGGGCCTGTCGCCGGAGAGCGCCGCGTGCTGGCCACCGAGGGCCAGGGTCGCCTCGAGGACCACGACGGCACCCGGGTCCTCTTCCTGAAAGGCTCACCGGAGGAGATGGGCCGTCAGCATGGCGTGCTGATGAAGCGCCAGGTCCGCGACCTCGTGGACAAGATCCTCTACGGCGTCGGGGTGGGCAGTTCCTTCGAGAAGGGCCGCTGGTTCTTCGGCGAGATTGAGGAGGCCCAGCGCCGGATCGCACCCTTCATCGACGAACGTTACCTGCGGGAAATGGACGCCATGGCCTTGGCGGCCGACCTGTTGCCGGAAGAAGCGCGCCTCGCCAACTTCTTCCCGGAGCTCTTCCATTGCAGCGGCTTCGCCGTCTCCGGCCGCGCCACGGTGGACGGACGCATGTACCACGGCCGGATCCTGGATTACCTGCGCGGCGTGGGTCTCGAGCCCAACGCCGTCGTGATCATCCACCAACCCGATTACGGACATGCGTGGGCGAACGTGAGCTACGGCGGCTTCATCGGCTCGGTCACGGCCATGAACGCCCGCCGCATTTCCATCGGCGAGATGGGGGGCCGCGGCGAAGGCAACTGGGATGGCAAACCCATGGCGCAACTCATGCGCGAAGTGATGGAGAAGGCGGACAGCCTCGATGAAGCCGTCGAGATCATGCGCCGCGGACCGCGGACGTGTGAGTACTACTACGTCATCGCCGACGGAAACACCAAGCAGGCGGTGGGCCTCGCCGCCACGCCGACCACCTTCGAAGTCATCAAACCGGGGGAAGCTCACCCCCGCCTGCGGCACGCCATTCCCGACGCGGTGCTGATGAGCGCAGGCGATCGCTACGAGAAGCTCGCGGAGCGGGTGTTGGGCGAGTTCGGCAAACTCGATGCCGAAGGCTCGCGCCGGCTGATGGACCGTCCGGTGGCCATGACCTCGAACATTCATTCGGTCCTCTTCGCCCCCGAGACCCTGGATTTCTGGGTGGCCAACGCCGACAGCCGCAATGTGGCCAGCCACACGCGCTACACGCACTACAACCTTGCCGAGCTGTTGAAAGACCCCGTGGGCAAGGAAGTCGCCAGCCGGCCGTGAACCCATGCCACAACCCCGGTGGCTGCCCTGTGACGTGACGGACGGAGCGTGAATTCGGAGTGGCACCACCTCCTGGCCGTGGCTCAGGAGGAAGTACGCGGCACGATCCGGCGGCTCCCGCATCGCCTTCGTCCGCATGCCGCCAAACTGCCGGTGGTTTTCGAACCCCAGCCCAACGAGGCGATCCTGGCGGACGGCTGGGAACCGGATTTGCTCGGGTTGTTCGTCGGCAAGGCCTTTGGCGAGGAGGACTCCGGCTACGCGGACGTTCCGCCGCAGATCCTCCTGTTTCTGGAGAACCTCTGGGACTTTGCCGGGGAGGAGGAAGAGATCTACCGCGAGGAAGTCCGCACCACCTACCTCCACGAACTCGGTCACTACCTCGGCCTCGACGAACCCGATCTCGAGGAGCGCGGCCTCGACTGAAACGGCCGCCGCCCCTGGCCCCTGGCTCAGGCGAACTCGACGTCGGGAACTTCCCTCACCGCGGGCGGGACGCTGAAAAACTCGGCCGGCGGGAAGGCGAACATGGCGGCGACCAGGCTGCTCGGGAACGTCTCCCGCTTGTTGCGGAAATCGCGCACGTTGCCGTTGTAGAAACGGCGCGCGGCCTGGATGCGATCCTCGGTGGTCACCAGCTCGCGCTGCAACTCCAGGAAGTGCGTGTCGGCCTGGAGCTGCGGGTACTGTTCGATGCGTACCAGCAAGACCCGGAGGGCCTCCACGAGCTGGGCCTCGTCCTGCGCCTGGTCCTTGACCGCGCCGCGATTGGCGACGCAACGCTCCCGGAGCTCCGTCACCCGTTCGAGGACGGCACGTTCGTGCTCGGCGTACCCCTTTACCGTGGCCACCAGATTCGGGATCAGCTCGTAGCGTCGCTTCAGTTCCGTGTCCACATTGCTCCACGACTCGGCAATGTGGTTGCGAAGGGTCACCAGCCCATTGTACTGGACAATGACGTACAGGACGGGGAGCAGGAGCACCACGCCCACGCCGGCCAGAATTATGGGGTTCATCGCTAGGCAGGGTTGAGAACGTAAGCCGGGATCAACTCGCGAACGGCGCGCAGCCTTTGGAGATTGAACTCGATCGCGTCCGCGGCCAGTCGCTTGTCGAAGCCGAGGGCGAGGGCATTCGCCTCGATCTCAAGGCTGAGATCGTCGTTGGCGAGAAGGTATTCCATCAGCCGTGGATGGCAGATGTCGTACGCGAACCTCTTGTCCTTGGAGCGTACGCAGAACTTGCGCGAGAACTCGGCGGATTCGAAGTCGATGTCGTCGTAACCCAGGGCCTGCGCCAGCTTCGAGCCCCAGCCTTCCCGCATGATGGTCAGCTCGGGATATTGGCGCGGCAGCAGGAGCAGAAAGAACGAGAAGTAGTGATGGTGCGTGTGGCGATGCCCCTTCGAGTCATGGCTGTAAGTCTCGTAGTGGTAATCAAACACCAGCACCTCGTGACCGGCATAGGTGCCGCTCAGCCGGTTGAACGCGTAGCGCCCGCTCCCCTGTTGCAGGCGGCTCAGAAACGGGAAGCGCCGGGGCAGTTCGTAGTCCTTCTCGGGATCGAAGTTCAACCCCAACCGCGCCGCCAGCTCCGCCAGCGCCTTCCGGCGCTTCTGCGCCGAAATCGCGGCAGCCACAGCCGCCACGATCACCAGGCCAAGCAGCAGGACAAAAATGAACTCGGGTCCCACAGTTCCGGGAGTGGATTAGCGCGCTTCGCGGGTTCTGGCGAGCCCTATGTGGTCGGCCTCTGGAAGCCTTCGATCCGGAGTCGGTGAGACGGAATCGGCTTCGCAGGGCTGCGGCAACCGCACTTCAGCCGACCCCACGGTATCACGACACGGTCAGCGCCCTGCCGTTGTCACGCGGACCGAGGGCGAGGAGGAAAGGTGCAGCGGTTCGTGCCCATGCCTCCGGTGGTGGGTAGGAGGATGCGGCCCCGGCAAAGCAGCTCCGCAACATCTCGGTGTTGATGATCCCCGGATTCAGCGGGACCGCCGCCATGCCGGCAGGCAGTTCCTGGGCCAGCGCTTGCGTCAGGCCTTCAATGGCCCATTTGGTGGCACAGTAAGGAGCCACCTCGGCGTCCGTCGAACGCCCCCATCCGGAACTCACATTGACGATCACGCCGCGTTGGCGGGCGATCATCGCGGGAACGAAGTGGCGAATCACGTTCACCACGCCCTTGAGGTTCACGTCCACAACGCGATCGAACTCCGCGGCCGGCACCTCCCAAAGCGGTGCATTGCGGTTGATCACCGCCGCGTTGTTGATCAGGAGATCCGGAGCACCCCGTGACTCGATCAGGCGCGTCGCCCACGCCCTCACCGCCCCGTCCTCGCGAACGTCCAGGGCGGCGAAATCGTGCGGTTCTCCGCAACGCTGACGCAGTTCGGCCAGCGCCTTCGCGTCCCGGGCGCAGCCCCACACCACGTGACCCCGGTGCACAAATTCATGCACCAGGGCGCGGCCCAACCCGCGACTCACTCCCGTGACCACGATCACCTGACGGTCCGCACTCGCCTCGGCCATGAGCGGAGCGTACGCTTCCTCAGGCCGACCGCCAAGCGGACGCTCCCGAGGCTGCTGACGCCGGGAAACCCGCGAACCCGGCGGCATCGCCTGACGCACACGCCTACAGGATTCCCATGGATGCCGCCCTTCAAAGCGAATCCGACCGCCTCGCAAGGTCATGGCAACGCCACGAGACCGCGCTGCTGAGAGATTACCTCGTGTCGGGGGTCGAGGACCCTCGCATCAACGTCCAGAGCATCCTCACCCGGCACTTCCTGACGTCCGTGCTGTTCGGGACCCGATACCAGGAGTTGATGGAGGCGGAGATACGATTCGCCATCGCGATGAACTGGGTGACTTCGCGGGACCAGGACGGCCTGGACACCGACGCCTGGGCGGCGCTGGCAGCGGCGCTGGCATCCGGCGCGGACAATGCCGAGGGGATCGATGTTCCCTCGGTCATCCATCGCATCCACGCGTCACTCCCGCGCGCGATCGCCGGACACTCCATTCCGAATTACCTGAGCCAGGCGATTCAGGCGAGGCTCTCCGGCGGCCCGGGGCCGGGACCGGCGGCGCCCGTACTTGCGACTTTCATGCAGGCATGGAACGTGGCCTTGAACCGGGAACCTCTCCCCGAACCCAAGCCGCGCTTGCTGGAACCGGCGTGTGGTTCGGCCAACGACTACCGGTTCCTCGAGGCCGCCGGGCTGGCCAGGTTCTTCGCCTACACCGGCGTGGATTTGAGCGGGAAGAACGTCGCCAATGCCCGCGCGTTGTTTCCGCACGCCGCCTTCGTGGAGGGGAACGTGTTCCAGCTCAGGGCGGCCGACGCCGCCTTCGATTACGCGGTGGTGCATGATCTCTTTGAGCACCTTTCCCCGGACGCTCTCGAGATCGCCATTGCCGAACTTTGCCGGGTGACGGGCACCGGCTTGTGCCTGGGTTTTTTTCAGGTGGACGAGATCGACGCGCACATCATCAGGCCCGTGGACGAGTACCACGTGAACACCTTGAGTCTCGCCCGGTTGATCGAGGCCTTTGCGCGGCATGGATTCCGCGGCGAGGCGCTTCACGTCGGGACCTTCCTCCGCCTCCGGTATGGATCGGGCCACACCCACAACCCCAACGCTTACACGCTGGTGCTCACGCGAAACCTGGCGCCGGAAGCGTCGGCGACCTCCTGAACTTGCGTTGACCGCGCGAGACGCTACACCTCCAGCCATGCAACACACCTCCACGATGGCCGCGTCCAAGGACGCGCGTCTCACGCCGTTCAACCTCAGCCGGCGCCGATTTCTCCAGTCCGCTTCCACGGCCTTTGCCATGTCGGTTCTGGGCGCGTATGGAGCCGATTTGGTGAATCGCAAGCCGCGACGCGTGGGACTCATCGGCGCGGGTTGGTATGGCAAGAGCGACCTCTGGCGCCTCATCCAGGTGGCCCCTGTCGAAGTGGTCTCGATCTGCGACCCTGACAAGCACATGCTCGCCGGAGCGGCCGAGATCGCCCGGCAGCGCCAGAAGTCTGGCAAGGCACCTCGGACCTACACCGATTACCGCGAGATGCTCAAGGAAAAGGACCTTGAGCTCGTGCTCCTCGGCTCTCCCGATCACTGGCATGCCCTTCACGCCATCGCCGCCATGGAAGCTGGTGCCGACGTCTACCTGCAAAAGCCCATCAGCGTCGACGTGCTCGAAGGCGAGGCCATCCTGGCCACCGCGCGCCGGCTTGGGCGGGTGGTTCAGATCGGGACCCAGCGCAAGAGCACCCCCCACCTCATCGACGTGAAGAAGCAGGTCGTCGAGGCCGGATTGCTCGGCAAGATCGGGCACATCGACATGTGCTGTTACTATCACATGCGCGCCAACGGAAACCCGCCCGTCGAGCCCGTGCCCGACTTCCTGGATTACGAGATGTGGACCGGCCCCGCCCCGTTGCGTCCGTACGACGGGCTTCCGCATGTGCGCTGGTGGCGCACCTTCATGGAGTACGGCAATGGCATCATGGGGGACATGTGCGTCCACATGCTCGATACCGCGCGTTGGATGCTCGCGCTCGGGTGGCCCAAACGGATCAGTTCCTCCGGCGGGATCTTCGTCCAGAAGGACGGCAAGTCCAACATCGCGGATACCCAGAGCGCCATCTTCGAATACGAGGACCTCACCGCGGCATGGCAGCATCGCACCTGGGGCAGCCCACCCGACCCCGACTACCCGTGGGCGTTGTTCGTCCATGGCGAGAAAGGCGTCTTGAAGGCCAGCACCATGCGCGCTGACTTCCTTCCGCTCGACAAGAAGGCGAAGGCCCTGCACTTCGAGTGCGTCTTCGAACGGGAACAGTTTCCCGAGGACGTCACGGAGAAGGACATCGAGCTGAATGCGGCGCCCGCGACCCGCCGCCATATGCTGGACTTTCTGGCCGCCGTGGACCAGCGAAGCCGTCCGGTTGCGGACGTTGAAGATGGCCACATCTCCACGGCGAGCTGCATCCTGGCAAACCTTGCCATGCAGACCGGCCGGCAGATGATCTACGATCCGCGGAAGCGCGAAGTGATCGGCGATCCGGAGGCCACGCAGCGGTTGCAGCGCCCCTATCGCCAGCCCTGGAACCGGCCCGTGCTTCCGGGAGCTTGAGACCGTGTCCGCCGCCGTCCGGGGGCGGCACTTCTGCCCCAGCGTATGTATTTGGGCGGACCAGCCAATCGCAGGCGCCTGCCGATGGAAAGCCGGCGGCTGCTGGGCTAACCCACGACGTCCACCTGGAGGTCGCGCACGGTTGACCACGCCCCCAGCCCGGCCACGCTCCGCATCGGGCGAGCCCCGGTTCGCCGGTGGGGCCCGAACCGTTCGCGAAACTCGGCGAAGATCGCGTTGACGTATTCCCGTGAACCCAGCACGACTCCGTCGCTGAAGTACCTCACCCGCAGACGCAGCACCTCACCCAAGGGGAGCTGTCCGCCACGCTGCAACTCAAGCCGCAGCGCCTCGGGATTCCTCGCCACCTTCCCTGCGCTGCCGCTGCTGCCACTCGTCACCATGAGGACTTGCCTGTAGGCTGCGGACACGAATTCCCATCGGGACTGCTCGTGGAAACTGCCGAGGCCGCGCCGCGCCGCGTGGTTGCCCCCCACCGCTTCCCCGTAGCCGCACCATCGGTAGTGCTTGGGATCCTCGACCAACCCGGCGCGGACCGGATTCAGGTCGATATAGGCGGCGACGGCCTGGATCGGGCCCGGAGCATCCTCCACCAACAGGCTCTTGAAACGTTCCGCCCACAAAGTCCCGTAGCGCTCTCCGCGTCGGTTGAACCACTTGCTGAAGCGCTGTTTGAGTTCTTTCATGAAGACCGACACGTCCCCCATGCGTGCGCACAGACTTGCCCGCAGGTCCTCGGGCAGGACGCCTCCCCCGGCCAGGGCTTCCCGGAGGACGAGCACGTAGGGGTGACGACGACCATAGAACTGCGCGGCGCGCGTCACCAGTTCGGGATCCGTGATCGGACCGGCGGGCGGCACCCGGACGAGGGCGTGGAAGTGGTTGGACATGATGCAGTAGGTAATCACTTCCACCCCGCTGAAGGCGGCCTGCTGCCAGAGCATCTGCCGCAGCCGTTCTTTCTCCAGGTCGCCCAGCAGAAGTTGCCCGCCGACGGCTCGCGAGATGCAATGATAGACTGCGCCCCGTCCCGAGATCTTGATGCGCGCCATCCGCATAAAAGTCCTTTCCAGAGTCTTTCCAGAGTCGGTTCGTTTCGTGGGTTCGGTGCTTTGCAGAGCAGAGCAGGGCCGGACCGCGTCGTGCCGGGCGCAGGATAGGAGGCAGTCTGGTGGAGAATCAACAAATAAAGAACCTGTCACTCTATTTGGGACTTGCCCGCAGCGCGACATGTTGGTAGTCACCTTCAAAACTTCGGCCTGGTTCGTGGCCGGCACGTTCGGGGTGGTTCGAGTCCAATCGGCCCTTGATCGCTTTGTCGCCGGCGAGATCAACAAGCTCAACGGGCATCGCACCCATGGAATCGGCGCGGTCTTACCTGCGGAGTCTCGACTACTCCGTCGCCCAGCAATGCATGCATTGCGGTCTCTGCCTTCCGACCTGCCCCACCTACAACGCCACCCGCCTGGAACGTCACAGCCCGCGAGGTCGGATCGCCCTGATGCGCGCCATTGCCGATGAGCGTCTTGAAGTCACGAGGACCTTCGGCGAGGAGATGTACTTCTGTCTGGGCTGCCTTGCCTGCATGACCGCCTGTCCGGCCGGCGTCAATTACGCCGAACTGTTCGAAACCGCCCGCGCCGAAGTCGAACGCGTGGGCGGACTCAACACCCCCCGGCGCAGGTTCATCCGCTGGTTCGCCATCAAGTGGCTGTTCATGGACCTGCGCCGCTTGCGTCTCCTCGGCCGGTTGCTGCGAGTGTACCAGTGGCGATGGCTCGGAGTGCAGTCGTTTGTCCGGAAGTCCGGGATGCTGCGGCTTCTCCCCGCGCGGCTCCGCGAACTCGAGGCGATGACGCCTGACGTCCGTCCGCGATGGTCGCATCAACTCATCGCCGAGGTCACCCCCGCCTCGGGAACGCGACGATATCGTGTGGCCCTCCTTACCGGCTGCGCTCAGGATCTGATCTTCAGCGATGTGAACCGTGACACCGCGGAAGTGCTGGCCGCCAACGGTTGTGAAGTCCTGACGCCGCGCCATCAGCATTGCTGCGGCTCACTCCACGCCCATAACGGAGAACTGGAACTCGCCCGGGTGCTCGCCCGCCGCCATATCGACCAGTTTCCGCCAGCTCAGTTCGATGCGATCATCACGAACGCCGGCGGATGTGGCTCCCACCTGAAGCACTACGCACGCCTGCTGGAAAACGATTCCGCCTATCGCGCGCGCGCGGAGTTGTGGGACCGGAAGTGCATGGACGTCCACGAATGGCTCGACGCCATCGGCATCAAACCGCCCGCCTCCCGCCAGGGGCCTCCGTTGTTGGTGACCTACCATGAATCGTGTCACCTCAGCCATGGCCAGCGCGTGGTCGAGCAACCGCGACGGCTACTCCGCGCGATTCCACACCTCCGCCTGGTCGAATTGCCCGAGAGCAACTGGTGTTGCGGCAGCGCCGGCATCTACAACCTGACGCAACCGGCCATGGCCGGGGCGCTGCTCAACCGAAAGATGGAGCACGTGGAATCCACCGGCGCCCGGATCGTGGCGACGGCGAATCCCGGATGCCAACTTCAGATCCTCAACGGTGCCAGGGCACGCGGCCTGCCGATCCGCGTGGTCCATCCGATGACCCTCCTCGCCGAGGCCTACCGACAGGGTGGATCCCGACGACCGGCACACCGCGCCGGCGGCTAACGCAGCTTCTCGGGGTTCAACCCCTGCAGGTCCTTGGGCTTGAAGCTGCCATCCTTGCGGATGAGCTCGTCATCAAACCAGACCTCGCCTCCACCCCATTCGGGCCGCTGGATCAGCACCATGTCCCAATGAACGGCGGACTTGTTTCCGTTGCCGCAATCGGCATAGGCCTGACCTGGCGTGAAGTGGAGCGAGCCCGCGATCTTCTCATCGAAGAGGATGTCGCACATCGGATTCACGATGTGCGGGTTGAATCCCAGGGCGAACTCGCCGATGTAGCGTGCGCCCGGATCGGTGTCGAGGATCTGGTTGAGACGATCCGGGTTGCTGCCTGTGGCATTGACGACGCGCCCATCTTTGAGTTCCAGGCGGACGTTCTCAAACCGTGAGCCCCCGTAGAGAGTGGGGGTGTTGAACTGGATCACCCCGTTGGCGGAGGTTCGGGTCGGGCAGGAGAACACTTCTCCGTCCGGCACGTTGCGCAGGCCGTTGCAGGGCTTGGCGCCGATGCCTTTGATGCTGAACACGAGGTCGGTTCCGGGGCCCTTCAGATGCACGCGGTCCGCCCGTTCCATCCGCCTGGCCAACGGCTCCATCGCGCGCGCCATCTTCCGGTAATCCATGGTGCACACGCGGAAATAGAAATCCTCGAAGGCTTCCGTGCTCATGCCGGCGGCCTGGGCCATGCTCGGGGTGGGCCATCTTAGCACAACCCACCGCGTCTTCGTGACGCGATAATCCAGGACCGGCCGGAGCCGGCGGTTGTACAAGGCCAACCGGTCGGCGGGCACATCGGAGGCCTCACTGGCGTTCATCGTCCCGCGAATTGCAATGTAGGCCTGCATGCGACGCATCCGATGCAGCTCGATTGCATTGCAGAGTGAGGCGTGCTGGTCATCAGTCTCGCGCATCAGCTCGCGAGTCACCCGGCTGTGGCGCACCTCGACAACCGGACATCCTCCGCGCGCGCGCACCGCCCGGATCAGGGCGACTCCAAATTCATCCGGCGTGTCGATCAGATCCAGAAGAACCTGATCCCCAGGCTCGATCGCGGTGGAGTACTCGACCAGCAGGGTGGCCAGCTCGGTGTAGCGCGGATCGGTCATGGGCATCAGCTTAGGAGCCCAGGGGGCAAGGTCGAGCCAGTTCTGGACGGTTCAGGCTGGCGCCTTCAATTGCTCACCCCGGTCACGATGCGACATCAGTGGAACACCCGGGGAGCGACTTGGGCACCCGAACGCGCCTTAAATCCGCCCTTTGCCAGCCTGGTACGAGCCTTGCTTGAGGAATAGGCAGATACAGCGTCGGGTTTCTGCGACGGAAATCGGCTGATGCCCGCCGCTCCCGCGATCATCGCGGGCGCAGAAAAAGTCTGCTTAGGCCTGCTCTCAGCGGCTTGCCCTTCGGGGCAGCAGTTGACCTACCTTGAAAGCGTCGCCTGGCGGCTCCGGCAACGGAGCCGCCAGTTCTTTTCTGAAATCCTCGAACGGGCAGGTTCGCGGTGATCAGGTCAAGTTCAGCCGCCCACTTTCCGAAGCCCTGGTCACTTCCTTCTTTCGAGGATTCTATGGAGCGAGGCGCACGGAACCGCTGGTCGGTCTGAGGCGCGCCTCGATAGAGACTGGAGAGGAGGACTGGTGCCTCCCGCGTACGGAACCGGCCAATCGGGCCGATCGGCTACTTCAGCTCTTTGATGAAGACGTTCTTGAACTGAAGGAGGCTGGGAGGGCTGTTCCATTTCCCGTCAGCGCCCTTGCCCCCGTGGTGTTGGAAGGCGAGCCGCCCGCGCTTGGGAAGGTCCGGGATGGTCGCGCCCGGGACGACCGTCACCCCGTTCAGGACGGTGGTGACGGTGGTGCCCTTGACGGTGATCTCGTAGCGATTCCACTCGCCGACGGGTTTGTCGGCCTGGTGACGGGGCGTCACCGCGGCACGCAACTCCGCGGAGACCTTGGGATCGGTGCGCAGTCCGTACATTTCGCCCGAGCCGATGGGCCAGCACCAGATGTTCACCTGGAAGCGCCCATCACCCCGGATGAACACGCCGGAGTCCGAGTCCGGAAGCGCCAACCGAAGTTCCTTCCCCGTGACATCCCGGGCATGCGTCCCGTCCGGGAGGATATACGGGATGTTGGGGTTGACGTAGGGCGTGGCCTTGATACGCCAGTCCACCTGGAGCACAAAGTCGCCATATTCCTTTTCACTCCAGAGCGTCTTGTCGCCGGGCGCCTGGCTTTCGGCGTCGTAGTCGATGGCGCCGTCCACGATCTTCCAGTGCCCCCCGTCGCCGTCGGGGACTTTCCAGCCGGAGAAGTCCCGTCCGTTGAAGAGGGAAACGAATCCTGGCGGGGCCACGTTATCGGCAGCATGACCGGGGACGAAGCTGAGGCCAATACCGAGCGCGGTCATCCAGGCCGGGAGCAGAGATCTCATGAGTTTCATAACGGGGAGCAAGTCTATCAGACGGTAGAGCGTGGTTCAGTCTTTCTCGACACCGCTGGTCCAGTACTTCTGCAACTGCTCAGCAGGCGGGATCTGGAATGGACGCACCAGGCGAATCCCCACCCATGGGGCATCCGAGTGCCACCAAATGCTCTTGGGCAGTTGCGGATCGCGCATCTTCCAGGAACGGTCCGACGCGCGGCGGGTCGCACTGCGAAGCTTCTCGGGCGGGTCGTCATAGGAACCACCGCGAACCACGTGCGGATACGGCACGGTGGCCTTGAACCAAGGATCCTGCACGCCGGTCTGCTGGATGCGCTTGGAGTAGTCGCTGACGTACTCGTCCAGGCACCACTCCCAGACGTTGCCGTGCATGTCGTGAAGCCCCCACGGATTGGGCTTCTTCTTGCCGACCTTCTGGTACTTGAAGTCGCCGTTCTCTTCGAACCAGGCAAAGTCACCCAGCTTGGCAGGGTCATCCCCGAACGAATACGCGCTTTGGGTACCGGCGCGGCAGGCATACTCCCACTCGGCTTCGGTCGGAAGGCGGTAGAAGTGGCCGGTCTTGGCACTCAGCCAGTGACAGTACTTGTTCGCGGAATGCTGCGTCATGCAGATGGCGGGGTAGCCGTCGCGTCCCATGCCGAAGCTCATCTCGGTATAGGGCTTGGAAGGGCGGGTCACGGCATCCGACACCTTGTTGACGTAGTCTTGCGTCGGGTACTCGGCGCGGAGCTTTTTCTCGTCATCCGGGTACATGAACAGCTCGTACTCGTTCCAGGTGAGTTCGAAGCGGGCCATCCAGAACGGCGAGATCTTCACCTTGTGCCGGGGACCTTCATCCGGCCTGCGACCCGGTTCGGTGTCGGGGCTGCCCATCTCGAATTCACCACCCGGAATGGGAATCATCACATAGGTGACCTGCGTTCCCGGGATGGTGTTCGTGTAAGGGCGCATGTCGGCGGGCGACTTGAGCATCTCCTGCTCGAGCGTGGCCGTCAGGCGCTTCCAGATTTCGGGGACGGTCGCGTCGTCATTGTCAGCCATGGAACCGATCTTGCCGTAGGTCCCGGTCGTGTAGGCACCGTCTGCAAGGCGATAAACCTGTTGGTGGGTGCTGAACTTCGAGTAATCCGCCCCGTGGAACATGACGTAGCCCTCGCGCAACCGCGCGGCGCCGAAGAGGAGCTCACCGGCCTTCGGCGTGATCGTCTCGATCGACTTCGGAGCCGACGCGCCGTCGAACTCGAAAACCTCGGCAGTCTCACCCTTGCCGAAGATCACCAGCAACCGGTCGGCCTTGGCTCCGGGCACGGACAGGGCGAGGCGAATCGGTTTCCCCAGGTCGTAGGCATGGGTCGGCCCCACGGCGGCGCCCGATTCGCTCAGACTCTCGATGGGCGCCACGTGAACTTTGGATTCGCCGGGCTGGTAGAACAAAAACTCGGCCAGCGCCTGCCCGCGAAAGTGGGCCACATCGAAGGCGGAGTTCTTTGGCAAGGCGGTTACCCGGGCGAGCAGCGTCGGCTCGGGTCCTTCGAAGCGCGCCACGGCGAGCGTGGATTCGGCGTCCCCGGCGAGAATGCCGGCCGGCAGGAGGGGACCGCCGGTTTGGAGCGCGACCCGGTTGGCGCGGCTGAGCTGCTGTTCCATGGTGCCTTCGGTCAGGACCGTGCTCAGGTCGCCGTCCTTGTTGCGCAGCAACGTCGCCTTGAGCGGGTCGGGGTCGTTGTAGATGCTCGTCACGATCAGATCGTCCAAGGGCGTGTTGCCTTCGCCGCCGATGTCCACGGCCAGGACCGTCGCCGGGCCGAGCACCTCCAGTTCCAGGGGTTTGGCCTGGGCGGCCTGGCCGGGGCTGGGCGCCTCCACCAGCGCGATCTTGTTCGCATCGGCGGCGGTGACGGCCAGCGCGTCGCGCTGCGGCGTGAAGAGTTTGCCGATGGCGATTCCGGTGAGGTCCTTAACGCCCGTCACCCGGTTGTCCACCCACCGGAAAGTGTCGTCGGCCTGGGCGTAGCCGAGCCGGTACTTGCCGCTGGCGCGATCGACGAGGATCACGTCCTGCTTGCCATCGCCGTCAAAGTCGCCGGTGCTGAAGAACTCGCGCTCGGTCTCGTAAACGAAAGCCGAGGCGGCGGCACATCCGATCCACGCGGCGGCCGACAAGGCCAGGGAACGCGAACACATCAATCTCGTTGGAATCATAGCTGCGTAATGTTGAGCGTGACTGTTTCCGGCAGCACCGGATTTGTCAATCCGACGGGGTGCAGGCGTCCGGCTATTCAGGCGCGACGTCGGGCGGGCGCAACGCATCCCCGGTTGTCGGTTGTTTCGGGATGCCGCCGTGTGAGGGCGCACGGCCTACACCGGGCGCGAGGTTGACAGGGTCAAGGTGTTTTGGTGGAGTTCAAAGCCCATGGCTCCAAGCGTTTTCCAAGCGCCGGTCGCATGAACAGCCTGCCGCCCGTCAGCCAGAAATTCGTCCTGCACTGGGGCGAGATGGGCACCCGTTGGGGCATCAATCGGACGGTGGCCCAGATTCACGCGCTGCTGTTTCTCTCGCCCAAACCGCTCCATGCCGAAGCCATTGCCGAGACGCTGGCCGTGGCCCGCTCGAACGTGAGCACCAGCCTCAAGGAACTCCAAGCCTGGGGAATCGTGCGTCTGGTTCATGTCCTTGGCGACAAGCGCGACCACTTCGAGGCGAAGAAGGACGTCTGGGAAATGTTCCGCATCGTGCTGGACGAGCGGAAGCGGCGGGAGATCGATCCGACTGTCGGCGTCCTGCGTGACTGCATCGCGATGGCCGGCAAGGACCAGACGACCGACGCCTACACGCTGGATCGACTTCGCGACCTGTGCGGTTTTTTCGAGACCACGACCTCCTGGTACGAGCAACTCCGCCAGTGGCCGATCAGCGCGTTTTCAAACCTCGTGAAGCTGGGTGACAAGGCGCGCCGCCTCCTCGGATTGGGAGGTTGAGCACGGTCGAGGTTCGTCGCCGCGACCCGAGGTTTCCACCGCCTGCCCATGGCCGGGCGGCTTTGGCGCAGGCTTTCCCCGACCCGACGCCGGCGGGGATTACGGCTGCAACACGACGCGGTAGTACCGGATCGGAACATCCGGTGTCGTCGTGTCCGTGAAGACGGCCTCCGTCCCGGCAGACGTCAGGCCTCCGGCATCTCTCCAGGTGCCGGCGTCCAGGCTCTCGGTGACATGGACGCGGTAGCTTCGCCCCGGCGTGCTGGTCCACCGGATCGTGGCATAGCCCTGCGGGTCGATGCCGATCGAGGTGATCTCCGGAAGGGCCGTCATTCCCGGGTTGGACGCGCCCGGAGTCGAGGTGGCAAGCACCCGGGGATTGGGATCCAGAACATCCCCTTCGAGATATCCAAAGGAGTCGTCTGCCCCGAGATCCGAGTACTCCAGGAAATCAACCACGACCGGGGTGCCGTTCTGCAGGCGCGACAGCGCCACCACGCCCTTGGGAGTGGCGAGGCGGAAGCTCGCGTGCCATTCGGTGCCCGTGGATTCAGCGGGCTCCGCATCGGCCCAGATCAAACGGTATCCTGCCGCAGGGACGGCGGCCCCGGCCGGAAAGGCCCATCGGGTGAGGGCTGAATAGGAGTCGGACAAATACCAACCCTCGAGGGAGGCGGCCTTAGCCCCGCCATTCCGGATTTCGATCCACGGTTCGCGTTCACCCACATTGTCCCGGATTCCGTTGAGGTTGCTGGCGAGCACTTCGTTAAGACGCACGTCGGGGAACGGTTCGAGTGTCGCACGAACCGAGTTGGCGTACCCGGGCGTGGCCGCCTCGCGTTTGACCTCGATCACGTCGGCGCTCAATCCGAACACGACGTCCGAGCTGCCGGAGTTGACTTGATGGACCTCCACCGCGAGCACGTTCTCTCCGGACCGAAGACTGGCGGCCGGAACCGTGAAGGGCCCCTCGGCGACGGCGTCCGCCACGGTTCGGGTGGCCACCGTGTCGCGGGCCGGGATTTCACCCTCGGCCATGCCTAGCCACAGGATGGGTTGGCCGTTCAAATAGCAGACGGCCCCGTCATCCAGGACGGTATGGAGCACCAACGAGGCGCCAACCGGGTTTCCGGTGAAGTTGAACCGGTGTCGGAAAAGGTAGCTCATCTGGCCGAGGGCAAGCGGGGTGCTCTTGGGGCCGGGTAGCTCGGCGCCCTCGACATAAAGGAGCGCCGGTCCGGAGGGCCAGGCCTGATCGGAATAGACGAGATTGGTCCAGCCCGCGGCGGGATTGGACGGTTCCTGCCAGTAGCGCCAGGTCGCATCGAGCGCGATCACGTTCTGGGGAGCGTTGGTGGTGAGTCCAGTCACCGCCGCCCAGTTCGCGACGCGGCCATTGTCCTGACTTGCGTCGATTAGTTGCAGCGACGGACCGCCTCCGTTCGCCGCGACGGGCCACGGGGCTCGCGTGCTGAAAGCCACCCGGTCAACCATGACCTCGCCCTGCGTCCCGGGCCGCCAGAGCTCGATGGTGCCACCGTCCGTGCCAAGCTGATCGAGGTAATTGCCCACAGCCGGGGCGTTGCTGCCGTAGGCGGTGCGAAAGGCTGTCAGATCCCGCGCGACGGCGAGGTAACCGCCAGGCGGAAGCACCACGTTTGCGTCGAACGTGAAGAGCGCCCCGGTCAGGCGCCATCCGGCCAGCCTCCACGAGGTGTTGGTGGAGAGGTTGTGCAGTTCGACAAACTCGGCGCCCCCCGCCGCCGGGCGGTACATGATCTCGTTGATCACGATGCGTGGCGTGGCCGCGATGGTCACGGTGAACGACCGGGTGGTACTGAGAGTTCCCAGCGTGTCGTCCGTCACGCGGACCGTGATCTGGTTTGTGCTTGGTCCGACGTCTCCGCCGATGGCCCACGTGAACAGGCCTGATTGCGCATCGATTGACGCCCCCGAGGGTGCTCCGGGTTCGAGGCGGAAGTTCAGTTTCTGCGCGGGCAGATCCTGGTCGGAGGCCTGGCACAAGTGCGTGATGACAGTTCCTTCACTGACTTTGAAATCGGGGATGGCCTGGAGCGTGGGGGCCTGGTTCACCTCGTTCACCACGATCGAGAACGCGATGCTGGCGCTCCGGTTGGCCCCGCCCTGCTCGCTCGCGCGCACCACGACGTTGTAGGAGTTGGGACCCTGGGCCTCGGCAGGTGTCCAGGACAAACGTCCGCTAGCGGCATCGATACTCAGTCCGGGCGGACCTGTCTCGATGGCGTAGGCCAGGGGTCTTGCGGGAGGGTCGGGATCCGTGGCCAAGACGGTCAGACCGAAGGAGCTTAGTTCGTCAACGGTCTGGAGACCGACCGGGCTGAAGACGGGATCGTTGTCCACTTCGTTGACGGTGACCTGAAACGCAACAAGGCTGGTGCGCACCGGGCTGCCGTTATCACTGACCGTCACCGTGAGCTGGTACGTGCCTTGCCCCTGCTCCTCGCCGGGCGTCCAACTGAACTGACCGGTGGTTTCGCCGACGCTCGCCCCCACCGGCGCGTCACGGTTGAGCGCGAAGCGGAGATTCTGCAACGGGCGATCCGGATCGGTGGCCCGGACCATGAAGGCAAGATTCTGGCCTTCATCGACCGCCTGGGGAGCGATGGCTTCGATCGCCGGTGGCAGATTGACCTCCCGAACCGTCAGGAGGATCGACTCGGAATCCCAACGTGCGGGAACCCCGTCGTCCGTGACCCGAACAACGAACGCATGCTCGGCGGGGCCGTCCGCTTCGGAAGTCGTCCAGGCGAACACCCCGGTTGTCGGGTTGATCTGGGCGCCGGCAGGTGCCCCCAACAGCGAGAAGGTCAAGCGCTGGCCGGCGTCGGCATCCGTCGCCGTCGCCGTGAACGTGATGGTCTGGCCTTCATCGACGGTGCGCGGACCGATGGCACCAAGCACCGGCGGCCGGTTCGCGGTGGCAAACACGTTGGGCGCACCCGGCGAGGGCACTTCCATTCCGACGAATGGCGGTTCAAAACCGTCCGGGACTCGCCCCTCGCTCTGGTCTTCGGTCTGCGGTCCGAACGTGACCCAATCGACCTGCTGGCCATCCGGGGCATACAGGCCCAGTTGCTCACCGGCCGCGGTCAGTTTGAAATTGGCATGCAACTGTCCGGGCGACGTCTGGCCGGTTTCCTCGTCAGCCCAGACCAGGAGGAAGCCGCCCGGCGGAATGACGGTGCCGAAGGGAATGGCGAACTTCGCCTTGTCTGCAGCGGTGTCGGTGAGGGTGTAAGCGGAGAGATCGGCGGGCGAAGCGCCGGCATTGTACAACTCGAACCAGTCATCCGGATCGTCGTCCGCGGGGTCGAGCACGGCGCCGCCGTTGCTGGCCATCCACTCGTTGACGACGACCTGCAGGGGCGGCGCCCCGGGGTTGTTCGTGGCCCCCGGCGTCGTGAGGTGAAAGAGACGTCGCTCGCGGGGCTGGCCGTCCGGATATGAACCCCAGGAGAGTCCCGGGGGGAGTTGCCGGTAATTGACGTAGTCCGCTACCGCAGGGGCGCCGGACTGGAGACGGACCAACGCGATGGCGCCATTGGTCGGGGCGAGGCGGAAGCTGGTATGGAGTTCGCCGGGAAGGGACTCCGTTGGTTCGCCGTCGGCCCAGACCACCCGGAATTCCCCCGGACCGATCGTGGTCCCGGCAGGAAAGGCCCAGGCTGTCAGGTTGGCGTAATCGGCGGTCAGGTACAAACCGGCCAGGTCCACGGCCTGCGTCCCGGGATTGTGGAGTTCAATCCAAGGGTCGCGATCTCCAGTACGGTCTTGCGGGCCGACCAGGTTGACGGGTTGGACCTCGTTCAGGAAGACCGTCGGAAACGCCGGCACCGTCGATGCCACCGAATTGGCGCGGCCCGGGGTGAACCAGGTGGGGTCCGGCGCGGCGGCGGCGGTCCAGTTTCCCACGCGCCAGTTGTCCTGGGAGGGATCGAGCAGTTGGAGGGACGGGCCCAGTCCGTCGGCTCGCAGCGGCCAGGGAGCTTCGGTTTCGTACCGAACCTCGTCCACGACCAGATCCTGATCCGGCGTGGCTCCCGGCTTGATGAGCTTCAATCGCTCCCCATCGTTCTGCAACGTGCCCGGGTATTCCGCCAGCGGCAGCACGCTCACGCCGTACGCGGCCACAAAGGCATCCCGGTTCCGTGTAATCACGCTGTAGCCTCCGGGGCCGAGGAGGGTCCCGGGAGGGTAGACGAAACCGACACCGTCGAGACGCCATCCCGAGAGATCGTAGCTTGCGGTCAGGGAACTGTTGTGGACCTCGATGAACTCCGCATCCGGGACCTGCGGGTGGTACATGATCTCGGAGATGACCAACCGGCCCTCGGGTGAAGGCAGCTCCGCACCGGTGTAATTGACGGTGACGGAGTCGCTGTAGGCGGGCAGGGGCCGGCCCCGCGAATCCAGCGCGCCGAGGTTCAGAATGTTCTGCCGTCCGCCCAAGGCCAGGGTCAGCGACCAGGTGGTCGTGGTGGTCCAGGTCACGGGCATGGGCGCACCGTTCAGAGTGATGGTGCGGATCGCGATGGGCGCCGAACCCGTGAGTGTGACGAGGGGCTGGCTGGTGCTGAAATCGTTGCCGCCGTTGCTCGTGATGGCAAACGAGGTCGTATCCATGGACGCCACGCGGGTGGTCAGGTAATTGCGACGCGAGGTTACCCACGTCTTGATGGCGCGTGGGTTCGCCACGTTGACGCCGTTGGCGGCGAGCGCGGCGAAGCGGCCGTCGACGATGGGATCGAATTGGGCGTTCTGGAGCGGGCCGGCGATGGCGTCCAGGTAGGCGCGCAGATAGACGCGCTGGAACGCGGGGGTGTTCCAAAGCCGGCTGATCGTCGGATCGTTGGTGCCGAAGATGTCGGAGGTGGGGCCGTCGCCACCGGATCCGAGCACGAAATCGATATCCCAGGGGACGATCTGGAACCGGTCGTTCACCGGCTTGTAGATGTAGCTGTTCTTGCCCCGGCTGTAGCCGTAAGCGTCCCAATTGCCGACGATGTGCTGCAGGGCGAACGTGCGCATCCACACCTCGACGTCGACCAGGCTCTCGACGCGGGGCACCAACGAATTGCCGGTGGCGTTCACCGCCGCGACCAGGTTGAAGAAATTGGTGTAATTGTTGGCGGAGTCGACGACCGCGCGTTTGCGCCAGGCCCAACGATACCGCGCCAGCTTGTACCCGACGCCGGCGGTGGTGAACGGCTGGAGGGTGGCATCGCTGCTGAAAGTGAAGCTGCTGCCCGCGTCGTTGAACTCGAACCAGTCCTCGATCTTGTACAAATCCCCATCCTCCCCGGCCGGCCACCAGCGATCCGCCCACTGGCCATTCGGTTCCTCGGTGTCTTCGTACACGATTTGTTTCTGCCATCCGTTCTCGAAAAAGAAGACGTGGCGCCGATGCAACGTGGGCATGCGGATCTGACTTCCGATCCAGAACGCCGCCTGCTCGCGCTGGGCACTGTCGTCATTGCCGAGGTTGCCGACGCTGACGAGCGCCACATCGCGTGCGCCCAGGAAGCGATCGTCTTCCGGGAAGGCGAACAGGTAATCCGTGCCCACGCTGCCGCCGTGCCAGGGACTGCCTTTGCCCCGCATCTCGGCGTTGTAGACGATGCGGTTGTCGTTGTACACGAAGGTGCAGTCGAGATTGCTGTTGGAGAGCGGTTCGCGCTGGCGGAGCGTGTTGAAATCGGCCTGGCGTTGCCACAGCCGGTACACGCCGAGATTCCCGAGCGGCTGGCTTTCCCCCCAACGCACAAGGCACTCGTGGACTGGCGCGTCCGCCGGGAATTTCATGGTCTGCGGGCTGGCAGCGTCGGTGTCGGTGGCCTCGACGTGGAAGGCCAGGAGCCGGTCGTTCGCCTGGGGCGGGATGCGTCCCGTGTAGACGCCGTCTCCGGCCACCTCGTCTCCGCCGGTGCCGTCGTCCTTCATGAGGACGTTCGAAGTCGTGCTGCCCGGGTCCACCCGGTAACGCAGCCGGACCGTGCCGATCCCGTCCGGATCCGTGATGCGAGCCGTGACCAGCACCGCCTGGTTGGCCGCCGGCAAGACGGGGGAATGGGCGACCTCGATCATTGCTGGACCCGCATTCGGGATGGTACGGCTGTTGCGGGCGCCGGGAGTACCAAGGTTGGAGGGCAAGGCCATGCGGCCGGCGGCTTCCAGGTAGCTGCCCCGAAGGCGCAGCATGAACTCCGGCCACCCTTTCAACCAACGCACCTTGGCGCGGAGGGTGGCAGTCGAGTTCACCGGCAGCGCCGGCGTGATGGGCGTGTAGACGCGGTTGCAGGCGGTGTCGCCCCGGCCCGGCGCGCGGACATGGAGGCACGCCGAGTTGTTCACGCCTCCCGCGGAATCCAGACTGCTCTGCCGATGGTTCCCTTGCACCGTCCATCCGTTCAGGCCGGAAGCGAAGCCGGGGTTTGTCAGCCGGTTCGCCCCGCCGCTCGGCACCACCTCAAGGTCGTCCACGAGGCACTCGCCCGGTCCTTGCAGCATGATCTGCAGCCGGTTTGCCGGCGAGCCGTCGCCCAGGTCGAGTTTGCCCGTGTACTCGATCGTGCTCCAGGGCGCCTTCGCGCTCTCGTCGGAGTCGGCCCAGTTCGACGGGCGCAGATGGTCGCTGTCCGGGTCGATCAGTTCGAGGCTGCTGCCCAACCCGTCACTCCAACTGCCCCAACGCCCGCCCGTGCCGTAGGTGACTTCGTCCACGTCGATGTAGATGCGATTCGTCGCCACCACGCCGAACTCGTTGGTGGTGGTGATCAAGTCGGGCCGTCCCAAGGCCAGCCGTTCCCCGGAGTTCGCCAGGGTTCCGTCGTAATCGCCGAACACGGTCAGGGGACTGACTGTCGGATGATTCGCCAGGAGCCGAACCCGGTCCTTGGCCACGACCAGGTAACCCCCCGCAGGAAGGGTGAGATTCGTCGGGAACCGAAAATCAATGCCGTCGGTAAACCGCCACCCGGAGACGTCGACCGCGGCTTCGGACCGATTGTGCAGTTCCACAAACTCGTCGCGATCCTCGCCGGAGATCGGATTGTACATGATCTCGTTGATCACCACCTGGCTTACCTGGAAGGGCAGGTTCTCCGCGGCGGGCGACGGTTGCCTCAGGCGGCGCAACTCCGCCGTCCCGTCCGGGAATCGGCCACTGGCCACGCCATTCTCCTGCGGGCCGAACCGGACGGCATCCACGACGCGGGTCGAGTCCGGATTGAACAGGTAGAGGCTTTCGCCGGCGGCGTTGAGCCGGAAGCCAAGCTGGGTTTGATCGAAGGCGACGAATCCGCGCGGCGTGAGGATCGTTCCCGGGGGAATGCGGAATCGGTTGGTCTGCGGGTCGTCGGTGAGCACGCAGCCGGAAATGTCCACCACCTGCGTGCTGTGATTGAACAACTCCACGAAGTCGAGCTGCGGATCATCCGTATGGGCAAGCCACTCGTTGATGAGGACGCTGGCCCACGGATCGGGGCGCACGGCTTCCATCTGGCCCGGAGATCCCCCGACGACTGCGCTCGCGGACCAGGCCCGTACGGCGCCTTCCCCATAGGAGGGGTGTGACAACACGAGCGAGTGGCCAGCGCCATCCGCGCTCACGGGCCACGGTACGCGGCTGCTGTAATTCACCTCCAGGACCACCGCGCCCTGCGGATTGTGGAGCCGCACAGTCCCCGCGTCGTTGGGCAGGCTGTTCGTGTTTGCGAAAGGCCCCAACGCACCGGATGGACCGTAGACCGCCTGGAAGTCCCCAGGATTCCGTGCCACGACAACAAACCCGCCGGCCGGCAGGACGCGTCCGGGTGGGAACTGATATTCGACACTGCCGGAGAGGCGGAAATCGGAGAGGTCCTGCGCAATCAAGTCGGCGTTGAAGATCTCGATGAACTCGCCCTGGCGGCCGTCGATGCGCTCGCGGGGATGATACATGATCTCGCTGATGACCAGGGACGTCATCCGACTGGAGGGACCGAGCCGTTCCGCCCCGGTCACGAAAGGAGCGGCCGCCGCGGAACTGACGGGACCGGTGTCGCGGAACTCCGCCGTGGCGAGGCGGGTTGCGTTCCGGCTGCAGCTCGCGAAACCGAGGTAGATGCTGGATGGCAGACTGAGGGAAGCGCTACCGAGCTGGGTCCAGGTCAAGCCGTCGTAGCTGGCG
Organism: uncultured Verrucomicrobiota bacterium; assembly: GCA_964535555.1. Lineage (GTDB taxonomy): Bacteria > Verrucomicrobiota > Verrucomicrobiia > Limisphaerales > J093 > DSVZ01. Next base: position 25,906 of record CAZHUS010000093.1, read on the forward strand.
TAGGCCGTGAGCGCATTCCCTGCCCGCTTCAGACGCAGCCAGGTCTCCGGGTAATTGGCCGGGTGATAGCCGGCAGTCGAAGCGCCGGTATTGGCCGTGGTGCGGAACATCGCATAGCAGCCGACACTGGCGGGGGTCGTCAGGGCGGCAGCGAAGCGGCTGCCGGGATCGAGCGTCTCCCGCGCCATCAGGGCGGCCTTGGCAAACGGGTCGGTTGAATCGAAGGCGCCGACGCGGACTTGTTCATCAAAATCGCCCGTGCGCCGCTTCCAAGCGAACATGAAGGCGTCGGCGGTCCCGCCGATGTCGCCGCTCCCACTCACGTCCACGCCGCCGCTTGCCGGAGGTGCGGCCCCCGCGAGAGGCGGGGCGCCGACGGACGACGGCGTATACTCGACCGCCGTGAAGGTGAAGGTCGAGTTGGGTGTGATCGGATTGCCTGCCTGGGCCTGGTCCAGGACGTTGTTAACCGTGAGGGCGTAACTCGTTCCCAGCACCAGGACCGACGTGGTGAGGATGACGGTATCAGCGCGGTCACCGATTCTGGCCGAGGCGATGGTCGCCCCGTTGTTGAGCCGGTAGTTACCCGCCGTGGTGGCGGACGGGGTGCTGACGGCTTCGGAGAACAGGACTTCGACCTCGGTCGTTCCCAGATTGCGCGCCTGGACCAGCGCGGGACGGGTGGTGTCAGGGGTGACGGTCAGAATGCCGTCATTACTCGTGGCCGAACCGAGGTCATTGCGAACGACGCAACTGTACCTCGCCCCGTGGTCAGTCATGCGCACCGCCGCCAAGTCCAATTCCGGCTGAGTGGCGCCGGCGAGGTTGAGGCCGTTTCGACGCCACTGGTAGCTGTAAAGGCCCACGGACTGGAGTTGGACCGTGAACCGGGCGCTGCCCCCCTCAACGGCGGTGACGTTCGCGGGGTGCTGCCCAATGACCGGCGGAGCGAAGCTGACACCGTACGGCAGGGCGTTGGTGAGGACGATCGGCGCCTGGTCGGTCCCGTCGGGCATGAGCCAGCGGACGGCGAGATTGTCCCCACCGCCGTGTTCCTTCATGAGGGCCGAAACATAGTAGGCCTTGCCTTTCTGCAGTGTGATGGGCTCGGAACGCTGGTTGAGTTCCCACTCCCACTGTCGTGGCGCGGTCCAGCCGTTGACGGAGGCGATGAGGCGGGCGTTGGCAGGCTGCTCGTCCGTGCTCAGGTACAGGGCGCCGCCGTCATCGGTGGCGATCCAGAAGGTGTAGGTGCCGGTCTGGGGCGCCACAAGGTAGCCGTGCATGCGCAGGCCGTAGAACTCCAGGATGTCGGTGGGGGATTCGAACAGCTCCGTGACGTAGCTGCGGCTGGTGGGGTTCTGCGGGTAGTCCGGCGAACTGGTCAGGTCGCTCACGGCCGCGCCCTGGATGCCTTCCCAGATCTCCTGGACCAGGGAAGCCCCCGGGGGAGGCTCGGCGCCCAGCACGGCTCGATCCGTCGTTGCCAGCCAGACACCCAGAGCCAAAGCCGCCAGCGCCAAATACCTGTGGTGGAATCCCCGGAATCTGCCTTGCGGCGGCAGTCCCTCGCGGAGCGTGGTTCGCATGCAGTTCAGAGCATCGTAACACAGCAGCTCGCGGGCCAGCGGCATGGCGAAAAGCACCGACCCGCTCAACAGGAATAGTCCAGGTACACGGTCTTGAGCCGGCTGTAGAACTCGATGGCGCCGGCACCCTGCTCCTTGAAGGCATCGGTGCTGGATTGCTTGACGCCCCCAAACGGGGCCTGCAAGGCCAGCCCGGTGCTGATCTGGTTGATCTTCACGACTCCGGCCTCGATGCGCTCGGCGTAAACCATCGCCTTGCGAAGATCCCGGGTGACGAGCGACGCGGACAGCCCCACCTCGACCCCGTTGGCGACCTCGAGGGCTTCCTGAAAATCCCGCACCGCAAGCACGGCAATCACGGGTCCAAACACCTCTTCGCGCGCTATCCGCATGGCGGGCGTGACCCGGTCGAAGACGGTGGGTTCGACGAACCAGCCGTGCGCCAGGTCGCCTTCCTGCTTCCGGACTCCTCCGCAGAGCAATCTGGCCCCTTCGGCCTTGGCGATCTCGATGTACTCGAGGTCGGTTTCCAGTTGCGCCTGGCTTACGGCTGGCCCCATGTCGATTCCGGGGGTGAGGCCGTTGCCGAGCTTGAGGCTTCTGGCTTTGGCCACGAGTCTCTCGCAGAATGCGGCGGCCACGGATTGCTCGACAATCACGCGGCTGGTGGCCGTGCAGGCCTGGCCGGTGAGGCCGAAACCTGCCCGCGTGACGAGGTTCACCGCGAGCTCCAGATCGCCGTCCGCGAGAACGATGGTCGGGTTCTTGCCGCCCATCTCCATTTGGGAACGGGCCATCCGTTGGGCGAGTTGTTCGTGCACCTGCTGACCGACCGCTTTGGAGCCGGTAAATGACAGCGCTGCCACCCGCGCATCGGTGGCCAAGGCGCCTCCCACCTCACGGCCCGCGCCGATGACGACGTTCAAGACACCTTTGGGGAGGCCGGCTTCGCCAAGCGTCCGGGCCAACTCCAGGGTCATGGCCGGCGCGGGCGTCGCCGGCTTGATGACGACCGTGTTGCCGGCGACCAATGCCGGAGCCAGCTTCCACGCAGGAATAGCCACCGGGAAGTTCCAGGGCGTGATCAAGGCCACAACGCCGAGGGGATGGCGCGTGGTGTACAGCAGGTTGCCCGGCAAGTCGTGGGGGATGGTCTGACCTCCCAGCGTGTAGCTCAACCCGCCAAAAAACCGGAAGATGTCGACCGCACGCTGCACTTCGCCCGCGCTTTCGGCCAGGGTCTTGCCCTCCTCTCGTGTCAGCAATTCTGCCACCGACGCCTTGCGGGACTCCAGGAGCTGCGACGCCTTGCTGAGGATGCGGCCACGTGCCACCGGGGTCATGGCCGACCAGGACGGGAATGCGGCCTGGGCTGCGGCGATGGCCTGTTCGGCCTCGGCCCGCCCGGCGAGGCTGTAGCTTGCGACCACCTCGCGGTGGTCGGCCGGGTTGCGGGTTTCAAGCTTGGGGCTGCTGCTGCCGCCCACCCACTCGCCTCCGATGAAGTTCTGGTACGTCTGCATAGGTATGAAGCCGACACGCCGGATGTCGCGATTGCGGGGAGGGTGACAGAGGCCGGCTGGATCGCAAGCGACCAGCTCGCATCCGAACCCGCACCCGCGAGCGCCTGACGCGCCGCCAACCCGCGCTTCCGTTCCCGGCACACGCACCTATACTGGAGCCGTGAACCGGATCCGCCTGTTGCCCGAACAGGTTGCCAACCAAATCGCCGCCGGCGAGGTGGTGGAGCGTCCGGCAAGCGTGGTCAAGGAGCTGGTCGAAAATGCCGTGGACGCCAAGGCCACCCGGGTGGTCGTGGACGTCCAGGCGGGTGGACGGAGCCTCATCCGCGTGACCGATGATGGCTGGGGCATGAGCCGCGACGATGCCTTGCTCTGCCTCGAACGCCACGCCACCAGCAAGATCCGACGCGCCGAGGACCTTGCCGCCATTGCCACCATGGGCTTTCGCGGGGAGGCCCTCCCCAGCATCGCCAGCGTGAGCCGGTTCACGCTGACCACCCGGGAACGGGACGGCGACGCCCTCGAAGCAACCCAGGTTAACATCGCCGGCGGGAAGATACTCGAGGTGCTCTCGGCCGGAGGGCCACCCGGAACGCGCATCGAGGTGCGCCAGCTGTTCTACAACCTGCCCGCACGCCGCAAGTTCCTCCGGAGTGAGGAGACGGAACGCACCCATATTCAGCATTACCTCCTGCTGGCCGCCCTCGCCCATCCCGAAGTCGGGTTCACTTTCACGCATGACAACCGGCTCGTCTGGCAACTGCCTCCCCTGCCTTGCAGCCCCGAACCCGCCTCGCGACTCGCCGCACTGCGCGAGCGCCTGAGAGCGCTGCATGGCGCCGAGTTGAATCTCCTCCCGGTCGATTTCTCCGCGTCCCTCAAGCCTTCACCTGCGGCGCTGGCCCCGGATGAGGAACCTTCGACCGGGGCGGAATTCAACGATCGCCCGGGGTCCGACCCCGGGATGCCGGAGCCGCCCCCCGCCGCTCCGGAGTTCCATGTTTGGGGTTTTATCGGAGCCCCGGGCGTTTCGCGGGCGACCCGGGATGATCAACACCTGTTCGTCAACCGCCGTCCGGTGGAGAACCGCGGTCTCAACTTCGCCCTGCTCGAAGGCTATCACACCGCGCTGATGAAGGGCCGATACCCGGTGTGCTGTCTCTTCTTCGAACTCAGCCCGGGCGAGGTCGACGTCAACATCCATCCCGCCAAACGTGAGGTGAAGTTCCACTCCGAACGCCAGGTGCGGGCGCTCACGACCCAGGCCGTGCGGGAGGTTCTTCTGGGATATCACGCCCGGAGTGGCGTTCCCCAAGCGGCCGCTCCTCCCGCGTCCGCCACACCGGCCACGGAATTAGGCGGTCAGAGGCTCGAGAAGCCCGGACCAATGCCCGGGTCGATCGCGCCCCCAACCCAGGCTCACATCGACCTGGGGCCGGGTGTGCTGGGTCCGATCTTCGTCACCCAGTCGCCACCGACAACCCTGACTCCGGTGGAGCGTGCCACCTCGGAGTCGCTCCCGGGCAACGCGGCCGGGGTTGCCGATGAAGCGCCGACACACGAAACCCAGCTCGCCGCGAAGCTCGAGGCGAACCCGGCGCCGGTGCCCGGCGAAAAGTCGCCAGCCCGGACCGTCTCACCCGGCCAACCCTCAGGCGCCGCTGTCCGATCGGCGGGAGCCGCCGGCGGCGCGCAACTGCCCTTGCTGAGCGTCCCGCTGCGGCTCGTGGGAGTCATTGGCCGGCTCTACGTCGTCCTCGAAAGCGACCGGGGCCTGGTCTTGTTGGACCAGCATGCCGCTCACGAGCGAATCCTGTTCGAGCAAATGCTTGCCCAGTTGGAACAAGGGGACGCCCCTTCGCAGCGACTGCTGCTGGCCGAGACCGTGGAAGTCTCGGCCCGCGATGCCGAATTTCTGCGCACCCTGCTGCCGACCCTCACGCGCCTTGGGGTGGGGTTGAGCGAGTTCGGCGAGCGCACCTTCCTCCTGGACAGCCTGCCGCCGGTGGTGCGAGCCGGAGACCCGCGCGACTTTGTGCTCACGCTGCTTGACCAGCTCAAGGCTGCCGGACAGGAGGTCAACTCCATGCGCCCGGGCGAAGATGTGGTGGCCAAGACCGTGTGCCGGCACGCCGTCAAAGCGAATGACTTCCTGGAGGGCCCCGAACTGGAACGGCTCGTCGAAGACCTGCGTCGTTGTGCGATGCCCTACACGTGTCCCCACGGTCGCCCGACCTTGATCGAGTTGAACTATCGCGAGCTCGAGAAAAAGTTCGGGCGCATTCAGTAATCCGCGTTCGGTTCCGGGCCGGGGAGGTCCGGGTTCAGCCGGCGACTGGGGGGTTCAACTCGACCCATTGGCCGGCCGCCGCGGATCGGAGCGCCGCATCCATGACTCGCTGCGCGCGAGCTCCCTCGTGGAGACTGGGCACGCACGGCCGCTGTTGACGAATGGCGTCCACGAACTCGAAAGCCTGATCGTAGCGGAACGTCACCAACGGATCGCCCTGAGCCGGATCGCGCGAGGATCCCGGCCAAACCCAGAATTCGCGCGGGACGGCAACAGTCTCCAGCCCCGGACCGCCGACGCGTCCGATCTGCAGTTGATTCCACTGGCCCGTGATGAACACCGCCGAGGCCTCGGTCCCGTTGATTTCGACGGAATCCAGGCTCCGCCAGCTTTCGTTGCGGCCGCTGGCGAGTTTGCTGCTCTCCAAAACGCCCGTGGCTCCGCCAATGAAATCCGCCAGGATGGCCACCCAGTCCTCGGTGTCGTTCGGGGCGCCCCCCCGAACCGGGGTGAGGTTCTTCACGTGAGCGACCAGGCGGCTCATCGGACCCGCGAGAAGATGAGCAAAGTCAATCCGATGCGACAGCATGTCTCCCAATTCGCCTGAGCCGGCGAGGCGCATGACCTGACGCCAGCCCAGGTTGCGCGTTCCCCAGTCCTGAAGCCGGCACGAGCGGTAATGCCGGACCGCGCCCAGGCTTCCCGAGTGCACCAGATGCGCCAGATACCGCATGGCGGGAACGAAACGGTAGGTGAAGGCGGTCATGTGCCGGACGCCCGCAGCGTCCCCGGCCTTTGCCATGGCCTCAGCCTCGTCTGCATTCAAGGCGATGGGCTTTTCGCAAAGGACGTGTTTGCCCGCCCCAAACGCGGCGTGGGCAATGGGGGCGTGGGTGAAGTTTGGTGTGGCGATGATGACGGCGTCGACGTCCTCCCGTGACACGATCCGGGTGTAATCCGTCTCCGCGACGGCGACACCGGTCTGGCGGCGCGCACGTTCCAGCGTGGCGGAATCAGTATCGCACAGGGCGACCACCCGGGTATCCGGGCAAAGCGCCAGGCCGGGAAGATGGTTCTGCAGGGTGATGCCACCGCAGCCGATGAGGGCGACGTTCAGGGGTTTCACTGAATGTTCACGGGTGAGGTTCAGGGCTCTCCGAGACGGGGCGAAAGCAAGCAAGGTGAAGCCTCGGGCTGGCCGCGGGTGGCGGTGAGATTCACGGGGTGATTCTCCGGCCGAAAGTTGGCGGTTGGCAACGGTGATTTCTCCGGGAGTGGGGAGCCGACTGTCTGGAAGTAGGAGAGTGATTCGGGCAGCAGACGCCAAGGAGGTGGGGGTGGGGAACCCCGCTGAAGAAACGTAC
>CAZHUS010000094.1:0-32611 GCA_964535555.1 uncultured Verrucomicrobiota bacterium
AGATGCAGTGATACACCGCCCCCCGACCCGCCACCTTGATCCGTGCCATGCGCATAATGAACCTTTGGAATCTGCTGACCACCGCCGCAGTAGCCTGCCACGCCGGGAGTGTCAACTAATAACCTGTCACTTTATACTTTATTGAGGGAGGCGTCTGGTGCAGACCTTTGAGGAGGTCGGCTTGATTGGGAACCACTTGCGACCATCGCACCCCCCCAGTTGCGAAGGTTCGGCTAACCGCGCGTGCTTTTATGTGCGGTCAGGATTCCTCCGAAGAAGCCAAAGATCAGTCCAAGGGCAGACTTCCCGAACAGCAGACCAAGGAACGCACCCAGGACCGCGCCAAGCATGGTCCAGTGGCCCGACTCGAAGGGTTTTGACCGAGGTTGTTGCGCGGGTTGCATGGAAGGTCTCTCTTTAAGGCTTGGAGGCTGGAGCGGCCGCGCCCGGCGGCAGGCACGGGGCACCTCAGCTCACGATCTCCCTCCTCGCGCCATCGTGAAGGGGGCACGCCTTCGTTGGCCGGCCTCACCGTGTCCAGACGTTGATCTTGACGGGCGTGTTGGCCGGGATGGGCACGGTGACGCTGGTGGTGGCGGGGTTCTGCGTCGTGTTGTTGATCACGGCGGGCACCGTCCACGTCGGACCGTTGTCGGGGGCCACCACGACGCTCACCGGGACTTGCGTGCCGAAGTTGCGGGCGCGGATGACCACCGGTTGGTCGCCGGCGCTTCCCGTGGGGAGGAGGATGAAGCCGTTGGCCACGCTGTTGGTGGGCAGGGGCTGGCCGGCAACGCTGACGAGTTCAAGCTTGGGTTGATTGGTCTCGAGCCCGGTCGCCAACATCGATCCATAGCTCAGGGCGTGAGGTGGCTGGACGTAGGCCAGGTTCGAGCCGGTGTAGTCCACGGCGTCGAGGCGGATGCGCCCGGGGGAAGCCGTGCTGTTACGGTTTTGCACCCAGAGCCGGGTCACGGCGATCCGGGGAGCCACCAGCTTGATGGCGCCGCCGCTGCCGCCATTCCAGGCGCTGGAAGTCCCCCACTCGCCGCCCGTGGCGTCGATGAAGTAGTTCCCGCCGTCCGGCAGGCTGATGCGCGTGTTCGAGGCGATGAGAATGGCGCCGCCGCCCCCGCCCCCGCCGGCGCCGGGCGCTCCGCCGCCGCCCGAACCGCCAATCAACGGGATGAGTGCGGCGTTGCCGTAGACCGCACCGTAGTTGGTTGAACCCGCGCCCCACGGCTGCAGGAACACGCCCGAGCCCGCGCTGTCAGGCTGAGTGGGGCCGCTTTCCGCCCCCGCCCGGCCTCCACCGGGACCCTGGCCATCACCCGGCGGCATTGGCCCCGATCCGCGGCGCCCACCGTCGAAGCCGCCCGGTCCACCAAAACCGGGACCGAACTGGCCGGCGCTGCCACCGCCACTGACGTAGATCCGCCCCTCGATCACGACGTCTCCCTGGGAGAGGAGGTATACCGGGGTGTTGTGGGCGTTCTTGATGAACCGCACGGCAACCCCGCCCTGCACCGTGAAGCTCTGGTAGTGAAGCGTACCGTCCGGGGGAAGGACGATGGTCGTGTCGTTGGTGATGACGACGTCACCGAGCGCCCCGGTCGAGCCGGAATCGAAGTTGATATTCTGCGCGATCGCTGGCGATGCCAGCGCCCCCAGCGCGGCGCAGAGGAGGGCGTGGTTGTGGATCCGTTTGGGAATGCCAAGGCGGTGTTTCATGGGAGTTGATGCCGTTGCGCTAAAGCGATGGAACCCCTTCTCCAAGGTAGGGCGCGCAGTCCCGTGCGCGCCGGATCGGCCGGCAGCGGAGAGCCCGGCCTACCTGACGGCGGTTCATGGAGGAAGTTCATGGGGCGGAATCGACACGCACCAGGGCGAACCAGTCGAGGTCGCCGCTGGCAAGGTTGAAGCGGAACGTGCTGGTTGGCTGGGTGAGGGTGATCGTGGCCAATGCCCCACTGTTTCGCAGCATGACCAGCGTGTTCTGTCCGTACCCGCCGCTCCCGGGCGCATTGAAGTCCCCGAGGAGCACGGTCGCGGCCCCGGCTTGGGTCGGGTCGCCGGTCACCAACTCGAGCGTCCCACGGAGCTGCCCGGCGGCCCGGTCGTCGTGCGAGAGGGCGGCATAGACCCAATACTCGCCGGGCGGGACGCTGCGGGTGTATTGCTGCCAATCCCCGTTCGCGGCCCCACCGATCCGCCAGTTGCGTTCGACCATCCAACCCAATCGCTCCGCGCCGTAGCGTCCGGCCAGGTTGTCCAGGAGGTTCACGTTGTTGGGGGCAGGCATCGCGCGGTAAGGTCGGGAATCGGCGCCATCCGCGTTGACGTAATCCACGTTCAACACGCCCATGCGGTTGCTGTACGCGCCGCCGTAGTACGGCATGACGCTGGCCACGGCCAGGTGCTGGCCGGCGTCGAAGTTGTAGTCTTCGGCCTCGATCACCACGGCGCCTTCACGCGGCAATTCGTTCGGGGCCAGGTCTGGGGCCTCCGGATCGAAGACGCGAACACGTACGGGGGGCATCCCCGCGACGATCGAGTGGCCGTTTGCATTGGGCCCGCCGTAACGCAGCACGTCGGCCTGGCCGCCGGCCTGCATGGCCTGCCCGTCGCCGAGCCGGAGCAGATCGGTCTGCGCGGAGCGGTACTGCGGGCCGGTGGCGTGGAGCACGTAGGCTACCTGCGGCGCGAGGCGGATGCCCGGCAGATGCAGGTTGGGCCGGAGCGGGCTGGCGCCGGTGGTAATCTCCACTTCGTCATTCCAGCCGTCGCCATCGGTGTCCCAGCGGGTCCAGTCGGTGCCCAGCGACAGCTCGCGGATGTCGGCGAGGTAATCCCCGTCCCGATCGATCTGGCTGTCGGAAACGTTGTTGAAGGTGCGGGGCTGTCGCGGGTTGGTGCCGATGACCATTTCCTGGCCGTTGTTCAAGCCGTCGCCGTCGAAGTCGTCGAGCGCATCGGGAATGCCATTGTTGTTCTCGTCGGCCCGGCTGGGGTTCATGGCGTTGGCCAGTTCGAATTCATCGGTCAGGCCGTCGCCATCGGTATCGACGCCGATCACCACCTCGAAGGCCCAGACCACCTCCTGCGTCATGGCGTTGCCGGAGAGGTCCGCCACCCCGCCCGCCAGCAGGGCCTCGTAACGCCCGGCCACGGTGAGCGCCGGGAACCTGAGTTCGCCCACACGGGCCTCCGCCAGGTAGGCGACCTCGCCCGTGACTGGCAGGTCGTCTGTCGAACCAGGCAGGCGGTCGGCGCCGAGGAAACGCAGGGTCAGCCGTTCGGCTGTGAGCGTGGCATCGTCAACGGGTTCGCTGAAGATCACGCTGAGGCGGGTCGGCGAGGCCGCGAAACCATTGGCCGCTGGCGCCGCCGGGTAAGCCCGGGGGGGTGTGAGATCGGGTTGGAGCGCCGCGACGATCTCATCGCTCCAGGCGAAATTGCCGGCGGTATCGATCGCCCTGGCCTGGATTCGAAGGCTGCTCCTATCCGCGGTGAGCGCCGGCACAAAGAACGCGTACTCGAAGGGAAAACTCCCGTCCGCGGAAGCGCGCGCTCCATCTACGTAGAACTCAACCTCGCGGACCTGGACATCATCGGTCACCTCGGCCTGAACCACCTCGAATCGGCCGGCCTCGACGAGGGCCGGGTTCCGCGGGAAAGTCGGCACGAGCCGGATGCTGGGGGCATTCGTGCCGGTTTCTTGCGGAAGGTAGTTCAGGATCTGCAAGCCGGCCGTCGTCGCCCCGACATATGCGAGGCCGTTATGGCTGGCCACGGTCACCGTCGAGGCCGGCATCGTGAAGCGGGTGAGGAACTGGTTGTTCCGCGCCGGGTCAGACAGATTGTAGAGCTGGACCTGGTTGTTGTTGTTGGCTTGCGGTCCCGCCGCCGCAAGGCCGAGACCGGAGCCGTTGGCTACGAGCTGCGACCAACCGATCTGGGTGTCGCTCGCCGACGTGCGCTCGAGGGGCGCATCTGGATCGCTGAGGTCGAACACGCGGTAGCCATCGGTGTGGGTCACGTAGGCGAAGCCGCCACCGACGAAAAGCCGGGTAGCCGCCTGGGCACTGCCGCTGGTCACGGCCGGTCCGGTGGAGACCAGTTCGCCCGCGATCAACCGGTATGGCAGCAATCGCCGGCTCGACAGCACGTAGAGCCGGTCACCCCCGAATTGGAGATCCTGGATCGCGGCGCCAACGCTGACGCGACCCAACTCGGTGCCGGTCGCGAGTTCAACCAGGACAACCTGCCCGGCCTGCGTACCCACAAACGCCCATCCTGCGGCGGCGGTGACGGCGTTGGCCTCGCCCACCGCCGGCAGGTAGTTCTTGATTCGTGCGGCCGGGGGGTCGCGGAGGTCTACAATCTGCAAGCCCGCCGGGCCATCCGCCACGGCCACGTAATTCTCGCTGCAGGCGAGGCGCAACGCGTTGCCCGGGGTGTCCACGCGCGCAATCTCGACCGGGTTGCGTCCCGGCGGATGCTGCACCACGGCCACGCCGGCGGTCCCCAGAGCGAGCAGCACGCGATCCCCCACCGCACAGACGTCAGCCACGACCCCGGGCAGTGGCAGCGACCCGATCGGTCCCGTGGCCAGCCCGCCCCCAACGAGCGGGTCCAGGCCGGCCCGGACGGCCGCGGCGTCGTTCAAACCATCGCCATTCGAGTCGGGCACGTCCGGTCGCGACCCGGCGATGGATTCGGCGAAGTCGCGCAACCCGTCCCCGTCAGAGTCCTCGGACCCCTCGGGCTCGATCAGCACATAGGGCGGTTGAACCCCCTGGCCGACGCTGGCAGAGATGAAGTCACCGATCCCCACCTGGAAATCCTCCGCGCGAAGCACGAAGAGGCGGAACGGCCGGTTGGGCGCGACGAGGACGCCATCGAGCAGGGCGCCGCTCCCACCCGTCCGGCCGCGTTGGACCGTCTGGCCAGTCAGCATGTCCACCAACCGCCAGTGATGGACGCCGCGCGAATAGACGGGCCGCGGCGCGAGTTCGGTGCCGTCCGAGTCCGCCTCGCCATGGTTGTGCAAGGCCCTCCGTCCGCCCGCAAGGGCGGGGCGGCTGGCCGCCAAGCCATCGATTCCCGCGCGGGCACTGCCATCCAGCGTGGCAATGAACTCCGCGGAGCCATTCGGCGCCGCGACCAATCGCACGACATCCCCGCACGACGAGAATTCCCACGAACTGAACGGCCCCGGTTGGACCTGGCGAGACGCGACGACCTGTCGAGTCTCGAGGTTCACCAGGTGCCACGCCAGCGTGGTGGGCGAGTCCCCGAAGTGGAACACCAGCGTGCGATCCGCGCAGTCGGGACTGAACTGCGCCATGTCCTGCGGTTGCACCAGGACCGGACTCGTCGAATAGGGGAAGCTGCCGCGGAACACCGTCTCGCGGCTCACCACATCCACAACGATCAAGGCGATCTGCGCGTCGGTCTTGAGCGCCGTGTAAACCAGGTAGCGTCCGTGCGGACTGAAGCCGACGGACGAGGCGTTCAGGTAAGAGGCGCCCAGGACGATCGTCTTGGACGGCGCGTAGGTCTGCAGGTTCTCGCGCAACGAAACCAATTGCACGACCTCGTCGCCCGAAGCGCCGCTGGCCGTGGTCTGACGGAACCAATGCACGAAGGCCTGCTCGGCCGGACCGAACCCCACGCTGTTGGGAGGACGGACAGGATTGACCTGGGTGGCGAAGACCAACTGGCCCGAGCTCTTCGCCCGCACTTCGGCCGTGACCGTACCGGCCAATTCGCTGTAACGAAGATCAAAGAAACTCCCCCCCTGAGACCGGATCCCCACGGCGCTCGCGGCCGGCACCAAGCGGGCCAGATTGGTGCACCCTTCCTCGATGGCTGCGGAGAGACAGAACGGACCCGCCGACACTCCTTGGGGTTGGTTGGTGCCTGCAGCCGGGGCGGGATCACCGGGCAGATCCGCCGGGCCGTCGTCGGGGGGGGGCGGTGGGTTAGGTCCGCCGCCGTTGTCGGGCGGGGGCACGGGAGGAATGGGCGGCCACGGGTCTGGGAAGTCGCTCGGCCAATCGATCGGTCCCGGCCACGGATCGGGGAGGGGCTCGGGCGGGACGGGTCCTGGCGGTTGAGGGTTCGGTGGGGGCAAAGGACCGGGCGGGGTGCTCGGCGGGATGGCGGTGATCCACGGATTCATTCTCGGCCACGTGAGCGGGGGGATCGCCCGAATCCATGTGATTTGCTGCCATCCATGCCAACCCGGCTGGCGCACTCCCACCCCTTCGTCGCTATCGAGAAACTGCCCGTCGGCACTGGCTGTCATCGCCCCCACCACCTCCCAGCGGCCGAGATCATGATTGAAGCTGACCAAGGCCGTCTTGCCTCCGGGCGGAACCCTTTGTCCGGTCGCGGGGTTGGGCAGGTTCGGGAAGCGCACCGGCACCGGTTGATCAAAGTTCTCCGCGCCGTCCGACTGCACCGTGATATCGAGGAGATGCTCGATGCCCGGAGGCAGCGGTTCCGGCAGGCGATCCGAGGCAACGGGCGACAAACCGACGCGCCCGCCCCGTTCGCCCCCGTTGCTGTAAAGCGAGTTCGGGGGCACCCGCACTTCGACGCCCGCGTAAGCCGGGTTGGCTGCGACCACCGAGGGCGGAAAGGGAATCACCGTCTCCTCCGTGGCCGACACGGGACGAAGCGCATCCGCGGGAACCCACGGCAGGTAGATCACACCGCTGCCGTTCGCGAGATTTGTGGTCACGCCCGCCACGGCCTCCCAGGCCTTGCCCACATACGGGTAGTACGCCCCGTTCGGCCAGGCGCTCTCGATCGCCGTCCGCCCGTCAACGTGGACGAAGAACCGTCCGGCCGGGGCAGGCTGCAGACGGAAAGAGCCGGCCGCGTCGGTCACCGCGCGCAGGGTCTCCTCGGCGCCGTCCACGGTGATGGTGACGCCCTCGAGCGGGTGATTGGTGAATCCGCCGGCGCCGTCGGGAACACGCTCGCTGGCGTAAACATGGCCGATCACGGCGGTCTCCCCCACCGGCGTGATGCCGAGGGTGTCGAAGTCGATGTGCCCCACGCTTCCGGGCTGGGCGTTGCCGGCCAGGTCCAGCCGCCGCCCGAGGTCATCCCGCGTGTCACCCGGGTCAAAGGTCACCCGCACCCGAGCGCTTGCCGGGAGGTTCTCGAGCGGGAAGAGCGTGACCGTCCGGCGATCCGCCGAGAGCTGAACGCGGCCGAGAATCCGCCGGCCGCCGAACGTCGCGTAGACGTTCGAGATGGTGAGCAGGGCATCGGGGGCGAGCGGACGCGTCAGGCGGAAAACGGCTTCCCGGGTTACCGCCACGCCGTCCTCGTTGTCCAACGGCGAAGTACCGGCCAGGGTGGTCAGGGGGGACCGCTGTTCGTGATAGACGACGAGCCACGACTTGCCCCCCGCTCCCGGCGCCAGCAGGGCGGCATCCTCCGCCCGAAGGGGACTTAGGTCCTGGGGATGTTCCAGCTCAAACACATCATCGATGCCGTCCCGGTCCGTGTCACGCGGGGCCTCCCGCGGAATCTGCAGCACCTGATAGAAGCCGGTTTGTGGGGCCGAGGTGTGCCGCAAGGTCCCGACACCATCGACCCCCAACCGGGCATCCACGGCCAGCTCCGTGCCGGGGAGGTCGGCGCCATGCTGCAGCAGGTAATAGGCGTCCGCCCGGGAGCGATGCTCGATGGCCACGGTCCCGCCGGGGTCGCGAAGGGCGCCGGTGATGGGGAACTCCTGGGCCGTCCCCTCCCACCTCAGGCAGACCGCAAACAGCAGGGACGGCACGGCTCTGAGAGTACCGGGTAACCTGGGGATGGCTGGGGTCATCACGAGTCGAATCCTGCGTGCGGCCGAAGACGTATCACGGTCGAGAATTCGTGTCAAAAGGTAAGGCAATGGTGGATGGTCCGTCTCCACCACGTCGCCGGTTTGACTTTCGAGGCGCCTTCCCGTCTTCTGGGTGCATGTCGGTTCCGGAACGACCAGGCGACAAGGCCGCGGACCCGCTCGCCGGATTGCGCGAGGCGGCGCGGGTTTCGCCCGAAAACGTGCCGCTGCGGCAGCACCTGGGGGAGTCGCTCCTGGCGGCGGGGCGTGCTTCGGAGGCGGAAGCGGAGTTCAGGGCGGCGCTGGGGCTTGCCCCGGGCAATCCGCAGTTGAGCCTCGGCCTGGCCCGCAGCTTCCATCAGCAGGGCAAGTTCAGTCACGCCCTGGTGATTGTGGAGGACTTGCTTCAGGGGAGGGAGAAACCGGCCCAGGCGTACCTGTTGCATGCGCGACTCCTGTTCCAGACGGGAGACGTCGAGCATGCGGTTCAAGCCTACCGTTGGGCCGTGGAAGCGGATGGCTCGCTCGCCGACGTCGAACTCGCGGCGCGGCTTGGCATCCATGCCGACCGGGAGAGCAGCGAGGTGGTTGAGGGACGCGTTCGGGAAGCGTGGGGGGAAGAGTCGGAGGCGCCGTCGATCGAGATCGAACGTCCTCGGATCACGTTCAGTGACGTGGGCGGCATGGAGCGGCTGAAGGAGGAGATCCGGATGAAGATCATCCATCCCCTGGCGCATGCGGATTTGTACAAGGCCTACGGCAAGGCGGCGGGGGGCGGCATTCTGATGTACGGCCCTCCCGGTTGCGGGAAGACCTACCTGGCCCGGGCCACCGCGGGTGAAATCGACGCGGGCTTCCTGGCCGTGGGCATTCACGAAGTGCTGGACATGTGGATCGGCAACAGCGAACGCAATCTCCACGAGGTGTTTACTCTGGCACGCCAGCACCGTCCCTGCGTGCTGTTCTTCGACGAGGTGGATGCCCTCGGCGCCAGCCGGACCGACATGCGCCACAACGCCGGGCGGATGTTGATCAACCAGTTCCTCGCCGAACTCGACGGCATCAAGGACTCGAACGAAGGCGTGCTCATCCTCGGGGCCACCAACGCCCCGTGGCACCTGGACTCCGCCTTCCGCCGTCCAGGGCGCTTTGACCGGATCCTCTTCGTGCCGCCTCCGGACGCCGAGGCACGGGCCGAGATTCTTCGTCTCCAGGCGCGCGACAAGCCGCAGACGGAGGTGGATTACGAGCAACTTGGCCGGAAGACGGAGAACTTCTCCGGTGCCGATCTCAAGGCGCTGGTGGACCTCGCCATCGAGGAGAAGCTGCGGGAGGCCATGAAATCAGGCCACCGGGTTCCCCTGACCACCAAGGATCTGCTCGGTGCCGCGAAGCGTCAGAAGCCAACGACGCGCGAGTGGTTCGCCACGGCGCGCAACTACGCGCTCTATTCCAACCAGGGCGGGGTGTACGACGACATTCTTGAGTATCTCAAGCTGAAGTGAACCGAAACGTCGAGCGGGCCGTCCTCCTCTACCATCAGCACCGGCCCGGGGCGGCCGTGGAACACCTGCGCCAGGCCCTGGCTGCAGACCCACAGGACCCCCACGCTCACGCCCTGCTGGCTCTCTGCCTGACGGAACAGGACGTGCACGACGAGGCCACCAAGGCGGCGCGCCAGGCCATCGCGTTGGCGCCTGACCTCGCCTTGGCCCATTACGCGCACGCCCGGACGCTTACGGGGCGGCGCCGGTTCGAGGAAGCCCTGACCGCGATCCAGGAAGCGATTCGGCTCGATCCGCAGGACGCGGACTACTGTGCCACGCAGGGGGCCATCCTGCTCGAACTGCGTCAGTGGCCGGCGGCGCTCCAGGCGGCGGAGCGCGGGCTTCAGATCGACGCGGAGCACGTCGGCAGCACAAATGTCCGCGCCATTGCCCTGGTGAAGCTCGGCCGGCGTGCCGAAGCCGGTCGCACCATCGAGGCGGCGCTGGCGAAGCACCCCGAGAACGCCGTCACTCACGCGAACCAGGGCTGGACGCTCCTTCACGCCGGCGAGGCCCGGCGGGCCCTGGATCATTTCCGGGAGGCCTTGCGGCTCGATCCCACCAACGAATGGGCGCGGGCGGGCATTGTCGAAGCGCTCAAGGCGCGGCATGTCCTCTACGCGCTCATGCTGCGCTACTTCCTGTTCATGAGCCGCCTCAGCGTTCAGGCGCAGTGGGGCATCATCATCGGGGGCTATTTCCTGAGCCGGATTCTCGGCGGCGTGGCGCAGCAATACCCGAAGCTTGCGCCCTGGGTGTTGCCGCTTCGTATTCTGTACGTGGCCTTCGCGCTGATGACCTGGCTGGCGTCGCCGTTGTTCAACCTCCTGCTTCGTCTCAACCGGTTTGGGCGTCTGGCGCTCGCACCCGAGCAGGTCGTGGAGTCCAACTGGATTGCGGGGTTCCTCCTGGCCGCTCTCCTCTCGCTGGCCGGTTGCCTCGTCATGGGGTTTGGCAGCCCGTGGCTGACTTCACTGGCGGTGTTCGGCCTCATGCTGATCCCGGTGAGCGGGGTGTTCCGTTGTGATGCGGGGTGGCCGCGCCGGACGATGGTGGCCGTGGCCGCGACGCTGTTCCTGCTGGGACTTGGCGCGGTGAGCCTCATGTGGAGCGGGTACGAAGGAGGCGAAAGCTATCTGGCGCGTCGGGCAGACCCGGCGCTCGGCCTGCTGAGCTTCTTCAGCATTGGCGTGCTCGGTTCGGCCTTTGTCGCAAATCACCTGGCAACGCAGCGGGTCAAGCGGTGAACCGATCCCCGGCGTGGAGAACCCGGCCGCCGGCTTGCGCGTCTGCGGTTGGGTCGACCGGTACGATGGGCACCGTTACCGGTCCCGCTTCCATGCGCGCGAGTCCCGGGTTTCACCGTCGGGAATGATCGCGAGTTCCTCGGCCTGCAGCGGCCAGGGGCTTGCCGTCGTCAAAGGGTCGTGGGGGCCGGCGTCGGGCAGGGTCCCGGCGTCGCCCATCGTGCGCGCGAAATCCCCGGTCGCCAGGCTCACGTAGCCCGGGTCTTCCTCGCGATTGCCGGGAAAGGAGGTCAGGGGCAACGCGGCCATGAGCGGCTGGGCCTCGGTCTGCTTTCCGGTGGGGACCGCGAGGTTGACCTCGTTTCTCCAGAATACGTTGCCGGCGAGGTGCAACTTGCCGCGCACCAGCGAACTCTCGCCCTGGCCGGAAATGGGGCCGATCAACACCGCCTGGGGTTGCCCCACAAAGACGTTACGTTCCAGCACGGGCTCGGATGCTCCCAACAGCGCGAGTCCTTCGCGGCGGTTTTCGGCGAACAGGTTGTGCTGGATCCGGTCGCGGTTCTGGTACCAGCAGGACATCCCGTTCATTTCGTTCTTCCAGAAGACGTTTCCAGACACCTGGGCGCCCGTTCTGCCCGAGGCGTAAATCCCGCTTCGAGCGTTGCCGAAGATCAGGCAGCCGGAGATCGCCGGGGTGGAGTCGTCATACCGGATCCCGTGCCACGCGGCCCCGGAGATCCGGCAGCGTTCGATCCGCACCTCGTTCTGGCCGCGCCCGAGGGTGATCCCGGCGTAGTGGCAGTTACGGATGTCGCTATCGATCACCGTCAAGGCAGACGCGCTCGAGTCCCGCGGCAGGACGATGCCCGTGTTCCACGCCGCCGCCACCAGGGAGTTGCTGACGCTCAGGTGGGAGCCGTCGCGGACGAGCAGGCCGCTTCCTGGCGACCCCACGATCGCGCAGTCGGCAATGGCCACATCCGATTTCAACAACTCGACGCTGGCGGAGCTGGCCAACCGGCCTTCGGGTGCGATCCCCGGGAAAATGATCCGCAGGCCGCGCAGCTGCACCTTTGAAGCCTCGGTCACGCGCACAACGGGTTGCGGCCCCAGGGCCTCAAGCTGAGCCCGGATTTCCTGTTGGGCGCTGGAATCGGTGGTGGCGCGCAGCCGCTCCTGCAGCGCTGTCGCCTCCGCATCGTCGGGAGGAGTCCAGGGAGCAGCGGGGCCGATCACGGTACGGCTCCAACCGGCACCCTCCAGGACCAGAGGCTTGGTGATGTGCAATTTCTCTTCGTAGCGCCCGGGCCCGACGCGAATCACCGCGCCCGGGGGTGCCGCGTCGATCGCGATTTGAAGCCCGCCCACCGTGCCGTCCGCGTCGACGTGGATCACCGTCGTGCCTGGCGAATCGGAGGCAGGGCTGCCGGCTCCACGCTCGTCCGGAGCGTCCCACGTCGTTGGAGGCATGGGTTCGTCGGCGGGCCTGACCAGCACGCGGGGCGGATCCCCCGGATTGACCGCGTTCACCGGGGCCCAGGAAGCGGCCGCGGCCGCCGCTTCGCTCTCCCTCTGGAGGCGCTCCATCTGTCGCGACGCTTCCGCGCGATGGGACGCGGTGGAAACCCGCACCGGTGTCAGCAACGCGCCTGCCAGCATGCAAGGCCAGAACCAGGCCGAGACGACGGCCCCCACCCGACCCCGCGAACGTGCCGGGTCCAACCGCATCCGGCGCAGCGCTTCGCTGCCCAGGACCATCGTCCCCAGAATCGCGGCCACGGCCAGGCCACCGCCCAGGAAGGTGAGCAGGGCTTCGTTGCTGGACGGATTCCAGCCCGGCTCAAAGGCCAGCAGCCGGAACATCGCACTCAGTCCGCCTCCGAATGGAAGACTCAAGATCAGCAGCACGAGGGCCGCAATGGTCCACCCCGACCATCGTTGGTCCGCCCCGACAGGAGCGGCGGGAGCCGGCAGGGGCGCTGGCAGAAACGCCCGGGCCGCAACCAGCAGCAGGGCTCCGGCGGCCACGCTGAGCGGCAGTCCGAAAACGCCGACGAAGAACAACTCGTCAGGATCCAGGGACACGTGCATGAGTGCATGACCGCCCCGGAGGAAGAGCAGGAACAGCAGCGGGGGCACCAGCAGCACCGAGGCGGCAAATTCGTCGCTGCGGAGGCGCGCGCCGGTCACGGCATCGCGCGGAAAGTACCAGTCGAGGCACAGCAGCAAGGGGACCGCGACGAGCGCGTTCAGGAAGAGCGAGCCAAGCACCGCGAACGGTGAGCCGGCGGTCGCCATCGCCAGCACTTGAATGCCGCAGAAGAACAGCGACAGCGCGTACGCCAGCTTTGATCGATAGAACAAGCCCGCGGCCAGCCCCAGCAGCGCGACCGACGCGAGCGGGTCCCGCGGCGAACCGACGGCCTTTCCCAGGCCCGCCAGCAACAGGAGTCCGATCGGCATCCGGAGGACTCGCGGCACGAGCGCGGACTGGCGCGTCAGACTGGAACCCGGGATGAACTCGCCCCCTTGCTGCCCGGGGTTCGTGCCTGCAATGCCACCTGCGGCTGAGCCTGGTCCGCGCGTCCAGGTTGAAATCCGGCTGAGGAAGCCGAGTTTCGCAGCCGAGACGGCGATGCCGGCCAGCCCCAGCAACCAAACCACCGGTGCGTGCAAAATCACGCCGATCGGGACTCCGAGCAGGCTGACGATGAAGCCGTACCACAGGGCGGCTTGCCGACGGGAGTCGGTGCCTGCGACCGGCGTTCGTTCAGGCTGCGAGACGGGGGTCGCGGACGGGCTCTTCGAGGGTGCGGCCGCGGCGCCGTCCGCGGCGATGCGTTCAACGTCGGTCTTGACCTGGCTCGCCTGCTGATAACGCAGTTCCGGCTCTTTCTCGAGGGCGTGCAGCACCACCTGGTCGAGCCGCACATCGATCTGGACCTTGCGTGAGGGAGGCGCGAAACGGCCGAGCGGCAACTCGCCTGTCAGCATTTCGTAGAACACCACGCCCAGCGAATAAATGTCAGCGCGGTGGTCGACCAGGAGGGGCTTTTCCACCTGCTCGGGCGCCATGTAGTGCGGCGTGCCGATCACCTGCCGCTCCTCGGTCAACGCGGGCCGCACCGATTCCTGGCCGAGCATCTTGGCAATGCCGAAGTCGGCGATCTTCACCCGGCCGGCTTTGTCGAGCAGCACGTTTTCGGGTTTGATGTCCCGGTGCACGATGCCCTGTTCGTGGGCGTACTGAAGCGCCACACAAATGTGCGGCACGATCGCCAGCGCCGTTTCCGGAGCGATCTCGCGGCGCTCGAGCAACTGGCGGAGAGACACCCCATCCACGAACTCCATCAGCAGATAGAACAGGCCGTTGGACTCGCCGAAGTCGTAAACGGTGACGATGTTGGGGTGGTTCAGCCGGGCGAGAGCCTGCGCTTCCCGGGTGAACCGGGTGGCAAACCGCGGATCCGTGCCCTTCTCCGGCGCCAGCACCTTCAGCGCGACCAAACGGTCGAGCGCCGGCTGCCGGGCCTTGTAAACCACCCCCATCCCTCCGCGGCCAAGGCACTCGAGGATTTCCAGCTGTGGGAAGCGTCGGGCGATTTCGGCCGGGTCGAGGGCGGGCTGGGGAGGCGTGGTTGGTGGCGGCTGCCCTTCACCCGGCACCTCGGCGGTGGCGGTCGCGGTCCCGACCTTCAACATGCATTCGGGACAAAGCCCACCCAAGGCCGCTTCCGGGAGCGGCTTGCCACAGTGAGGACAGTTGGCGTTCATGTTCGTTCTCCAGCCGGTAATAAGGAGACCGACGCCGGAGGTTACAGGAAGGACGCGTTCGCCGGAACCACCGTCCTCTGGGCGCTCGGGCTCACCTTGCGAGCACCCGGAGCAGGTGTCGCAACTCGTCGTCGATCTCGCCGGGTGAACTGACCGTGTTCGCCACCGTCTCGCGAAGCAGGGCTCTGTAGCGCTGACGCAGGCGGTGCACCGCCACCTTCACCGCGCCTTCGGTCATGCCTGTCCGTTCCGCGATCACCGCGTAGGGGACAGCACCCCGATCGCCCGCAAGGGCGACACGCAGGGCCTCGAACTGGGCGCCTTTGCCCTGCATCTGAAACTCCGCCGCCAGGCATCCGTAGACCTGTTCGAGCAAGGTGATCGCCCACCGGCGTTCGTAACTTTCCTCCGGAGTCAGGTCCCCCGCCGCCAACGTCGCCAGCCGGGTCTCCTCCCGGGCGAAGTCGAGCGGCAGCCGCGGCGCCGGACCGCCCCGCTTCGCGGCACGCTCCTTGTCCCGACAATCCGCGACGTAGTGCTTCAGGGACGCGAGCAGGAAAGAGCGGAACCGGCCCCGATCCGGGGCGGCCTTCGCAACTGCCTGGCGCTCGATGAACTTGTGGAAGAACCCCTGGGTGAGATCCTGGGCATCCGGGGCCGGATGTCCGCACCGACGCAGGTAATGGTAGAGCGGATGCCAGTAATGACGACACAGCACTTCCAGTGCGGCCTGCGCCTGCGTGGTATCAGTTCCTCCCGCCGCGAGCACCACCGACCAATGTGTGGTCGCAAAGACGCGGCCGGCAAAGGCTGCCCCCGCCGACGCGGCCGTCGGGAGTGCCTCGGCGCCGAGGGTGCTCGCGGTTGTCATCCCACGCATCTTATCCGGGCCACCGCAGTTCTCCAAGGCACAAGCGGGAGGAACGGACCGGGAGTCAGGTCCGTGGCATCGGCCAAACTTCCGGTTGACCCTTGGGCGAACGGCTCTAGCATCTTTTCATCGTGGCGGCGCTGATGAACGCAATCCTGGCACTGGAAGACGGCTCGGTCTGGCACGGCTCGGCTTTTGGCGCACGCGGCACCGCGTGCGGCGAGGTCTGTTTCAACACCTCGATGACGGGCTACCAGGAGATTCTCACGGACCCGTCCTACAAGGGGCAGATCGTCACGATGACGTACCCGCAGATCGGGAATTACGGCGTCAACGAGGTCGACGTCGAATCCTGGAAGCCGCATGTCGCCGGGTTCGTGGTGCGCGAACTTTCGCCGATCGTCAGCAACTGGCGCGCGGATTCGAGCCTGGCGGAATACCTCGAGCGCAACGGCATCCCGGGCATCGAGGGCGTCGACACGCGCGCCTTGACCAAACGGCTGCGGGTCCGCGGCGCGTTGAACGGTCTTATTTCCACCGAAGGTCTCCCCGCCGAGGAAGCCGTCGCCCGCGCGAAAGCATGGCATGGCTTGGTGGGCGTGGATTACGTGCGGGAGGTCACCCATCGCGAAGCCTTCGACTGGGACACCAAGGACGAGATGAGCGCCAGTTTCAAACTGGCGTTCGGCACGGACGAGGGTGATCCGCGCCATCGTCGCGAGCCGCTTCCCCCGGCGGACATCCCGATTGTCGCCTATGATTTCGGCATCAAGTACAACATCCTCCGCCGGCTGCGCCAGCATGGGTTCAAGACGCGGGTCGTGCCGGCACATTGCCCGGCGTCGGAGGCGCTGAAGGGCAATCCTGCCGGTGTCTTTCTTTCGAACGGCCCGGGGGATCCCGCAGCCCTGCCCTACGCCGTCCAAGCCGTGAAGGAACTCACGGATCACGGCATCCCGGTTTTCGGCATTTGCCTGGGCCATCAAATCCTGGGCCAGGCTCTGGGGGGCAAGACCTTCAAGCTGAAGTTCGGGCATCGCGGTGCCAACCAGCCGGTGAAGGACTTCGAAACCGGACGCGTGGAGATCACGTCCCAGAATCACGGCTTTGCCGTCGACGCCAGCTCGCTTCCGTCCGAAGTCGCTGTGAACCGCGTCAATCTGAACGACCGCACCGTGGAAGGCCTGCGTCACAAACACAAGCCGGTGTTCTGCGTCCAGTATCATCCTGAGGCATCGCCCGGCCCTCACGATTCCACGCCGCTGTTTGCCGAGTACCGGCAGATGATCGAGCGCCATGGTTAGCTGACGCAGGCTGGCCGGCGGGTGCTGGTTCGGAGCTTCACTGTGCCGGCTCGCGTGGCCAGCTCGTTCGAAGGCTTCCCATGAACCTGCCCCGAAAAGCGGGGATGAATCCCCGCACTCCAGGCGCTTCGCGGCCCCCGACGTGCCTTGGAGCGGCGCGAAGCGTTTGGAGTGCGCCCGGTTTAGCGGCGCTTTTTGGTTCATGGTCACGGACCAGGTCCGCAAGGAACAGGTGGCTTTCCATGAACCGCCCCCGGAGCGCGGACTTCAGTCCGCAGGAACCCGCGCTGGGTTGGGGACGTCCCTGCGGGCTGAAGCCCGCGCTCCTCAACGGTTCAGGGTCCCCATGCGCGCCGGTCCTCCCGGCGTCTCGGCTCTCCATGAACCGCCATCGGGTAGGGCGGGCACTCCGCTGCCCGCCGCTCCGGCGCGCAAGGGACGGCGCGCCCAACCTTGGATGGTCGCTGAGCAGGTCCAAGCGGAACAGGTCGCTTCCTCAAAGCGCCCTGGAATTGCCAACATTACGAAGTTGATTGACATAGTCATGTTTCAACTTAGTCTTCGCCCCGCTGACGGCGAAATGAGTGCTGCTCCAACCGTGATTGAACTCGAGGTGAATGTCCCGTCTCCGAACCAGGTTGCACGCCCGGCCGCGTCGAAATCCCCGCGTGCGCTGAAGGCCGGAAGCCGGGCGATCTGCGGATTGCTGGCCTGTTTCGGCATGTTCGGAGCCATGGCCAGGGAGATCCAGATCCTGAACGTCTCGTACGACCCCACAAGGGAGTTTTACCGCGAGTACAACCAGCTCTTCGCCCGGCATTGGGAGGCCAAGACCGGGGACAAGGTCACCGTTCAGCAATCGCACGGCGGCTCGGGCAAGCAGGCTCGATCCGTGATCGACGGTCTCGCCGGAGATGTGGTGACACTTGCCCTGTCGTTCGATGTGGACGCCATCGCCGAACGCTCGGGTCAGTTGCCGACCAACTGGCAGACCCGCCTTCCTCACAACAGCGCCCCCTACACCAGCACGATCGTCTTTCTCGTGCGCCAGGGAAATCCCAAGGGCATCCGGGATTGGGGCGACCTGACGGCGGCGGGAGTTGACGTGATCACACCGAATCCGAAGACATCCGGCGGTGCCCGCTGGAACTACCTGGCGGCCTGGGCGTTTGCCTTGCGGAAGGCGGGAGGAGACGAGGCTCAGGCGCGCGATTTCATGAAGCGGCTCTTTGCGAACGTCCCGGTTCTCGATACCGGGGCGCGCGGTGCCACGACCACCTTTGTTCAACGAGGGTTGGGCGATGTGCTGATCACCTGGGAAAACGAGGCGTTTCTGGCCCGGAAGGAGTACGGGCAGGACAAGTTCGAAGTGGTGATGCCCTCACTGAGTATTCTGGCGGAACCGCCCGTGGCCTGGATCGACCGTGTGGTTACCCGGCGGGGGACGGCGGCGGTTGCCCGAGCTTACTTGGAGTACCTCGAAAGCCCGGAGGCGCAGCGCCTGGCCGCAAGGCACTTCTACCGGCCACGGCTGCCGGAGGTGGCGGGGGAGTTCGCCTCGCAGTTCCCGAAGGTCGAGCTGGTGACGATTGATGGGGACTTTGGGGGGTGGGCCCAGGCGCATCGCCGTCACTTTGCCGAAGGGGGGATTTTCGACGAGGTGTCGAAGCGGCGGCGTTGAGGCCCGAGGCCGTCGGCGGCGGCTGCACAAATCCTTGGCGTGAGCGCGCCGTCTCTTTAAGCTAATCGAGTCTTCTGTCCGGCAGGATGCGTTCCCGAACGTTCAACGTGCTGCCCGGGTTCGGGCTGAGTCTGGGATACACGCTGATTTACATGAGCGTGATCGTGCTCCTTCCTGTGGCCGGGTTGATGTGGAAGACGTTGGGGCTGTCCGGGGCGGAGTTTTGGCGGCTGGCAACCACCGAGCAGGCTTTGGCGGCGTACCGCCTCACCTTCGGAGCGTCTTTGGTGGCGGCCTTGGTGAATGCCGTCTTCGGCACGCTCGTGGCCTGGGTCCTGGTTCGTTATGAGTTCCTGGGCAAACGTGTCCTCGACGCGCTGGTGGATTTTCCATTTGCCCTGCCGACGGCCGTGGCGGGGCTGACGCTGTCCAGCCTCTTTGCCCCGAACGGCTGGCTGGGGAGCTGGCTGGTGCCGCTGGGCATTCGGGGTGCCTTCAGCCGGCTGGGCGTGGTGATCGCGCTGACGTTCATCGGCCTGCCCTTCGTGGTTCGCACGCTGCAACCCGTCCTGGAGGCATTCGAGCGGGAGGTCGAGGAGGCTGCAGCCACGCTGGGGGCCGGCCGCATGCGGACTTTCCTGAGCATTATCGCGCCGACGCTGCTGCCGGCGGTGCTGACCGGGTTTGCCCTGGCGTTTGCGCGGGCGATCGGCGAGTACGGCTCGGTCATCTTCATCTCGGGCAACATCGTCTTCGAGACGGAGATCGCGCCCCTCCTCATCATGTACCGGCTGGACGCGCACGATCTGAGCGGCGCCATCGCCATCGCGGTCGTGCTGCTGGTGGTGTCCTTTGTCTTGTTGGCGGTGATCAACCTGCTGGAGCGCTGGGCAAGCGCGTGGCAGCGATAGGCCATGGCTGGCGGCGTTACCTCCAGACTTCGCAGTTCGCGCGCCTCCTCCCAAGGGACGGCTGAGTCAGGCAAGGTGCGCGTGGTGCTGATCGGCCTGGCCGGTCTTTACCTGGGCGTTTTCCTGCTCTTGCCGCTGGTGAACGTGTTCTGGCAGGCGCTGGCCAAAGGTTGGTCCACGTACGTCCGGGCGCTGAGCGATCCGGACACCCTCGCGGCGGTCAAGCTGACGCTGCTGGTGGCGCTGATCGCGGTTCCGCTCAACACCGTGTTTGGTGTGGCCGCGGCCTGGGCGATCACCAAGTTCGAGTTTCGAGGCAAGCCGTTCCTGATCACCTTGATCGATCTTCCTTTCTCGATCTCGCCCGTCGTCGCGGGGCTCATCTATGTCATCGTCTTCGGCATGCAGGGGTATCTCGGTCCCTGGCTGGACATGTTGGGCATCCGGATCATCTTCAACGTTCCCGGCATCGTGTTGGTGACCTTGTTTGTCACTTTTCCGTTCGTCGCCCGCGAGTTGATCCCCGTGATGCAAGCCACGGGCGCGGACCAGGAGCAGGCTGCCCTCACGCTGGGTGCCAGTGGCTGGCGAACGTTCTGGCAGGTGACGCTTCCCTCCGTGAAGTGGGGACTCCTGTACGGGGTGATCCTGTGCAACGCCCGCGCGATGGGGGAGTTTGGGGCCGTTTCGGTCGTGTCCGGCCATATCGCCGGACAGACCGACACCATGCCGCTGCGCGTCGAGAAGCTCTACCAGGAGTACGATTCGGCGGCCGCGTTTGCCGTCGCCAGCCTGCTGGCGGTTCTCGCCTTGCTGACTCTCGCCCTCAAGTCCTACCTCGAATGGAAGCAGCATCGCGCCTATGAGTTCGCCCAGCGCGCCGCCCCGGAAAGCGATCCGGCTTTGTTGACGCGATCGTCCTCGCCTTAGCCCCCCGCCATCGGCGACCGCCTCTTCCCCCCAAAACAACACCACACACACAGCACCCATCACACCCCGTAAACCATGGCACGCATCTACAACGACATCACCGAGACCATCGGCAATACGCCCCTGGTGAGGCTCAACCGCCTCGCGCAGAAATACGGCGCCCGCGCCGAGATCCTGCTCAAGCTCGAGTTCTTCAATCCCCTGGGCAGCGTCAAAGACCGCATCGGCGCCTCCATGATCGAGGAGGGCGTCCGTTCCGGGCGGATCAAGCCCGAGACGGTGCTCATCGAACCCACCAGCGGCAACACCGGCATCGCGCTTGCGTTCGTGGCGGCCGCGCGCGGCCTCAAGCTCATCCTGACCATGCCGGAGACGATGAGTCTCGAGCGCCGCAAGTTGCTCAAGATTCTGGGCGCCAAACTCGTCCTCACCGAAGGCGCCAAGGGCATGCGCGGCGCCGTTGCCAAGGCGGAGGAACTCCAGGCCCAGATTCCCAACAGCATCATCCCGCAGCAGTTCTCGAATCCCGCCAACCCGGAGATCCACCGCAAGACCACCGCCGAGGAAATATGGCGGGACACGGACGGCCGGGTGGACATCCTGATCTCCGGCGTGGGGACGGGCGGCACCATCACGGGCGTGGCCGAGGTCATCAAGGCGCGCAAACCCTCCTTCAAAGCCATCGCCGTCGAACCGGCGCGCTCGCCCGTGCTGTCCGGCGGGCAGCCTGGCCCGCACAAGATCCAGGGGATTGGCGCCGGCTTCGTGCCGCAGGTTCTGAACACCAGCCTCATCGACGAAATCATCCAGGTGAAGGAGGAGGATTCCGGCCCCCTCTCGAAGGAGGTCAATCAACTCGAGGGCATTCCGGTGGGAATCTCGAGCGGGGCCGCGATCTGGGCCGCCCTCGAGGTTGCCAAGCGTCCGGAGAACGCCGGGAAGCAAATCGTGGCCATTATCCCTTCCTGCTGCGAACGCTACCTCTCCTCGTGGCTCTTCGCCGACATCGGCGTCGAAAGCGATCCCGTGCCGTGAGCAACTCCTCTTCGACGGGATTCAGCACCCGGGCCGTCCACGCCGGCCGCGGCTTCGCGGGCACGACGGGCGCCGTCATGCCGCCGGTCTTCCTGACGTCGACCTTCGCCAGCGGGAATCCGGACGGGTTCGATTACACGCGGTCGGGCAACCCGAACTTCCGGATGCTCGAGGGCAGCCTCGCTTCGCTGGAAGGGGCGAAACACGCGACGTGTTTTGCGAGCGGCGTCTCGGCGATCACCGCGGTGGTGTCCACGCTGAAGAGCGGTGACGTGGTTCTCGCGGAGGAAAACGTGTACGGCTGCACCTACCGGCTGTTCGCGCGCGTTTTCGCGAAGTTCGGTCTCCAGGTGCAGTACCGGGACCTGGCGCAACCCAGGAACTGGGATGCGATCCGGGCCTTGCGTCCGGCGCTGGTCTGGCTCGAAAGCCCGACCAACCCGCTGTTGAAGATCCTGGACTTGGGCGCGATCTGTGCCCTCGCCCGGGAAACGGGCGCGGCGACGGTCGTCGACAACACCTTCGCTTCGCCCTACCTGCAACGACCGCTGGAACTGGGGGCGACGCTCTCCCTGTCATCCACGACCAAGTACGTGAACGGTCACAGCGATTGTCTCGCCGGCGTGGTGGCCACCGACGATCCAGCCTGGCACGAGCACATGGTCTTTGCGCAAAAAGCCCTGGGGCTGCAACCCTCCCCGTTCGACGCCTGGTTGACCACGCGCGGCCAACGGACGCTTGCCTTGCGCATGGAACGTCATTCCGCCAACGCGCTCGAGCTGGCGCGCTGGCTCGAAACGCGGCGGGGCGTGCGCCAGGTACGCCATCCGTTTCTTCCAAGCCATCCGCAGCACGAACTGGCAAGGCGCCAGATGCGTGCAGGGTCGGGCATGGTGATTGTCGAGCTGGATTGTTCGGCGGAGGCGGCGCTCGGATTCTGCCGGCGCTTGCGTTACTTCACCCTCGCTGAAAGCCTCGGGGGCGTGGAAAGCCTGATCTGCCACCCGCCGACCATGACTCATGCGAGCGTCCCCCCGGAGGTCAGGCGCCAGGTGGGAATCGGGGACGGCTTGTTGCGTCTGTCCGTGGGCATCGAGGATGTGGAGGATCTGCGTGCGGACCTGGACCAGGCGTTGAAGGAGGTGGTGGGTTGAACCCGTCCGACCTGCTCACGGCCCCGCTTTGGAGGGAGGGTGATCTGGGGCGCCCGCTGCCACCCAGCGCGCACGCGGTCTCTGTCGCTCTGCCTCGCTGGCAGGACGTCGTTGGCTACGAGGAGAAGCGCCCGGAGGTGCTGCAGCACTTGCGCCAGGGTTATCCGCGCTTCGTCATTCATCCCCTGGTCGCCCAAGTGGCGCATGAGCTCGGAGCCGGCCGGCCCTGCCTGCCGTTTCCGTCGCCTCGCGTCGCGCGTGACGGTGTGGCGTTCGTGAGCCGTATGTCCGGCGAACCGGCCGAGACAGTCGCGCTCCGGGGCATGAACGGCGTGGTGACGACCGTGGCGGGCCAGCCGGCGCTCAAGGCCTTCTGGCAGCACACGGGTTGGATCGTCTGCAGCCGGCAAGCCGAGGCCTGGCTCGCCGGCGCGCCGGTCGCGGCGGACGGCCCGGCACATCTCGCCTCGTTGCGGCGCCAACTCGCCGGCTTGTATGACTGTGCGGAGGACGACGTCTATCTCACGCCCACGGGGATGGCGGCCCAGGCTCGAGCCCTCGAGGTGGTAACGGAGCGCACACCGGGCCGACCGACCGCCCAGCTCGGTTTTCCCTACGTCGATACGTTCAAGCTTCAACAGAAGCTCGGCAACGGGGGGCACCTGTTGCACGACCTCGACCGCATTCACGAGGAACTCGGCCAACTGCTCGAGCGCACCCCGCTCGCGGCGTGCTTCTGCGAGATCCCGGGCAACCCGCTGCTGGGTTCGGCCGACTTGCGGCGGATCACGCCGGTCGCGCGGCGCCACGGGATTCCCCTGGTGATCGATGATGTGGTGGCGACACCGTACAACGTGGACCTTCGCGCGCATGCTGATTTGGTGGCTACCAGCCTGACCAAGCACATGGTGGGCACGTGCGACGCGATGGGCGGGGCCCTCATCTGCAATCCCCGATCTCCGTACTACGCCCAGCTCAAACGCATTGTCGGCAACCGGCACGAGGAACTTCTCGACGCCACGGAAGCCGCCGTCCTGGACCGCCAGTTGCGCGGCTTTCCCGAACGGATGGCGCGGCACAATGCGAACGGCCTGTTGGTTGCAGAGAGGCTCCGTGCGCATCCGGCCATCGAGCGGGTTTGGTATCCCCGTTGGGAATTCAGCGAAGTGTACGAGGCGCTGCGCCGGCCGGGCGGGGGCTGGGGCTGCCTGGTGACGTTCCTGCCGCGGGACGCCGCCACACGCTCCCCCGTCATTTACGACCGGCTTCGGCTCTGCAAGGGGCCGAGTCTGGGCACCATCTTTACCCTGGCCTGCCCGTTCACGCTGCTGGCCCATTACTCCGAGCTGGACTGGGCCGAGGCGTGTGGCGTTTCGCGCTATCTCATCCGGCTCTCCGTCGGGTTGGAGGACCCGGAGGTCGTCTGGGAGCGAATCGAGTCCGCGCTGGCCTACGTCGTCGCATGAGCATCGAACTTCGGAACGTCGGAAAGCGTTTCGGTCCGACCGTGGCGGTCGAAGGCGTGAGCCTGACCGTGCAGGATGGGGAACTGGTGGCGCTGCTCGGCCCGAGCGGCGGCGGCAAGACGACCGTCCTGCGCATGATCGCCGGGCTGGAGATGCCGTCGCAGGGGGATATTTACATCCGGGGCAAGCGGGTGAACGACGTGCCGGTGCAGCAGCGCAACATCGGCTTCGTGTTCCAGAGCTACGCGCTGTTCAAGAACATGACCGTGTTCCAGAACATCGCGTTCGGGCTCAAGGTCAAGAAGTGGCGCCGCAAGCAGGTGAAGGCGCGCGTGGGCGAACTGCTCCGCCTCTTCGGACTGGACGGCCTCGAATACCGCTATCCGCACCAGCTTTCCGGCGGCCAGCGTCAGCGTGTTGCCATCGCGCGGGCCCTCGCGCCAAAGCCCAGTGTGTTGCTCCTGGACGAACCCTTCGGCGCCGTGGACGCCAAGATCCGTCAGGAGTTGCGGGAGTGGCTGGTGAAGCTCCATCACGACCTCAACGTGACGACCTTGTTCGTCACGCACGATCAGGAGGAAGCCATGGAGGTGGCCAACCGGATCGTCATCTTCTCGCGGGGCCGCCTCGAACAGATCGGCACGCCGCGCGACGTCTACGAATCACCCGTCAACGAGTTCGTCGCACGTTTCATCGGGGTCATGAACGTCCTCGAACTCGAGGTGTGGGGAGGCATGGCCGGACTTCACGAGCTCCAGTTCCCCGCCCCGGGCCTGCCGGACGGTCACCGCATGCGGATCGGCTTCCGACCCTACGCGGTGCAGATCTCACCCGATCTCGGGCAGTTTCGGTACCTCGGCACGGTGCGGCGGACCTACTTCCTGGGAACGATGCTCCGGCTGGAACTGGAGCTCGAGTCCGGCCTCGTGATCCGCGCTCGCATCACGAAAGAAGAGTACGCACAACTCGGCCTCGAGGACGGCAAGCGGGTGTCGCTGCAGGTTCGCAACTACCGGGTGCTGGCCACCGAAAGCGCACCGCTCGAGGCGGAGCAAAAACTGACCTACGCGGTCGAGCCCAGCCTGGGCGAGAATATTTGATTGGATTTGCTGGCCGAGGTTCCCGGCCGTTACGATGGGGGCAGTCATGTGGGCGCTGTTCAAAGAGTTCCTCCAGTTCCTGCGCCAGGAAAAGAAATGGTGGCTGGTGCCGCTGGTCCTGGTGCTGCTCGGGCTGGCCGCCCTCCTGATCTTCGGTTCCAGTTCGGGCATCGCGTGGGCCATCTACCCGTTCATGTGATCCATGGGCGGCCCGCCCCACATCCTCGGCATCTCGGCCTACTATCACGATGCTGCCGCCGCCCTGGTTTCCGGTGGCACCATCGTCGCCGCCGCCCAGGAGGAGCGCTTCAGCCGCCGCAAACACGACGAAGGGTTCCCTGTCCAAGCCATTGAATTCTGCCTCCGCGAGGCGGCCCTCACTCCTGCCCAACTGGACGCCGTCGTCTTTTACGACAAGCCGATCACCAAGTTCGCGCGGATGCTCGAGACCTGGCTCGCGGTCGCGCCGCGTGGCTGGCGCCCCTTCGTCACGGTGCTTCCAGGCTGGCTGGGCGAGAAGTTGAACTTGCGCGGAACCATCCGCGACGAGCTTGCCGGTTTGCGCCCCGAATGCCCGGTGCTCTTCACCGCCCACCACCAGGCTCACGCCGCCAGCGCCTTCTTTCCATCCCCGTTCGAACGCGCCGCCGTGCTGACCGTGGATGGGGTGGGGGAGTGGGCCACCACCACGCTGGGGATTGGTGAAGGCCGCGAACTTCGCCTGCTCAAGGAAGTGCGCTTTCCCCATTCGCTCGGCCTGCTGTACACGGCTTTCACCGCGTACTGTGGTTTTCGTGTCAATTCCGGCGAGTACAAGCTGATGGGTTTGGCGCCCTATGGCGAGCCCCGTTACGCCGATCTCATCCGGAGTGAATTGCTCGATCTCAAGGCGGACGGGTCCTTCTGGCTGAACCTCGATTACTTCGAGTTCCTGCACGGGGTGACAATGACCAACACGCGGTTCCATCGCTTGTTCGGAGGCGCCCCCCGTGAACCGGAAGCGCCGGTCGAAAGGCGGCACATGGACGTGGCCCGCTCGGTCCAGGTCGTGACCGAGGAAGTCATGTTGCGCCTGGCCCGACACGCCCGCGAAGTGACCGGGCTTCCGAACCTCTGTCTTGCCGGCGGCGTGGCGCTGAATTGCGTTGCCAACGGCCTGATCCATCGGGAACGGATCTTCGAGCGGCTCTGGATTCAGCCGGCGGCGAGCGACGCCGGGGGGGCCATCGGTGCCGCCCTGGCCGCATGGCACGGGCACTTCCATGGCGAACGCCGGATCCCGGGGCCCGTGCTGCCGGATTCGATGGGCGGCGCACTCCTGGGCCCCGCGTTCAGCGATGGGGAGATTGAGGACGCCCTCCGGCAGCACCATGCGGTGTTCGAAAAGCGGGAGCCGGAAGGCCTGCTTGAGCGCACCGTCTCGTTGCTCGCCGCCGGAAAGGTGGTGGGTTGGTTCCAAGGCCGGATGGAGTTCGGACCGCGTGCCCTGGGGGCGCGGTCCATCCTCGGCGATCCCCGGTCGCCGGCGATGCAGTCGGTGATGAACTTGAAGGTCAAGTTCCGCGAGTCGTTCCGGCCCTTCGCGCCGATCGTGCTTCGCGACCGGGTGCAGGACTACTTCGAACTCGACGCGGAATCGCCCTACATGCTGCTTGTCGCCGCGGTGAAGGCCGGGCATCGCAAGGCGGTGCCGGCGGGCTTGCACGGACTCGAGTTGCTCAAGGCCGAGCGCTCGACCCTGCCCGCGATAACGCATGTGGACTTTTCGGCGCGGATCCAGACCGTCGACGCCAGCCGCTTCCCGCTCCTGCATGAATTGTTGCGCCGCTGGGAGGCAGTGACCGGTTGCGGCGTGCTCGTGAACACGTCGTTCAACGTCCGCGGTGAGCCGATTGTGTGTACCCCCGACGATGCGTATCGCTGCTTCGTGAACACGGAAATGGACTATCTCGTGATCGGGAGTTACGTCCTCGAACGCACGGCTCAACCCCACCGCAAACTCGAACGCCGCGTGGCTCCCCAAGCTGATTGACCCGTGAAACTCCGGCTGAAAGAGGATCCGCGTGAGTGGCGCAAGTTCGGCCTGAGCTCAGCCCTCGTGCTCGCCTTGATCGTCGGCTGGCTGTGCTGGCGGGGCATCTTGGCGGAGCCCGCAGCAACCGCGCTGCTGGCAGGCCTGCTGGTGGTCGCGGCTCTGGCCATCGTGCGGCCGCGGTGGCTCCGGAGACCGTACCGGCTGGGAATGATCGTAAGCCACGGCATGGGCCGTGTGGTCGCCCCGGTGGTCTTGAGCCTGGTGTTCTTCCTGATCCTGACTCCCTTGGGGCTGGTGCTGCGCCTCCTGGGCAAGGACCTCCTCCAGTTGCGCCGAAATCCCGCGGCCGACACCTACTGGCAGAAGCCCACCGGTTCCGACGATCTCACCAAGATGTTCTGACCGGGGGATCCCACGCCCCCAAAACGGGCTTCCCTGGAGCTGCGCCTTTTCCGAAGATGCGCCCATGTTTGCCTCCCGGCTGGGCTCGAAGGCGATGTGGCTGCTGGCATGGATCGGCGGTCTGGTCAGGTCGGCGGATCTGCCCCCGGCCCGCTCGAACTTCGAGGTCAAACTCCCGCCCGTGCGGTTTGCGACCGCTCTCCTCACGAACTCCGCCTTCGGGATCAACACCGCGCTGGATCCGCTCCAGTCCAATCTGGAGGAGCAGCTCAAGGCCATGCAGGAGCTGGGCATCAAGTGGGGACGACAGGACTTCAACTGGCGGAAGATCGAGCGCCAACCGGGCCAGTACGCGTGGCAACCGTACGACGAACTCGTGGAGAAATGCCGCGCGCACGGCATTCAGATCCTGGGGTGTCTCGCCTATGCCCCCACGTTTCACGATCCCGCGAGCAGCACGGGTGCCGACGCGTACGCCAGGTTCGCCGAGCTCGCGGCGAAGCGCTACGCCGGTCGCGTCGATCACTGGCAGATCTGGAACGAGCCCAACGGCGGTTTCTGGAAAGGGACCTCCACGGATTATGCGCGCCTGCTGACGGCCGCGGGGATCGCCATCCACGGCGTGAACCCGCAGGCCAAGGTGGTCGCGCTCAACATGGCGTTCTGTGATGTTCTGTGGGCCCGGCAGGTGGTGAAACAGGTGCCCCCCAGCACCTTTGACATCATCGCCTTCCATCCGTACCGGCCGCCCACAGCTCCCGAGGAGCCCTTTGACCGCTGGATGCTCGACCAGTACGTGAAGAACTGGCATGGCGGCCACCTGCCCACCAATTACACGCTCGTGAACATGAGTTTCCTCCAACAAACCGAGGAACTCGTGAAAATGCTCGAGGAACAGAACCGTGCGAAGCCGCTCTGGGTGACGGAGGTTTGCTGGAATTCACACATCCACCCTTACGGCACCTCCGAGCTGCGTCAGGCGGACCTGGCCGTACGCTTCTACGTGCTCGCCCTGGGGTCGCGCCGGATCGAGAAGGTGTTTTGGTGGACGCTTCGGGACCAGGGCGTCCGCCAGTTCGACCAGGCGGACATGGTGGGCCTGGCCCGATTCGACCTCTCGCCCAAGTACGCCTATGCGGCGTATGGCTGGATGACGCGGATGCTCGAAGGAAAGACCTGGGTGCGCAACGACGCTTTCGGGCCCGACGTCTACGTGGTGGTCTTCACCGACCCCGGCAAACAACAGGACTGCCTGGTGGCGTGGAGCACGCGTCCCGTGGGGTATATCCGCGTCAACAACTCCCCTGCCGGCCTCGTGTTCCATGATCTCTACGGGACCCGACGGTTCGTCGAGTATGATGCGGTGCGGACGGGCAATCTCACCGTGCCGCTGGGCGAAAGCCCCATCTACATCACCGGGCCGACCGGGCTCAGCGCCACCGTCAAACCGGAACCGGGCTGGTGAGGTCCCGCGCTCGCGGCGCTTCGCGGTTTCGGACGTGCCTTGGAACGGCGCGAGGCGTTTGGAGTGCGTCCGATTTCCCGGCGCTTTCTGGTCCATGGTCACGGCGCAGGGTCGACAGGCCAAGGGGACTCTGCCGGTGAACCGCCCCCCGGTAGGGCGGGCCCTCCGCTGCCCGCCGCTCCGGCGCGCAAGGGACTGCGCGCCCTACCTCGGAAGGGCCGGTGAGCAGGTCCGCAAGGAACAAGGAGCTTTCCATGCACCGTCCGGTGAGGGCAGCGGCTCTACAGCGTGTAGGCCGGGTCTTCCGACATCAAGGCGCCCGCGCTCTGGGCGAGTTGGGGGTTTTCTGCGGGACCAAGGCGTCCCGGTTACGGGGACAATTCCACTTGGATCTGGTTGAAATCGCTGACGCCGTTTTGGACGAGCGAGGCATTTTGATAGAGAGCGAGATCGGCTTTGACGGCCGGCATGCCCGCTCGTTCCCGCTGGAGCTCGAGTTCGCGAATGGACAGGACGTCCAGGGCAACGGGGTCGGTACTGAACCGCAGTTGGTTGAGCACGGCAGAGTAATGGAGCCGTTGGATCTCCTCGCCGTAATACTGCGCGATCAGGGCGTCCGTGATGTTGAGCACCACCCGGTCGCCGAGCACGGGGAGCGCGTAGATCTCGGGCACGGCCACCGCCAACCGGCTAGCGTCGCTCGTGAACCGGAAGGTGTTGTCCACGCTGCCCAGGGCCACACTGGCCAGATGTCCCGAGACGCCGGTGAGATTGTGATTCAGCATCGGGGCGATGCTGATGATCTTGGTCATCCCTTGGGACACCAGCTTCGAGACGTACGAATTGCGGCCCAGCGTTTCTCCGTCGGTTCCGAATTCATGATCCCCATGCACCAGCTGGCCGAGAATCGCGTTGGCGTAGAATTCGTTGGTGTCGTAGCCCGCCTCCGCGCTGGCGGCAACCCGGACGCCCTGCCGCTCTGCCAGGGCCACGAAACCCGATTGCCGCAGGTTCACCATCTGGCGGTCCCAGATCACCACGTTGCTGGAGGGCTGTCCCGCCGCAAGCAGGCTGGTGACGACGGCCTCCACCACGGCGGGTCGGGTGCCGCTAAGCTCGCCGGGGGCCGAGTAGACCTTGATCCCGACGACGTCCTGGGTGGAAACCAGGCTCCGCCAGGCCTGGGTGAGCGTCGCCTGACGGGTCACGCTCAGCACGCCTTGGTCCACCATGTCGCGGATGACCCCCAACTGCGGCATGAAGGTCCGGGTCGCCGCCGGGTTCTGCTGGATCACCACCCGCGCCTTGGTCGGGGGAGGCATGGCAAAGGGGACCATCGCCGAAACCCGGCTCTGGGTGTCAGCCGCCGCCGCAGAGACTGTGAGGCACAGACTGAGGCACCAGGCAAGACGTGCCGCGGCGTTTGCCTGTGGGTTTCTTGACTCGCTGAACATGGAGTGCTACCACCGGGCGACATGTCAGCCGCCCTGAAACAGGGGGTGTTATCGGGCCTCTCCGGTGACCATTGCAAGCCCGACCCACTCGGGAGCGCGCACGTCCCCGGTGCCATGTCCCGCGTTCCCGCCCATCCGGCCCCCGCCGCCGATCCGGCGCGACGGCCAGCCTTGCGTCCGGACGCGGTGGGTTCGGTTGGCCCTGCTCTGGCGCTTCTCGGAATGCTGGTGGTCCTGCTGCTGACCGGGTGCGGACCCGCCGGCAGGCGCGAGTTGCTCGAAGGGCAACGCCTGTTGGCCCAGGGGCGGAACGAGGAGGCCGTGGCGGTTTTTCGCGAAGCGGTCCGCGCCTTTTCAACCAACGCCCTCGCGGCCGCCCAGGCCTGGAACCACCTCGGCGTTGCCTATCATCGGTCCGGGCAGGCCGACAACGCGGCCCTCTGTTACAAGGCGGCGCTCGACAAGGACCTGAACCTCTTCGCCGCCCGGTACAACCGTGGGTACCTGTTCTTCGAACGGACGAATTACGCCGCGGCGATCAGCGAACTCACCACCTACACCACGCAGCTCCCAGAAGACCCGGCGGGCTGGCTGCTGCTTGGCAAGGCTCAGCTCCGCGCCAACCTGGTCGAAGCGTCCCAGCAGAATCTTCAGAAGGTACGCCGGCTTCCGGCCTCGAACCTGCAGCAGGCCGAGGCCCTCAATGCTCTCGGCGTGGGCTACGCCCGGCGACGGAAGGCTCCCGAGGCCTTTCAACACTTCGAAGCGGCGCTGAGCAAAGCAGCCGGTTACCCGCCCGCGCTCCTCAACCAGGCGGTGCTTTCCCACCAGACCGGGGATCTGCTTTTCGCCCAACAGAAGTTCCAGGCGTATCTGGACCGGACCACGAACGCCCCGGCGGCGCCCACGCTTCGCAACCTGACGAACCAGATTGCCCGCACCCTCGCGGCGGCGAGGCCCCCGGCGCGTCCGCCGGTCGCTCCGGCCTCCTTGCCTACGAACGTGACGGCCACGGCGAGCAACCTGGTGATGACGCTGCGGACGTCGGTGCCGCCCTCGACTGTCAGCACCTCCACGAAACCGACGGTGGTCGCGACTTCGCCGCCGCCCGTGGTCGTGAAGACCTCACCGCCAGCCCGCGTCGTCGAAGCTCCCCCGCCGGCACCGCAGCCGACGAGTGCTCCGCCCAGCGTGGTTGCGGGCGCTACCAACGCCCCTCCGCCGGCTCGGGTAGTTGAGGCCGGATCCGAGCCTCCCGCGCTCGCGGCCGTGGATTCGCCGCCGACAGCGGCAGGCGTCCCCTCACCTTCGCCCGAACCCGGTTCGAAGGCGTCGCCCGAACTCGAACCCGCTGCCCCACCGACGGCCGAGGCTGAGGCGCCCGTGGAGACCGTCGACCTCGGCCGGGAACCCGAGTTCAAACCCGCAAGTGACCTCGCCGCTGCGGAGGTTCCTCCCCCGGCGGCTTCGGTTTCCACCACCCCCCCTTCCGCAACGGGTGCCCCGCAGACGCTCCCCACCGCTGTTACCGAAGAACCCCGGAAGCGCTCCCTGATTTCGCGACTCAACCCCGTCGGGTGGTTCGGGTCCAAGGAGTCGGATCCTGAAAAGGAAAAGGCCAGGGCGCTCGAAGAACAGGCCGAGCGCGAAGCCAAGCTCCGGAAGGCCGAAGAGAAAGCAGCGGAGAAGGCCCGTCGACGGGCGCCCGAGCCTGCCCGGGAAGCGACCCGGCTGGCCTCCGCCCGGGCACCCGCGACCGCCCCCTCGCCTGCGGTCGCCCCGGCCCCGGTCATTCCGCGTTACCAGTACCGCAATCCGTCTCCGGCGGCGCCAGGAGATCGCGCCAAGGCCAATCAGCTGGTCATGAATGGCGTGCGGGAACACCAGGCGGGGCGCCTGGCCGAGGCCCAGTCGATCTACACCCGGGCGTTGGAGGCCGATCCCGCCTGCTTCAACGCGTGGTTCAACCAGGCGGTCATGGCGTTTGATCTCCAGGACTGGAAGAAGTCGCTCGCGACCTACGAGCAGGCGCTCGCCCTGAAGCCGGACGATTCCCGGGCGCGCTACGGGTTTGCCCTCACGCTCGAGAAAGCCGGCTATCCGCTCGATGCGGCCGCCGAGTTGGACCGGGTTCTTTCCAAAGATGGCAACAACGTCGAAGCCCATCTGGCGGCCGCGAACCTCTACGCGACCACGCTGGCGGATCCGGCCAAGGCGCGGGAGCATTACCTCCGCGTTCTCCAGTTGCAGCCCAATCACCCGCAAGCCGGCATGATCCGGCGCTGGCTGGGTCCGTTGCCGCGTTGAGTCCCGGGCCCCGGAGGGACGGGGATGAATCCCCGCACTCCAGGCGCTTCGCGGCCCCGGACGTGCCTTGGAG
>CAZHUS010000095.1:0-32390 GCA_964535555.1 uncultured Verrucomicrobiota bacterium
CCTTCCAGACGACCCGGGCCGTCTCGGGACCAAGCCGACTTTGTCGACGGCCATGAATCCGGGGCTGCAAAACCGGGCAAAACGCTTGCGAAGGGTCGTTGCGCTGCTAACCTCCAGATTCTGTTTTGAATAAAACAGGCAGCGGAACACTCAGAGGAACCAGCAACGATGAAACACTACGGAGCATGCATTGGAGCGGTGGTCGCCGGCGTAGGCCTGCAGTGCCTCACGGCCGCCGAAGTCAGCGGCAAGGTGACCCTGAAAGGAACGCCACCCCCGGAAAAGAAGGTGGCTTTTGACGCGCTTTGCGGAAAGCTGCACACCAAGGACGCCTTCACGCGCCACTACGTCGTGGGCGCGGATAACGGCCTGGCGAACGTGTTTGTGTACCTCAAGGAAGCCCCGGCCGGAAAGACGTACACCCCGCCCACCGACAAACTGCCCGTGCTCGACCAAGTGAACTGCTTCTACGAGCCGTACGTCATGGGCGTGATGGTCGACCAGAAGTTTCAGATCAAGAACTCCGACCCGTTGATGCACAATGTGCACGCGACGCCGAAGGCCGAGGGCAACAAGGAGTTCAACGTCGGCCAGCCCGTCCAGGGGATGGTCACTGAAAAGAGCTTCGCCAAACCCGAGGTCCTCGTGCGCTTCAAATGCGACGTCCACCCTTGGATGTTTGCCTACGTCGGCGTGCTCCCCCACCCGTATTTCGCGGTGACGGACAAGGACGGCAAGTTCAAGCTGCCGGCCGACCTGCCCGCCGGGAAATACACCCTGGTGGCCTATCACCTGAAGGCCGGTGAGGTCACGCAGGAAGTCAC
This sequence comes from uncultured Verrucomicrobiota bacterium, assembly GCA_964535555.1. Lineage (GTDB taxonomy): Bacteria > Verrucomicrobiota > Verrucomicrobiia > Limisphaerales > J093 > DSVZ01. The sequence goes on from CAZHUS010000095.1 coordinate 825, forward strand.
CGTCGCCGACGGGGACAAGAAGGAAGTGAGCTTCACGCTCGAAGCGAAGGCGCAATAAGCGCCCTCCCGACCGCTCTCGCCGCTGCGGTGTGACGACCGCAGCGGTTTTTGATTTTACCGGGGACGGGCTAAGCTGCGTTGGCAATGAACGGGGAAGAGGCTCTTCATGAACCGCCCGGTGCGGGCACCGGGCCTACAACCTGTAGGCCGGGTCCCCCGACCCGGCAGGACCGGCTCATGGTCAACGCGCATGGTCTCAAGGCCAAGGGAACGCCCCACAATCCGTGGCTGACGCGCTATGCGTGGCTGGTGGTTGCCGCCACGCTCGTGCTCATTTTCATCGGCGGCCTGGTCACCAGCAAGGGGGCCGGAATGGCCGTGCCCGACTGGCCGAACACCTATGGCTACAACCTGTTCCTGTTCCCGGTTTCCCAGTGGGTGGGCGGCATCCTTTATGAGCACACCCATCGGCTGATGGGCGCTTTGGTTGGCCTGCTCACCGCAGTTCTCGCCGCCTGGCTCTGGGCACGCGAGACCCGGGGCGTGGCCCGCGGGGGAGGCTTGGTTGCCATGTTCCTCGCCCTGGCCCTGCTCGGAGCGCGCTCGATGCCGGTCTATGTCACGCTTGCGGCGGCAGCCGTGCCCGCCATCGTCTGGGGCCTCGTACAGTTCGCGCGCAACCCGGCCACGCTCCGCTGGCTCGGAGTTACGGCCCTTGCCGCAGTCATATTGCAGGGCGTCCTCGGCGGGTTGCGGGTGGCCTGGATGGCTGACGAAATTGGCGTCGTGCATGGCATGCTGGCCCAGTCGTTCCTGGTGCTCACGGGCGTGATCGCAATCCGGTCGGGAGGGTGGACCAAGGCAGGGGGAATTGCCCGGCGCGCCAGGCAGGTTCGCGGTCCATTGCTGCTCGCCACCGCGTTGATCTTCGTCCAACTCGGTCTCGGTGCCACCATGCGGCATCGCCACGCCGGGCTCGCGGTTCCGGACTTTCCTCTGGCGTATGGAAGGGTCTGGCCCCGGACCGACCCTGCAGCGATTCAAGGGTACAACCAACAGCGACTCGAAGTGGTGGCGGCGAACCCCATCGCCAAGGCCGACGTGTTGCTGCACATGCTCCATCGTGTCGGAGCGCTCCTCGTGGCGGGAGCCGTGGTAGTCGCGTGGCGGCGCTGCTGGCGCGAGCTGGAGCCCGGTGAGGGGATGCGGCGATGGGCCGGAGTCTGGCTCGGTCTGGTCCTGCTCCAGTTCACCCTCGGGGCGGTGACGGTGTGGACAAACAAAGCGGCGGATATCGCCACGGCGCACGTGGCCATCGGATCGCTTGTTTTCCTGATCGGCGGTTTGCTCTGCATGGCCGCCTTGAAGCGGGATCGGGAGATTCCCGCTTCCGCCTTACCGGCGCGCTCGAAGGACCTTCGAACCGGTCCCACCGCCGGATGCTCTCTGGAGCCGGCGAGCTAGGCCCTTGAATCTGTGAGTTCCACCGAATCTGCATCCCTGTCCCGGCCGAGCGCCGCCGAGAAGTCCCGGCTCACCGTGCTCATGGAATTGGTGAAGGTCCGGCTTACGGGCCTGGTGCTGGTGACGACCGCGGTGGGGTTCGCCGTCGGCGCGCGGGGCCATGTAGATCTGGTCCTCCTGCTGCATGCCTTGGTGGGAACAGGGCTCCTCGCGTCCGGGGCTTCGGCCCTGAACCAGTTCCTGGAGCGAGACCTGGACGCGCTCATGCATCGGACCCAGGATCGGCCGCTTCCCTCGGGCCGGGTGACGCCGAACTTCTCGCTGGCTTTCGGTGGCGTGTGCAGTCTGGCGGGGCTGGTCTGGCTGGTCCTGGCGACTTCGCTGGCGGCAGCGGCTTTGGGAGCGGTGACGCTCGTGTTGTATGTCTTTATCTACACGCCGCTGAAACGGGTCTCCACGTTGAATACCGTCGTGGGCGCCGTGCCCGGGGCCATGCCGCCCCTGATCGGTTGGGCGGCAGCCACGGATGGGCTCGCGATGGGTGGCTGGTCGCTGTTCGCGCTCCAGTTCTTCTGGCAAATCCCGCACTTCATGGCGATCGCCTGGCTGTACCGGGAGGACTACGCGAGGGCGGGGTTGAAAATGCTGCCGGTGGTGGAACCGAGCGGGTTGCGCACGGGCTTGCAGAGCATCAGTCACTCGGTAGGGCTCCTCGCCGTGAGCCTCAGCCCGGTCGCGCTCGGGTTGGCAGGTGCGGCGTACCTGGTGGTGGCCCTCGTCTTGGGCGTGGCGATGCTGGTCCTCGCCATCCGGTTTGCGCGCCGGCTCGACCGATTGACGGCACGTTGGCTGTTCCTGGCCTCGGTGACTTACCTGCCCCTCGTGCTGGCCTTGCTGGCGTTTGACGCGCCTTGACGCGCCCAGGTTCGCGGCACGGTTCGCACGGCTTGCCGCCGGCCCGAGGCCGTCCTGATCGAACGCGCCGACCACGGAGCGGACGCTGTCCCGCGGACCTGCCTTCGCCCGGGAGCTGTCGAGATACCCTGCGGCGGGGTTTACGCCGGAGGGAATCTCTGGCATGGTCAGCCGTGAACATGAAAGCCCCGAACCGCACTCCTGGACTCCGTCCTTTGCTGACTGCTGTCGTTGTCACCCTTGCCGTCCACGCTTCCGTTTCCCGGTCGGCCGAACCGGACCGGGGAATCGGTGTGGGGGCCAAGCCCATCAGCGGGGCGGAGACGTTGTTCGACGGCAGCCGCTCGATGCTGGACGCCAAGTGGACTTACTGGCAGGGGCCGGGTTTCCGGTCGTCCCTCCCGATCAAGTGGCAGATCGTCCCTGACCCGGTGGACGGAGGCACGGCAATGTCCACGCTCGAACCGGCGGCCGCCGGCGGGAAGTACGGCGCCGCGGATCTTCTCACCAAACAGGCCTTCCGCGATTTCCGGTTGCACGTGGAGTTCCTCATCATGCAGCCCGGCGGCAACAGCGGGGTCTACCTCCAGAACCGCTATGAAATCCAGGTGCTTGATGGTGACAAGACCAGCCATGGGATGGGCGCCGTGATCAACGAGACTGAATCCCCCTACCCGGCCTACGCCGGCGTCGGAAAGTGGAACGCCTACGACATCGTGTTCCGGGCGGCCCGATTTGCCGACGGACGCCGCTCCGAAAAGGCCTTGGTCACGATGTATTTCAACGGCCAAAAGGTGCACACCAACGTCCCGATCAGCCAGGTCTGGGGCGGACCCAACTCGGGGCTCGATGGCGGGAACGATGGCGGCAAGGGAATCACCGACACCCCCGGTGGCCTCAAGCTCCAGGCCGAGGGCCATGATGTGCGTTACCGCAATATCTGGATCAAGCCACTCGACCTTCCGAAGGCGGATACGGATTTCTGAGCTGCCTCGTTGCCGGAGCGGACGCCCCTGGCGGGCGCGGCCCATTCCACACCCGACGCCAGCGGCTTCAGAACCCCAAACTCGCATCGAACTCACGGGTCCGCCTGACTGCCATCGTCATGAATGCCCGCTCCCTTCGGACAACCTGTCTCCTCGCTCTCGTCACGGTCGCCGTGAGCCGTGGGCATCCGGGTGAACTGGCGGCCCGGCTGCAGTGCGATGCCTTCCCCCAGGGCCGCTTTGAGTTCGGAGGCGTGGTCGGTGAGCGCATTCGTGCGAACATCGACCACTGGCTCTTGCGCGCCCCGCAGGCCAATCCCGGGATGATCGAGATGTTCCGGCTGCGCGACCGCCAGCCTGTGCCCCAACTCGTTCCCTGGGCCGGCGAGTTTGTGGGCAAGTACCTCATCTCCGCCATCCAGGCGTTGCGCCTTGCCGAGGACGAACGCCTTCAAGAACAGGTGGCCGCGGTCGTGGCCGGGTTCACGGCGACCCAGGCGGAGGACGGCTACCTCGGTCCGTTCCCCAAGGCCGACCGGTTGCTGAAGAACTGGGATCTGTGGGGCCACTACCACGCAATCGTCGCCCTGCTCATGTGGCATGAACGCACCGGGGACGACGCTGCGCTCGCCGCGGCCCGGAAGGCCGCCGATTTGGTGTGCGCAACCTACCTGGACACCGGCCGCCGCGTCCTCGAGGCCGGGGATCCGGAGATGAACATGGCCATCCTCACCGGCCTGGCCATGCTGTACCGCACCACGGGCGAAGAGCGCCACCTCCGCATGGCACGCGAGGTTGAGAAGGATTGGCAACGGGCCGGCGATTACCTCCGGGCGGGCCTGGACGGCCGGGAGTTCTTCCGCTCCCCCCGTCCGCGTTGGGAAAGCCTGCACGATCTGCAGGGCCTGCTCGAGCTCTGGCGCATCACGATGGACGTGAACTACGCCATGGCGTTCGATCACCACTGGCGCAGCATCCGGCGCTGGGACCGTCGCAACACCGGCGGTTTCAGCTCGGGTGAGCAGGCCACCGGAAACCCCTATGCACCCTCAGCCATCGAGACCTGTTGCACTGTCGCCTGGATGGCGTTGACGCTGGATTACCTGAAGCTGACCGGCGACGCGCGTGCCGCCGACGAACTCGAGCTTTCCACGTTGAACGGTGGCCTGGGTGCTCAGCATCCCAGCGGACGCTGGTGGACCTACAACACGCCCATGGACGGCTCGCGCGAGGCCAGCGCCCATACGATCGTGTTTCAGTCGCGGACGGGGACGCCGGAGCTGAACTGCTGCTCGGTGAACGCCCCGCGGATCCTGGGGATGTTGAGCGAATGGGCGATGATGGCGCGACCCGATGGCATGGTGATCAACAGCTATCTCCCGGGTAGATTCACCCTGCCGGGCGCGCCCGGGAAGGTCGTGCTGGAGTTGGACCAGGATTACCTCACGTTGGCCTCGCAGCGCGTCAGAATCGTCGAGGCTGGCGAGCATCGAGCCAAGCCGTGGACCCTGCGATTCCGCATGCCGGCGTGGTCCCGGCAAACGCGTGTCAGCGCGAACTTCCCCGGTGTGCCGGACACCGCTCCTGTCGGGACGTATCTCGAAGTGCGACGGCTGTGGGCAGCCGGCGACGAGGTGCGCTTTCACTTCGACGCGGCGTTGCGCGCCGTGGCGGGGGCCAACGAAGCGGCGGGCAAGGTGTCTCTCTACCGCGGGCCGCTGCTTCTGGCGTATGACCAGGCGCACAATCCTTTCGATGAAGGGGCGGTCCCCGGCGTTGACTTGACCCGGCTGGCGGAAGCCCGGCTGACGGATGCCCCGGCTGCAGCCGACCAAGCCTGGAGGGGACTCGAGCCCTGGATGGTCGTCGAGGTGCCGGCGATCAGCGGGGGCACGGTACGCCTTGTCGATTTTGCCAGCGCCGGTGCGCGAGGCACCCGGTATCGCTCCTGGCTGCCGGCCCAACCCGCACCGGTCGCGCCGGCGTTCACCCTGCTGCCTCCGGACGCAGGACGGGTACCGACAGGCTTGCTCGCCTTCCGTTGGCGCGGACCGAAGACCAGCGATCTGACATATCGCGTCGAGTTCTCCACCGAGGAAGACTTCCCCGCAGACCGGACCTGGACGACGAACACCAGCAGCACGCGCCTGCTGGTGAACACGGACCAACTGCACGTGCTCCGGCCCGACAGGGACCAGCCCATCTGGTGGCGGGTGATCGTGCGCCACGCAAATCAAGACACCTTGGCCGACGTACCTCCGGCCTGGTTCCGAATCGACCCCGACGCGCCGGCCCAAGCCGTGCCGCCCGAACCGAAGCTCGGTCCGAACCGCGAGCTCATCCTGGACCCCTTGCGCTGTGAAACCGAGGTCCGGTTCGGAACCGCCAGGAAGCGAAGTGACCTGATGAGTGATCCGGATGGCACGGAGTTGAACGGACGCGACCAGATGCTGCTCTACGAGGTGCCCGCCTGGCCTGAAGAGGAATTCACCGTCGCGGTGCGAGTGCGAATCAACGCGTTACCGGAACGGCGACTGGGTCAGGTCTTCAGTGCCTGGGCCGCGGCCATGGACGATCCGCTGCGGTTGGTGGTGGAGGGCGGCCGGCTCCACGCGCGAATCGAAGCCGGGGGGGTGTTTTCGACCCCGGGGGTGGCCGTCGAAACCGGGCGTTGGTATGCGGTGGCGGCCGTGAAGCGAGCGGGCAAACTTTCGTTGTTCGTGGACGGACGTCCCGTGGGTGACTGCGCGGCTCCCGATTTGGTGAACACCCAGGCCAGCGATTGCGCGTTGGGCGGGAATCCGCACTTTGGCGGGAACGAATTCCTGGCGGCGCACTTTGCGGATTTTGCGTTCTACGCCCGGGCGCTCGAGGCCGAGGAACTCGGCGCGCTGGCTGGAAGGTAGGGAGACCTCCCGCCGGGCCACGATTGGAGGTGGCCAGTCGGCTCCGCCCGAGCCTCGCCTGCCGCGCCCTCCTGGCGGACTGGCGATCGAGCCCCACGGGCCCATGTTGGCTTGAGTCGGGTCGTTGCTTGCGCCACATTCACGGCCATGCAGGCCGCGGCAAGAGAGGACAGCATCGAGGAGCCGAGCGCATCCGAAACCACCGCGCGCCGGCGGACGAACCGCGGGAGACCCGGAGTGGGAGACGCCGCCAGGACCGCATCTGTCGTGGAGCCCCTGCACTTCGTCGGGACCATCACGGCGGGGACCCACCAGGACGCTTGACTGCCCATTTGTCCATGTCGCCCGGCGAGGCAGCGGACCGGGTTCGAACCTCGATGCCCCCAGGCGGCCTGTTTGCCGACCAGCATTGGCGGACGGCCGTCGAGCCGTTCATGATCGATTCCGCGCTGGCCAGGGAGCTTGAGGCTTTGGGCCGCGTGCTCCATCAATTCTACCGGGCGGTCAACCTGCTCTACCGGCGAAGCGTCGAGGGAAAGCAACCGACCTGGGTGGCAGACTGGCTCGATCGCGGCAAGCCGGCCGACCTCATCGCTCTCCAACGGCACTCGAGCTTCAAGAACGATGTTCCCCGCGTCATTCGCCCGGACATCCTCCTCACCGACGACGGCTTTTCCATCACTGAACTGGACGCGGTTCCGGGCGGCATCGGGCTGACGGCGTGGCTGAATCAGACCTACGAGGCCCTGGGAACGCCTGATCGCACGTCAGGCGCGCTGGGACCCGGGAGCGGAAGCCCGGCGTCGTGGGCGCCGGTGCTCGGTGGCTCACGCGGCATGCTCGATGGCTTTTCCGGGATCTTTGCCGAGGCTGAGCGCGTCCGGATCGTCGTGTCGGACGAGGCCGCCACCTATCGCCCGGAGATGGTGTGGCTCGCCGGCATGCTGGGTTCACGGTTCACGGTTCACGATTCGGGATTCATGGAGTTCCGGCCCGGGGACGCCATCTATCGCTTTTTCGAGCTGTTCGATCTGGCGAACGTGTCGAACTCGGCCCGGATCTTCGAATTGGCGATGGCCAGGGAGGTCCGACTCACGCCTCCCCCGAAGCCGCTGTTCGAGGAGAAGATGCTTTTCGCGCTGCTGTGGAACCGCAATCTCCGCGAGTTCTGGCGTCAGGAACTCGGCGAAGGCTTCTACAGCCGGCTGCTCAAACACGTGCCGTACACGTGGGTGGTCGATCCCACGCCGCTTCCGCCCCAGGCTACCATCCCGGAACTCGGGCTGACCGATTGGCAGCAGCTCAAGGCCCTTTCCCAGCGCGAACGCGAGTTGATCCTGAAGGTCTCCGGCTACCACGAAACGGCTTGGGGCGCGCGGAGCGTGCATCTCGGGAGCGACCTGTCGGCGGCGGATTGGGGAACCGCCGTGGATGAAGCGCTCGGGCGTTTCCCGCGTTCACCGCACGTCCTGCAGCGGTATCACAAGCCTCGCCTGGTGGAGGCACGCTATTACGATTTCGAGCATCACGTCGTGGTGACCATGCCGGGTCGCGCCCGGTTGTGTCCCTATTTCTTCGTGGTCGGGGAAGGCAACGCCGCACGTCCGCGGCTGGGCGGCGTTCTGGCCACGATCTGTCCCGCAGACAAGAAGATCATTCATGGCATGGCCGATGCCATTTTGGCGCCCTGCCAGGCCCGCTCATGATGGAATACACGCTGCTGGCGTTCAGTTCGCTCTTTGTGATCGTGGATCCGATCGCGACGGTACCGGCCTTTCTGGCCATGACGCCCCATGACACGCCGGCGGACCGGGTGCGGATGGCCCGGCTGGCGTGTCTGGTCGCGACCGGGATGCTGCTGGCGTTCGCCTGGGCCGGAAAATACGTGTTCAAACTGCTGGGGATTACCCTGCCAGCCTTCGAGATGGCGGGGAGCATCGTGCTGCTGCTCGTGGCTCTCGACATGCTCAAGGCGCAGCGGTCCCGGGTTCAGGAAACGAACGAGGAGACCTTCGCCGGCGCCACCAAGGACGACATCGCCATCACGCCGCTGGCCGTGCCGATGCTGGCGGGCCCGGGCGCGCTCACGACCGCCATCCTGCTTCATGGCCAGGCGAATACCTGGTCGAAACAGGTCGGCCTGCTGGTTGCGATCGTCGCCGTGTGTGCTGCGAGCTACTTTATCCTCCGCGTGTCGGCGCGGGGAGCGCGCTGGCTGAACCCGATCGCGCTCCGGATCACGACCCGCGTCATGGGACTGCTGCTGGCGGCGGTCGCGTGCCAGTTCGCCTTCAATGCCATCAAGGGAGTGCGCGCCGAACTCTCGCTGTAGCCGCACGAGCCCGGGATCGAGATCCGTCCTTCGCCCCACCCGTCGCGGCCCCGTCGTCCCCTGCAGTTCCAGACATGAAGAGGCGGACGCACCTGCGTCCGCCTCTGACATTGCCCGGCCACGACAGGTGACCGCGCCCGTTACCGGCCCGACCTGAGGTCAAACGTTACTGGGCTGCTGGGCTGCAGGCAGCGGCAGCACTTTCGACCGCAAGCCGATCTTTGCACAGATGAAGTACACTACCGCACCAACCACGAAAGCCGCGACGGGGGCTGCGGGCACCACGTACCCCGTCAGCTTGTCGAAGATACCCACGCAGAAACCCAACGCCCACGCGATCCAGCCTGCCGGATTGAAGCCCGCCCGAGGACCCGTCCAGCGCTTTCCAGCCAGGAGATAGTCGACCAGCATCGCGCCGCAGATCGGTCCGAAGGAGGCCCCGATGATGACGAACACGCCAATCGCATTGGCCACCTGGCCGGTGATGGCGAGGATGATGCTGACCGCCGCCCCGATTCCGACCGAGATGTAAGGGTTCACCTTCGGCAACGTCGTCTTGAAGCTGTTGGCGGCGATGAACGAGGAGAAGCACGCCGGCGGGAAGGCGGCCAACGCGAGCAGGAACATGAGGATGTCCGACATCTTCTTGCCCAGCACCACTTCCATGAGCGAGGTCGAGACCAGGAGCTTGCTGGTGGCGGTGTTCACCTGGGCGCTTTCCTTGGCCGCCTCGATCTGCGCTTCCGTCATCCCCTTGGCCTTGTTCTCGGCAGCCTTGCCTTCCTCCGCGGCGTACGCCTGCTCGGCGGCGGCCTGCGCCATTTCCACGGCCTTGGGACCGTACTCCTTGTGGCCATGGACGCCGGCCACGATCAGGGTGGAGAGACCGGCGGTGAGGACGATGGCCAGAGCAATGCCGATCCAGCCGCCCATGCTCACGTCGCTCTTGTCACGGCTGTTGGTCCCGAAGTCCACGCCCGCGGCACCCGCCGTGGCGAAGAAACCCACGACATACACCGCCATGAACCCAAGGACACCTCCGTCCACCAGCGAGAAAGTCTCCAACGGCGGTCCCGCATATCCCGCCGCGGCGGAGTGCGCGTCCGCCAGAGCCTTCGGGTCAAAGCTGCCGAGACCGCTCGCGGTCTTCACAAACATGATCAAGAGGACGCTCAGCGGGATCAACGGCAGATAGGTCGCGACTTTGGCGACATATTGGATGCCCGCCAATCCGACGAAAGCCGCCAGCACACCCCAGACAATCATGAGCACCGAGGCTGGCAAGCCGGTGAAGCCGGCGATGGCCATGGACGCGAAGTAGATGTTCACCCCCAACCACCCGAACTGGAGCAAACCCATCAGGAAGCCCGGCATCAGGAATCCGCCGGTGGCCCCAAACGTCGAGGTGCCAACAATATACAGGGGCAGCCCGGTCTTCATGCCCAACATGCCCGGGACCAGATAGAACAGGAAATGGCAGATCAACGCCGCAACCACCAGTCCCAGGAGCGCCACGCCGATTCCCTGCGCCAAGCCTCCGGCCTTGGCCGTCGTCTTTACGGCGTCCTGCCAAAAAACGAACCACAGGAAGATGCCAGCGTACGTCGGGGCCGTGTTCTTGTACCACGGCGCCCGATTTCCGGGCGGGTTCGGTTTCGCATTGGCAATATAGCCAGGAAGCTGGCTGGCGATTTGCGCATCTTGGGTGCTCATGCGTCCCTTATCTCTGATTCTAATCCGCTCGCAAGCTGAAAGTTGCCCGCGACGGAACGCGCGAGGCAGGACGGCATGCTGTCCAACAGGCCCGGGCCGCCGATTGGCGCGAGTTCGCGCGGCGGACACTCCTGCCTGCCGGGCCAGCGACTTCCCCGTTGCTGAACGCTCACCGCAGTGGAAGACCCGGATGGACCGTCAGGCTGAGAGGGCCGTGCCCACCCGGCGACAGACGTCCCCCCGGGCTGGTGTTCTGTCTTCAATTCGAAAGGCGGCCCTGCCACACTCCCCCACGTCGTGCCTTACGCAACATGGCGGAGAGCCATCCATTGACCGGTCTCAGCGTTCTCATTGTCGAGGACGAGGCGTTGCTGCGGCGTCAGCTCGGCTCCTACATGGAGCGCGAAGGCGCCGACGTCACGGCGGTTGGCAACCTGGCCTCCGCAAGAACGGCTCTGTCGTCGCTTCCATTCGACTTCGCCCTGCTGGACGTCCGCCTCCCCGATGGCACGGGAACGGATCTCCTCAAGGACGGCACTTTCTCTCCAAATACCGGCGTCGTGGTGATGACCGGTGACGGCGGCGTGACGGGCGCGGTCGAGGCCATGCGCTTGGGAGCCCTCACGTACCTCACCAAGCCTTTCGAGATGGCGGAGGTGCTCCTCGTGTTGGCCGCCGCCCGGCGCGAGCGCAGCGCCCGCCGCCTGGAACAACATCGACGCGAGGACGAGTCGGTTCCGGACGCGGACTTCTGCTTTGGCGCCGGGCTGGTCGAACTGCGGGCGCGACTCGACCGTATCCTCAGCGCGGATCACCGGACGCGGGATCGCCTGGCGCCGGTGCTGATCGAAGGGGAAACCGGCTCCGGCAAGACCACCATCGCCCGCTGGCTCCACCAGCACGGCCCGCGCGCCGAGCAACCTCTGGTCGAGGTGAACTGCCCCGGGCTTCCGGAAACCCTTGCCGAGTCCGAACTGTTCGGGCACGAGCGCGGTGCATTCACGGACGCGCGCTCCGCCAGGATCGGCCTGTTCGAGGCCGCGGATGGCGGTACGCTCTTCCTGGACGAACTCGCGAGCCTCTCGCTTGCGCTGCAATCCAAGGTGCTCACCGTGATCGAGGACGGCCGGGTGCGGCGGGTCGGTGGCAACAAGACCATCCGCGTCGATGTCCGGGTGGTGGCCGCTTCGAATCAGGACCTGCGGCGCCTGGTGGCCGCTGGCGAATTTCGGGAGGACTTGTTTCATCGGCTGGACCTGTTCCGCCTGCGGCTTCCGCCTCTTCGCGAACGGGCGGCGGATATTATCCCGCTCGCCGAGACCTTGTTGAAACGGATCTGTCGCCGCCAGCGACTCGAAATCCGGCCGATCAGCGACGATGGGCGGCAACGCCTCCGGGACTGGGCGTGGCCCGGAAACGTCCGGGAACTCGCTCACGAGATCGAGCGCGCCGTCGTTTTCGAGGACGGCCCGCTGCGATTTCTTCACTTGCAGGAACCGGCAAGAGCGGGCGACGCGGGCGGAGGGCTTCCGGCCAGCGAGTGGTTTAACCACGCGTTCCGGTTCCCCGAATCGGGGTTCGTTCTCGATCAGGCGATCGACCGCCTCGTCCAGCACGCCCTCGGGCAGGCGCAAGGCAACGTCTCGGCGGCGGCTCGACTCCTGGGTGTGAGCCGTGATGTGGTCCGGTATCGCATCTCCGGGAAGGACCGGAAAGAGGGTGGGGGCTGAGCCACGGCCGACGCAGGCGCCGGTCTCAACGCTGGGCTGTATTCCCCAGCGCGGAGCGGCCGCGGAACCCGGCGTGGTCGGTCATTGTCGGTAAAGAATTGGGCAAGAGCATTTTGTCTATGAATCGCGAATTCTGGCACGTCGCCTGCAACCCACTGAGGCTGGTCCGATGGGTGGGGGGAGGCGGAAAGAGAGCGGTGAATCGCGGGAAGCGGGTTTGCGCTATGAAACGTCTGAGCCGGGCGGTCACGCTGGCTCTTATCATCTTGGCCGGCAGCGCTGAGATGACGGGAGCGCAGCCGGCCACGGCCGTGACGGCCGAGCCCGGCAAAGCGAGCCCGGCGAAGAAACAACCCCCCGCCAAGGGCGCCCAACGGGCGGGAGATCGTTTGCCGCTGGAAGTGCAATCGATGCTCACCGAGTTCCGCGAACAACAGAAGGTCCAGCTCGACGAGTATCGGAAAGTCGCCCAGCAGGCACGGGATGCCTCGGCCGAGAAACGCGAGGTCCTGCGCGAGCAACTGCGGCAGATGCTGGCCGACCAACGCGCGGAGCGGGAGAAACTCCGTGAACAGATCCGCGAGCGCTTGCAGGAACTGACGACAGAGCTGCCGGAACGGCGGGAAGTGCTCGATGCCGCCCGGGAAGCGGCCCGGGATCAAAAAGAACGTGCCAAGGGCGAGTGACCTTGGCCGGGTAGTAGGTCAGGCTGTCAGGGGTGACAGCAATGGCGATGCAGGCGGCCCTTTGGGGGGCCGCCTGCTTTTTTCGTGGCCGAGCGCTCACCGGACGCTCCTCTTCACCTTCGGACCGCACCCCATCAAGAAGGTGTTTGGCGCGCGAGCGTTCCCGGCTCAACATGCCCCGGAATCGCATGACGGCTCCTTGGCGTCGAACACCTTGCTGGGCTGCGGCCGCCCTGGCCAACGCGGCGGCCGTCTCGATCGCAGCCCAAACGGTGACGACACCTTCGGCTTCCCCTCCCGCCGAATTTGGACCCGAAGAAGCACAGCATCTCGACGAAGCCCTGAGCGCCACGGCAGGAGTCCCGTCCATCTGGATGACCTCTGCCAGTCTCCGCGCATCCGCCGGCTTCCGCGACAACGTGCTCCTCAGCCCGGTCAATCCCGTGTCGGCGCCGCTCCTGAGTGGGGGCGGTGATTTCATCGTGAATCGCCTGCCCACGGACGGGACCGAAGTCAGCTTCCTCGCCACCGGTGACTACACCCTGTTCCCGAACGCTCCCGACGTTGATCCCGAGGTGCTCGCGCTCGCGCAGGCTTCGCTCGACCGGGAAGTCTCGAGCCGCCTGCAACTCGGCCTGGAAGCACAGTATGTCTATATCGACCAGGTCTTCGATGTCTCCGTGACCGAAGCCACGCTGTCCACGGTCCGGGCCGCCGGACACGGCGCCACCATCACCCCTTCGGGGGAGGTGGATCTCGGCCGAGGATGGAAGTGCCAGATGGAACTTGATGGCACCCGTCAGCTCTTCTCGGAACCTTTGGACGATTATTGGGAGGCCGAGCCCACCATCCGTGTGGTGAAGGAGCACGGCAGCCGGGTGGAGTCATCGCTCGGCTACCAGTTCGGGACGCGGTGGTATGACTCACGGGCACCCTTGGATGCTGCCGGCCGCCCAATGCCCGGCAATTTGCAGTTCGTAGGCCACGAGCTCGAACTCCGGTCCACGGTATACTGGGATGCACCGCGGCACTGGCGGACCCAGCTTCGCCTGGGATGGTTCGACAATTCCGACAACGGCGGGCACTACTTCGATTTCACGCGACTCACCGCCGGAGCCCAGGCACAATTCGCTCGCGGGCCATGGAAGATCCGGGCCGAAGCACGCATGCGCTGGTATGGCTATCCAGTCCAACGTTCGGATGGCGCCGGCTCCCCGCTGCGGGAACGGACGGACGTCAATCTCCAGCTCCGGGGCGAATACCGGATCGGCCGCAAGGCGCGGCTCTTTGTTCAGTACGATTTGGATGCCTCGGATGATAACGCGCCCGCGGCCAGTTACGACGCGAACAACGTCGCGGCTGGAGTGGAATACGACCTGTGAGTTCCCCCGCTGTCCCTCCCCGCGCTCCGCCTCTCTACGGGTGGATTGCCGTCGGCGTGAGCCTGTTGGCCCTCGCCCTCGTGGTGATATGGGGGCGTCAGCGGCTCCGAGAACAGATGCGTTCCCAGATCCTGGGCCGCGACGCCACGATCCTGCGCGCCCTCGCCCAGCAGGCACAAGCCTCCCCGGAGCCCGGCTTCGAGGTGTTTGACCCCCGCGACCCGGTTTACCAGTTCGCCACGCTGGTCCGAATCGCCACGCTGACGAACATCATGGCATCCCGCCTGTTCACGCCGAACGGCGATTTTTACGACGGCATGCCGGATCGCGTGCGCGAGTCCGCCCTGACCGAAGAGACCCTCGCCCAACTCCGGCAGGGCGAGCCCCTCGCCCGGTTTTTGCCCGATTTCCCGCGAGAACTGCTGCTGCTCGAACTTCCCGACGAGCACGGCGCGAGCCGGCGTGTCCTCGATTGCGTTGAGATCGACATCCCCTTTCTCGATCCTGAAGACGGCGAGCTGATCGGCGTGGCGCAGTTCGTCCTCGAAGGCTTGACGATGCGACGCGAGTTCAAGCTGCTGGACCAGCGACTGAACCGGCAGAGCTTCCTCGGCTTCGCCGCCGCCGGCTCGATGATGACACTCGGATTGGGTTGGGCCCTTCGCAGGCTCTTCCAGGCCAATCGACTCCTGATGGCGCGCACGGCCGATCTCCATCGGGCCAACCAGGAACTCGTGCAATCGGCCAAGGTCGCCGCTTTGGGGGCCGTCACCGCCCACTTGATCCACAGCCTGCGGAACCCCGTCGCCGGGCTGCAGTCCTTCGTGGTCGCCCGCCAGGATCAAGCCAGCGTTCACGAAGGCGAGGAATGGCGCGAAGCCCTCGCCGCCACCCGCCGGATGCACGCCGTCATCCAGCAGGTTGTCGAGGTGCTCCGCGAGCAGGAGCAGAGTCCCGCCTATTCACTGTCACCCCGGGAATTGGCCGAGCACGTGATGGCGGAGCTCCGAACCACGGCCGAGCAACGCGGCATCGTGTTTCACCTCGAAGCGGAATCCGTGAACGGCGCCCTGGACAATCGTGTCGCCGGCCTGGTCCACATCATACTCACGAATCTGCTCCTGAACGCGGTTCAAGCCGGTCCACCACACAGCACTGTCAGCCTCCAGTGCAAGGCGGCGCCCCCGGGCTTCTCATTCGAAGTCAGTGATCAAGGACCGGGCATTCCCGCCCCGCACCGGGACCAGTTGTTCCAACCGGTGCACTCGTTCAAGGAAGGGGGGACGGGCATCGGTCTCGCCATCTGCCGCCAGCTCGCGCTGCATTTGGGAGCGGATCTTCGGCTGGCCACGACCTCCGCGCGGGGTACCACGTTCATCCTCATCCTCCCGCACGGGTCGAACTGAAGCATTGACCTGATCGCCCGACCCTCGGATAAGGAGCTCCTGATGTGGCGAAAGTCGTGGAGTTCCCACCCACAGGCGGTCTTCGCCGCCGCCCTGTGGATTGCCCTCACCATCGAGGCCGCCACCAGGGCCGCAGCTCCCGCTCTCCCCTGGCGATGGTCAAACCCGCTGCCCCATGGAAACAACATCTTTGACCTTGGCTACCACGCGGGCACCTATTGGGAGGTGACGGACCGGGGGCAGATCTACTGGAGCACAAATCGCGTCACTTGGACCCCTGTGGCTAGCGGGACGCATAACGCGCTCCGGGGACTGGCCTTTCAAGGCGACGAAGTGCTGATCAGTGGCGCGGACGGCGTGATCCTCGCAGGCGGCCAGACGGGATTCGCAACGCAGACACTCCTGCCGGCAACGACCGCATGGCTCGAAGGCATCGCGGCTTCCGACGCGGCAGCGGTCGCCGTCGGCGATGAGGGCGCCATCTTCGTGCGGGAGGCCAATGCCTGGGTTCGGACGACAGTTCCCCCTGCCCTGGAGGAGGCTTGGTTCCGCGGAGTCGCCTTTGGCAATGGCCTGTTCGTCGCGGTCGGTGAGAATGGAGTGATCGGCAAGAGCGCGAACGGGCGCAGTTGGCAGATCGTGGACAGACCTGTGACCACGCACCTGAACCGGGTCTACTTCGCCAACGGCGCCTTCTACGCGTGCGGGGATGCCGGGGTGCTGTTGCACGGGAATGCCCGGGGAGAGACGTGGAGCGCGCTCGAAACCTCCTCGACCGCCAGCCTCTACTCCTATGCGGCCGAGCCCTCCGGAAGCCCGATGCAGCCGTATCTCCAGCTTCTGGCGGGAGCCGAAACACTCCTGCTTCAGCGTCCGCCTGACGGAGCTTGGCTGGACCAACTCGGCGACGGAAGCCTGCTGCCCGCGCCGGTCTGGGCCTACTATGCAAGTGTGTGGGACGGCGAACGGTTCCTGGCTGGGGGCCGGTCCGGAATGCTCGTGGAAGGGTTCTACAGCAGCGATCTCGACGGGTCGCTCTGGTTCGAGACCTCCGATTCGCCTCGAGACTGGCTTTGGGATATCACGGAAGCAAACGGTCAATACATCAGCGTCGGCGATCGGAGTACCGTGCTCACCAGCCCGAACGGCTTGGACTGGTCACTCGAGTACACCCCACCCGAATTGGACGGCACGGTCTTCCTCGGAGTGGGCGGATCGGCGCGCGCGATCGTCGCTGTGGGGAGTGCTGGGGGTCTGATGTACAGTCCAAGTTCAATTACTAACATATTGACCACGAACATGATACGAAGTCTGGTCGATTGCCAATGGGTGACAAACCAAGTCGTGGTCACCAACCGCGTCGACCTCATGGGACTGCTCTGGCACGCCGTGTGGCCGCCGCCGGTTTCGCACACGCTCCAAGGCGTTGCCGTGGGTCACGGTCTGTTCGTCGTGGTCGGAGACCACGGCACCGTGCTCCAGAGTTCGGACGCTTCCACGTGGACCAGCCAAACGATCCCGGAGGAGCCAAACCTTTCCTCGGTAGCAGCGTACTTGGGAGGCTTCGTGGCCGTGGGCCGCGGAGGCGTCGTGTTCCAGAGCCCCGATGCCGGGAAGTGGGTTCGGCGCCAGTCCGGCACCACGAACTGGCTCTACCGTGTGCGGGAGCTGGCGGGGACTTTGTATGCCGTTGGTCAGGGAGGCACGCTGCTGGCGAGCACCAACGGTGTCGAGTGGCACGCCCGCAGCAGTGGATCGTCAGCATGGCTCACCGATATTCACCTCGCCAACAACCGCTACTATGCCTGCGGCACGCAGGGGACGATGCTGACCAGTTTGGATGCGCTCCAGTGGGAGCCGACGGAAATGCCCACCGGCAAGTCGCTTTACAGTCTGGCGAGCGTGAACGGACAACTCATCTGCGTGGGCGTCGAAGGTGTCATCCTGCGCGCCATCACGGCTCCGGTGCCTCCGCCGGTCATCACGGGTTACGAACACGAAGCGTGCGAAAGCGTTTCTCACGAGCGATTTACTTTGCGCGGAGTTCCCGATCTCCAGGTCGTTGCGCAGGCTTCTTCCAACCTGGAGCACTGGGTGAGTGTCGGCTCTTTCAGGTTCTCCGACCCTGAGGTGGGCTTCGAGCTGATGCTCACCAACGCCTCGCCCGCGCCGGTCCAGTACTTCCGATTTCAGTCAGCGAGCCCTTGAGCCCGTGAAGCTGAGGAGGCCAGCGCATCGTTGGAATTTATCCCCGAAGGAGGCGGTGGCGGTTCAGCGCCGCGTCGCCAGCCGTGTCCTCGAGACGCGCCTGACAGGTCCCCCGCGTTGGATCGTGGGTGTGGACGCGGCGTTTTCGCCTGATGGCGGGCACTGTATCGCCGCGGCGGTCGTTTGGGATGCGGCCCACGGCATCGTTGTCGAGGAGCGGGTGGCGACCAGGCGAGTGCGGTTTCCGTACGTTCCCGGACTGTTGACTTTTCGTGAAGCCCCGGCGGTACTCGCGGCCCTGCGAAAGGTGAGAGCTCAGCCGGACCTCCTCCTCTGCGATGGACAGGGCCAAGCCCATCCCAGGAGATGCGGTATCGCCTGCCATTTGGGCGTCTTCGCGGATATCCCCACCGTGGGCTGCGCCAAGTCACGCCTCGTGGGCGAACACGATGAACCCGGGCCGGAGTCCGGAGACTGGGTACCGCTGCGCGACCGCGAAGCCATCATCGGGAGTGTCTTGAGGACGAAGGCGCGCTCCCGTCCGGTTTATGTGAGCGTGGGACATCGCATTCTCCTCCCTGAAGCCGTCAACGTCGTGCTTGCCTGTTTGCGAGGACGACGCCTTCCGGAACCCACCCGACTGGCGGACCGGTTGGTGGCACGGGTCCGCCGCCGGATGCTCACGTCGTCGCCGGGCCCCGTTTGATCCAGACCAGGACGAGACCAAGATCGGCTGGCGAAACCCCTGAGATGCGGCCGGCTTGGCCCAGGGTCCTTGGCTGGAGCTGCTTAAGCTTGAGGCGCGACTCGGTACGCAAGCCGGGAATGGAATCGTAGTCGAGCCAGTCGGGGATCGCCCGGCCTTCGAGCTCACGAAACTTCTCCACCTCAACCTGTTGCCGGTCGATATACCCCGCGTACTTGATGATGGCCTCCACTTGTTCGGTGACGGCGGGAGAAAGACGGGGATCGTGCCCGGGCAGATCCAGGTAGCTCAGCTCCGGACGCCGGAGGAGTTGAGCCAGGGTTTGCCCTTCGCATCGCGTCGCTTCGAGCCTCTGGATCTCCGCCGCAATCGCCTCCTGTTTGCGGACGCTCGCCTGGTAGAGCCGCTCCGGAAGCAACCCAACCTGGGCTCCCACGGCGGACAGTCGGGCATCGGCATTGTCCTGACGAAGCAGCAACCGGAACTCGGCCCGGCTGGTGAACATGCGATAGGGCTCGGTGGTGCCCTTGGTGACCAGGTCGTCCACCAGCACCCCGAGGTAGGCCTGGTCGCGGCGGAACGAGATAAGGTTGCGGTCCCGTGCCCGCAACGCGGCATTCATCCCGGCCAGTATTCCCTGGGCTCCGGCCTCTTCGTATCCGGAGGTGCCGTTGATCTGGCCGGCGAGGAACAAATTCCGGCAGCGCTTCGTTTCCAGGGTGGGCTCCAGTTGGGTCGGAGGCACGAAGTCGTACTCCACGGCGTATCCGGGCCGGACGATCTCGGCACGCTCACACCCGGTGATGGTACGGACCATCTCGAACTGCACATCGAACGGCAGGCTGGTGGAGAAACCGTTGACGTAGATCTCCTCCGTGTTCACTCCCTCGGGCTCGAGAAAGAGCTGGTGGCGCGACTTGTCCGCGAACCGCACGACCTTGTCCTCGATGGAAGGACAGTAGCGGGGTCCGACGCCTTCAATGGCGCCGGAGAACAAGGGCGAGCGGTGGAGGTTGCGCCGGATCACGTCCGCTGTCTCAGGCGTGGTGTAGGTGACATGACACGGGAGCTGTTTCCCGATCTGCGCCAGCACCGAGCCGGGAGGGTAGCCTGAAGGCGCTGACGTGCGGAGGGAGGACTGAGGTGCAGCAGCGGTGAGGGTCGGCGCCCGGGAATGTTCCACGTGGAACAAATCATCCTGCCAGTAGGTGAACCAGGGGACGGGCTCATCCCCCGGCTGCAGCTCGGTCCGCTCAAAGTCGATCGAGCGACGCAGCAGTCGGGGCGGTGTTCCCGTTTTCAAACGGCCCAGTTCAAATCCGAGGTCGGCCAGCGAACCGCTCAGTCCCGTTGCCGCGGCGTCTCCTGCACGGCCGCCCGTCATCCGGGAGGAGCCGACGTGCATGAGCCCCCGCAAGAACGTCCCCGTGGTCAGGATGATGGTCCTGCCCAGGAACTGAACGTCCATCGCCGTTTCCACCCCGCAAGCGCCACGGTCGTTCACGAGCAGGCGGGTCGTCTGGGCCTGCTTGCAATCAAGGTGTTCCTGGCACTCACACACCCACTTGAGCCGGAACTGATACGCCTTCTTGTCGCATTGCGCTCGGGGCGCTCTTACCGCCGGGCCCTTCTTGGTGTTGAGCAGCCGAAACTGAATGCCAGTCAGATCCGTGTTCCTTCCCATCTCGCCGCCCAAGGCGTCGATTTCTCGAGTGAGATGGCCCTTTCCCAGCCCGCCAACGGCAGGGTTGCACGACATCTGGCCTATCGTGTCCAGATTCATGGTCAGGAGCAGGGTCGTGCAGCCCATGCGCGCCGCGGCCAAGGCGGCCTCGACGCCGGCGTGTCCTGCGCCCACGACGATGACGTCGTACTGCTTTGGATAAACGAGCACGGTGAGATGCTACCAGCCGCAGCACCGGAGGCCAACTGGTGTGGAGGGTCGGTGCGTACTATTTGTATTCGAGCACCAATTCGTCGCCGTCGATCCGAATCTTCACGATCTCCAACGCCCGACAGGATTCCAACTGCAGGTACACCGCCGATCCCGGCCGTTCCATCCGAATCTCCCGCGCCTCCGGGTCCACCACCGCCGCCGTAGTCACATACGGCCCGCCCGGCACCGACGCGCTCAGCACCGTCGGCTCGCTCGCAGGTTCCGGATTCGCCCGCATCGTCTCCATAATCCAATCCAGCCTCGATGAGACTCGCGTTGCGTAAAACGCTGCCGGCCGTGGCAGCCCCTCGTTCGGAATCAACGTCCAGCCATCCCCCGAGCTCTCGTAGAAACCGCGCCGGTCAAACAAGGCCGCATTCACCCCCGGACCATCCGGCGTGTAACTGAACGGCCCGTCGACTGCCAGGGCGATTCCCGCGAGCTCCCACCGTCCGGCGCGCTGGACAAAGACGCCTCCGCCAGAATCACCGCCGGT
The DNA here is from genome assembly GCA_964535555.1 of uncultured Verrucomicrobiota bacterium. GTDB lineage: Bacteria > Verrucomicrobiota > Verrucomicrobiia > Limisphaerales > J093 > DSVZ01. The sequence goes on from CAZHUS010000095.1 coordinate 21,691, forward strand.
GAGCATCGCCTCGTCAGCGCCGCCGTTCTCGTCGAAGGTCCCCCGGAGCAGGGCGGACTTCTGCTCATTGTAGTCCTCGTAACCCGAGATCCGGTTCAACCCCCAGCGCAGGACGCCGCCCGCACCGCCCCAGCGCCAGCCCCGGAGCTCCAGCTGATCCCCATTGGTCAACACCATCTCCGATCCCCGACCCAACCCGCGGCCCAGCAACACCCCCACGCGTCCAGCCTCGTTGCTCCCAGCGTGGAGCGGCGCAAAGGAATCAAACGGGGTGCAAACCCTCCAGAGCCGGAGATCCGTATTGGGATCCGCGAAGGAGGCCGTGGTGATGTGACTCACTCCGTCGAGGATCAAGGCGTCTCCGACGCGACCGCCGACGTGCTTGGCGGTGAGGAACCAGTTCGTTCCCACGGGGGTACCGGAGAAGCCGACCCAGTTCCCCTGCCAATGCCATCCGCTCCCCGCCAGGTCACCCGTGGGTGCGGTGGTGTTATAGCCCGGGTCGGCCGTGCTGCGGAACAGCAGCGCGTGAGCAGGGGGTCCGGCCGCGCCCAGCGTGACCAGCAGTCCCGCCGCGATCCGAGGCAGGTTCGTCATTGCCAGCCCAGTCTACGCCGCCACCGGGCACGGTCAAAGTGCGCTCAGGACCTCGTCCATGGCCCCGTAGAGCTCGCGCATGCTGGCTTCCGTTTCATCGCCCATGTTCGAGATGCGGAACGTGGTGCCCTTGATCTTGCCGTAGCCGCCATCGATGAGGAACCCTTTGTCCTTCAGGAGCTTTTGAAACTTGGCGACGTCCACGACTCGTCCCCCGGGCCGCGCTCCATTGCTGACACACGTCAGGGTATGCGACTCGAATCCCGGCTCCGGGAAGAGGCTGAAACCGTGCCTGGCAGCCCAGGCCCGAGTCATTTTCGCGAGCGTCTCATGGCGTTGGTAGCGGGCCTGGATACCTTCCAGGAAGATGTCGTCCAGCTTGGACGCCAGGGCATATACATGCCCGATGCTCGGTGTGCTGGGCGTCATGTGCTGCTCGGCGTTCTTCTGAAACTCGACCAGATCGAAATAGTAGCCCCGGTCCTTTGCCGTGGCGGCCTTGGCCAAAGCCGGCGGCGAGCAGGTGAAGACGGTCATTCCCGGCGGCATGGCGAAGGCCTTCTGGGTCCCGGCGAGCAGGACGTCGACCCCCAGCGCGTCGAAGGCCACGGGGACCGCCGTCAAAGAACTGACGCAGTCGACGATGAACATGACGTCCGGGTACCTGGCCTTGAGGGCAGCGATTTCACCGAGCGGGCTCATGACCCCGGTCGAAGTCTCGTTGTGAATGATCGTCACGGCGTCAAACCGGCCGCTCGAGAGCATGGCGTCGATGGCGTCAGCCCGGATCGGCGACCCCCACGGGACCTGGAGGGGTTCGGCCTCCTTGCCGCACCGTCGTGAAACGTCCAGCCACTTGTCCGAGAACGCGCCACACATGCAGTTCAACACTTTGCGTGCCACAAGGTTCCGTATCGCGCCCTCCATGACTCCCCAGGCGGAGGAGGTCGACAGAAAGACCAACTGCGTGGTCCCGAGGAGTGCCTGCAATCGGGGCTGGATGGCCGCATACAGGTCCTTAAAGCCCTGGCCGCGGTGCCCAATCATGGGCTGACAGAAGGCCCGGAAAGTCTTCTCGCTGACCTCGACAGGTCCGGGGATGTGCAGCTTGACGTGTCCCATAGTTCGGGGGGTGAGCTTTTCCGACGGTGTTCATGAACGCAAGCGCTGAGATTCTAGTCGCCTTGCCCGCCCCGACTCACGAAACTGCCTGACCCGGAGCGATGGAAAAATCTGGTTCGGAAACCGCCGGTACCGTGTCGACGGCGCTCCCGGAAACGCTGCTAGCGGGCCCTACGGCGGCCTCGGTGCGACGATTCCTGGGCCGGTTTGGCATGGCGGCCCTGTGGCAGGTGCTTGGCAAGCTGATTGGCGTGGTCGGCCTCGGCTATGCCTATCGATGCCTCGGTCCCGACAACGTCGGCATCTCGGGAAATATTCTGGCGACCGTGATGTTCGGCCAGCTCGCGCTCGACTTCGGTTTGGACATCGTCTCGGTTCGGCACGCCGCCAGCCGGAGCCTGCCGCTGTCCCAGCTCATCCAGGCCCTGTTTACGACCCGGCTGTTGCTCGCCGGGGCTGGCTTCGTTCTGTTCAGCACCGTGGCGGCCTTGATGCCCGCGGAGCCGGCCGTGCGCTGGGTTTGGTGGGTGGGCGGAGTGCATCTCGTCTTTCTGAATCTGAACTTCTCCTGGTACTGCCAGGCCACGGAGCGGATGCCTTTCTTTTCGCTGACCCAGAACGTGAGCACGGTGGTGACGACCGTGTTGATCCTGCTGTCGTTCCGCCCCGGGCAGCGCGTCGGAAGCGATCTGGTGGTGGCGATGATCGTCAATGCGGCGATGACGGTCGGGGTGTGGTACTGGATCGCGCGCCACGAGCGCCTCGCCCTGTTCAACCTTCGCAGCCTGCCCCTGGCGCTACGGCTTTTTCGGGAAGCTCGTCCCACGTGGGTTTTCAATCTCGCGTACTTCGCGCTCAGCAACATGAGCCTGCCCCTTTCCAAGTACTTGCTCGGGAATAGCGAAGCGGGAAACTACCGGGCCGCGGCCGTGCTGGTGAACACGCTCCAGGTTTTCCTGAATTACTTTGCCCTCATGCTGAATCCCCGCATCGTGCAGTGGCGAAGCGCTCCACCCGGGCGCCTCCGCCTGCGTCTGATGCTGATGACAGCCGCCGTGGTCCTGGCCGGGGGGCTTTGCTTCGCCGTGCTCTGGCCGGTGCGGGTGCCGTTGACGCTGCTGCTGTGCGGTCGGGAGTTCGAATCCGCCGCCTCCCTGCTTCCGGTTCTGGTCTCCGCCAAATTCTTCGCGCTTGCGAGCGGCCTGCTCGTGTGGGGGCTGTTCGCGAACTACCGGGAGTGGGTGGCCGTCGGCTGTTGTGTGCCGGTGTTGCTGGTGACGTTCCTGGCCAGCATCGTTCTCATTCCCGTCCATGGCATTCAATCCGCCGCCTGGATGAACTTCGCCGGGGAGTTCGGCCTGCTGCTGCTGTGCTTCCTCGCGCTCAACTACGTCGAACAACGCCGGGCGAGGGCGGTCCACGCGAAATGAGAAACCCCGTCCGCCAGGCAAAGGTGGCGCTCCGAACCTGGCTCGCGTTGCGCCCCGAACCCGGCCTGTTCCGGCTGCGCGACGCGCTGATGCAGTTTCACCGGCTGCTTCTGCCCGGACGTTGGACTTACCGCAGTGCCGCGCGCGCCCTCGGGCGCGAGGCCGTGATCGAACGCGAACGGGACGGGCTCTGGCGCGTGACACTCCCCCGGCACGACGGTCTCGTCTTCTTCTGGCCCACGCAGCCGGATCCGAACCTGTGGGCGCTCATCGAGCAGGAGGTCCACCCGGGGAATCCGCATTGTTACCTGACCCCCCCGATCGCCATGACCTCGCGCAGCCTGGTCCTCGATGTGGGCGCGTGCGAAGGCCTGTTCGCGTTTCGCTGTCTGCGCCGTGGGCTCGCCCGCGAAGTCATCGCCTTCGAACCCTCGCCGGCCATGGCTCCGCTCCTGCAACGGGGTGCCGCCGCCAACCAGGTTCGTGACCGCCTCCGGATCGTGCCCGCCGCGGTGGGAGCCCAAACCGGCATGGCCCGGTTCGATCCCTCGGCTGGCGAGCAGACCGGTGCCGTGGCCAGTTCCCCCACCACGACCAGCGCGATCACGGTGCCGTGTGTCACGTTGGATGAGTACTGCGGCCGCGAGCGCGTCCAGCTCGGGCCGCGCGACCTCATCAAAGTGGACGCCGAAGGCGCCGATTTTGACGTCTTGAAAGGGGCGGAAGGTCTCTTGCGGCGGGGACGCCCCCAGGTCGCGGTGACGACGTATCACACCGACGCCCACGCGCGCGAGATCAGCGCCTGGTTGCGACATGTCGTCCCGGAGTACCGGCTCCGCCTGAAAGGCTTTGCGCCCTGGACCCCTCATCCGCGGCCGGTTCTGCTCCTCGCTTCGACTCAGCCGCCCGAAACTCGCCGAGTCTAGAATCCTCGAATGGGCAAATTCGCTGTGGCAGGTCAAGTCGGCCGCCCTCCTTCCGCAGCCCTCGTCACTTCCTTCCTTCGAGGATTCCTGGGAGCGACGCGCGGGTAACGGCAGATGGGAAATAGCCGTGCCATTCCGGATAGAACGGGTGGGCGTGGGTCTCAGGCGCGCCTCGTTAGCTCCGTGTCGCGAGGCTCTGGGGAGGATTGCGCTGAGCCGTTCTCCAAAGCGCCCGAGGTGCCACCCGCTTCAGCAGGCCGAAGGGGATCCAGTCCGTGAGCCGGGCACGGCGGGGCAACGAAGCAGCCGCCGAGATCTGCGGCAGGCTGCCGATCCGGCGCACGAAGCGCTCGAACGTGCCCAAGTAGCAATCGCCGCGATGCGGCCGGGCCAGCTCGAGGCAGCGTTGGCGCAGGTCACTGATCGCGGCAGTTTCGAGTCGAGCGAGTGCCTGCAGCCCGGACACCGCCGCACCCAGATCTCCCGGCGGATAGAGCAGCCGCTCGAACACCGTCGCCGCGTAATGGTCGCCTCCAGAATCGATGCGGGGGTAGAGCGGGATGACCCCGTGGGACAACGCCTCGAGCAGCGTGATCGGGAGTCCTTCGTAGTCGGAGACGTAAGCGATCACATCCCACTGACGCAGGATCGACTGGTACGCTTCCCCCGTCTGCATTCCGTGAAACACCACCGGCGAGCCTGACGGAAATTGAGCGCGCAACCAGTCCTCCTCGGGGCCGGTGCCCAGGAACTCGAACCGAAACTTCACTCCGGCATCCCCCAGACGCCGCAGCAACTCCGGGAAGCGGTCGACCCGTTTCTGCACCGTGGCCAGCCGACCGGCAAATCCCAGGACCAGTGGCCGGGCAGCCAGAGCAGCTTGCAGCGGAGCGTATTCCTCCCCGGGAACGGGGTAGGGCAGCCACTCGAGTCGTTCGTCGACCAGCTCTGGCAGCTCGCGCCGGGCCAGCTTCAAGAGCGGCTCGCTGACGCACAGCATTCCATCCAGGGATCCGGCGAGCCTGCCGAGGCAGCGGGAGAGTCCCGGGAAGTCGGTGTGCATCACCCCGATTCGCCGGGCTGCCCCGTCCAGGTCGGTGAAAAGCGCCACGCCCCAGCAGTTGTGGTACGCCACCAGGTCGACCTGCCTGGGTCTGGTTGCCGCAAACCTGCCGCGCGCACTCCGGACCGTGCTGCGGCCGTTCAGCCCCAGGCCCGCGACGCGCTCACTTCCGGCCCCCCACGGCTCGAAATAGGCCAGAAACTCCGAGTCGATGCCATGAGCCGCGTCCTCGGCCCGGTGTTTCCGCAGCATGGATTGCACCCCGCCCAGATCGTGGAAATGGGTGAAGCCATGCAAAAGGCGGACGCGCGTCACAGCCGCATCTCGCCAACTCCCGGTGGCCGAAGTCGAGCCGGAAACGAAGGCGGCGGAGCGCCCACCCTGCCAGATCGCCTCCGTCGCGTCGCCCCGGGGCAGGCTCGACATGACGTATCAAAGCTGAAACGCTGCGTGCCCACGATGCTGGGACTCCGGATCTGCCGTACCCGACTCCGAGGGGCGCCTTCGCCGCGATGCGCAACCTTGGCTTAGACATCTTGCGCACCCTGGCGGTAGTGCTTGTGTTGGGAGCCCACCTGGAACTGCCCGCGGACGCCAACGGGTTCCTCCGGGCCTGGAAGCACGGAGGCTGGGTGGGTGTGGATCTTTTCTTTGTGTTGAGCGGGTTCCTGGTTTCGGGACTCCTGTTCAAGGAGCACCAGCGTACGGGCGAGGTCCGCGTGACGCGGTTTCTCATCCGGCGCGGCTTCAAGATCTACCCGGCCTTCTGGGTGATGCTCGCGGCGACGATCGCGCTGAAGCTGATCGGACACAAACCGATTCCCGTCCAGGGGCTGCTGGGTGAACTGCTCTTCCTCCAGAACTACCTCGGGGGACTCTGGAATCACACCTGGTCGCTTGCGGTGGAGGAGCATTTTTACTTCGGGATCGGAATTCTGTTCGGGCTCATGCTCGCGACGCGCCCGGGACGCGGGTTTGGCTTTGTTCCCAAGCTGTTCCTCGTGCTGGCCTGTCTTTGCCAGGCGTTGCGCGTGGCCAATCTCTGGCTGTTTCCCGAGTACACGCACCAGTTGTGGCTGTTCGCGACGCATCTGCGTATTGACGGCCTGTTCTTCGGCGTGCTGCTGTCCTACCTGCACTCGCACGCAAACCTCGAGGCGCGGCTACGAGGCGTTCCCAGCTGGCTCCTCACCCTCACCGGCGCGCTCCTGCTGGCCCCGGCCTTTGTATTTCCGTTGGAGGAGTACAGGTGGATTCCGATCTTTGGGGTAACGCTCTTTTACCTGGGCTCCGGCTGTCTGGTGCTGGCGGCGGTGCGGCTGAAGACCAGCTCCAACCGCGGGCTTTGGCTGCTGGGCCTGCTCGGGGGGACGAGTTACTCGATCTACCTCTGGCACATGCCCGTGAACCAGTGGGGCACGCGTCTCGTGGCCGAGGGGCTGGGACTGACCAGCTTTGGGATGTACCTGTTCACGTATGTCGTCGGCGCCCTGGCCTTCGGTTTCGTCATGAGCAAGCTGGTGGAATGGCCCGCGCTGCACCTTCGCGACCGGTGGTTCCCCTCCGAAGTCCGGCCCCAGCCTTCGGCCGGCCAGCGACACTCGACGGCCGTGGAACGACCGCAGCCGGCCGCACCGACAACGGGCCTGCAGGTGTGATGCGCCTCCCCGGGCGACCTTCCGCGGAACGGCCGCGAGAGGCAGACCGAAACGCGGGCTGGAGTTGAGCGTCCGGCGACGCTAATATTGCGCCACTGACGATGAAGGCAGGGTGGGAACGTTTCCGTCGCCTCTGCGGCACGCCCGTCGGAGCATTGCTCTGCTGGTTCGGCCTCTTCACCTTGCTCGCGCTGGTGGATGCGGCGCAGCTTTACGCGGCTCAACATTTCGAGGAGTTCACCATTTCCTGGAAGACGGCGCTGCGTCGCGGCTTCGAGAGCAACTCGACCATGGCGGTGCTCGGCTTGGGCGTGCTGTGGCTGGCGAGCCGGTTTCCGTTTGACCGGACGCAGGGCTGGCGCTGGTTCGGCCTGCACCTGGGCGGGACCGTGCTGTACGCCGTGCTCTACAGCCTCGCCTACTCCACCCTGGTGAACGGCCAGATCTCGGTCCGGGGCAAGCCGTTTGTGTTCACGGAGACGCTGCGCAAGCTGCTGGTCTTTTACGCCATCGGTCACGTGGCGTTCTACTGGTTCATCGTCCTGGCGCATCACGGATGGCACTACTACCGGCGCTACCGCGAACGCGAACGTCGCGCCGCCGAGCTCGAAGGTGAGCTGAGTCGTGCCCAGCTCCAGACGCTGCGCATGCAGCTGAACCCCCACTTCCTGTTCAACACGCTCAACACCATTGCCGCGCTGATTCACGAACAACCGGAGACCGCGGATCGTGTGGTCATCCGGCTGAGCGAGCTGCTCCGGGCCAGCCTCGATCGGCCCGACGCCCACGAGATCCCTTTGCGCCAGGAACTCGAGTTCGTGCGCCGCTACCTCGAGATCGAGCAGGCGCGCTTTGGCGACCGGCTCGACGTGGACATCCGGGTGCCGGCGCCCGTCGAGAGCGCGCTGGTGCCGGCCCTCATTCTCCAGCCGATCCTGGAAAACGCGATCCGCCACGGGGTCGAATTGCGCGAAGCCGCCGGCCAGATTGTCCTCGGCGCCCGGCTGCAGGGCGAGCAGCTCGAGCTCACCGTCACGGACCACGGTCCTGGGCTGCCCCCAGGCGCCACGCAGTTTCCCCGGGAAGGCATCGGCCTGAGGAACACGCGCTCCCGTCTCCGGCACTTGTATGGAGACAAGCAAAGCCTCGAACTCCGGGCCGCCACGACGGGTGGTTTGGAAGTGCGCATCACGCTGCCTTTCCGTTCCGAAGGCGGCGAAGGGCCGGCTTCGCGCCCGGAGCGTGGCTTGCGGCATCCCACCCCGCCATCCGTCCCGGCATGAGCGAGTCACCCATTCGGACGTTGCTGGTGGACGACGAAGCCCCCGCACGCAGCCGGCTCCGTCATCTGTTGAAAACCGAAGCGGGCTTTGAAGTGGCCGGCGAAGCTGCGAACGGTCGCACCGCCGTGGAGACGCTCCGGCGCGGCGCCGTGGACCTGGTGTTTCTGGATGTGCAGATGCCCGGGCTCACCGGGCTCGAGGTCTGCGCCGAGATCGGACCTGACCTGATGCCGGCGGTGGTGTTCGTCACGGCCTACGACCGCTTTGCGCTGCAGGCGTTCGAAGTGCACGCGTTCGATTACCTCCTCAAACCGATCGACCCGGAGCGCTTCCGCCGCACGTTGCAGGTCGTTCGCGCCCGGCTGCGTGGGGAGTCCAGCCCGGCCGCCGCCAGAACCCCCGGGCTGCAGGCCCTGCTGGGCGAGCTGCGGCGCGGCGGACGCCGCCTGGAGCGGCTGGCCCTCAAGGTCGACGGGAAGATCGTTTTCGTGCGCACCGCCGAAATCGAGTGGCTCGAGGCGGAGGGCAACTACGTGAAGGCGCATGTCGGAACCGCGAGTCATTTGTTCCGCGAGACGCTTTCCGCGCTGGAACAGGATCTCTCGCCGGAACAGTTTCTTCGCATCAGCCGGTCCGTCCTGGTGAACCTGGACGCGGTCAAGGAACTGCAGCCGCTGTTCTACGGAGACTACAGTGTCATTCTCCGCAACGGCCACGAACTCACCCTGTCGCGTCATTACCGGGATCGCGTGGAACGGCTGCTGCAACGGTCCTGACTCCCGGCGTCAATCCCATGGCCGGTGCAGCGCCCTGCGCTGTGGTCTTGCTTCGAGCCGGGGTTCCGCTTGAATCGCCCCGCAAGCTGAGCAAACCGGCCCCAGGCATGAGCGCGTCCGCTCTCCAGATCACGGTCGTCCTCCCCGTCTACAACGAAGCGGAGAACCTCGGTCCTTTGCTGGGAGAGATCAGCGACACGCTGCATGGGCTTCGACAGCCCTTTGAAGTGATTGCCGTGGACGACGCCAGCACCGACGGAAGCCTCGCCATGCTGCGGTCCCTCCAGGCGCGCCATCCGGAACTCCGGATCCTCCGTCATCGCTTCAACAGCGGCCAGAGCGCAGCCTTTGCCGCCGGCTTTGCGCGAGCCCGGGGTGAGGTGGTCATCACCCTGGACGCCGACGGCCAGAACGACCCGCATGACATCCCGGCGCTCCTCGGCGCCCTGGGTCCGGAAGTCGCCTGTGTCACCGGCATCCGCCGGAAGCGCGAGGATAGCGGCCTGCGCAAGTTTTCGTCGCGCGTGGCGAATGCCTATCGCAACTGGATCACGGGCGACCGCATCACGGACGCCGGCTGCACCTTCCGCGTGGTGCGCCGTGACGCCCTGCGGGAGGTGCCGGTCTTCAATGGGCTGCACCGGTTTCTGCCGACCATCCTGCGTCGGCAGGGGTTTGTCGTGGCCGAGCTCCTTGTGAACCATCGGCCGCGGACCCGGGGTGTCTCGAAGTACGGTGTGCGCAACCGACTCTGGCGCGGCATCCGCGACTGCTTCGCGATGCGGTGGTTCGCGGCCCGCGCCATCCGGACCGACCGCCTTCATCCGGAAGAAGCGACGCCGGCGCCTGACACCGGCACGTCCCGATGAACGCCCCGCCCGGGCCTGACCGCGTCGGACCGGAAGCGCCTGACGATTCACCGGCAGTCGAAACCCGCAAGACGCTGATCAAGGCGGCGGTCTTGCTGGGCGTGGTGGTGCTTGGGGCCGTGCTGTACCGGCTGACGCCGTTGCGGACGTGGCTTCAACCGGCCGGTGAACTCGGCGCCTGGGTGCGCCAAACCGGCGCGTGGGGCGTGCTGGCCTTCCTTGGCATCTCGACCGGACTCATTTTCGCCGGTCTGCCACGCCTCCTGTTTTGTCCGATTGCCGGGGCGCTCTATGGATTCTGGGGCGGCCTGGGGCTTTGCCTGCTCGCAGCCACGATCAGTTACTTCACAACGTTTACGATCGTGCGCGGCCGTCGCACGCCCCGCGCCAGGACCCGGCTTCCACGCGGCCTCGCCTTTCTCGGACGCGACCCCGGCTTTTGGGGAGTGGTGTTGGCGCGGCTGATTCCGTTGCCGGGCATGGTGGTGACTTTGGCGCTCTCCCTCTCGGGCGTGAGCCGCACCTCGTATCTGCTCGGCAGCGTGGTGGGCATGATCCCGGAGGCAGCGCCGCTCGTGTTGCTCGGGTGCGGCCTGTTGCACCCTGGTCCGGAGAACTACATGCATTTCGCGGCGATCGGCGTGTTGCTGGTGGCGTCGTTCTGGTTTGCGCTGCGGGGATTTCGTCAGCGTCAGCGGGACACCGGCGGGTAGGACGGGCACGGCGCTGCCTGCCGGTCGCGGTGCGCCCGGGCTGCGTCAGCCAGGTAGGGCGGGCACTCCGTGCACGCCGCGGATGAACGCGGCGACCTGGTTCGTTCACATCCGCGTGCATCCGCGGCCATCCGTGGCCTCGATCAATCCTGGGCCTTCTTTCTCACCAAACCGCCCGCTTCCTCAGGTCAAGGGTGGTGATCCCTAACCCGTCTTTCGCTACTGAAGGACATTCGGCTCCGCAAGTCCCTGGAGATCAGGGC
>CAZHUS010000096.1:0-18295 GCA_964535555.1 uncultured Verrucomicrobiota bacterium
AGGCGCTTCGCGGCCCCGGACGTGCCTTGGAGCGGCGCGAAGCGTTTGGAGTGCCTCCGCATTAGCGGCGCTCTTTGGTTCATGGCCACTGAGCAGGTCCAAGAGGAACAGCTCGCCTCCCATGAACCTCCCAGGAGCGCGGACTGCAGTCCGCAGGAAGCCCCGCCGGCCAAGGGACGTCCCCGCGGGCTGAAGCCCGCGCTCCTCGCCGGTTTCGCGGCCAGCGTGCATGGCCCCGGGGCTAAGGGGACTTTCCATGCTCCGCTTCGACTCAAGCCGATTGCCGCGCAACCGATCCAGCCTGAGCGCGCCGATTCGCTTGACCTAGAGCATGGCCAGGAGCGCCGAAAGTCAAGCCAGTCACGGGACGTGCCGTGAGGCCTCCAAGGCGTCCGTACCTGTGGTTCACAACCATCAACTCTGCGTTTCATAGCCGTAGAAAGCCAGGCGGGCCACGGAGTGCGCACCCATGCTTGGTCCATCCCGTCTTCTTCGACTCCATCAACACGTTCCCCGCCTCCCGTGTTGCATCACAATCGACCTTGGTCGTCCAAACAAAAACGACCAGCCGCGAGGCTGGTCGTCGTGAAATGGAGCTACGCGGGTCTGAGCGACGCTCACCCGACGTTTTGCCGGCGGCGCATGGCTGCGAACGCCCCCACAAGCAATCCCACCAGTCCCAGCTGGCTGATGCTCGGCTCAGGAATGGGCACCAGGGCGCCCAGAACGGTGAAGCTCAGAGCGTCGACGAGCAAACCATTGCCTTGAACAGGGTCGGACGACAGGGTCACCGTCAGCGGCCCGGTCCCGAAATCCAGCCCTTGCCACTCGTAAGTGCTCTTGAGCCAAAACCCCTCGGAATCCGTCTCGACAGTCTCCTGACTGACCAAGTGCTCAGCAGAGGTGCCCGGCAGCGAAAAGCCAACGTTTGGCGAGAAAGGAAAGCTCCCGCCCGACGCGAACTGAGTTACGACGACTCTAAAAGTCAGTGGATCGCTCGCCTGATACTGGTCAATGCCGAACGTGATGCCGCCGTCAAGGATGTCCCAAAGCCCGGTCGCAGACCCGTACCCTTCGCTCAGACCCAGGTGTTCGAGGAAGCGGCCGGGATTGTACCCACCACCGCGGCCCACATCAATGAGCGCGGTGCCGGTGGCGTTGTATGGATTCACCGCCGCCGGTTGGACCACGGAGGGATTGCTGTTATTGCTGAAGGTCCAGTCCATGGTCGTTTCTGGCGCGCCAGCCAGGACGGAACCCACGGACGCCAAGACGGAGAAAGCGCTAATTACTTGGTTTCTTTTCATCGTTTCAGCACGCGTTCGTTGTTGCAGATCTGCCGCTTGCGCCACCGCTGACTTCGAATTCGCGCCTAAGGTGCAACTCTTTCCAGCCTAACGCAAGCCCTAACCTCGGAGAAAAGGGGAGGCGCCGAAGCGCCTCCCCTTTAGGAGGCTGTGTCGATCCTTACGGATTGCTGCCGTTGACATCCGGATCGCCAACGTCGCCGATGCGGTTCCTCAACACGCTGTAGTCCGTGCTGTTGCTCAGGCCCTCACCGGTGATGTCACCACGCGGGTCGTTGGTTCGGAAGTAACCCTGGAAGACCGACAGGTCGGTCAGGTCCACGGCGTTGTTCGCGTTCGGCAGGAGGTCACCACCACGGAGGTAATGATCGTGGGCGTCGTCGAACTTCACGCCCTCGGGGCGCAGGACATTCTCACCGTTGACGAAGTACGCCAGGGCGGTCGGATTGTCACCCGTAACCGTCACGTCAAGGACGAGCGTCTCGCGGAGGTTCCAAGTGGTCTTGGCGCTGATCCTCGAGGTGTTATCCGGGACGTTGATGAGCGTGAACTTGCCACGCGTGTTGTACCTGGAGATCATCCCGGAGTAGGCGAACTCCAAGTCGCTGCGGGTCCTGGAACCGCTCTTCAACACATTGTTGAAGTCGATCATGAGCCGCTCATCGAGCACCATCTTCTCATTGATGCCGGGATTCGCGTTGAAGTAGTTCAGCGCGGTGACCGTGGCCGGTTGGATCGGGCCGCTCATGTAATTGAGCGAGTTGAGACCGAAGGCCAAGCCGTCCTCAAGGAGCAGACGGTTCAGGGACGCGGTGTCATCCGCGTTCAGGCCTTCCGTGGCGAGTCGAACGAGCATGCCAGTCGTAGCAGAGCGGAAGCTCACGCCCAAGAAGCGTTGCTGCGTATACAAGGACAGCTGCGGAACGGTGGCTTCAGCCCACCAGTCGCTGTTTTGAGGGAGGGTCAGCGCGTACAACTCGCTGCCGAGGTGACGCCGCAACGAGGCGGTGTCGACACCAGCGCCGATTTCCTTGGCGGTCACCGGGCTCAGGTTGCCGTAGAAGTATGAGGGATACGCCGCATTGAGCAGCAACCGGTTCAGTCGTTGCGTCTCCTCGGGCGTCGGGGCCGGGTCAGCACCCGGGCGGTGCTCCCACAACAGGGCCACGATCTCATCGTTGTCCAGCACCGACGGTTGCACCGTGGAGAACCGGACAGGATCGTAGATGTTGCCACCCAGAACGATCTCGTTGAACTCGTCGAGCAGGGCGCTCTCCAGTTCAGCGATCATCGACGGGGTCTGCAGCTTCGGATCATCAGGGTACGCGTCGAGCATGGTGCGGGTCTCGGCGGTGAGCCGGCCGCGAACGTACGCGTCGATGTGCCGTGGCGGGAACGGGGCGAGCGTGGGCGGAACGTTATCCATCTGCAGCACGTCAACCTCCTGGTTGAAGGCGGCGAGGTCCTCAGCCGGTATGCGCTTGCCGTTGGGGGCTCCGAAGAAGCCAAACCACATCTCACGGAGATACGTGGCGAGGCCATCCGTGCCTTGATTGATCTTGTTCAGCAGGGTCGAGACGTTACCGATGGTGCCGTAGCGCAGGTACGCCGTCATATCGGACATCGTATCGCTGCTCTTCAGCAGTTCGGTCTTGAGTCCCGGCAGGTTGCGGAATTCGCCGCTGGGGAGGAATTCCGTCGTCGTCGTCTGAACGGGCCGGGTCCAGCCTGCACCAAGCACCGCGGTTCCGTTGCCGGACTTGAAGGCGACGTCGCGCACCGACCCCAAGAAGGTGTCAAGTTCGACGATGCCCTGGACGATGTTCTTGTTCACCATCACCTTGATGGTGTCGGCCGTCTTCTCACGACCGGTCATGTCGGTGGCCTTGATGGTGCTGACCCACTCGCCATTCGGCGTGTCGCTCTTGATCTCCCAGTTGTAGTTGTAGACGCCATCGGCGCCCCCGGGATTGTTCTTGTCCACGGCCACGTCAACGATCGCGCCACCAGGACCCGTGAACTTCAGGGTCGGGGCACCGCTCAGGCCAACGCCCGCGTCGCTGACGTTGATCGCGGTCTTGACCGTGCCCGCGGCATCTCCGGTGCGAACCGCGATGAACGTGCTCGCGTCGTCCTTGTTGTAGTTCTTGACGTTCCGGTTGATGCCGTACTGGTCCTGAGTGACGGCGATGCTGTTGAACACCGGCGGCTGGTCGTCCACGTTGATCAGGATGTCCCTGGTCTGGACGCGCGCAGGCAGCACCAAGGCGCCCGTGATCGCGCTCAGGCGCGTACCGCCCGGAATGCCCCCGGCGATGGTGGCGTTGTCGTGACGGAAGGTGACGCGGCTCTTGCCAGTGAACTTGCGCGTTGGCGTCAGGGTGATCTTGGCCAGCGTGCCATTGTCGGCAGTACCGACGGTCTGGAAGTTCAGACCGATGACGGTATCCACATCGCCCACACCGCTGTAGTAGCTGAACACCACGCGATCCCAGACCCCACCACCGGGCTCGATCACCGGAGCATTGGGGCTCTTCGAATCCGAGACGAAGTGGTCACTGCTGAACTTGATATAGGCCTGGGCGCCGTTTACCTGCTGCTGGAGGTTCTTGACCTTCAGGAAGACCGCGAGCTTGTCACCCTGCGGGTTAAGCGAGTACCGGTCAGGCTCCAAGTAGAGGAGGTCGAACTGGTCGCTGGCTTCGAGGTACGCGAACAGCGGCGGGATGTTGTCGTTCGGCATGTCCGTCTGGGACGGAGGCGTGTAGGTGACGCGCAGTTCCTGCGGTCCGCTGGTCGAGGTGACGAGCTTGGTGGCGAAGGTGCCGCCGAACGTGGGGTTGGCGAAGAAGCCGCCGCCCGAGTTCGGACCGGTGGTGTAGATGCGGATCTTGTTGTCGGCGTAGCCTTCGATGGCATCGGCGCGGACGATCGTCCATTCGTACGGACGCGTCGGATCAAAGCCCTCCATCTCCCCAGGGAACTGGGTTCCCGGGAGGAGGGTCGTGATGTACACGGTGAACTTGTTCACGTCGTCCGCGTTGATGGTGAGCATCCCGCCGCCACCATTCTTGCTCTGGAGGTCCAAGAGGTTCCAGTTGACGCCGGCGCTGCCGCCGGTCGCCCGGTCAATCAGCATCGACCAGGACTCGTTACCGAGCCAGCTCAGCGGATTGGCGACGACCTTCGTCCCGATGGCTTCCGTGATCACGAGGTAACCATCCACGGTTTCGTTGATCACATACTTCGTGCTGGTCTGGTTGTTGGCCGCGACCGTGATGGGCCACACACCAGGCTGCGACGCGGAGACCGCGGCGCCACCGGGCGTCCAGGTGCCCGAGAGCACGCTGGCCGTGTCACCGAGCACGAAGTTGTAGCTGGCCGTGTAGTTGAGGATGTCGAACACGAACCCGTCGTACGGCTTCGACTTGTTGTCGACCGTCATCTTCAAATTACGCTTGGTGATCCGGATTTCGCCGTTCTCGGGCGAGACCGGGATCGGATCGACGTAATTCCTGTCGGCGGGCTTGGTCGTGATCTTGTACTTGTACGGCTTGTCAGCGGCCGTGGGGAGGTCGCCCACAACCGGTTGGCGCGGATCCCAGTTGCCGACGGCGGCCCAGGTCTCAAGGGTGTCCCAATTGCCGTCCTTGTCGCGGTAGATGTTGTCGTACGTGACGAGGCCGCCGGTGGCGGGCGAGGGTGTCGGAATCGTATCACCGTAAGCAATGCTCACGCTGTTCGCCTTGGCGGTCATGGGACGACGCGTGATCTCGAACTTGTTCTGGCTGTAGTCGAAGGCGTAGTTGTCATACGCCGAAGTGGTGGTGCCCTCCCGGACAATCTTGAGGTCGCCACGCTTCATGTCGTACTTGCCCACTTCATCGCTGGTCGGGTTCGAGCCCTTGGTGCGGTCCAGGTTGCCTGTCGCCACGTCCTTGATGCCGATGCCAACGTTGTCGACGAGAGCCGGGGTGAACGTCGCTTCGAGCGCGGGGTCAGCGGTGCCGAACACCTTGCTCCCGGTCTTGAATCCGACGGTGACGGCCAGGGGGTTGATGGTGAGCTTGCCGTTGTTGATCGTGAGCGCGTAATTGCCCGTGACGTCCGCGCCGCCGGGCAGCGTGCTGTTGAACACGCGCATGTCGCCCCTGCCGATGGTGATGTCCGCATTGGCGTTCTGCTTGCCAGCGTCGGCGGCAATGCGCGCCGGCAGGTTTTGAATGCTGTCACCGAGGCTGGTAACCACGGCGTTGGCAGGCACCACATCGTACCCGAACGCGGGATCGTTCTGGCCGTAGGTCTTGCTCGCCGACCGGATCACCCAGGTCATGGCGCGCCGGCGAATGGTGAGTTTGCGGTTCGGGGCGACCGTGATGACGTAGCTGTTTTGAGCCTCGAGGTTCACGATGCGCACGGGGTCGGTGCCGGCGTTATTGATTTCCCAACCCGAGGAGGTCACTTGCTCGCCCTGGACGGTTCCGCTGCCCACCCGGCTCAGCTTGCCGGTGAGGGTGTCCGTCCCGACGAGAGGCTTCGGACTGTAGTCGTATTGGATGGTGGGATCCACTTCGCCGTAGGTCTTGCTCACCGGGGTGGGGATAAGCAGGAGGTTGCGCGCGTTGATCGTGACCTTGGTCGACGCATCCGTGATCGGACCGGCGAGGTTGTCACCACCTTGGTATCCGTAGGTGACGGTGTATTCGCCCTTGTACAGGATGGTGTTGAACGTGGCTCGGAACACGCCCGTGCTATCGGTTCCGACGGTCTGGGTCGGGAGAGTTCCGATCTTCACGGTGACGGATTCACCCTGCACCGCGCCGTTGCCGAAGTTTTCCTCGGTGCTGACGATCTTGCCTTCCAAGGTAATGAAGGCGTCGCCGTAGGTGAACTGGGGATTGGCGGCCACTTGGAAGGCGGAGGGGAACTTGCCGATGTAGACGATCGAACCCTTGCCGGCATAGTACGTGTCCGTCTTCTGGGTAGCCGAGGTGCTCTCGAGCGAACCCCACAGGGTGTTGTTCGGGCTCTTCACGTCGGTGTTTCCGTGCGTGAGGAGGCGGGCTTCGTTGACGCTCGTTTCCGGCAGGTCGAGCCGGCCGGAAGCAATCACCAGACGACCGCGGACGCGGATGCCACCGTTCGCCAGCGCACCGGCGCTGTTCTGGAGGGTGACGTTGCCGTAATAGCCCGAACCCGAGAGGGTCTGCTTGGAGGTGCCGCCCAGGATGACCCTGCCAGCGCCGCTCACGTTGCCACCGTTGGTAATGGTGCTGCGGGCGGTCAGGTCCTTGCCCGTGTCGGTCGCAAGCTCGCAACTCGAGTCGATGGTCACGGTCGAGGAAGTGGTCTTGCTCGAGTCGAGCACCACCTTCCGTGCGGCCGTTCCTGTTCGCGAGATGCGGACGGGCGTTGTCAGGGGGCTGGACGAGGGCCACTCGACGTTGCTGGTGGTCTGCGTGCCTTCGCCGTCGTAGATCAGCGAGGCCTGCGGGCCGTAGCGAACGGCCGACCCGGCCAATCCAACCGGGGCGATGATTCTGAGCACGTTCTGGACGTTGACGTTCGCTGCGAAGGTCTTGGTCCCGGTGCCGCTGAGGGTCAGGTTCTTGTAGAGCACGTCGTTGCCGGCGCCTCCGACCTTGGATTGCACGTTCTGGTTTCCACCGCCGTAGACGACGGTGCCGTTGCCCGCGATGAAAGTGCCGCTGCCGGAGGCGAGGAAGGAGCCCTTGATGTTAAGAACGTGGGCCAGCGTGGTAAAGCCGGCCGACATGTCGAGCTGGCTAAGGGGACTGCCGCCGAAGCTGATGCTGCTTTCGACGGTCAGCGTCCGAGCGTCGACGTCGTCGAACAGCAGGTAACCTGGTGAGGAGCTATCGCCGATGACGATCTCTTTCGCAACCGCGTTGGGAACGCTCACGAACAAGCGCGCACCATTGATGATGCGCACCGTGTCCTCAGCGTCCGGCGTGGGCACGAGGTCCTGCCAGCGGGTGGTGGTACCCGCGCCATCTACGACGATGGTATCGGCCGCCTGGACGGCCGTACCCACGGCGAAGGCCCCCAAAAGGGCCGCGTAGCGGATGAACTGCTTCATAGGTTTAGTGCGTGCTTCGGCGTTTGCCCCCGACGTGTGCCACGGAACTGCCCATGGCAACCGCCGGGTACGGGATGATGTTTCGGTTCTCATATGAATCGGTGGATGCTGCCTTGACGAGTCTCAGTTGCGCGCGAGCGTGGTCGACAAATCACAGGACCGAGAAAGAAAAGTCCGTTCGGAAGACCGCGCCACACAAGGCGCCAGACCCTCTCGAGGGCCGCGGCTTGCATGTTCCAGATGGCACCAACCGCCGGCGGGTTTGTTCCGGACAGTCTGGCCAGTTTGGCGCGCTCTCATCTTAATGGCTGGGCGATTACTAAACGAATCAGCAAGAGCGTCAAGGACATTTTAAACTATTTTCTGAACTCCACACCCTCGTTGAATGATCCCCCAACCGCCACCCTCGCCACCCATCCTGACCCCGAACGGCTTGCTTGAAAGCATCACCCATGCCGAAACGGACGCTCCACCCATTTGGCGCCTCGGCGTCATTAGGAACGGCCGACCATCCCACCTGTTCCATGCACCCAACCCTGACTCCTCCCCCTCTCAGCCGCCGGGCCATCGGCTGCCCCACCTGCCAGACGTCCGGCGCTTGAGACCTCCCGTTTCCGATTGCCAGCGCGCCGGCGCCGGCGCTTCATCCTGCCATGAATCCTCGCCTCGTCTGCCAACGATTCGCGTCAGCCTTCCTCGGCTCCCTGTTCGCACTTGTTACCGTGGGTGCGGACTGGGGGGCTTTGCCGCAGCTCACGCCGGGAAGGGTCCGGGCGGAGAACGCGCTCTGGATCGAGAACGCCCTCACCGCCCGGTTCAACCACGCGAAGCGCGTCGTGGTGGCGGAACTGCCGGGGCCGGCGGTCATCACCATGATCCACTTTGCCTTGCCGCAGAGCCACTTCGGCGAACCCATCCAGTTGCTGGACCGCGCGTTGCTGCTGCGCATGTCCTGGGATGGCGAGCCGAATCCGAGTGTGGATGTGCCCTTGGTGGACTTCTTTTGCGACCCCAACGGCCTGCGGGAGGAGGTGAACACGGCGTTCGTGAACCGCCGCCGGGGGTTCAACGCGTACTTCCCCATGCCGTTCGCCCGGAGCGCACGGATCGAACTCGTCTACGACGGCCCGGTGGAACCGGGAGAGTCGCTGTGGCGGCTGATGCCTTGCTACAGCTACGTGATGTACCGGACCCGCGAACGGATGCCGGAGGATGAAGGCTACTTCCACGCGATGTGGCGACAGGAAGGGCTGCTGCTCGGACAGCGTGACTACCTGGCCCTGGACGCCAGGGGACACGGGAAGTTCGTCGGCTGGAACGTCACCATGCGTCTGCCGGGCCGGGACAGCTACCCGGTGGACCAGAACGAGAAGTTCTACATCGACGGCGAAGCGAACGCTTCGGTTGAGTTCCAAGGGATTGAGGACTCGTTCGGCTTCAGCTGGGGATTTCCCCGCACCGAGAGCCAATTCCCGCTGACCGGCTTCTACAAGTTCATGAAGGGGGGCATGGGCTATCGCTTCTTCACGCAGGACGCGATCAGCTTTGAACGGTCGTTGCGCGTCGAGATCGGCTTTGGCAAGAACGAGGATCCGATGTTCCGGCGCCAGTTCTCGAAGCCGGGCAACACCCTGCAGTTCTCGAGCACGGTGTACTGGTATCAAACCGAACCCCACGCGACTTTTCCGGCCATGCCTCCCGCCAAGGACCGGGTGCCGGCGCCGGAAGAGGCGTTCTGGCCGGAAAAGGAGGCGCTGCCTGAAACCGGGGCGCTCAAAACCCGAGGCGTGAAGCTGCACATGCGGTGTGGCCGCAGCCGGGGCGAGGTGGTTTTCGCCGAACCCGGTTACTCGGCCGCGGCGCTGGAAGGTTATTCGTTCGAGGGCTGGCCGCTCCCCGTGTACCACTGCCGCGCCGGCAACGAGGTCACGACGGTCGAGCTCGGCCTGCCGAAGGGACGCACCGGTCTGCTGCGCGTTTTCGTGGTGGACCCCGACAACTTCGAAGGAGGTCGCCAGCAGACTCTCGAAGTCGCCGGCAAGCCGATCGCGAGTCTGGAGGATTTC
Source organism: uncultured Verrucomicrobiota bacterium (assembly GCA_964535555.1). Classification (GTDB taxonomy): domain Bacteria; phylum Verrucomicrobiota; class Verrucomicrobiia; order Limisphaerales; family J093; genus DSVZ01. Next base: position 9,474 of record CAZHUS010000096.1, read on the forward strand.
GGAGAGGGCCGATGGATCGAGGCCCAGATCACAGCCGCCGAGACGGCGGATGGGAAGTTGTCGATCCGGGCACGCAACGCCCGCAAGGGATCCAATGCCGTGCTCTCGGTGATCGAGTGGATCGAGCCCGGGACGTCGGCCAGTTCCGGACGCGGTTGACCTGCATCAATGACCCCGGGAGGCAGCGGGCCTAGTGTGGTGTCTCAGAATTGGCTGGGGTTTCGCCGCCAGGAGTTTTCGGCTCCCGCCAGGAGCGAGCGACGCGCATACCCGCAGGGGTCTGTAAGGAGCGAGCGACGCGGCGGGAGGCGAAAAGAACGGCGGCCCGAAGGGTTGCGCCGAAAACGGCCTCGGGCTTCGTTGCGCTTCGGTCACAGACCGCTGCGGGTATGCTCCCTCAGCGCGCCTCGCCCCAGGCCGTTTTGGGCGCAACGAAACCCCAGCCAATTCTGAGACACCACACCAGCCTCCAGGTATGTGCAGATGCAATAGTTCGGAGCTTTGGACGGCCACGGAATCCGTGGCTCGTGAAACCACGGTCGACGTGCGTGCCCTCCCTCCTCGCATGGCAAAGAGCGAGCCGGGGGCGGCCGCGGCGAATGGACAGGTCGTTCTCGATGTTCGTCCCATCTTCGAGCGTGGCGAAACCCCCTGCGACGCCATCGACGATGCCGCGGCCCGGGTGGGCGCGGGACAGGAACTCGTGTTGCTCGTGCCTTTCGAGCCGGTCCCGCTCTACTCGAAACTGGGACGGCAAGGTTTCCGCGCGAACCCGGAGCGTCAGGAGGATGGTTCGTGGCGGATCTCGTTCAGGCGGTGAGCGTTGCCTTGCGGGGGAGAGCCGGCTCGACGGCGGCCAGGATCCGCTCGACGTCGACGTGCTTCGAGATCAGGTCGCGGATGAGTCCGATCTTGCCGGTGTCGGCCGGGCGCGTCTTGACCGTCAGATCATGGACCGTGGAAGCAACCCGGTAGGTCTCGGCGTCCACCGCCAGCACGGGGAAGGGGAGGCTTTCCACGACCCGCATGACGCTCGGAGACGGGCGCTGGCCACCCGTGAGCACGATCCCGGCGAGACCGTCGGAGCCCGGGCCTGACATGGTGGCGGCGGCGGCGAGCAGGATGTCCTCGCGATCGCCCGGGGCGATGACCAGCACTCCCTTCTTCAAGTAAGAAAGCGCGCTGCGAACACTCATGGCGCCCACGACGACTTCCTCGACCAGGTTCTGGTACTGCGCGCTGCCGTTGAGCGGGTCGGCGTGCAGTTCCTGGCGAATCACCTCCAGGGTGGGACTGGAAAGGATCGGCTGGAGCGGCAGCACGCCCAGGAGGTCGAGGCCCTGGCGCTTCAGCCCTTTGCGGGCGAATTCATTGATGAACTCCACCTTCTCGGGGAGGACCTTGTTCAGGATGACGCCAATGACGTCGACGTTTTCCTGCCGAAAGAGGGCGTGGTTCAGGCAAACCTCATCGATGGGTTTTCCAATCCCGCCCTGGGAGACAATGATGACTTTGGCGCCGAGCAGTTTGGCCACCCGGGCATTGGACAGGTCGAAGACGGCGCCCACCCCGGCGTGTCCGGACCCTTCGCAAATCACGAAGTCCTTCTCCCAGGCGACGCGGTCGAAGGCCTGGGTGATGCGTTTGACCAGCGCCTCGTAGTTCGATTTCTGCAGGTACTTCCGCGTGAAGTCCGGATCCACCGCGATCGGGCTCATGTCCACCAGCGGACAGTTGAGCCGGTAAACGCGGTCCATCAGGATGATGTCCTCGTCGATCTTCTGGGTTTCGATCTCGATGAAGCGTTGCCCGACGGGCTTGATGTACCCGATGCGGGGGTGATGCTTCTGGAGCGCCGAGGCGAGCCCCAGCGATGTAGTGGTTTTGCCTTCGTTCTGTCGGGTGGCGGCAATGAAAAGACGGGGAGTCGAGGAGTTCATTCAGGTTCGTCACCGGGCAGGGTTTGACCCGAGCCGGGATAAAGGAGTTGGTAGTCGATGGCCTGGACCCCGACGATTGCCGCGACGCCCAAGATGTCGTGCGCGGTGGAGCCCCGGGAAACATCGGCAGCGGGGCGGTCCAGGCCGAGCAGGATTTGCCCGTAGGCGTTGGCGCGCCCGATCACCCGGACGAGCTTGCTCCCGATGTTGCCGGAATTCAGGTCGGGGAAGATCAGGACCGTGGCCCGACCGGCGACCGGGCTTTCGGGGAGCTTGCGCTCGGCAATTTCCCGGACGAGGGCGGTATCCAGTTGGAGTTCGCCGTCGAACTGGGCATCGAGACCGCGTTGGTCGGCGCGCTGCTGCGCCAGGGCGGTCGCGGCCTGGACTTTGGCGATGGAGGGATGGGTCGCGCTGCCCTTGGTCGAGAACGAGAGCATCGCCACGCGGGGTCGCACGTTGAGGAGGTGCCGCGCCACGCGGGCCGTACCCACAGCAATCTCGGCCAACTGGTCCACCGTCGGCTCCGGGATCACCCCGCAGTCGGCCATGAAGAGGACGCCACTCTCGCCGAACTGCGTATCTTCAACTTCCATGACCATGCAACTCGAGGCGACGCTGGTCTGCGGGGCGAGCTTGATGATCTGGAACAGCGGCCGGAGCACGCTGCCGGTCACCTCGTTGGTTCCGGACACCAATCCGTCGGCCCGATGCATCGCGACCATCATGGCGCCGAAGTAATTCGGCTTGAGCATGGCTTCCCGGGCTTCCTTTTCCTGAACGCCACGGGACTTGCGCAACAACATGAGCCGGTGGACGAACGTCTCCAGATCGCTCGATTCCGCCGGGTCGATGACGCGGATGCCTTCGAGCGAGATGTTCAGGCGGGCGGCGGTTTCCTTCACCGCGGTGCGTGGCCCGAGGAGGATGGGAGCCCCGAGATGCAGCGATTGAAACTGCCGCGCCGCCTGCAACACCCGCGGCTCGGTGCCTTCCGGAAACACCACCCGCTTCGGATGTCGCTGCAGCTTCTCCACGATGCTCGCGATGAAACGCATGCCGGCGAGGGTAACGGTGTGCGCCGGGAGCGCAATCGGTTTGGGTGACCGCGGATTATTCGGGCTTGCCAGATCCTGCGCCAGGCTTGATCAGAAGGTCACGAAGACGCTCACCGAACAGCTCTGGTTCGAGGTTCCCGGCCGGCGGGGCTTCGTGAACATCACGCCCACGGTCGCGGCCCTGGTCCAGCGCAGCGGGGTCCAGGTCCTGGTGAAGATCATCGGCGAATAGGGGCCGCGGCAGGCTCCTTGATCCCCGGGTTGACCTGGGACGCGTCCGGGCTTTAGGTACCTGCGTGCCGGTCAGGGCCGTCGAGTAGAGGTGAACGGATGAAAGCTGGCCAACTCAGAGATCCGCGGGTCCCCCGCTGTCCGGGCGGCGTGCTGACGCGCCGTCAGTTCCTCCAGGGAATGGCGGGTGCGGCTGCCCTCGCCCCCACCCAGATCGCGCCTTCCGCAGTGGCGGCCGCCGAAGCACCGCGGGCGCCGCGGGCGTTGACGAGCATCGGCCTGTGCGCGCGGTACCAGTTCGCGGCCGTTCGTCGCGCCATGGGAAGGATGTTCGACGAACTCGGCGGGGTTCGCCGCCTGGTCGAGGGGAAGCACGTGACCGTGAAGGTGAACCTTGTGAACACGTCCGCCGAGGACGTGGCCGGCGTTCCCCTGGGACTGACCGTGACGGTTCATCCGACGGTGGCGCAGGCGCTCGGGAGTCTGCTCGTCGAGTACGGCGCCAGGCGCGTGAGCTTCTGCGACCAACTGCCTTTCGAACCGCTCGGTCCGGAGTCCTTCGCAGGCTACGGTTTCGATCTCGAGGAGTTCAACCGGGTGATGCAAGGGCGGGCTCGATTCGAAAACACCCGCAACCGGGGCGGCCACGGAAGCTACGCTCTCGTCCGCGTACCCGGGTCAGCCGAACTCGCGACGGCCTGGGAGGTGAACCGGACCTACGTCGATACCGACATGCTGGTGTCGCTTACCAAGCTGAAGAGCCATGTCTCGGGCGGGATCACCGGCGGTCTCAAGAACCTCTTCGGCATTCCCCCCAGCAGCCTTTACGGCGATGACATCCGCGGAGAACCGGATGAGAAGGCCACCGGCTACCGCAGCAACACCATGCACAACGCCACGCATCGGCCCGTGACTTCGGTCGGGACGTTCACGGGCCGGACCGTGGAAGGGGACCACGGGCACAACGTGCCCCGGTTCATCGTGGACCTCGCGGCAGCGTTTCCCATCCAGCTCGTGGTGATCGATGGCATCAGCACCATCCAGACGGCTGAGGGCTGGTGGTTGGGCTCGATGGTCTCCGTCACCCGGCCCGGTTTGATGATCGCCGGCCTGAACCCGGTCTGCACCGATGCCGTCGCCGCTTCCGTCATGGGTTTTGACCCCGACGCCGCCGACCGCTCCTGGCCGTTTGTGAACGGCACAAACCACCTCGCCCTCGCGCGCAGACGCGGCCTGGGCGAAAACCGGATCCGCGAGCTTGAAGTGGCCGGCGTCGACCTCACGACCGCGCGTTTCGAATTCCAGCCCACCTTCCGGCGGAAAGCCGGCTGAACTCGTGAGCGCCCCTTCGCAAAGGCCGGAGAGCGTGTGGCACACCGCCGGCGGCGACCGCACCCGCAAGGGTTGGCTCGGACAGGAGGTCCATCCCAAGTCGACCAGTCGGCTCGCCGCCTCGGGAGCGGTGCAGGCCGCACCGGTCTTCGACGAAGCGGGCCGGGTCTTCATCGCGGATCTGGCCGGAGGCGTTCAATGCCATTCCCCCGGCGGAAGGCGTCGCTGGCGGATTCGCCTGGACGGGCCGGTGGTGGCCAGTCCCGCGGTTCATCCCCACGAACCGCGTCTCTTCGTCGCCACCCTGGCGGGCACCATCTTCAACCTCGACGCGCTCACGGGAGCAACGGTCTGGCGACGGGAGATCCCGACCGGGAGCGACCCGCGCATCCTCTCGGATCTCCTGGTGCTGCCACGCTCCCAACGGGTCGTGCTCAGCAGTTGGGGCGGACGCTTCCTTGCCCTCGAAACGACGACAGGCGCCGAACGGCATGGGTGGGATGCGGGGATTTCGCCCGCCGCCGCGGCCACGGCCGACGAATCCGAGAACGTCTATTGTGTCCGGGTGGTGATGGAGCGCGGGACCGAACTGGTCCGCGTCGAAGGCGCGATGGAATCGGTGCTCCACACCACGCCTCCGGGAGAGCGTGGCGCCCGCCGCATGCTGGCAGCCGCGGCACCCGTGCTCGATGAAACCCGCCGCCGGCTCTACGCGGTCACAAATCCGGGGCGGGCCGCGATGGTCGTCGCCTGGGATCTCGGCTCCCGTTCCCTGGCTTGGACATGCGCCCTGCCGAGTCCCGTTCAGGCGACGCCAGCCATCGACGACGAAGGGAGGATCTTCGTGCCGGACCTTGCGGGAAACGTGCTGGTGGTCACGCCCCAGGGCAACGTTCAGCGCCGCATCGAACTTGGCTGCGACTACCTCCTCGCCGGAGGGGCGGGCGCCGGGGCGCGATTCTACCTGGGCGATCCGTGGGGCCGGATCCAGGCGTTGGACGCGGCTGGAGGCGTGCAAACGCTGTTCGAGACCCCGCGCTCGGTGCAGGGTCGACCGGGTTTTGGACCCGACCAGGCGCTCTACGTCCCCTGCGGTGACCACGGCGTGTACCGGCTGGCCAACACCCGCCCGCGGGGCTGAGCCGAATCGAGCCGAGGCGGCACCGCCACCCGAGGCAGGCGCGGCCGCACCGGAACTTCACCAACTCGCGGAACGGAGCTACGGTTCGCCCATGGCTGATGCCACCACAATCCAGTTTCGCGTTTCCGGAATGACCTGCCAGGGGTGCGCCCGGTCAGCCACCCGGGCCATCGAATCGGTGCCGGGGGTCACGACCGCGACCGTAGACCTCGCGGGCAGCCGTGCGACGGTTCGCTGGAGTGCGGACCGCGTGCCCGATCCGGCCGCGGTGGTGGAAGCGCTCCAGCGGGAGGCTGGTTTTCAGGCGTCGGTCCTCGAACCGGGCAAGCCGGCGGCCGCGCCGGGTCCGTGGTCCCCCCTGGAAGGCTGGCGCTTCAACGTCATCGTCGGAACCGCGGTCACGCTGCCGTTGCTGATCGGCGAATGGGTGATGGGCTGGGGGATGGAGCGGTGGTTTCAATGGCTCGCCTTCGCCCTCGCGCTCCCGGTTCAAGTGCTCGGGGGCGCGCGCTTCTACCGCGGGGCCTGGAATCAGCTCCGATCCAGGCGATCCAACATGGACGTGCTGGTCGCGCTGGGTTCCACCACCGCTTTCGCATATAGCGCGTTCGCTCTCTTCGCGGGCTGGCCCACGCACCTGTACTTCATGGAGGCGGCGGCGATCATCACCTTGATCAGCGTGGGCCACTGGCTCGAGGCGCGGGCAAGCGCCCGGGCCGCCCACGCGGTCAAGGCGCTGCTCAATCTGGCGCCGGCCACCGCACGCTGGCTGAGCGCCGCGGGCGTTGAGACCGAAGTGCCCGTGGCCAACCTGGGCGTTGACGACCGGGTGGTGCTCAAACCCGGCGACCGCATTCCCACGGACGGCCAGGTGCTCGAGGGCCATTCAGCGATCGACGAATCCATGCTGACCGGCGAGTCGCTGCCGGTGGAAAAGACCACCGGCTCCCCCCTCTTCGCCGGGACGGTCAATCAAGATGGCCGGTTGATCATGCGAGTGACCGCGACGGGCGAGTCGACGGCGCTGCAGCAAATCGTGGCGGCGGTGGAACGGGCGCAATCCAGTCGCGCCAGCATCCAGCGGCTGGCCGACAAGGTCAGCAACGTGTTCGTGCCCGCGGTGCTGCTGGTGGCGCTCGCCACGGCGCTCTGGTGGGGATTTGCGTACGAACAAGCCCGGGCCGTTCACCACGCGTTGAGTCCCTGGCTTTGGCATGCGGAAGCGCCCGGCAACGCGCTGGCCGCCGCGGCGGTTCATGCCGCAGCTGTGCTCATCGTCGCGTGTCCCTGTGCGATGGGTCTGGCCACGCCGATTGCCATTATGGTTGGCGCCAATGTGGCGGCGCGGCGCGGGATTCTGATCCGGGACGGCGAGGCGCTCGAGAAGTCCGGCCGCCTTACCGCGGTGGTCTTCGACAAGACCGGGACCCTCACGCAAGGCAAGGTGGATGTGGCCGCGTTTGAGGAAGTGCATCCTTCGGAACGGCGCCAGGTCCCGCTCCGGCAGGTAGCCGCTGCCCTCGCTGGGCCCTCGAATCACCCGCTCAGCGTTGCGGTGGCTCGGCTGCGCAACCCCGGGGAATTCTCCGCAGCCTTCCCTCTGACGGCGTGGACCGAGGTGCGGGGACGCGGGGTGCAGGCGGAATCCCCGTTGGGATTGCTGCGACTGGGTTCGCTAACCTGGCTGCGTGAATCGGGAGTGAGCTCGGAGCCCATGCCGAAGTTCGCGGAGAATTGGGCGGCCAAGGGAGCGACGGTGGTTGGCCTGGCGGCGGATCAGCGACTGCTCGCGGTGTTGGCCCTGCGGGACGCCCTGAAACCTCACGCCTACGAGGTGGTGCAAAGCCTGGGCCGTCAGGGCAAGCGGGTCTGCCTCGTGACCGGGGACAACGCGCAAACGGCTGCCGCCGTCGCCGAACTGGCCGGCGTTCACGCCCAGAACGTGTTTGCGGAGGCCCGGCCCGAACGCAAAGCGGAGATCCTCGGTGAACTTCAGCAACGCGGAGAACGCGTGGCCTTCGTGGGGGACGGGATCAACGACGCCCCCGCCATGAAGCAGGCGAATCTCGGAATCGCGGTGGGGCGTGCCAGCGACGTGGCCCGTGAGGCCGCGGACCTGCTGCTGCTGCGCAGCGACATCGAGGCGATCCCGGAGGCCCTGGGGCTGGCGCAGGCCACCTTGCGCACGATCAAGCAGAACCTGTTCTGGGCTTTCTTCTACAACGCGGCGGCGGTGCCGCTGGCCGCCCTGGGTTTTCTCAGCCCGGTGGTCTGCGCAGCCGCCATGGGCCTGAGCGACCTGGTGGTCATCGGCAATGCCCTGCGCCTGCGGCGGTGGCGAGCCGCGTGGTGAGGCTTCCCCGTGCTCGCCGGGTTTTGCCCGCCCTTGCCTTTGCGGGGAACCCAGGGTCTCCGGCAGGCTGGCGGAGTGACGGCTGACACCTCCGACCGATCCGACCGATCCGACCGATCGGTCCGCTACAAGACGCTCCGCCCGCATGGCGGCTTCCGGCGGCTGCGTTCCTTCCAAGTCGCCGAGCTCATCTACGATGTCACCGTGGAATTCTGCGACCGGTTCGTGGACCGACGCTCGCGTACCCACGATCAGATGGTCCAAGCTGCGCGCAGCGGGCGCCAGAACATCGCGGAAGGCAGTCGGGCCGCAGCCACCTCCAGCCAGACCGAACTCAAACTCGTAGGCGTCGCCCGGGCCAGCCTGGACGAGCTCCTGCTGGACTTCGAAGACTTCCTCCGGCAGCGAGGGCTTCCCCAGTGGTCCAAGGACGATCCGCAGGCGAGGAGAGTAAGGGAGCTGGGGCGGAGGCATCAGACCGATCAGACCGATCGGTCCGATCCGACCGCTGCCTACACCCCCTGGCTCCACCACCGGGACCCAGCGGTGGTGGCCAACGCGCTGATCTGCCTCATCCACCAGGCCAACTACCTGCTCGACCAGCAGATCCGCGCCCTTGAAGCGCAGTTCATCCGCCAGGGCGGCTACCGCGAACAACTGTACGCCGCTCGCGTGGACGCGCGGCAGCGGTTGTCGAATTCGACGGATCGGTCGGATCGGTCGGATCGGTCGGATCGGTCGGATCGGTCGGATCGGTCGGATCGGTC
>CAZHUS010000096.1:18395-32283 GCA_964535555.1 uncultured Verrucomicrobiota bacterium
GGATCCTGCCCCACCCACCTGCCCCGGCTGTGGCCGACCCATGACGCTCCGCACGGCCCGGCAAGGACCGCATGCCGGTTCCCGATTCTGGGGCTGCACGGCGTATCCCACCTGCAGAGTCACTCGCCCAACCGGGCCGATCTAACTCCTTTACAAGCGGGAGGCCGCGTCGAATGCTCCAGCCCATGAACTCCCACGGTTGCCGCCCTTCACCGGTGACTCATCCCACCAGTCCCGGACATCCCACCCGACGCAGCTTCCTCCGCACGGCGCTCGCCGCCTCCGCCGCCCCGCTCGTGGTCAAAGCCTCGGTCCTCGGACGCGCCGGCACGGTCGGCCCGAACAGCCGCATCGCCTTTGGCGGCATCGGCATGGGCAACCGCGCCCTGTTCATCCTGCCAAACTTCCTGTCCATGACCGACCTGCAGTTCGTGGCCGTGAGCGACGCCCGGGCGGACCGCCGCAAGGCCTCCAGTGACGCCATCAACGCGCGCTACGCCAACAAGGACTGCCGCGTTTACACCGACTTCCGCGAGATGCTGGCGCAAAAGGATATCGACGCCGTGCTCATCGCCACCGGCAACCGCTGGCATGCCACGGCCTCCATGTTCGCCGCGCGCGCCGGCAAGGACATCTATTGCGAGAAGCCCATCAGCCTCACCATCCGCGAAGGTCGACAGCTCGTCGACATGTGCCGGCGCCAAGGCGCGATCTACCAGGCCGGCACGCAGCGACGCTCGACCGAGTCCTACCAGTTCGCACGCGAACTGGTCCGCCAGGGGAAGATCGGCAAGGTGCACACCGTGGAGATGCAGGTTTGGACGGGCGGGACCGTGCCGCACCAGCCCAACGTCCCGGTGCCTGCCGGTTGGGACTACGACCAGTGGCTCGGCCCGGTCCAGTGGCGCCCGTTCAACTCCGGACGCGTCAACGGTTGGACGTGCTTCTGGGACACGGGCGAAGGGATGCACACGGACATGGGGACGCACTACACGGACCAGATGCAATGGGTGCTGGAGACGGACGACACCATGCCGGTGGAGTTCGAGACCAGTGACATGGTATGGCCTGACCCCAAGCAGTGGATGAGCGAGACCGCCATCTCCGGCACGTTCAGGTGCCGGTACGCGAGCGGCGTTCAAGGGGTCCTCTACCAGCGAAAAGGGTTCACCGACCGTTACATCCGCTACATCGGCGACGAAGGCTGGGTTCAGGTGGATGATGAAACCGATCTCGTCACGGCCGAACCCAGCTCCATCCTGCAAACCAAACCCGAAGGCGGCCTGAGCTGGTCCAACGCCAGTTCGCACATCCGCAATCTCCTGGACGGCATCCGCAGCCGCCGCCAACCGCAGTGCCATCCCGAGGTCGCCCACCGCGCGCAGGCCATCGTCGAGAGCATGACGATCGCCGCGCGTCTCAACCGCAAGCTCAAGTGGGACCCGGTCAAGGAGGTCTTCGATAGCGAAGAGGCCAATCGCATGCTTTACCGCGAACCCCGGGCTCCGTGGCGGGTTGTCTAAACCACGTATCCGTCCTCCTTGCCATGAGCCTCCTGATGAAAGACCGAGCCATGAAGTTTCATCGCCTCCACGCGCTGTTCTCCTCGCTGCTTGCGCCCGCGCTCATTCCCCTCCTGCTCTCCGCCAGCGCGGCCGACCTGACCGCCACGATCGCCGGAGTGAGCCGATATGAATCCGGCGGGGACGTCCGTCCCTTGCGGGAAATCGAGCGTCTCGTCGCCGCCAGCACCGCCGATGTCCAGCTCCGCGCCCAACTCGAAGGGGGCTTGGCGGGCATACTCACCGACAGCACCACCTTCGAAGGCCGGCGCTTCGCCTGCCAACAACTCGCCGTGATCGGCCACGAGGCTTGCGTTCCGGCGCTTGCCCGACTGCTGACGAGCGATGAGACGGTGGGGATTGCTTGTGCCGCGCTCGCCCAGAACCCCTCCGAACAGGCCGGTGCGGCGCTGCGCACCGCCCTGGGAACGACCTCGGGCAGGTCCCAGGCTCAAGTCGCCTTTGCGCTGGGGATCCGGCGGGAGCGGCAAGCCGACGCGGAGCTCGCCAGGCTGGCGAGAAGCGCGGACCTGGTGGTGGCGGAGGCCGCCGTGATAGCGCTCGGGAGGAGCGGCCAACGTGAGGCGCGCGCGACCTTGGCTGGTTTGCGCAAGGACGCCCCGGAAGGCTTGCGACGCGCCGTGGCCCAGGCGTCTCTCGAGGTGGCGGAATGGATCTCGGGGATGGGCGAAACCACGGAGGCAGCGGGCATCTACGCCGAACTGCTCGCTCCAGGAAACCCCGATGACATCCGGCGCGGCGCGTTCGGCGGGCTGGTGCGCATCGACGCCGACGGAGGCGAGAAGCGGATGCTGGGAATTCTCGAAGGCAGCGACGCCAGCTTGAAAGCTTCCGCGATCGCCGCCCTGCCCGAGCTGAAAAGCCCCGGTGCCTCGAAGGCCTTCGGAGCGCTGCTCTCGAGGCTGGAACCGGAGTTCCAGCTCCTCCTGGTCCACGCGCTCGCGCTCCGTGGTGACGCCGAGGCGATCCAAGCGGTGACCCAACACCTCGGATTCTTGTACGGCCTGGAACGGACCGGCACAGGTCTGGTGACGGCCAAGGGCCTCGTCGGCCCGGGTACCATTGCGGCGCTGGGCCAGATGGGGGACGCTTCCACCGTTGCGGTGCTGGCTCGAGCCGTCGTTGCCATCAAGGACGCCGGCGAACTCAAAGCCATTGAACTCGCGCTCGCGAATCTGAAGGGCGGCGAGGCCGTCGACCAGGCGCTCGCGGCGCAGTTGCGCAACCGGATGGCCGGGCCCAAGGCGCCCTTCCTCGCCGCGCTCGTCCGACGGGCGAGCCCCAGCGCGACTGGCGTATTCCTGGCGGAGACGGCAAGCACGGATCCCACCATGGTGAAGCTCGCCTTTCAGGGCCTGCGCCGGACCGCCACCGCCGACCAACTCCCCGCCGTGCTGGACGCCTTGGCCAATCTGAAAGCCACGACGGCCTTGGAAGACGTGCAGGCTTCCGTGGGGCAACTCCTGAAACGCGTGGGCTCGCCATCCGCAAACGCGGCGGCCGTCCGCGCCGCCCTGGCCAGGTCATCCGGGCGGGAGAGCCAGGCGGCGCTGCTTCCCATGTTGGCCATGTGTCCCGATGCCGAGGGGCTCAAACTGGTCGAAGCCGCCGCGAATGCCGCAGACGCGGAAACCCGCGACCTCGGGCTGCGCACCCTGGCTGATTGGCCCGAGGCCTCCGCGTGGGTTCCCCTCAGTGCGTTGTACTCCCGACAGATCTCCGGCACCGAGCGCGTGCTGGTCCTGAGGGGACTGGCGCGACTTCTCGGTGAGCAAAACGCGAAACCCGACTCCCAGCTCATCAGCCGCTACCGCGAAATGTTCGACCGCGCCGCCTCCGACAGCGACCTCAAGCTGCTGCTTGGCGCTCTCGCCGGCTGCCATCATCCCGAAGCCCTCAAGCTGGCCGTCGGGCAAGCGGCGAATCCGAATGTCCGTGCCGAGGCCGCGCTGGCAGTCAGGAAGATCGCCGAGAACATTCGGGCCCAGTACCCCGACGAAGCGAAGGCGGCGCTCGAGCAATTGAAGTGAAGACCGCCACCCTCACCCGGTTTGCCCTGTTATCGGCAGCCCTCCTCACGGGCTGCACTGCCTGGTCGCAGACCACGGGGGACGCTTCCGTCGAGGAAGTCCGCCGGGAACTCCAGAGAGTCCGCGAAGAGTACGAGCGGCGCATACGTCAGCTCGAACAACGGCTGGACGAGCTGGAAACCGCCACGAAAACGACGGTCGCGACGCCCCCTCCCCTGTCGCCCGCTCAGGGCACGGGAGGCGTTCTCCCGGAGCCTGGCCAGGGCCTCGCCCACCCCGCATCAGTCACACCCGGCGTGGTCGCGACCACGGCCACGACCGCTGAATCGCCTGCCCGCGCGGCCGCGGTCGCCGGACAGTTCCGCGAGAACACCGAGTCCATCTACCGTTCGCTGAGCCTCGACCAGAACGACCCCGTGGCGAAGCGGCTCCAGGAGGTGATGTCCGGGTTCCTGGACATCTCCGGGTACTTCCGGGCCGGTTACGGGCGCAACGATCGCGGAGGCGTGCAAGTGCCCTTCATGGCCCCGGGGGCACCGGCCAAGTATCGCTTGGGGAACGAGACCGAGGTCTACGGCGAGCTGGCTTTCGGCAAGAACTTCTACCTGGGAGACGTGTTCGCTCCCGACCGGACCCCGGCCGGCGCGGATCCGCAGACGCTGCAAGGGCCGATTGCACGCGTCCAGGTACGACCGTCCTACAGTCTCACCTACTCGGGGGACAGCGCCTGGGCCTTGCCCGAGGCCTGGGCGGCGATTGGGAATGTCGTGGCGGGGAAACCGGACCTGAAGTTCTGGGCCGGCAACCGCTTCTATCGGCGCTATGACGTTCACATCAACGACTGGTACTTCTACAACATGAGCGGCCTCGGGGGAGGCATCGAGGACCTCGACCTGGGATTCGGAAAGGCAGCCGTCGCCTGGCTCGGCAACTCGTCCGGTTCGGCCGCCTACACGGACGTCATCCTCGACGAGGCCGCCAACCGGAGCGGGTTCGCGAAATCCAGCTTCGACTTTCGCCTGTACGATGTGGCGCTGCCGCTCGGCAAGGGCGAATTCGGCATGACCTACGCCAGCACAGAAGGGGGCGAAGGGACGTTGAATGGCGTCGACCGGTTCACGGTCCCCGGCGCGGACGGTTTCAGCTTTCACGCCCTGCACCTCGCAACGAAGTTCCTCGACGAACGCAGCGTGAACAAACTGGCCATCCAGGGAGGATGGGGCGCGGCCAAAAACCTGAGCTCGGGGCTCGAGATCTTCGACCTGGGCGGGGTCAACTACATCACTCCGGAACTGCCCGACGCCTGGCGGATTCGCGTGAACGAAGATTTCATCCTGCAACCCACGGAACGGTTCTCCATCGCTGCCGTGGTTGGATTCCAGTACACCGATTACGATCATCTCCCGGTGCCGGGGTTGCCGGGCGGCGTCTATGGCGGGCAACGCTACTGGTACACGGCCGGGACACGGCCGGTCCTGCACTTCACGAGGAACCTCAGCCTCGCGGTGGAGGGAGGAGTCGACTACACGGACACGATTGGCCTGGTCGACGCGGCATCCAACCTGCATGGCACGCTGTGGAAAGTAACCGTGGCCCCGCAAGTCTCGATTGGACGCCATTTCATGAGCCGGCCCGTGATCCGCCTCTACTTCACCTACGCGGGGTGGCTGGACGGTTTCGAAGGGGTGGTGGGCGGACCGATCTACGCCGACCGCGATTATGGCTACGCCGGGGGCGTCCAGATGGAAGCCTGGTGGTGAGCCGATCCGCACTGCTTCCGCTTGCCGCGGCCAGCCAACCCAGGAACCTCCCCAAGAGGGGGTCTTCAGTCCGCAGGAACCCACGCCGTCCAAGGAACGTCCCTGCGGGCTGCAGCCCGCGCGTCGGTCTATCCACCGCATGTTTGTTTGCCCCGCCGACGGCTGGCGGGTAGGCTAACGCCGCATTCGAGTATGACACTGACCGAGAAGATACTGGCGCGCGCGGCGGGCAAGACCCGGGTCGAGGCCGGGGACAACGTCTGGGTGAACGCGGACGTGCTGATGACGCACGACGTCTGCGGCCCCGGCACCATCGGCGTCTTCAAGCGGGAGTTTGGGAAGGACGCCAAAGTCTGGGATCGCGAGAAGGTGGTGATCATCCCCGACCACTACATCTTCACCGCGGATTCGAACTCGAACCGGAACGTCAACATCCTCCGCGACTTCGTGAAGGAGCAAGGGCTCGTCTATTTCTACGACGTCATCGATGACCGCAACGGGTCCTGGAAGTTCGATCCGGAGCGGGGCCAACTGGCGCGACAATACGGCAGCCAGTACGCCGGCGTGTGCCACAGCGCCCTCCCCCAGAAGGGCCACACCCGTCCCGGCGAGGTGCTCTTCGGAACGGATTCCCACACCTGCACCGCCGGCGCCTTCAACGAGTTCGCCACCGGCATCGGAAACACGGATGCCGGGTTCGTGATGGGCACGGGCAAGCTGTTGTTGAAGGTGCCCGAGACGATGCATTTCCGCCTGGAAGGCCGCCTGCAACCCGGGGTCATGGCCAAGGACATCATCCTCCATGTCATCGGCGAAATCGGCTTCGACGGGGCCACTTATCGCGCCATGCAGTTCGATGGTTCCGGCGTCGAAAGCCTCTCGATGGATGACCGCATGACGGTCGCCAACATGGCCATCGAGGCCGGGGGCAAGAACGGCATCTTTCCGTTCGACGCGCGCACCGCCGAGTATGTCCAGGCGCGGACCCGACTCAACGGCACCAAGACGGCGTTCGATCCTGTGGAGCCTGACGCGGCCCAGAAGTTCGTTTACGAGACGGTGCTCGACCTCGAGAAACTCGAGCCCACCGTCGCCTGTCATCCGGATCCGGGCCAGCGCAAACGCGTCAAAGAACTGGAGGGTTTGAAGCTCGACCGCGCCTACATCGGCTCCTGCACCGGGGGCAAGACCAGCGATTTTGTCGCGTTCGCGCGCGTGGTGCGTGGTCGCCAGGTGAGCATCGACACCTTCGGGGTGCCGGCGACTCCGGAGATTGTCCACGACCTTCAAGTCACGCGTTGGGGCGATCAAAGCATCTGGCAGGTGTTGCTCGCCTCCGGGGTGCAAATGACCGAAAACGCGGGATGCGCGGCCTGTTTGGGCGGACCTGTGGATACCTTCGGGCGCATGAACACGCCCATGAAATGCATCTCCGCTACCAACCGGAACTTCCCGGGACGCATGGGGCACCGCGAGTCCCAGGTCTTTCTGGCTTCGCCCGCCACGGTGGCAGCCAGCGCGCTGACGGGTCGTATCACGGACCCGCGAGCCTACGTTTGAAGCGTTGAGCAAGCGGTCGGACGCGCCGCGCACCGGGATCCAAGACATCGGCAGGAGTGTTGCGAGCCAGTCGAGTTGGGCCGCTTCCCTTTCGATGCGGTTTCCCTGAGCGCTCCTTGGGAGCGCGGACTTCAGTCCGCAGGAAGCCACGCCGGCATAGGGACGTCCCTGCGGGCTGAAGCCCGCGCTCCTCACCGGTTCATGGCTACCGCCTCGCTAACGGCCTTCCATCATCCCGGCGGGCAGGCCGCCCTCCCAATTGCGGGGGGCATTCCAAGGCCGTTCCGAGACGTTGTCGGCGTCGTCGGTGGAGGCGCATCCCGGCAGCAACAGGACCATCGTCACCGCGCTGAGCGCCAGGAGGAGTCTGGTCAGAGATTGGAACCGACGGGGCATGAGTCAGGATGGGAGGACGTTCACTTCATCACCACATCGCCCACCTGGACCTCGGCCTGCTTCCATTCGGTGAGGATGTTGGCGACCGATTGGTTCTCCTCGACGCGTGAGAGCCGGAGCTTCGCCACCAAACGCCCATCACGGTTGACGAGCATTTCGCCGCGCTCGACGGCACCATCGTTGCTGCCGATGTCGACCACCACAGAATCGTACTGCGGATTGACTTCGACCACCTTGCCCGCGCGCGCCAGGGTCATGTCCGGCGGCCGGTCTTCGCCACCCTCGTACTTGTCGAGCTTGGCGAGGGCGGTCGTGAGGTTCTTGTGGAGGACCTTGTTTTCCTCGGTGATGGCCGTGTTTTCCTTGGTCGCACGATCGAGTTCCACAAGCCGCTCGCGTACGGTCTCGACGGGGATGCTGAGCGCCCGCCAGGCCGCGAGGCTCCGTTGGGACTCGGTCAGCTCACCCCGGGTCTTGTTGAGATCGGCCTCGGCTTTGTTGGCGCGGCCTTCCTGCTGGTTGGCGCGTGCGGTCTGCGTCTCCAGCATCTCCTTGGTGTCGCCCAACTCGCGATCCAGCTTGTCGGCGCGCTCGCCGGAAGCCTTGGCATCGGCGACGGCCTTTTCCCGGGCGGTTTCGGACGCGGACAGGTCGTTGCGCGTCGTGGTCAGGTTGGTCTGAAGATCCGTGATCTTCGTCGCCACCTGCAGATGGCTGAGGACAAATGTGGCGATGCCGGCCACCAAGGCGACAATCAGGCTGATTCGCAGGAGCATGGCTCTAAAATGTTTGTGCGTCCGAAGTCGGGCTTAGCTTATTGAGCCGGCCCCGAGTGTCAACGCCGCTTTGCCGGCTCGTGGCGGCAGGCCCTCGAACCGACCCACGGCCTTTGCGCCACCGGGAGACATACCGGCTTTTGACAGCAGGACATATTCCACGTTCGAAGGCCGCCGCCAATGGCCGTCACCCTTCAAACCACCCCCGCAGGGGCGAATGAATATCCCAAGGAAGGGGGCGGTCAATGCGGCTGGTAGGGAAAAGCAGCGCTGTCCGACTCGACAAGCCCGACTGTCGGCTGGCGGATCCCCACCTCGAAAACATGAATGCCGCAAACTCCGTGCCCCGGTCTTCGGGGTCCCCCGACCCGGCGGCGGCCACTCACGCCGGCGCCGGTCTGCCGGCCACGCGGTTTGCAGGGCCGTCACGCCAGAACCACTTTGAAACCATGACGCGTCAATCTGCCGTGCGACCGGCCTCCTGGCTCGCGGCCAGCCTGTGCCTGGCCCTGCTGGGATGCCGGAGCGGCGACACCGCCGCGGTGTCAAGACACCCGTCCGCCTCCGCCACGAACGCGGTGTCGACGCCTGCCGCCGACACCTCTGCCCCCCCGGTCGTCACGACGGGGCTTGTCGGGTTGAACTCCACGGACCAGCCCGCAGCTCCCCTCATTTCCACCAACGCCCCCACAGCGCGGATCGAGCCGGCCATGCCGCAGCTCACCGGGCCGGTGCATGAGGTCCTGGACATGGCTCAAGCGCAGGTCGGTGAGTCCGTGCTTCTCGAGTTCGTGCGCAACTCGAAGGTTCCCTTTGATCTGGATGCCGAAGACCTCGTTTACCTGAAGGACATGGGCGTGCCGGATGCCGTCGTCAGCGCCATGCTCAAACGCAACGCGGAACTCGCCGAACAAGGTATCGCCGCGGTGGCAGCGACCACGGAGGACTCACCCGTGGTGGAGACCGCGCCGGCAACCACGGAGGCCGCCCCCCCTTCAGCCGCCGCCCAGGGCGCCGCACCGGAGCAAAACGTGTATTCCCAGACGGTCACACCTGATCCGGGAACGGCCGCCCCGGCAGCGGTCGTGGGTACGGCACCCGTTCCGGCGAGCCAGAACTACTTTTACTCGGCCTTGTCGCCTTACGGCAGCTGGTTGTACATCGAGCCTCACGGCTGGTGCTGGCAGCCCACGTGCGCCGTGACGGTGGTGGATTGGCGGCCTTACTCGCACGGCGGACGCTGGTTGTACACGACGAGCGGCTGGTATTGGCAGTCCTCTTACTCGTGGGGTTGGGCTCCGTTTCACTACGGCAACTGGTACGTGAGCCCCGCCTGCGGCTGGGTTTGGGTTCCCGGCCACGTGTGGGCTCCAGCCTGGGTGACCTGGCGATACACACCGGCCTACTGCGGCTGGGCGCCGCTGCCCCCGGGCTGCGGGTGGTCGACGGGGATCGGCTTGACCTATTGCGGCAGCGGGGTCTCGACGGGCTTCAGCTTCGGGTTGAGCTCCTCCTGGTACACCTTTGTGGGCTGGGATCGCTGTTGGGACCCGCATCCTTACCGGCATCGACTGCCGCCCCGACACGCCACCACGGTCTATCACAACTCCACGGTCATCAATAACTACTACGTGGACAACAGTTCGAAGACGGTCGTCAACAACGGCGTGCCGCGCGAACACCTACCCACCGGGGCCCGACGCGAAATGCGCCGCCTGGACATCAAAGACGTCCATGCCGGCAGCCCGACCCCCGTTCGCCCGGAGCAAACCAGCCTCGACCGGTCGAAGGTCGCCGCTTATCGGCCCACGGTGCCTCCCGACCTGAAAGCGGGTCCAAAGAAACCGGCTGACGTTCCGTACCGGACACCCAGCCGGCAGAGTGCGGATGGAACGCCACGTCGCTCCGCCATGGGAACGGCCCCAACCGACTTGGGCCCCAGCCCATCGCGCTCCTTCACCACCGCGCCGCGAAGCTTGGATGGCGGTATGCGCACCTACCCCAACCGGGGCGGCATCTCATCGACCCCGACGCCAGGTCGCTCCGGGGCTGCGGCCACTTCAACGGGGCCGACGCGTACGGGAGGACCAGCGTCCCCCACCTCGGCTCCCTCGAGAGTGGATCCCGTGCGCCGTGACACCGCCCCGGGATCAACTCCCCCCCCGGTCGACACGCGCCGTGACGCCTCACCCTCCCGGCGCCCCATCGCGACTCCGGGCTCCGTGCCTTCGACCTCGACCCGGATTGATCGCCCAACCTCTCCTTCCTCCGTGACTCCGGGGAGCGTGCCGCGAACGAGTTCCGGACAAGCGCCGTCCTCGATTGGCACCCGGTCCAGGGTGGATGTCCCCAGCCCGGCCGTGCAGCCGAGTCCCTCCCGCC
Source organism: uncultured Verrucomicrobiota bacterium (assembly GCA_964535555.1). Taxonomy (GTDB): domain Bacteria; phylum Verrucomicrobiota; class Verrucomicrobiia; order Limisphaerales; family J093; genus DSVZ01. Next base: position 28,883 of record CAZHUS010000096.1, read on the forward strand.
GGATTGAGCCCAACCGCGCGACGGTTCCTTCGGCACCTGCGACTCGCAGCGTCACGCCCTCGGCGCCGTCCACGCGCTCCATCGGACCAACGCCTCCGACCCAGGTTCCTCGATCTTACACCCCGCCAGCCCCCAACCGCTCGGTGGGTCCCGGAGTCAGCACTCCGGTTCCTCGCGCCAGCACCCCGGTTCCGAACCTGGGCACACCTGGTGCCAACCGGTCTATATCGCCTGCCGCGCCGATGGCGCCTTCGTCCCGAAGCTCGGTTCAACCCTCGATACCCGCGCCGTCCTCCGTCGCTCCAGCCCCACGCGTCGCGCCAGCCCCAGCGCCTTCCCCCAGCCGTTCGCCAAGCACGCCGGCGCCCCAACCCGGCTCGACACCGGTAGCTCCAGGTTCCACACCCTCACGAGCGGCACAACCTCGCTGAGGCCATAGCCACGAAGTCGCGAGCCCCTCGGCGGGACTGTCACTCGTCAGCAACACCATGAAATCCGGACGCCTCGCAGCCGTAAAAGCCGTGATGTTCGCCGCTGCCGTGTCGGCCGGCCAGGGCCCGTCGACGGAGCCGGTGTATGTCTTCTGGACGGGCTTCGATGCGTCGGAGGGCTACAACCTCGACCGGCCACTCCGGGGCCAGCAAGGCTGGCAAGCCGAAGGCTCGGGTGGAAACGGGCTGGTCGCCGACTTCTTTGAGGGATGGGGCCAGCAGGCCTTTGTCGGCTTCAACCCGCCGGCGGCGAAAGACGACGTGCTGAGCCTCTGGCGGCCGTTGCAGGCGCCCGCCCCGGATCCGGAGAACCCCGTCTGGAGATTCAGCGTCTGGATGCAGGTCGTGGATTCGACGAACGGCGAGTATGACGATTTCCGGTGGCGCGCGTTCAACACCGATGGCCACCGGTTGTTTGGCATCGACTTCGAGAATTCAACGCTCGAGATCAACTACCTGCTGGATGACGACCAGGGCTTTCGCTCGACCGGCTTCACCTTCGACCCGGACGTCATTTACCTGCTGGAGATCTGGATGAACTTCGCCCGCAACAACTGGCAGGCCGTGTTGAACGGCCAGGTCGTCGTGGACTCGCAACCGATCACGACAACCGGGGCACGCCTGAACCTGTCGGATATTGACGCCCACTGGGCGCTCCGCACCAAGGGAGCACCAGGGGACAACTACCTGCTCTTCGACGAGTACCAGGTCACCATCGAACCGCTCGATCAGATTCCGGCGACCATCGAGCCGGTCGGGCTGAACGATCAGGGGGAGTTCCAGCTTTACCTGCACGGCGAACGTGGCCGCAAATTCTCCCTGGATGTCACTTCCGACCTCACCGCCTGGACCTCGCTGGGAACCAACCGACTGGACGAAGGGTACTGGTTCTACACGGACAAGAGTTCGGCCGGGTTGAGCCGCAGCTTTTACCGCGCTCGAGAAGTGGAGCCGTGAACGCTGAGGAACGAGCCCGCTCTCGGTCCCGGTAGGGCGGCGAGGATCGCACGGCTCGCGACCCGGAAGCCGATCAGGCGGCCGCTCCGCGACGCCCTCAAAAAGCGGCGTCGGCTCGTTCGAACACGCTGAGGATCCGGCCAAAGGCGTCCCGGATGTCGCCATACTCCCGAAGGTCCACGGTGAAACGGCCGTCTTCGTTGCGACGCGAGATCACGCTCCCATCCGCGTGCAGGATGTTCACGAACCGCAAGCGGTGGTGCGTGCGGGGTTTCACGTTGAACGCTGCCAGGTCCGGCGGACTCAGAAACTGCGTGTCCATCGCCAACGACCGGATCGGCCGCCCGTCGCGGTTGTCGCCCATGGCATCCAGCCGCGGTGCAGTCGCAGGACTCGCGGGATTGTCGAAGAGCTCGGTATTTCCCGCGTGACGGTAGTAATAACCTCCCTGGGCCTGCTGGGTGCCGACCTTGGCCAGTTCCGCATCGGCGTCGAACGGTTGGTCCGCGTCGGGACAGAACAGGACCTTGGGCTGGCTGGCGAGGTGATGCGCGAGCAGCAAACCGAGTCCGGCAGGCGCGCCGGTCTGCAGCGAGAGCAGGCTCGTCGGCGAACCGGTGGATGGATAGAAGCTCGCAGGGCTCGTGAACGGCGGCGCTTTCGGACCGAAGGGGATGCGCCCGTCATAGTCGTTGGCGTACGCCGTGATCGCGATTCCCACCTGCCGCAGGTTGGAAAGGCAGGCCGCGCGACGCCCTGCCTGGCGTGCGGTGCTCAGCGCGGGAAGCAGAAGTGCCGCCAGGATGCCGATGACCGCGATCACCACCAGCAGCTCGACCAGGGTGAAGCCGTGCTCGCGCCGAAGCGGAAGACGCTGGGTAGCCGGCGCCTTGTCAGGGCAGTTGTCGGGCTTGAAAATAACGCCCCGGTCCTTCGGGGTTCGGATCGGAGAACAGCACATTCCCGGTCGTATTCGTCAACGTGGCAACGCGATCCCAGGCCGTCACCGGCAGCGCTGGATCGGTCGAGGCCAGGACCTCGACCGCAACCCCCGGGTCGCTCTCGATTGTGGCCTTGAAGCGGCCCTCACGCAAAGCCGGGTCCCGCCACCGGGGGCTTCCGAAAGTGTCGAGTCGGACATGGTCCACATCCCAGAAGCCGCCTTGCTGATCGAGAGCCACCATGGATCGGATGGCAACCCCCACGTGCCGCCCCGCCCACGGATCGTCGGGTTGCACCTCGTCCAGGCGCACCGCGAAATCGACGAATCGGGTCCGGGTACCGAAGACGGTCAGGCTGTTGGTCACCGTGATCGCCGCCGCGGTCACAGCCTCACCGGCATCATTCCGGTAGTACAACTCGATCCCTAGCCTAACGCCCTCGAGCATGTTGCCGCCCCCGCCCATGACTCCGACGGTCAGTTGGTAGGACTTGCCAATTTCGTAGCGCACGTCGAACGCATGCGGCGGGGCCGGATCGTCCCCGTCCTGGGAATCGTAATCCTGGAACAGCGCGACCTCCGGAACAGCAAAGAGCCATGCCGCCTGGGTTCCGTCGCAGTTCTCGATGTGGTCGGCCGCTCCCACGGCCGTGTTCTTGAAGATCCCGGCCAACTGGTCCCACAGGAACCCGCCGCCTTCGCTGTACCAGGCGGGTCTGGGAGCCTTTGCCCAATGCTCAAGCACCACGCTCACAAAAGGCGTGGCCGGTGATTCGAAGGAGGCATTGGGAACCAGCAAGGCCCCGCCATTCGAACGGACCGACCCCGCCACCAGCAACAGAAGCCCCGCCAAAAGACCGCAAGCCAGGGAGCCAAACCAACCCCGCCGGACGGAAGGGCACCCCTCCGAGGAAGCTCCCCCGGTCGGGCGGCCATGCACCGTGATCATGGACCCAATAGCGCCGGTAAACCGGACGCACTCCAAACGCTTCGCGCCGCTCCAAGGCACGTCC
>CAZHUS010000097.1:0-32132 GCA_964535555.1 uncultured Verrucomicrobiota bacterium
GCAATCAAACGACAGACCGCAGCCAACTTGGGATAATCCGGCACTTAGCATAAATTCTTGGCAAGCGCACCAACGACCGACCGCGCGACTACGTGTCGCTTCGCGAACTTGGCTACTGGTCAACGTAGGTCCTCCAACCGCCAACCCAACCCGCGCTATGCGAACCTGTTGCGAACACTGAGCCAGGCCTTGGCGCCATCCCGCCATCGCGATGCCTGAACCTGCGCGGATGGACCGGACGGAACTCCCGTCGTCACGCCCGGGCGGGCGTACCCCGATTGATGGAGTCCCACTTGCACGTGGGAGGGTCAGGCGCGGGCCGCAGCCGCCGGAGACTGCCCCCGTGATGCATTCGACGGCTGCCCCACCGTCCCGCGCCGGGATTGGCCCCCACCTCCTTGACGCCGTTGGGAAACGTTCTTCTCGTGGTTCCCCAGGGGGGGTGGCCAGACCTCAGCGCAGTGTCGGGGTGCCGACAGCCGCCAGGTCGTGGTCCGGTTCGAGGCGGAGCGGCAGGCGCTGGTGAAGCCGAGTTGGACGGCACACGTCGTTTGGAGTGAACAACATAAAGAACATCCTCACGTCGCACCACCAGATCGCACCGCATCCGGTTCAGCGTCGAACCGGATGCCGGTTCTGGCCGATTAGCAGGGAGCCCTTTCCCCACCGCCGAGGCCACCGCGATCTAGTGGCGACGACGGCGGTCGGTCGCGCCAGGTTCAAACCGCTGGAGCCGAGGCTCAGCGGAAGGCCCTCACCGCATCGACCAAAACCTGCACCGCCTTCGCTCAGTTGGGGCTTGCGGGACCTCCCCGATCGGGATTCGCCGCGAGACCAGGTCCTTGCAGCAAACTTGCGATGTCTCGGGGTTCCGGTCCGGGGCGATCAGCCCTCGGTTCGGATACGCCAAATCGACCTTCAGCGCTGGTCCATGGGCACCCGGAAGGGGGCACCCTGGATTCGTGGCCTGTTGGTGGCCTTTTCGATTGCGGGAAGGCGGAACGTCTTGGATATTCACGCATGCACTTAGACCGAAAACTAGTGCCCATGCGCTTTCCTTCTTCCGGCCGATCTACCGGAGCCGATGGACACTCCGCCACGCTTCGGAGAGGCCGGAGGGCGATCTTGGCCGGCTTCGCCGCAGGTCTCGTGGCTGGCGTCACCGTGGTGGCGTGCGGCCGCTCCCAAGCGTCCAAGCAGGCCAACCCTGGCGAAGCGAACGCCTCAGTGGAGCCACCGGCGGCGCCTGATGCCGTGGCCACGGCTGCGAGAACGCGTGGTCTTCTCGATGATCGGGCGCGAGCCTGGGAGCCGTTCGATTACCTGCATGATGCACACGCGGCAACGCGCTGCGTCGCGCTCGCCAGCCTAAAGGCCACGCGACCGCCGGAATTCGAGATGGACTGGTCGGGGATGACGCCCCAGGTGTCGAACTTCGTCGCTCGTGGTCTCGAAGGTGTTGCCGCACGTGACCTGTCGCATGCGATGAAGATGCAGAGCATCAGTAACCAGATTCTGCGGGCGACGTCGCCAGGTCAAACCGACGGCCTTCACACCCTTGCCGCCAGTTTGGACGCCGCGCATCAACGCGAACGGAAGGCGCGACTGGACTACTTGCTCCGCGCCGTCCCGACTAGCGTGCCTACAGCTAAGAACAGTCTGTCGGAGGCTATAGGGTCCAGGCCACGAACCCTGAGAGAAAGGATGGCGGCGTCGTCCTTTGAGTCAGCATGGGACGACATTTCGCAGCCCTCTTCGGATGGAACGAGTCGCCGCGCTCCGTCGTTCAGCAAAGGAAACTACTACGAGAAACTCTGGAGAGAGGCAGCCGCAAACGGCGTTCCTCCGGCGTTTTGGCCGCGTCCCCCGCAATGACTGTGCCACGCCAGGAGGGGGTATCAGAACATCGCTCGACAGATCGTCGCATCGCCGGCCCGGAACCGCCTTAGCAGCCCCGGTCACGGGCATCATGGCATTCGTCTTGTGCACCCTTCCCGCGCGGGCCGAAGGTTGGGGGCGCATTCCCGATCGCCTGATCTGGGACTTCGCGACGAACACCGTCGAGAGTTTGCAGGCCTACACCGCCGGCATTTCAGAATGGCTGAGAGATCCCGGAAACCAGCAGACCGACGAAGCGACGTTTTATCGGGGGGTCCTGGAATTCACCAAGCAACAACCGGAGACTGCGGGAGCCGAGGCACTCTTGGTATGGGCGCCCTTGATTGCGAGGGAACAACCGCACCGGGCCACCCAAGTGGTCTTCTCCGAGCTCTTGCAGCGGATTGCCTGGTTGTTCCCCGAAGCGCATGAGACGAGGCTGGTTTCTTTAATCAACTCCGATGGATTGCTCTTCGATGCCGCGCTTGGCGGCTACGCACCGGCTCAGTGGCTGCTCGCGGGTCGTTATTCGGGTAACCGCACCCCGGCCTCGGTTCCGGTAGACCTGAACGCCGCCCTAAACTGGTACTACGCGTCGGGAACCAACGGGCTTCGACTAGGGCGTCTGGCGGCGATCAAGATCCTCTCGGAGCCGGCCGACGGAATTGACCTCCCCGAAGAGGAGCGACTACAAACGATGCTGACTTGGGCGAAAAGCCTGGATGAAGAGGGAGTAGATCTGGCTACGTTCTTCATAGGCCATAGGCAGACTATGGTTGCCACTACCCGGAAGGAGTATTTGGCGGCGCTCGAATGGCTCGAGAAAGCGGCGAAGCGGGGGCATCCGGCGGCTCTATACTTCGTCGGGAACTTCTACTTTGCTGGACTTGCCGGGACTCGCGACACGGGGCTCGCTCTGGATCGTTGGGCCGACGCTGCGCACCGGGGTTACCTTCCGGCGCACGTCATGCTGGGGAAGTGCTATTACTACGGTTTAGGGCTGACCAACGGAACGCCAGATCCGACTGTGTCCGCTCGGTGGTTGCAGGCGCCCGCGGAAGCCGGGGACCTGGAGGCGCAGTTCTATCTCGGACTTCTGGCCCTTGCGGACGAGAAGAATGAGTCGAAAGCGAAGGCCATCTTCGAGAAGGCCGCCGAACAGGGGTATCCGGAGGCCCAGCTTTACCTGGCGATGCTCTTGGAAAGGAATGCGAAGAACCCTGGTGACTTTCAGCGCGTGTTCACGCTGTACTCGGCGGCCAGCAACGCAGGTTTGGCGCGAGCGCAGTATGCTCTAGCAAACCTCTTACAAAGCGGCGTCGTCGGCGATCAGAGTCGGGAAAGCGAAGCCGTTGAACTCTATCGGCGTGCCGCCCGCCAGGGTTACCCGCGCGCTGCGGTGGCGCTGGGCGATGCCTATGCGCTCGGTAGTGGCGTTGGGCAGTCCGTGGCCGAGGCAATGCGCTGGTATGTCGTAGCAGACAGAGGACTTGCGGAGGAGGCGAGCGAGAGAATCGCAGGGTTCTACGAGAGAGGCGTGGGCGGGCTGCCGACAAATGCCATCCGTGGAGCAGAGTTCAGGCGTCGTAGTGTGGAACATAGAAGCGTCTATTTTCGCCAGAATCCATTCAGAGGCGAATCGCAGCCTTGACGAACTCCCCGGTTGGAGGGGAAGGAGCAGGCGCGGGGCGCAGCCGACGGAGACTCTCCCCGTGTTGCACTCGACGGCTGCCCCACCGTCCCGCGCCGGGGTTGGCCCCACCTCCTTGACGCCGTTGGGAGACGTTCTTCTCGTGGTTCCCCAGGGGGGGTGGCCAGACCTCAGCGCAGTGTCGGGGTGCCGACACCTGCTGGCGGTCTCTAGCCGCCCATGCGCGGGAGACGCGCTCCGGAGTACGTCTCGCCACCACCTTCGCCTCGCTCCCCTGCCGCCGCCGAATCGCGGCCAGTCGTGTGAATCCACGTGTGTGCCTGGTCCGCCACTTTCGCGAGCAGCAGCAGATCGTCCCTACCGAACGAGCTGGTGGACTTCCATTGTTCACCGTCGCGATACAGGCGCTCGAAGGTCACGTTGTAACGTGGACCGCTTTCTGTTTCGTTGCGCCAGACGGCGGCCTTGATGCTCCCCAGTCGGATCTCCTGGACTGGCCTGCTGGTGACAGGCCCTGCGGTTGGTTCGTGATTCATCTGATGCTCCTTTATTGTTGTAGTTTGTTGTTACGGCCCAGCGTGTGGGAACTCACCCTGCTGCATAGCACAGGTGAGCGTCGGTCGGTCAAGGCCGTCGTCCTGCAATCCAGGCCGCGGCCCGTCGCCTCCGAAGCGTGTTTCGTCGTTTCAGCGCTCACGGTCGAAGCCACCCCGGTTGCGGGTGAAGTCCGGCGATTTCACGTCCTCAAGCACCTTGCCCTCGAAGAGCCCTGGTGTGTGTACGACGTAATACGGCGGAAGCCAGATCACCTGGCACGGTGCGTCGCGCGAGACTCGCGCGGGGTCGATGCGCAAAGCATCGGGCAGGTCGGCGGCCTGATCCTGCGTCGAGAAGCGGACCATCCCCTCGGCCACGAGCCTGTCCAACCCATCGTCCGTCGCGACAGGCTCCCCCGCTCCCGGGGCAGGTCGCTCCCGCACAAGCTCTTCAGCGACCCTGCCCAGCATTGCCTTATCGCGAACATGGACGAGGACTGTTATCGGGGAACGTGGGCTTCGAAGATAGTCTGCGATTGCTCCGAAGCTCGAACCGTCAACAAGGTTGTCGAATTCGGACATGGATCCCTCCCAGTTGGCGGATTCCGATCAGCGGCCTGTAAACGTGTCATCCGATGTCCCCCCCACCCCCAAGGCTGCATCAGGGGAGGGATCGGTGCCCGACGCCAGAGGCAGAGCCCTGTTCTGATTGTATCGCTCTAGCGGACGCGATGTCGCGGGCGCGATTGACGCCGGAATCCTCTGCGCGAGGTAAGAGGTTACAAGCTCCAGAACGGACAGCTCCGCCGGCGTGTGCTTCAACACACTATCGATCCGCTCGCTTGCGGCCCAGAGCGACTGGGACGATTTGATGTCCAACAGCTCGGCAGTCAGGTGTGCTACGACGCGAGTTCCGACCTGCGCTTGGCGTTGCTGTTGCGTCAGGAACGTTCGGTAGTCGTAGCGCACCGGAGTCAGCTCGAAGGCATTGAGGTTGATGAGGAGCAGGCGCTCGCCCTGGAAGAGCCCTCCCAAAGCCGTGCCGTCCCCCCCGTTCCCCGGCATGATCGCCTCGGCATGGATCGGCGCGAGGTTCATGCGGGACGCGCCGCGGTAGCCGCGCCGGAGGAGGCTTTGCAGAAACACCGATTCGATGACCTGCCGCCGCGACGGGGCCAACGACGACTGCACCGCGTAGCCCATTCCCCGTGGCTGCACCGCATCCTGCGGGGATCGCGCCAACACGACGACCTGTTCGAACTGCACCGGAGAGAAGTCCCGCGCGCGTTCCTCGGTCGTGCTCGCGGCTCGTTCGAGTTCATTCAGGGTCAATGCCTTACCTCGCAAGGTTGAGGTTTTGACGCCGTGATAGACCGCTGACGGAATCCCACAGCCGGTCATGGACAAGGCCAGGATGGCGACAATGATGTGCTTCATAGTGTGTGGTACGAGTTAGGGTGTGTTTGTTGTGGTTTCGGGAGTGAGCTCGGGAAAGAGCTTCAGATCGGGGGCGGCCAGGAACTGACTGTGCCACGGCAGCCATCCAGGCTTGGTCATGCGCACGCGAAACTCCGCGCCCTCCTTCAGCGCCAGGCGGAAAGGCGTGGTGCCAGCGTAAAAACCTCCCAGTTCCACCACCGCGCCGGCCGGCTGCGAGTCGAATTCCACGGTGACGCCGCCACGGGCCGTGGACGCGCCCACGAGGGTCTGCTCGGTGCGCTGCAGGAAGCAGTCACGAAAGGCGCGGTCCTCGGCGAACCGCCGCGTTGCGCGGAGCACGGCCTCCGTCTCAGGATCGCTGTGGGTTTCGCGGGAGAAGGGCGTCTGGGTCATGACGAACTGACCTTCCAGCCGGGCGGAGAACACGACCTTCTCGTCCGACACCGATACTACCCGCAGCCGCAACCTGGCCGTGTACGTCGTTTGGTCATTCGATATGTTGTATCCAACGAAGTGCGTCGAGGCCTTGGTGAGGTTGATGATCTGCGCCAGCACGAGATGCGTCACCCCGTACTGCCGGAGGATATTCTCGGCGCTCTTGCGGTCGCCTCCTCGGTTTCGGTTGATTTCCAGCTCGCGCTGGATCACGTCCATCCGCGCGCGTTCGATCACCGATACCTCGCGCCAACTCACGAGGGTGTCCTCCAACTCGGAGCGTACCAAGAGCCCGAATCGGTTCGTGCCCCAAGCTGCCCTTGGCGTGGCGTGCTGTTCGAAGCGCTGACTCAGGGTGAAGTACCATTCCCCCTGCGACTCGTCGTCCACTTGGAGGATCGCCACTTGGGGCGTGATGGGCTGCGGTCCGGCGGATGGCTCTGCCAGTCCGACGCTGCATAGGGTTATTGCTGCAATGATGCTCTTAGGTCTCATTGGATTTCAGGGTTTTGCGGTTGATGTTCCAGAGAGCCTCCCCGATCGTTGTAGTCGAGCGGGGAGGCAATTGATGTGTGGCGCTGTCAGACGGCCCAGGTGGAGCAACGCGGGGCTCCCCCACACTTCCGAAGAATTGAGCGGCGATGGGGCGCGGGATAAAGTCCTGCCCCGCGCTCGGCCAAAGGGCCTCGATGACGCGGGTGAAGGAATGTTCGCCCCGATACGCCATGCCTTCGACCAGACAGATCGCACGAAGTGGGGCAAACCAGGAGGTGCCGTAGAAGCGGCTAACAAACAAACGGGGGAACCGGCGTCTGAGGATGGCGATCCAGGCGGGGATAGGCCATACGGGAGTGGGGCGGCCCGGCATCCCGAGCGCCAGGAACTCGTCACTGGTGAACAGTGGACGGGCCGCTTCCGCTGATGACCACGTCGTCTGATGATTCCATCCGCCCCCCGAAGAAGTCCCGTGCGCTTCGGACCGCTTGAGTTCCAAGCTGTGCTCCGACCCAATGGTCCTGGAAGCCCACTCCGCGTGTTCGGGGGAGGGCGCCTGGAGCAGGCACTTGTTTGCGCACGCGCCCAGGATCGTGGTGGCGTACTCCGGCGAATACAGTTTCTGCAGGTCGGACTTCTCTTGGAGACCCAGTACCGCAACCAGACCTTTGCTCCTGCCATTGGTGAGAAGATTCTCTATTCGCGGCATCCGCCCCAAACGCGGGAATTCGTCCAGGAAGAGCCAGGTCCGGGAGGGTGGCCCACCTTCCGAGTGGTGCGGAACCTCCGCGGCGTCGAGGATGAGCTGCCCGACGTGCTCGACCACAAGCCGGTTCAGGGGATTCACGACCTCCTCGGCCACCGCGGTCGGACCGAGCACGAGGATGCCGCTTCCCTCCATCCATTGCCTGAGGCTGAAACGCCGGGCCGGGTCACGACTGGGCTCGTCCCACAGCGCGCCGAGCACCTGGATCTCCCGTCGTACCAGATCCAGGGTGGCCAGGATGCCATGGAGAGTCCGTTCCTCGCGGATGTTGCGGAGCGCGCCTTGCGTGCTGGGATGGAGTGCCAGCGCGGCCTGGATCGTGTCGAAGGACTGCAGCGCCCGGACGATGTCCGACAGAACCCAATCCTGGAGGAGTCCATCCCGCAGCGCGCGGATGTGCGCCGTGATCAAGTCGGCCAGAACTCCCCGCGCCGAATCCCGCCAGAAGGAATCGTGATCCGTCTTGTCCTCGGGGAGGAAGAGCCGGGCGAGTTTCAGCGCCCCGGCGGGGGAGTCGAAGTCCCGAGCCAAGTCCCATACACGGCATCGTTCGTCAAACGGGTTGAGGATGGTGAGTGGTACCCTCACCTTCATACCCAGCAGGACCGAGACATTCTCGTGCTTGGCATCGAACACAAGCGCGCGTTGGTTGCAGTCGGGACCAAACTGCCGGAACACGGATTGCATCAGCAAACGCATGAGGAGTGTCTTCCCGCTCCCGGATGCGCCCGCGATGAGGTAATGGCCCGACGCGGACGAGGCAGGTAGGTAGTCGAATCCAAAATAGAGTGGCGCCTCCCTGCCTAGCGCGACCCGCCTGCGATGTGCCTCATGCGCCGTTTGCGGATCGGTGGCTCTCATGCCTCGAATGAATGAACGTCGGAGCCAGGCCGCCGAGGGCGCTGTCGCTGGTGGTTCACGCGGGATCGAAATCCGGAGCACACGCCGAGGGATCGCCCACAGGACCCAAGTCACATACCAGAGGCTGCCCCACCCTTGCACCACGTGGAGCTCGACTAGACCCACCACGAGCAGCGCAGCCGCGATGTACGCCGTGGCGACGAGCGGGTTTCGGAAGCCGAACAGGGCAGGCCCAAGCACAGCCGTGCCAAGGCACAAGGCCAGCAGATGCGTCTGGTTGAACGCGAACGTCAGCATCGGGAGGAGCCCGAAGAGCGATTCAAGGTCGCCGATGTTCAGGGTGATGAACGCCAGGACTCCCACCTGGCGCATCAGTCGCACGCTGTTCTGCGCATGGGCCAGTACCGGGGTGGCCCGCTCCGCGTCCTCATGCCAGTGCCTGGCCAGGTAGCGGTACACCAGACAGCCCACGAGGAGAGCCGCGACGGGCATGGCCGCGAGAAAGACCGGCTTCGCGTCGAAGTTTGGATTCATAGCCGGTGGCATCGGTGGACTTGCCTCAGACGCCGGTAACGCAGGCTCTGCCACTTGTGCCTGAGACGCTCCCGGAGCTCCCGAGAAGGGTAGAGAAGGCAGGCGACGGCCCAGATCCCAATGACAGCGAAGATCCGTGTGATGAAATTCCAGAAACCCTCGGGCAGATCGAGAAACCCCAAAGGGAGCGCTTTCAACACGGTGCCGATGGTGAACCGCACGACTCGCCAGACGGCCTGCAGTGCGACGGGCGGGAGCACGCGGAGGCGTAACTGAAAGACCGTCAGCGCCGCCAGCGTCGCGGCGGCGTGGGAGATGCCGTACTCGCGGGCGACTAGCCCCCAAAGATCGTGCGCGGTCCGCAACCCCTCCCGTTCGAGTGCAAACAGGACCGCCACGTATGCGAGGAGGGCGATGCGCAGTTGCTGCCGGAAGAACCGCGTCAGCAGGCGGAAGTCTGGCTCGCACATTCGTTCTTCACAGTGGGCCAGGTAGGACCTCACCGCGGCTCTCCACGCGCCAATGGCTGCCAGCACACATATCAGTCCGAAGACGTGCGCGACGCTACTCGTATCTGGCCACAGGTTGATCATCGCTCACGCCCATGTTCGCGTTCCCGCTCTCGCTCCCGCGCGCTCTCCATGTATTCCCGTTTCACCTTCTGGGCGTGCGGCTCGAAGAAGCTGCGGATGGCTTTCGCCCACGAGGGCTGCTTCACCTCGACGGTGACGACCTTGGTCTTCAGTCCGTAAACCGGGGACCAGAGCGGCGCCCGCTTGAAGACCACCTTCTCCCGGAGTTGCAGTTCGATGGGACCGATCGACTTGGTCTTGAGCGGGTCCGACAGCCATCGAAGGAATGGAGGCTTCCGCTCGAATTGGCGGGTTACCCTGAGCCTCGGCAGCCAGAGGTCGCGTACGGGACTCCAGGAAGGTGCCCTCGGGAAGAGGAGCTTGGGGACAACGCGCACTTCGAAGGGAGTCCAGGGGATGCGTGCAAGGCGAATTCCCCAGGGGGGGAGCCAGGAGCCCGGTCGGTCAGACCGGCCTCGGGGCGCGCGTCGTTCCGCTTCCGGTGCTGCAAGTCGTTCCTGGTCCGTTCGCCCAACCGTTCTGACCGCCCCGCGCAGCACGAATCGCTCCTCCCGAGCGTGCTGCTCGAACCTGGATTCCCGTTCGGCGGCAACGCCGGGTCGGATCTGACTCACTGCGTCCGGGTAGGAAGCCAGCGTGACGTCGCTCCGGGCGTCGCGTGCGCTCGGCTCGTCGCGTGGCTGTGCAGGCGTCTGAACGTGGTCGGTTTGCCGGAGTGTCGGCGGTTGCGGATCGCGTTCGCTCCCCTGTGAAGGCGTCTGCGGCAGGTCTTGGCGGCGCAGGGGGTTCTCGCCCCCTTCTGGCAAAGCCTGTACGGCTATTGGTTGCGCGAGCGATTCAACGGATGGCACCGCTTCGTTGACCAGCGCGGGGATTGTCGCCGGCGGACCGCCGGGGATGTAGTTGGCTGGCGGCTCCAATTCCGGGACTTTCACGGCACGCCCGTCCGAGACTGATCCCGCCGTTTCCAGCGACATGGTCTCCCGCTCCTTCCCCGCGAGGAGCTGATCGATTTCCCGTGCACCGAAGCCGTACTCACGCGCCGTCCCACGCCACGACTCCAGCAGTTCCCGTCGCGGGCGCACCTGCTTCGCTTCGCGTGTCTCCAAGGCGGCAATCTTCGCCGCCACCGCGGAGGAGAGACCATGCTCGGCCAGGTACTTCTCGATTGCCGCCCGGCGTTTCGAGAACTCTTCGCAAAGCGCCTGGGGGACACCCGCGATCTCGAACTCGTGCTTCTCCCGCCAGAGAATGGAGAATCCGATCTGCTCAAGCCTCGCCCCAAAGCCACGGCGATACTCCTCCCCAGCCATCATCTTGCGTTCATAAAGCGGCCGGCTGAGAATGGTGCCGGTGGTGCCATCCTCTCGGATTCCGACGTTCAGAATCAGGGCGTGTGAATGAAGCTGCGGGTCCTGGGCGCGGCTGGTGCCGTGCTCGAAGATCGCCGCGACCATGCCGGCGGGCTCCTGCCGTGAGCCCGCCTTCCCACGTCGGGTGAAGAGGGCCGTGCGCTCCAAGTCACCCAGGACGGCCTCGACCGCCTGGTGGTGCGCCCTGACGATTTCCATGGACAGCGCCTGGTCCACACATGCCCAGACAACGCTCACGCTCTTCGGCGGGCTGAACGTCAGATCCCAGCCGCTCTGCCGGTCTTCCTTTCCGGCGTTCTGCACGAGTCGGCGCTCCCCGTCGGGCGAGTAGCCGTCCAGGAGGGTTCGGAAATCAGCGCGTTCGACCCTCTCGCCCAAGCCGAGCATCCGTGCGCCTTCACCAAACCACTTGCCGGGAGGTTCGCCGCCGTTGGTGTAGTAGTCTTCCCGCGCGAGGTTCGAGTAGTAGAGCCCAGCGCCGGTGCCTGACATCTCCGCAATCGAGAGCATAGGGATCAGGAGAGTTTCTCCTCCACAAACCGCCGCGCCTCTTCGGGAGGAAGGGTGTGGGTTGCGACCAGGAAGGTCTCCAGGGCCACGGCAACATCCTTGCGGAGTTCCCGGATCTGGGCGGCCAGGTCGCGACCATCCGCAGCCAATCCCTGGACAACCAGCCGGCGCGCCATCTCGTGGATGCTCACCTGCGCTCGCTCCGCAAGCGCCGTGAGCCTTGCGGAATCCTCCGGGGTCAGCCGGAATCCAACCGTTCCCGCCGGTTTCTCTGCCATGGGGTAATGGGGTTCGGTGCTCCGAGCTGTTAACAGACGTGTTAACCGTGTTAACGTGCTCGTCGCGAAGCGCTTCGAGGGTCTCCTTTGACCGTAACCGCACCGTAGGTGCATCCGGTGTGCTGCAAAGGGAGGGAGCGATAGCGGACGACCCCAAAAACACGGCAAGGCGAGTTGTCCATAGGGGGTACCCGACCGGAGTGGGGCTCCCAAGGCCCCCGCAGGGAGGGGGGTTCCTGTGGGCAACTCGCCTTTCCGCTTCGCGCGTTTCGTGCCGTCCGAGACGTTGTTTGGTTTCAGCAAGGCTCTGCGACCTGACGGACCCGTGCCTTGCGTTGGTTTCCTGCATCCACGCCTGCTCCTCCGCGAAGAGGACCCAGGCCGCCGCACCGTGCCCCGTCCCGTCCATCCGGTGGAGTTGGCGTCTGGTGCTCACGCCCTCGCGCAGGATCGAACCCGTGACCGTGAGCCATTCGCCGAGCGGCATGCCGACCTTGAAGTTGGCAACCGTGACCGAATGCTCACCGAATGCTCCAGACGGGTTCATCAGCTCCCCTTTCGCCCGCACCGGGCTGCTTGACTCGACGACCGAAGGTGCTCTTCGAGGGGAACCCCTCGCGGGATCTCGGTGGGGGTTCCGTTGGGATCGCAAGCGTTGATGACGGGGGAGCGATCCGTCCGCCGAAACGAGACGATGATTGAGGGAAAGGGGGCCGATGCTGTGCCTCCCTGGAAACGAATGCGACCGCGCACAAAGCAGATTTCGGCCGAACGCAGGACGAAGTCGGAGAACCAACGCACGTCCGTTCGAGCTGGGAGCAGTGCTACAACCAGGTGACCTCGCCGTCCGGTCTCGTACGCCTTTTCGACCCAGGGATAGAGCAGGCGCGAATACGGAGGATTGAGGAAGACATTCCCCGTCCATACTTGAGCGAGCCCGTCCTCCTTGATCGTATAGTAATGCGCGGTCTTGTGATTGAAATGGTTCGCCGCTGGGTCCAGTGTGAACTGGTGAATTCGATTCAGCGCATCAAACAGCGGCTGCGGAGTCGGCCACTCGCAGCTCCGCGAACTGAAGTGGATTCGCAGGCGTCCTTGCCGCGCGGTACGCCCATCCGTCTCAGATTGATCGTCTCGCGCCATCGCGGCCTGATGGCGTCCGGCCCGCAGCGCGATTCCGGCTGTCGTGAGTCGGTCAACAACGTGATCGAAGTGGAGTTGGGCACCGGTTCTGCGCCCGGGTTGGTCGCCCATTGTGGCACTCTTCGCTGGGTCCGCATTCGATTTCATTTTTATCGCTCTCAGCATAGGGAGTCTCAAGCTGCAGTGTTATGGTGCGCTCGTGGTGTACGGCTGGGCAGTGCACGAGCTCTAGATGACTCGCTAAAACCGGTCTTCATCGCCTGCGCCTCGTGATTGGATCCTGTTCTCAGACTCAACTCAGAGTTCAGCTTCGCCCGTCGGTCTCTCCCGTCCCATCGCCTCCTCCGAGTCGCTTCCTCCGCCAATGGGCGACAAGCGCATCGCAACATTTGGCCAACCACTTCGGATCGTCTCGCAGCAATGCGAGCTCGCACGCGGCGTAGTACCGGGGCCCCGTCCTCGGTGGTTTTCCCAACGGCCTCAACAGCCCGGCAATGCCGAGGATCGAAACGCCCTCCCTGTTGAAGCCCAAGTAGTCGCCGGCTTGCTCCGCCGTCAGGCGCGCTGGAAGCACTCGCACGCTCAACAACCTTCCTTGTTCCGGACTCATAGTCGTAGCTTTCTCTGGTTTCATGTTCCTGGACCTCGGCGACGCCTTTGATGCGTTCAGCCGAGTCGCTAACGCGTGGTCGCCTCGCCCGCTGGGGCCGAACAACCCCGGTGACGCCGCTCGTGGTGGCGTGTCATCGGATTCGGTCCGGCGAGACTCACTGCGCGTTGCATGGGCATTCCTTGCCACGGAAGTCCCCCATAAAGCGGAAGATGCTAATTATTGCCCGAACCTCCTGGGCCAACGGCGTTTCCAGCCGATTTCGGTCAGGCCAGGGGCGTCGTCAGAGCCCGGTTTCCAATTCTCGATTCCCCCCACCGGTCCCGGCTCGGTGCTCCGGCGGAAATAAATTGACCCCATGCGTGGGATTCGCTGGAGTCCTGCCATGAGCCCGTCGAGGAAATGCCTGCGATTCGCCTCCGCCCACCTCGGCCGCGTCGTCGTCTCGCTTGTCTTGCTCCAAGTGGCGCCAGCCGACGGGTGGTGTGCTGAGGATGGTGCAGACCTTGAGCAGCGCGCAGTCGAGCTTCAGGAACGGGTCCAGGCCTTCGCCGCCACGGGTGACTGGGAGAAGGTGATCCCGCTTCAGAAGGAAATCGTGGAGCTCCTGGAAAAGGCCTTCGGCCCCTCGGCGCCCAACACCGACATCGCGAGGCAGTCCTTGGCTGACTGCCTCAGCACGGCTGGCCGCTACCTCGAAGCGCGCGTTCTCTACGAGACATGTCTCCAGACCCGCACCAACGCGCTCTCGGAGATCCACGCGGCGGTGGCCGACACGCTGCTTCGCTTGGCCGAGACGTATCGGCGTACTGGCAGTCTCACCAACGCAATCGCGATCTACAAACGGGCGGATGATGTCCTTGCCAAGTTGCCCGAAGAATCGGAGCTGCGTGCGACGTGCCTTCTGAACACGGCCCTCGTGCTCGACGCCCAAGGTCGGACCCGAACGGCTGCGGACCGGCTCCAGGAAGCCTTTGGGCTCATTCGCAATGTCGATAATCCCATTCTGAAGATCCGGGTTCTATCGAGCTTGGGCGAAGTTCATCGGGCACTCGGCCTGGTCAGTCTCGCGGTCCAAGAGCAAGAAGCGGCGTTGGAGCTGGCCAAGGACCTTCCCCCGCGGGACCCGACACGCAACATTCTGGAGAACAACCTGGCCTCGGCGCTCCGGGATCAAGGGCGCTTTGCCGACGCAGTCAAGAAGTATGAGACTTCTATCGCGAACCTCACCCAGCTTCTCGGCGACGACGAACTCGACGTCCTTACGGTGAGGCGAAACCTGGCGCTCACCTATGCCCAGGCTGATGACTACGCCGCCGCGCTGGCGGTCACCGAAGACATCCTCGGCCGCCTCCGGGCCATGGGAGCCACCCGGCACCCAATCTTCCCAGTGCTGCTGACCGACCGTGCGGACCAACTGCAAGGGCTGGGGGATTACGTTACCTCCGGGGAGGCTTTCAATGAGGCGGAAGCCGCCCATCGGGTGAGTGACGCTCCCGGACATCCCGTAGCGGTGGACATCCGTGAGCGCCGCGCGGTGTTGGCGACCAACCGTGGAGATTTCGCGCAGGCCAGCGAACTGCTCGACGGGGTGCTCAACTACAGGCGGCAGGCCGCAGGCGCTGATCCCCTCTTCATACCGGAGCTCGTCGAATCGCTGAAGGAGTCGGCGGACTTCCACCGGGCACTTGGACGACACGCGAAGGCTGCCGAAACCCTGGTGGAAGCGACTGCTTTGAATGCCAAAGCCGAGAACGGGAGTCTTCGACTCGATCTTGAGCTAACAAGGGGCCTCGCCGATCTCGCGGACCAGCAAGCCCGGTTTGACGAATCCATGCGGCTGTACGGCAGAGCACTGGAGGTTGGTCGCCGCGCGTACGGCGATCAAAGCAGCGCCGTGGCGCTTTGCCATCTTGCGATTGCCGGTGTCCTTCTGCGCCAGGGACAGCCCGGTGAGGCAATCCGTGCCGTCGAGGTCGGGAAGTCCATCCTGGAGGCGCAAAACCGACAGGCAAGCGGCCCGTACTCCTACGCGGCGCAGCTTGCGGCCTACGCCCACCTGCAACAAGGGGCTGCTGAGAGAGCCATCCCGATGCTCGAAGACGCGCTCCGCTATTTCGAGCGCCAGGATTTCGTGAATGCCATCGCGATTGGCCGCGATCTGGCGCTTGCCGAATTGGCACGGGGAAACACCAACCGCGCCCTGGAGTTGGCAACGCAAGTCGCCAAACGCACCGAGGTCCGCTGGCAGAACGTGCTGAGGTTCGGCTCGGAACTTGACCGCCTCGCCTGGCAGGGAGAGCGCGACACCTTCTCGTTTCTGGCGCAGCTTGCTCCGGTGGATCCCACCCCCCTCGCCACCGCGTGCCTCCACCTCAAGGGTCTGGTTGCTGCCTCGCTCGCCGAGGACAGGCAGATCGCCCGAACGGCCGACGATCCCGCAACCCGCCTGCTCGTCCGGGACCTGAAGCGCGCCCGTCGCGAGCGTTATCGCGCGGAGCTGTCCGTCACGAGCGCGAAGCCAGTGGCAGCGGAGACCCTCGCCCGGCTTCGAGCCGAGGTCGAACGCGTGGAATCGCAGCTTGCCCGGCACATATCGGTGCTCAGCGCGAACAGCGAGGCGTTCTCAACCACGATCGAATCCGTGACGGCCGCGCTTCCCGAGAAGACGACTGTCTTGCTCGATTTCGTTGAATACCAAGGACCCAACGTCCAAGCGGACTCGCGGAGGCGGCTCGGCGTCCTGGTCATGGCCAAGGATCGACCCGTCAGGTGGGTTGATTTGGGCGCATTGACTGGGCGCGGCCAGGTAGCCGAGCTGCTCGGGACCTGGCATCTCTGGGTCCGAGGAGTCGCGCCCACGAATGCGGCGACGCCTCCCCCAGGTCCCGAGCAACTCCTCCGCGACCTTTACCAGAAGCTGTGGATACCCATCCGACCCATTCTACCCGAAGGAACCCGGACCGTCGTGGTTTCACCGGACAGCGTTCTGAACTTTGCTCCCTTCGCCCTGCTCTTCGATGGGAAGGCGTTCCTCGGCGAGAGCATTGGGATCTATTACGTCGCCAGCGCACGCGACCTGCTGCGCCCGCCGACCGAGTTGGGCTCGCGCCCGGAGATCCAGATCGTGGCGGATCCTGCGTTCTCCGCCGAGCTTCGGGAATCGGGCCCGGCGTCTTCGCCCGAAACGACTCTTTCGGCCCTGCTCAAGTCCCTGCCGCTTTGGGGCAGTGGCGTCTCCGAGTTGCCGGGGCCGTATGCTGCCCTCCCCGGGGCCCTCGATGAGGGCCACCAACTCGAAGCCATCGCCAAATCCGCCGGTGGGTTCCAGACGAGCCTCCTCACCGGTCCGGATGCTGGGGAGCGGCGCATCCGCACTTCCGGTTCCCCCCAGATCCTGCATTTGGCGACGCACGGAACATTTCTTGATGGCAGCGAGGTTGGAATGCAGCTCGCCGGTCCGGCACTCCGGCGGCAGACCCGGCTGATTCGCAATCCCCTTGCACGGGCATGGCTTGCGCTGGCCGGTGCGAACAAGACGATTGCCGATTGGCGACAGGGGCGGTCACCGGCCCCTGAAAGCGACGGAATCTTGACCGCCGAGGAGATCGCCTCGTTGGACCTCAGCCAGACGTGGCTCGTGACGTTGAGCGCTTGCGATACCGGCGTCGGGGAGTTCCGAACCGGGGAGGGTGTCTTCGGGATGCGCCGCGCCTTCACATTGGCTGGCGCCCAGAATCTCTTGATGACCCTCTGGCCGGTGGACGACCTCCAGACGAAAGCGTTCATGACCGCCTTCTACACGCATGCGCTCAAGAGCCGTGACGCCCGCGCCGCGTTTCAGGATGTGCAGCGGTCGAGGCTCCGGGAGTTGCGCGAGAAGGAGGGAGTGGATCGTGCCGCCCGTTGGGCCGGCGGATTCGCCCTCAGCGGCATGGGTCGCTGAAGGAGACGCCACCGGGCCAGGAACCTCAGGGCAGGAACACTTGCTGCACCGTCTGGGTGGAACTGCCTGGAACTTGGAGCTGGCCGTCCAGGTAAACGCCTCGGACCTGGGCTGTCTTGGTCGCTTTGAGTACACCTGGGGCGTTTGTGATCCACATGCGGCCCGTGAATCTGATGGCGACTCCAACTTGGTTGGTCCCCAGGAGGTCGATGTCGAAGACTTGTGCGTCGCCTGCCGCTGTCCGCTGTCCCGAGCGGGGGAGTTGTCCGTCGAGGATCACTCCCAGGACCGCGAGTTGGACGGCCTGACTCCGAACGCCAACGCTGATCTTGCTGGCAACCTGCCCGTTGCCTTGGGGTCCAGCCGGGCGGAGCACGGCAAGCTGGGAACTCCCAAAAGCCCAGATCAAGGCACCTGCGAGCACGATGGCGCAAGCGGCCGCCAATCCGACCAGTCTTCCCTGGATCACCCTGAAGCCCGCCAGAAGTTCGCCCAGCAAGTCTCCCCAGCGGTTCGTGCTCGGCTTTGGCTCACGCACGCGCGCGCCTCGCATCGCATCCCAGTCAGCGCGTCGTTCCTCATCCGAGGTGGTCGCCCGGATCGAGGCGAGCAGCGCCGCCTCCTCCTCGGCGTTCGCCTGGCGGATCTCGTCTCTGAAGTGTTGGTTGGATTCAGGCATGTCTGGAAATCAGCTCGCCGGTGACTTCTGTGATCCCTTGTCTCGTCGCAGCCGCATCAGTTCCGCGTCGCAGTCATAGGATCTCCCGGTTATGGTGCTTCGCGGCAGACCTGTGGCAAAGCCAATCTCCTTGAAGGTCAGTTCGAGCCCATAGTGGTAGTAGAGCACGTCGCACGCTTTCCGACAGTACCCATTCCTGCAAAGCTGCCTGGATCTTCGGTGCTGCCGCAGTTGGCAAACCTTGACCAACGCGACGAAATCGGACCTCGCCGCCGGGACGCCCGCGGGCACGTTGACTGGGGGTTGGCCCAACGTTCCTGCAACTTTCTCGGCTATCACCTCGGGCAGTGTCTTCGTCGCTTCTCGCACGACCCAACTTCGAGACGTGTTGAGCCGCCAGATCAATCGTGACAGGCCGCGGCCCAAGGGGGTGAGGCGAGAAGTCCATCCCAGCCGCTCGAAGAATGCGGTCTTGGTTCTCCACCAAACATGTGCCGCCACGTCGCCGTCCTCGGTGAGGTGCAGGACGACCCGCCAAAGGAATGCGGCGAGACGATCGCGCTTTCTGGAAATCTCCTGCCACACCTCCGGTTCGAGCTGCTCCGCGCTCCTGCCGCGGTTGGCGAAGACAAGTTCAGCCAGCACGTCCAGTTCCCGATTGGTGAGCGGAAAGAGGAAATCGTCCGAGACCGGAGCTTCCTCCGCCGCAGGGAGCTTTGGCTTCGGAGTCAACTGGGGCTCCAGGATTTCACTGTCGCGGACGTTTCGTCCCACGAGCTGGTCTTTTAGTTATCCGCCTTCTCGGCTGCGGGTTTGCCCGAGCCGTTCGGTTCCTCGCCGATGAGCTCGCGCCATCGCGCAAGCTGTCTCTCGTTCAGAAGGTTTGGCATCGTCTCGCGAATGCCCGCGGCCCCCGCCCGCAAGATCGCCTCGTTGTTCGGCCCGGCTCGGGCCCTCTCCCTCACGGTAAACAAGCTCGCATTCGCGCGCTGCAGACCTTCTTCGCTCAGACCGAGCGCTTGTAGCACCTCGGTATTGGGTCCCACGATCTTCAGCCAAACCTGCCCCAACCGGCGGAGTTGAGCGATGCTGAGATCGTTCCGCAAGAAGTCCGAGGTCTGTAGCTTCATCTCCGCGTCCATCGCGCGAGAAAGATGCGCCCGAAAAACCCGAATCTCGCTCGCGCTCGGTCCCCTGCCGGTTTCGGGTCGCACCGTGATACCGGGAACGCGTGCACGAGCGGCGGCGAGCGCCGTGCGCACGCGGACTTGGGCCCGATAGCGGATGGAATCCGGATACCCTGTCTGTGCAAACACGAAATCCACGTCGAGCAGCCGAAGGTCGAACCCGCCCAGGTCAACTGCCTGCAACGCCCGTACTGTCCACTCGCCGTTCGTTGAGACGGCTTCGGTACGTCGCTCGCCTGCGCCGGCCTTATCACCGGCGTCACCGGCATCGTCCGCCGACGCCGAGTGAGCGAGCCAAGCCAAATGGACACCAGGATCGCGCGCGTTCGGGTCACGATGAAGGCTAATCAATCGGATTACTGGCCGTGAGTCAATCTCCTCCGAGCGCCAACGAAGGCTGTCGCGCTGCTACTGAAACGTCGCCTGCCCTGAGATCACCGCCAGCACACTGCTTACGCACCACTATTTAAGCACTCATTGATCGCCTTAATCCTTGACATCAGGAGTCATTGACGCGACCAGTCGTGCTAGGCCTGTGACAGCGAACGACCATAGCCTTGCCGGATTCGTCGGGCGGACTCCGCGGAGAGGCGACCGGTCGTGCGTACCAAGACGGTTGCGACAGTTGACCTCGCCACGGGTGATTGCGTCGATGGAAACCGTGTCATCGGAGACATCGGAATCCTTCCCGAATGTCCACCCCGTTTCGACCACTCTCCCAAAAACAACGACGTTACGGTTCCGGGCCAGCGTTGTGGCAAAACGCAACAACACTGTTCGCCAGCGAACACCTGCAACAACGGAGCACTCGGCGGAGTCTCAATGCGCCAATCCGTATATTACACGGGCTTAACGTCTTGCACTCCTTGCCGAGTTCTGGCACGTAGCGTGCGCACCATCCCGGCCGTGAAGCACGACAATCAAAGCGTCCGCGTTCGCCTGGAAAGGCACCGCGTCCGGGTCCGCCCACCAAGCCGAAAGCCGAAAACGAGGCCTGCCGACCATCGTTCCGACTTCTTCTTACCCCTCTGTATAAGCAAGCCAAAACTCGGATGTGCGGTAGCCGCCGGGCTGTGCCGCCTCAGGCTTGGTCTTCCGCGATCTCGGGCTGGCCAAGGCAGCACCTGGCGAAGCCGACGTGACAGCCGCGACAGTGGTAAGCCCAATGCTCCCCCTATCCGACCAAACGCTGCAACCTTCCCAGCTCGGCGATGGGATCCAAGCCAACCACGAACGGCGCCCGTATGAATTCGCGACCTCTTTCACCGCTTGATCGTCTCCTTCCCGCGCTGCCGCACCTGACGGGGGAGGACCCGCAGAGGTAGCAGGGCCATGCAAACCTTACGTTTCCAGTATTCAGCGACTCTCTCAATAGCACAAATGAACGCGACCAAATGCTCCTTACTTGTGGCGGTTATCTGCGCTGCTATCAACGCCACTCGCGCCAGTGTCCTGCTGATTGACGACTTCCAGTACTCGATTGGCGGCTACGCAAATATCGACGGCGTCGAGGCACCGGTCCTAGGGGGTGTCCGGGGCATGTTTTGGTACAACGGGCTACTGGGCGCCAACCTCACGGGAGGTGGCTTCGGCAGCTTGAGGCCGGTTACCGGCTCTACCGAGGCATTGGGCGCATTCTCCTACACTGACTCAGACGGCGAATTCGGAATGTTCGATGGAGGCGATCGCTGGTTCGCCTTTCGGTTTGGCAATACTGGCAACGCCACCGTAACGATCGCCCTGGGTACAGAAGATGAGTTGACGGAGGTTTGGAGCGAAGCCATCCAAGCCGGAAACGGTTCGATGGTATTCGTGAGTAGCAATGTTCTCACAGATGATGATTTTGCAGATGTTACGACCGTGGCGATGTTCATCGAAATCGAAGGTGAAAGCAAGTACGCCGCAATAGACGACTTCTTTTTGGTTCCAGAACCAGTTGCCAGTGCCGTGCTGGTCGCATTGAGCCTCGCCGGGCTTGCTGCCTACCGCCGCTTATCCAAATGAAACGCTTACCTCAAGAGACCTTCATGTCCTGGGTGTCACTGCGCGAGCGATTCATCCCGCCGAGGCTTCGCCGCGCAGTGCCCTTGGCGGTACTTGTCGGCAGTGTCCTCCTCTTGTCGGCGTTCGCCGGGGACAGCAGCTACGGAGCCTGGGCACGATCCCACTTCGGCAGCCACACCCTCGCAGGCGCTGAAGAATCGGGCCTCTGGGGACCACACGCTGATCCCGACAGCGATGGCCACGTCAATTTGATGGAATACGCGCTGGGCAACGACCCGCTCGACTCCCGCGATGCCGGTGCGGGCATCGTTGTGGAACTGAAGCCGGAAGTAGAAGGACGCTCCGAGTTCTACTTGCACGCAACTGTCAGGCAACGCCAAGACGACCCCGCCCTTCGCTTTGTCCCTGATGTCTCCAGCGATGCCACCGTTTGGCCAGGCGAACCAGACGCTCTTGAGAGGATTCTCATGCTGCCCTCCGACCCCGGCTTCGTCGAGGTGACCTACAGGGACAGAGTCTCCGCTGGTTCAACACAGGCACGGTTCTTCCGTTTGGGAGTCTCGCTCGCAAACTACGAAACCACAGCCTTCGAGGACTCTGACGGTGACGGGCTGCCCGACGAGTGGGAGCTCTTCTACTTCGGTGATCTCGGTCAGGGCCCTCACGATGATTCCGACAGTGATGGAGTGGACAACCTCACCGAGTACCTCCAGGGCCGGAACCCGGGCAAAGGGGCAGTTCCGGACACGATGGGCGCAGTCAACCTCCAGGTTTACACCCCGCTCGAATGAAAGCTTGGCTCCTTTCTCGCAAGGTGCGGCATCCGCTGGCATCGGCGGCGTTCTTCGGCCTCGCAGTGCTACACGCGCAGCACTTCGTCACCCCGATCCATGTGTCCGTTCCTGACGATGGTACCGCGATTCGCAGGGACGCGATGACGTTTAGCGGAGTCTTTGTGAAGCCCGGCGACAAGGTGCAGATCGTTATCACCGGGACTGCCTCTCCCGGGACCGGCCCAGGTTTTGAGTTTCCGGACGCTGACGGGGTCCCCGACTCTCCGATAAGCGGTGGGCTAGGCGGTTTTCCTCTCATAGAAGAAGACGCACTGGCAAACGTGTACAGTGTGATCTTCCAAATCGTTCCCGAAGGTGAAGTACCGGACGAAGAGAGCAAGTGGTCCCCTGCCGGAACACACGTGGAGTTCGAAGCCACGACCGAAGGAGAACTGGTGTTTCTGTACCACGATACGCTCTATCGCCCATCGAACTGGCAGGCGGCCTATGCGGACAACCAAGGTGGCTTTCAGGCTGACATCACAGGTGGGCGTTGCGCGCTTTGTGCGAGGTGCGAGCAGGGCGACGGGAACTGCGGCGTGGACGAGGATGGGGATGCCACTGCGGACTGGACGTTGGGGGAGGATGAAAACGGCGACAGTGTTGGCCGGCTCTACTTCGAGATCGACGAACCGGAGGGTCCGACCGCCAGTCTGTCACACTTAAGAGTCACCACCAGAATGCCAGAAGGAGTCGTTCGCCAAGGCGGCGTGATTCGCCAGGTCCGGTCTCCGGCCGGGCTGATCGATGTCCAGTCGGGTGATCCGGGTACTACCGGCTACCAAATGCGCTTTTTCCACGACGACCAGATCGGGCCACCCGACGAGTTTGGGCTGTACCCGATCCCTGAAGGTGCTGTGCCACATACGACCTGGGCCGTCGAAAACCCAAATGGCGACAACAATATCCTTCGCGTAACCAAGACGACCGTAAAGGGGAGCGAAGTCAACCAGTTCGAGTGGACTGGCGGAGATGACAAGACCCTTCAGTTGGTCACGGGAAACGGTCTCCGAAAGGAACGGCGATGGTCAGTGGCTGATCAATCAACGGGCGATCGAATCGAGACTGTCGAGGTGCGGAACCAAGACAACTCCCTGGCCTACGTCGAACAGAATCGCTTCCACCAGTTCGCCTGGGGTGAACTCCAAATCGAGAGGATCGTGGATCCTGAGGGTGCTGCGTTGACCGAAACCTGGACCTATTACGAAGACCCCGACGATGCAGCCAATTACCAGCACACACAGATGCACATCGACTCGAGAGGACGCTGGATCCGGTACGAGTACGACAGCGTCGGCCGCGTGATCAAACAGGTTTCCCAGTTTCTCGATGCACCTCCCGATGCCGGCGAAAGCGCCAGCCGAGTCCTCACGACCATCTACAGCAGCTCAGAACCCCAGGTGACCGAAATCGAGACGCTGCTCGGCCACGAGATCTCTCGCCGCTATACCATCCAGCGCGCCGACGAAACCATGGACATTCAGTGCGCAGTCCCCGCAGCAGCCTGGGATGATCCCCTCAACCTCGTCACGGTCCGCAAGCTGTACCGGGAGGGTGCGTTCGCCGGTGAACTGGCCAGCATAGAGAACCCGGACGGGACAATGTCGCTCTACAGCTACAGCCCCGACTCGGAAGGGGGCAAGACGACCGAGGTCAAGACGGGTGAACCGAACGCCGGGAGCACGGACATTGTAAATGGCACCCGCACAATCACCGTCGTTGACAAGGCGGGCAACCACCTTTCCGAGCAGGTCTATGACATCCCTGCGTCGGATGTGCTTCTCGCCTCAGCGGAGACCACAGATCAAGACGACTTTGGACGGCCCACTCGCATCGACTACTTGGATGGAACGTTCACGAAGACGGTTTACGGATGCTGCGGCGTCGAACGTCAGACCGACCGCGAAGGCATCGTAACCGAGTACGAATACGATGATCTCAAGCGCGTCACGCTCACGCGCCGGGCGGGAATCACCACGCGAAACGTCTACGATGCCGAGGGCCGCTTGCTTGATACGTATCGAAAGGGAATCAAGGACGGAAACGAAACACCGGAAATCCATACAAATCACTCGAGTTACGACCTCGCCGGACGCTTGACCGCGTCCACTGATGCCCTCGATCACACGACACATTACGTGGAGGACACTGAAGATGACACCGGCCACACTATCCGCACCACCACGCTCCCAGAAGACGATCGATATCCGGACGGGTCCATACGCATCGAGGAGTTCTATCAGGATGGGAGCCTCCTGTCCGTCGGCGGGACGGCAGCGCATCCGCTGAAGTATGAATACGGCGTCGATGCGGACTTCGGGCGATGGACCAAGGCGATTCGGTTGGGCGAAGGAGGGGCAGAGACCGAATGGTCCAAAACCTACACCGACATGTTGGGCCGGGCGCACAGGACGGAAACCGCCGCCGGCGCGATCACTCGGAGCTTCTACAACGCCAAAGGCCAGTTGGAGAAGCAGGTTGATCCGGACGGTGTCACAACGCTCTTCGCCTACGACTCGGAAGGCGAACTGGAAACCACCGCCATCGACATGAACCAGGACGGAGTCATCGATTACGATGGCCAAGACCGCATCACCCGGAACGCCAATACGGTGGTTCCCGATGCCCGGGAGGTTGAAGGCGAGGCCATCGATGTCCGCCGCACGACAACGAGGATCTGGTCGATCAATAACCTGAACGTCTCCAGGGTCATCGCAGTCCTCGACGTCAGCACTGACGGATTGGATTCCTGGAATACGATCAACGGCCTGACCACCCACAGCCGTACCGATTACGACCGGCCGAACGCTCGGCGGACGGTCACAACCACCGCACCCGACGGGACCGAAAACGTTCAGACGTTCGAGCAGGGTCGGCTGGTTTACTCCGTCACCGAACACGCTGAGCTGTCCTCGCCGATCCTGAGTTCTGTCACCTTAATGTATGACGCACATGGGCGTCAGGAAACGGCCACTGACGCCCGAGGCATCGTCACGACGAGCACGTATGACGACGCAGACCGATTGACTTCGACTACGATCGAAGGGCCAGGTGAGGTCCCACAAACAACCTCCTTCGAGTACGACAACTTAAATCGTCGCATCAAAACCGTTCTGCCTGACAGCACACCGGAAAACCCCAAAGAAGTCGAATACCATTACTACGCAACGGGCGAACTGAAGCTGACTTTTGGCGCCCGCACCTACCCGGTCGAGTACACGTATGACCCTCAGGGCCGCATGAAGACCCTGACCACTTGGCAACACTTCGACGAAAACCCCGACGCCAGACAGGCTGCGGCCGTGACAACGTGGAACTACCACTCTGCGAGCGGGTTTATGACGTCCAAACGCTACGATGACGAGAAAGGGCCGGATTACACCTACACCCTGGCTGGCCGTCTCAAGACCCGGCTGTGGGCGCGGCTCTACAACGGCGAACGGCTAAAAACCGAGTACGACTACAACGACGCCGGGGACCTCGAATCGGTGGATTACGCTGACACTACTCCCGACGTGTCATACGCCTACGACCGCCGCGGGCGCCTTAGCGAGACGACCACGACCTTCGAAAGCGAGCCAGCCGTGTTTCGCGTGGAGTATAACAACGCCGACCAACCAATCAGCGAGACGTGGGAAGGCGGACCCCTCGATGGCGTGATCGTCGCACGAGATTACGATTCGCTCCTCCGTCTCGAAAACGTATCCTCGACGCTCGATTCCGAACTGTTGAGCTCTGCCGCGTACACTTATGATCCCGCCAGCCGCATGGCAACCGTGACCGATACGAGCGGCGCGAACATCGCCACTTACGCCTACCTGCCTAACTCTTTGCTGATGGATTCGCTTACTTTCAAGAACGCCGGCGAGACGCGGATGACCACGACGAAAACTTGGGACGGCCTAAGCCGGCTCGAATCAATCAACAACGTTCTTGTAGGCGGAACTGTCGTCAGTAGCCACAACTACCTCTACAACCAGGCCAACCAGAGAAGCAAGGCCACCCTCGCTGACGGCTCGTACTGGGAATACGAGTACGACCATCTTGGCCAGGTGACCTCCGGCAAGCATTACTGGTCCGACGGCGCCCCCGTGGCCGGCCAACAGTTCGAGTACACCTACGACGACATTGGTAACCGCGAAACAACCGAGGCCGGCGGCAACCCTGATGGCGGGGGTCTGCGTGGATCCTTGTACACGGCCAACCTGCTCAACCAGTACGAGCAGCGCACGGTTCCGGGCGCGGTGGACATCGTGGGAACCGCGCACGCCCAGGCGACAGTCACCATTAATAACCAAGCCGTCATCCGACAGGGGGAGTATTTCTGGAAGGAATTCGAGGTCCCCAACGCCACTACCGCTGCCTATCCCGAGGCGAAGCTCGTCGGAGTCAGGAACAATGCCGGCTCCCAGGGTGAGGACGCAGTCACGGAACAGGAGGGTCATCTTTTCGTTCCCGAATCCCCGGAGCTCTTTCCGCACGATGAGGATGGCAACCTGAAGAGCGACGGTCGATGGATCTACACGTGGGATGGTGAGAACCGATTGGTCGCGCTGGAAGCCCATTCGGACGCCCTTGGTTCGGGCGTACCGCGGCTGCGTCTGGTCTTCACCTACGATTCCCAAAGCCGTCGGACTACGAAACAGGCGCTCCACTGGGACACTGACCACTGGTCACTGAGCGCAGACCTCCACTTTATCTACGATGGCTGGAATCTCATTGCGGAGTTGAACGCCAACAACGTTTCGATGCGGACTTATGACTGGGGCCAAGATCTGTCAGGCACCATACAAGGTGCGGGTGGCGTGGGAGGACTTCTTGCCGTTTCCGAATCCGACGGGACAACGCACTTTTCGGCCTTTGACGGCAACGGTAACGTGATGACACTGGTACATGGGGCTACGGCAGCAGTTTCGGCCGAATATGAATATGCTCCCTTCGGCGTTCTGCTTCGGATGACGGCCCCGATAGCTACCGGAACGCCTTTCCAGTTTTCGACCAAATACCGGGACGACGAAACCGGCCTGCTCTACTACGGCTATCGGTATTCCCAGCCCTCTGTGGGAAGATGGATCGGCCGCGACGTTCTCCAGGAAAACGGCGGTGTCAACCTGTACGCGTTCGCAAACAACAATGCACCAAATTCAATAGACCCACTCGGCCAGCGAGTGTATTTAGTATACCGAGAGTTTAACAAGATCCCGCTTTCTCCTTATCTATACTACTTTGTTGGCCACGTCTACTTGGCTTTCGACGACACGTGCGTCGACTCCAGCAAATGGGCCGAAGCCGTTAAAGCAGGTAGCGGCAATGTTCTCTTTCCGGACGCCGAGACGTTTTCCTTTCATCCAAGGCAGTTGGATCGCAACGATTCACGCCGAAACGATGTCCCGCACTTCGGGACCTTATACACAGAAGGTTCCTTTGTCTTCCATAATGACGACACAGACCGGCAGGCGTTTCGCGATGCTCGTTTTGGAGGCGGAGTCATACCGGGCGCCTTGCGAGCACGGCTTTTCCCGGTCGACACAACCGAAGAGCAGCAGATCAAGTTGTACGAAAGCGCCGTGGCATCGCGGATAACGAATAATGGCGACAGCGCTCCACGGAAGCCGGATCCTGGCCCATATAGTCTGGGTGACTGCAATTGCGGTAGGTGGGCTACCGATATGGTAAAGGCGGCTGGGGTGCCGCTCCCAAGGGGAGTATCAGGGCTGAATCTTGGAGTGGGCGTTGGTGGCTGGGGTGACTGGATCCTGTTGCCTCAAG
This sequence comes from uncultured Verrucomicrobiota bacterium, assembly GCA_964535555.1. GTDB lineage: Bacteria > Verrucomicrobiota > Verrucomicrobiia > Limisphaerales > J093 > DSVZ01. The sequence goes on from CAZHUS010000097.1 coordinate 27,522, forward strand.
CTATCACTGGAGCCGCTGAATTCATCACGAGAACCGGGATCAGTACTGGGATGCATGATGCAATCAGATCCGGACCGCGGTTTGAAGTAATCTATCCAGATGTCAGCCCTCGTCCATTGGGGGGTCATGAGCGGCAACTAGGCGCACCTGGCATCGTATGGAACGGTCGCTTCTAACGAACCCGATTAAACATTGGTCAAGCATTGGAATCGGGCTTTCGCGCTTTACCAACGCAAATCGATGAAAGGCGTTAAGGACTGTTTTCACGTCGTGACGTCGCAGAGTTGGTCGATTGCTCGACTTGGCATCGCAGGGTTTTCCGCACTGCGCCCGCGCTTCCATCGTATTTCGTGGTCCGGATAGCAGCGCCTTGATCCTAAGAGCGTGTTTAAAGACTTTAGAACCAAGGAGAGTGACAACTCTCTGTTTCCCCTCCGACGGCAGAAATGTGAAATGTGAGCAAACCGTGAGGAAATGCCTTGACACCGTCGATGTGAGGCGACGGCCACATTCGCGGCAACGCCGCGACTCGAGCGGTGAAAACCGCTATCTACGATACCGACCTCACAGACGCCCAGTGGGCCTACATTCAACCTATGCTGCCCAAGCCGCATAAGCAGGGTCGCCCTCCCACCGACCGGCCGCTCATCCTCAACGCGATCCTCTATGTCCTCAAGGGAGGCATCCCCTGGCGACTGCTGCCCGAGAGCTTCCCGCCGTGGCAGACCGTCTACGCCGTCTTCCGCAAGTGGGCGCGGGAGTACCTTTGGGGGGCTCTGCAGGACGCGCTCCGGGTCTGCGTGCGTCGAGCGGAGGGCCGCCGGCCGCAGCCCAGCGCGGCGATTCTGGACAGCCAAAGCGTCAAGTCTGACGGGCACGGAGGCGAGGTGGGGTATGACGCGGGCAAGCGGATCAAGGGGCGCAAGCGCCACTTGCTGGTGGACACGCTCGGGCTGCTCCTGGGGGTGGTGGTCACTCCCGCCAGTTGCGCGGAACGCCAGGGAGGGCAGGCGGTGCTGGAGCGGGTTGCCGACTGGTTGCCGCGGTTGCGCCGCCTCTGGGTCGACGGGGGCTACACCGGCGAGGACTTCAGCGGGTGGGTCAGAGAGCACTGGCACCGCTTGCAGGTGGAGGTGGTCAAGCGGTCGGACGATCTCCGCGGCTTCGTCGTGCTCCCGCGGCGCTGGGTCGTCGGGCGGACATTTGGCTGGCTGATGAGGCACCGACGGTTGGTACGTGATTACGAGCGCACCGAATCCAGTGCGGAGGCATGGATTCACCTGGCCATGATCCGCATTCAACTTCGCCGCCTGGCATGAGCAACCCATGCGATTCCAGAGTTTTCAAACAGGCTCTAAGCCCGCGACGGGATACGTCGCTCTTCATGTTGCCGATGGCTTCGCGTTTTTCACCGCGGTGGCATATGAATCGTAAATCACCTGCTTGGCGCCGCACCGGCTGATGGTCAGACTCAGACTGGTGTCGCGAGGCGATTGCCCGCACGGCGATCCTAAGCGGGTTTTCCTTCGAGGCGGTTGGACACCGCATTGGCGTGGTAGCGGGAGGACGCTGGGTGTTCAGGACTGGCCGTCCTATTGCGCCCGGGCATTTCGCTTCGATGGCGTGCCGAGATTTGCCGTCAGACGACACGTCAAGGCGCCGGCGTGGCGCGCCATGAGGTCAGAGCTGCGTACAGGCGACACTTGCCTGATAATGAGGTTCTTGCACGACGTCCAGCCACTTTGCACCTCTCGACGAGGCAGTTATCGAGTAACATCCGTGTCGTGGAACAGGGTCCCAGGACTGACCCAACTGTCGCTCGCTCAGGCGGTACGGATCGGCTCGTTCCGGTGTCAGTGAAACCGTCAGTGCGAGCAGTTCCGGAGCACCGACCGGGCACTTGCGGGCGTTGGTGGGGTCGTGCTTGACGCCGATTTCGGTCTGTTCATTATCAACGCGTTACGTCGTGGATCCCTGCCCGATTCCGACCCTCGCCTCCATCTCTTTCTGCTTGGGCAGCAAGAGGTTGTGAAACATGGGAGGCTCGAGTTTCAGTGGATTCTTCAGTGATTTTGCCGCTCGCCACCGCTTGCGAACGCTCCGTCACTGCTCCGCCGCTACTCGCTAACCCGAGGGCGCCGAGCGGGTTCATGCTCCAGAACATGAACTCGAACATGAAGCACCGTTACCGCGCCTTCCGCCGGGGCTGGGGGGTCTACTACTGCGAGGACACCCGGACCGGCAAACAGGAATCCCTCGGCACCACGAACAAGATCGAAGCCAGCCGGCTGGTGCACGCGAAAAACGAGGGCGAGCAGCACCCCGCCTTCAGCCTCCAGTTGGCCCGAGTGTACTGGAAGGCCGGCGACCCCGCCGGCGCCACCCGCACCTGGCAGCAGGTGATGGACGAAGCCGTGAAGACCAAGGGCGCCGAAACCCGCCCGCGCTGGGAGACGGCCATCAAGGACAAGGCCTTTGACTCGATCCGCCACCGGGTCGTGCTGGAAACCAACGCCGAGGACCTCCTGCGCGTGCTCGAGGCGGGCACGGTCTCAACCAACGTGTTCCTCCGGCGCCTCCACAATCTCGCCCTGGACATGAACTGGCTCCCCTGGCCGGTGATCCCCAAGAAACAATGGCCCCCGGTCCGCTTCGGCCAAAGGCGGTCCATCACCGCCGACGAACATCAACGGATCATCGCCCGCGAGACCAACCCGGAGCGCAAAGCGTTTTATCAACTGGCCTGGCATCTGGGCGCCTCGCAAACCGACATTGCGCTCTTGGAAGCCAGCAATATCGACTGGGAGAAATGCGTCGTCAGCTACGCGCGCAAGAAGACGGGCGAGTTGGCCTTCGTCCACTTCGGGGATGAGGTCGCGGAAGCTCTCCGTGCTTTGCCCCAATCGGGTCCGCTCTTCCCCTATCTGCGGAGAGTCCGTGCGTGCGACCGGGCCACCGAATTCAAGCAACGCTGTGCCGGGCTGGGCATCACGGGGGTGAGCCTGCACTCGTATCGCTACGCTTGGGCGGAGCGCGCCAAGGCTGCCGGCTACCCGGAGCGGTTCGCGCAGGAGGCGTTGGGCCACAACAGCAAGGCGGTGCACCGCGCCTACGCGCGCCAGGCCAAGGTCGTGCTGCCGTCCCTCGAGTCCTTCGAGAAGAAGTCCCGAGGCGCGGAGATTCTGGCGTTCCCGTCCGCCGGGACGCACCTCGCCGATCCTCGCCCCGCGGAAGAACCCATTCCGGTTCAACTCGGCTGACCAGCCGCCGGGGTCCGCAGACCGGCCTCGGCAGGAACCACTCAGGGTTGGGTGCGTCTCGGGATGGGCCGCCATATCGCCCCCTTATCGCTGGGCGCTTCGATCAGGCCCCCTGCCCCCGCCGTGGTCCTTCCATGATGCCTGCACCCTCGGAGTGGGGAGGAGCGGATATAGAGCTGCGACTCGATGAGATGCGCCGCATGTGCCGCATCCCACGACGAAGTCGCCATAACCGCAGTCATGGAGCCCAGCCAGCCAGAACGACCACTGTGGCGGATCGACCGCCTCCTGGCGGTGCTCGTCGGCTACGACGTCCGCGTGGCCGCCCGGGCGTTCGCACCCGGCTTCCCGAGCGATGGACGCCAGCTCCGCTTCATGCCCGTGGCCGATCTGTTTCTCCCGGACAACAGCCAACCGGGAAACGCGCCGGTCTTCTTCGAGGGCCGGCTGTGTTCGTTCGAACGTCGCATCGGCGTGGTTCTCGTCGTGCTGGAAGCCCCGTCGCTCCGACCGTCGTCGCCCGAAGGATGGGTGGCGCTGCGAGGACAGGCGGCGGTGATCCTGCATGCGCCCGCGGTTGTCGAGTTGGCTTTCCCGTTCCACGTCGAACGTCTGCCACCCGGGCCGGAGAATTACTGGCGCGATCTCCGGATTCCCACTGCCCAATTCGAGTTCGAGTTCCCACAAACCGGGGAAGCAGCGGTTGTGAACCGCGCGCCACTCGCTTCTGAGGTTGCCGCTGCACTTCCCCTGTCGTCTCAGTCTGGCCGCTCGCAGGAGTAATGTTGGACCTCCGGCCTGCAGCGTTCGGGGCGGCCACGCGCGCCGCTTGGTCGCGTGGCTTTTCTCCGTCATGGGGACGTTGTAGAATCTGAGGCATGGCTTCAGTCAGTGTGCCAACCGAAGCGGCGATCTTGCTGCGGGTCATCGAACCCGAGCGGGGCAACTGGTCGCACGCGGCCGCCGAGGCGATTCTCAAGTTCCGATTCCCTGCTCCTGACATCGAGCGCATGAATCTGCTCACCGCCAAGGCGAGTGCCGGCGATGTCAGCCCCGACGAGCAGGCTGAGCTCGAGAGCTACCTGCGAGTGGGTCGCTTGCTCGATCTCTTGCACTCCAAGGCGCGGCTTTCGCTCAAGACCGCGGCGGGCTGAGCACGGACCGGGGAATCGCACTTCGCAGTGCCCTGCGGCGCAGCGCCCCCGGCGCTCGGCTCGGTCCCCCGGCTTACGCGGCGAAGTAGCCAAGCTGTCTGAGCGAGACCCAATCCGTCGGGCGTTCGAGGGTGCGTTGGCCGAGGATTTATGCTAAGCGCCAGATTATCCCAAGTTGGTGCCGGATCTACCGTGAA
>CAZHUS010000098.1:0-32068 GCA_964535555.1 uncultured Verrucomicrobiota bacterium
CGCACGTTGCCAAAAGGGGCTGGGAATGGCTACAGAATTATTTAAAACGCTCTAGACAGGCGCGGCACTGTAGTCTTCCCGGCGCCGTTCGGCCCCCTCAGGGCGGTGATCGTTCCCGCCTCAGCGCGAGCGTGGTCCACCTGCAGCAGGCAACGTCCCCCCACGCGAACCTCGAGGTCCTGCACTTCGATCGCCGCGGGAATCATGCTCAAACGCGTGGTTGAAGCAGGGCCTGCAGATTCCTTGATGCCATTTCCACGAAGGAGACCCTGCCCTTGCGGAGCGCGGGGAAGTTCTCGAAAACCACGACCTGCCCTCCCAACCGCGCTGCCAGAGCGTCGGCGACCCGGCGGATTGCCTCGAGCGCCAGCGCGTTCAACCGGACGCTGATGGCCTGCAGCCGAAGCTCGGCGTTGGTCCGGGAGAGGAGATCCAGCGCGACGAAATGATCGGAGGTCTGGCGGCAGGCCGTGAGGTAGGTGTCAGGACAACCCATGCCGCGGCGCAGCAGGCGGGTTCATGGGAAGCACCTGTTCCTTCTGGACCTGCTCAGCGACCAGGAACGGGTCGCGCCGGGTCAGCGGACCCGGCCTACAAGTTGTAGGCCCGGTGCCCACACCGGGCGGTTCGCGCGAAGGAGCGCGGGCTTGGGGCTTGAGCCCGCAGGGACGTCCCTTGGCCGGCGTGGCTTCCTGCGGACTGAAGTCCGCGCTCCGGGGGCGGTTCATGGAGACGCCCCTTGGCCCGGCGGCTATGCACGGTGACCGTGAGCCCCAAAGCGCCGGTGAACCGGACGCACTCCAAACGCTTCGCGCCGCTCCCAGGCACGTCCGCAGTCGCAAAGCGCCTGGAGTGTGGGGATTCATCCCCGCTTTTCGGAGCAGTTTCACGGGTGGAGGTAGGGCGCGCGGTCCCTTGCGTGCCGGAGCGGCGGGCAGCGGAGTGTCCGCCCTACCTGACTGCGGTTCATGGCAAGCACCATGCCGATGGCTTTGCGGGCGGCAGCCTGATCTCTAACGTCCGGCATACCTGAAATCGTCGAAGGAGGTTACGCTGTCGGCCTTGGTCCAAAGTCCCACCCGCCCGGCTTCGCCGAATGTGGCGTCTTCCACCTCGAACAACCGGTTCCCGTCCAACACCACCCGGAACCGAGCCCCGGCGAACTCGACGCGCAGCGTGTGCCAGACTCCCGGGGCAACCTTCGTCTCCACTCCATAGCCGCCCGTGCGCCCGACGATATCCAGGGCCTGGCGCCGGCCGTCCTGCACCTTGTACAGCACGACATTGTTCTCGAGGGCGTTGGCGCGGCACACGTAGTAATTGGCGGCGTCCCGAGCCCGCCAGACTACTCCCGCCGCCTGGTCAATTTCTCCGCTCACCGTCTTGAACTCGGCTTGGACAAACCCATCACGCAGGAGGACCTCCTCCTTCAGGCACAGGGGAAAGCTCGGCTTGGGAACCGCGGCGGATTGGCGCAATCCCTGGCCGCGGGAGGGTGCCGTCGCGTCGGTGACCACCTCCCAACGGGGCGTCCCTTCTCCGGTAATGGCAGACGTCCAACCCGCCGGAACTTGCCCCGGAAGGTCCTGATCAAAACCGATCGTGATGGCGGCGGGGCTCGCATGCAATTGCCCGGCGAACTCCCTCGCCGCATGAGCCGCGGGCAGATCGTCGAACCGGAACACCTCCTGGCCTTTTCCGCGCTGTCCCTCAAGCCTCGAGGCCATGCCTTGGAGATACTGGATGAACTCCTCCTCCCGCGCGGTAGTGCGGCCGCCTTTGAAGATGAGGATGGACGCCGGTTCATCAAACGGCACTTCGTAGCCGGTCGAGATGTGCGCGCCGAAACGAAAGAGCGACCCCGGCTTCATCACCTGCCGGCGGCCCTGACTGCACAGCACCCACCGCCCCCGCACCGTGTAGATAAGGCTCTCCGAGCCGTGCGGGTGCTCCTCCGCATACATGCCGGCGGGCATCTCGATGAAATGGGCCTGACAACCTTCGGCCAACAGCAGCGGCCCGATCCGCCCCTCGAGGGTCTCCACGCCGGCGGTACGGGCGCGGTCGGTGATGTCCTCGATAATCTCGATGCCAGGTGCGAGCTGGAGACGTTCGGGCGTATGCCCGGTCGTCGGGTCAAGTTCAGCGGCGGCGATGGCGCGCTGCCAGGGCGGCGTGGTGGGCGCGGGCGGAATTGCCAGCGCAGGATCCGCCGGACTGGGGACCACCTTCCGCAACCAACCGATCATCGCGGCATAGACGTTCGTGTTGTAGCCGCGTTTGAAGCTTTCGAGCGTGTAGCGTTCGCGGAACGCCACGTCGTGGTCGTGGTCCGGTGGCAACCACTGGAAGCTGTGATCGCAGGCACTCAGCAACAGCGCGGCGACGTTGGTGTTGCCCGCGGCGTTGATCGTCTGGGCGATGCGCCAGGCGTGCTCCGAAGGGACGTTCAGGTCTTCCTTGCCGGCGAGCGCCAGCGCCGGAGCCCGGATGTGCTTGAACATGTCGGCCGGCGGCCACCGCAGTTCCTCGCGCCGCCGGGCCAGGCCCAGGGTCATGCGGAATTCGCCGTCCACGAGCTCGAACTGAGCTTCGCCCGCGGCTGCCGCTGCGAGCATCGCCTCGAAATGACGTCCGAGTGCCAGGTCGCGGCGCGCGTGCTGCCCGGCCCAGCGGAATCGTTCGGGCGAACTGCCGGCGTAACGGGCGAGGCGGCCGAAATTGTAGTCGTACAACTCGTGGCTCGTGCCGCAAAAGCCGCCGAGGAACACGTAGGCATCCGCGTGGGTGCCGGCTTCCGCTGCCAGGCACGCCAGGTAGGCGCCGGCGCTCTCGCCCGCCACGAGGACCTGCGAGACGTTGGTCTGTTCCCGTGCCCAGGCCATGGCGGCGGCGGCCATGCGGGCTTCGTCCCGGTAACTGCCGGTCCAGCCGGGTTGTGCCTGGCTGCCACCGAAGCCTACCCTGTCGTAGCGCAAGGAAGCGTACCCCGCGGCAGCCAGGGCCTCGGCCAGGCGCTTGAGCGCGTTCCGGGGCGGAGCTCCTCGTTCGTGCAACTCCCCGTCCCGGGTTTGCGACAGCGTACCGCCCACAATGACGACGCACGGGAGCTGCCCGGTAGCGAGCGGCTGCAGGAAAGTCCCCGCCCCCTGGGCCGCGGGAGTACCGAAGGTGACCGCTGTCTCTGTCCACGGTTGGTCCGGGGCGGCCAGGCCGTGCAGGCCGAGGACGAAAGCCGTCAGCACCGGCAGCCAACGGGATCGAGCGCGGCACTCCCGGGAAACGTCGCATGCCTCCAAGGTAGGGTGGGCACTCCGCTGCCCACCGAATGCGGCGTGACCGGGACGGCGCGCCCTCTCCATGAACCTGCTCCGAAAAGCGGGGATGAATCCCCGCACTCCAGGCGCTTCGCGACTTCGGACGTGCCTGGGAGCGGCGCGAAGCGTTTGGAGTGCGTCCGGTTTACCGGCGCTTCTGGGTTCAGAGCTGTTGCGCATGGTCGCCAGGCCAAGGGGACTTTCCATGGTCTTGTTCAGGGGGTTTTGATCTGCATCCCGTCCTTCGTGGCCATCCGGGCGATGACGCCCCTATCACCGGCCCGCCGGTACCACGTACGGGCTGCGAGGGGGGCACGCGAGTCCTGAGCTTTGTCGCCTTCCGGTTGCAGTTGACGCGCACGGGTGGCAGTTCCCCCGCATGGTCGTCCGCGTACATTTCAAGCGCGAGCCCCACGCCGTAGAGTTCGGCGTGGACCTCGGCGACCTTGGCTCGCTCCTTCGCGCGAGCCAGCGCCGGCAGCAGGAGACTGGCGAGGATGGCGAGAATCGCAGTCACCACCAACAACTCGACCAGGGTGAACGCGCCCGGGCCGTCCCAAGGCCGAAGGGGACGCGCTCCGCTTGACCGGTTCCGCGCAGTCATCGCGACGAACGGTAGCGGCGCATGGGTATTACGACAAACAAAAAGAGTCACACCGGACAACTGCCGCCCGCAGCGCTCCCTGCCGGCGCCGCGATCGCGCTGTCGTTCCGCATCGCCTGCTCGGCGCCTCCGGTTGCACTCCGCCGACTACGGGACCGAACGCAGGACTTGCACCGTCCCATCCATCGGCGCCACGAACAAACGGTGGCCGTCAGGCGTGAACCGTGCCAGGTAGACAGATTCCTGCCAGGGGATGGTCAGTACCGCCTCGCCGGAATTTGGATCCCAGAGCCGCACCGTGTTGTCCGTGCCCGCCGTGACCAGCCGCGTGCCCTGCGGATGGAAAGCGACGCTGTAGATCAGCTCCGTGTGTCCGCGCAGGCTGCGGAGAACCTGGCCCGTGGCGGTTTCATGGAGCCGCACGACGCGATCATCACCGGCCGTGGCAAAGGTCCGGCCGTCGGGACTGAAGGCCACGGAGCGCAGACCGTTCGGCAGCTTGTCGGGTTCGAGAACCGTCTTGCCGGCGTCCCAGTCAACCACCTTGAGGGTGCCGTCGGTCCAGACCATGGCGAGCAGTCGGCCATCCGGACTGAAGTCTGATCCGTAAATCTCGCCTTTCCCACCGGTGTAGGTGCGGCGGACCTTGCCGGTCGCCGCGTCCCACAACTTCCCGCTCGCCTGGGACGAGGGGCAGAACACGGCGCGACCATCGGGACTCCAGGCAATGGTGGCAGCGCGCCCGTCGTCGATGTCCTCCCACGTAGCCAGCACGGTTCCGGTCTCAGCCTCGACCAATTGGAGCCGGCCATCGTTGCCCCCGCTGACCAGGCGTTGGCCGTCGGGGCTGAAGGCAACGGCATTGGCCGAAGTCTCATGGATCGGCTTCTCCCAAAGGACCCTGCCGGTCGAGGTGTCCCACATCTTCAGCCCACCGCCCCAGGCAGCGGTGACGGCCCGGCCCCCGTTTGGATGGAAGGCAAGACCATAGACTGCGCCCCCGGGTCGCCAGGTGGAGGCCGGCGAACCGATCCCGCTGGCATCCCACCAGCGGATCGTCCCGTCCGCCGCGCCCGACACCAGCAACCGACCATCCGGACTGACCGCGACCGCGTGAACGGCGGCGGTGTGTCCGCGAAGCGTCGTGAGGAGCCTCCCGGACGGAGGCTCCCAGAACTTGAGCGTGCCGTCCGAAGACGCGGTGACGAGCCAGTCACCTTGTGGATGCCAGGCGAGGCTGTTGACCCACTTCGAGTGGCCCCGCAGCGTTCGGAGCTCGGTTCCGGCGTCCGCGTCGAAAACCCGCGCGAGGGAGTCCTTGCCTGCGGCCGCCAGGAGGCGTCCGTCAGGGCTGAACGCCGTCGCCTGCTGGGCGGAGTAAGGGTCGGACATGGGGAGTTGGCTCTCCCAGGAAGGCGGATCGAGCTTGGGGACCGGGAGGACCGCCACGCGAGCGTCCCAGGTCGCCAGGGCGAGGCGGCGCGAATCGGGGCTGAAGTCGATTGCCACGATGGGTTTGACCCCGTAAGTGTTCGAGCGCACGAGGTCGCCGGTGGCCGCGTCCCAGAGATTGACGATGCCGGAGACGCTGCGCCTGGCGTCGAGGAACCACGAGCAGCCTGCCAGCAGCTTGCCGTCCGCGCTCCAACTGACTCCGGCGATGCCACGGCCATTCCCGGTGATCTGACGTTTCTCGGTCTTCGAGGGCAGATCCCAGATACGAACGGTGCCGTCGGAGGCGGCGCTTGCCAGGAGCGTGCCGTTGGGGCTGAACGCGGTGCTCCAGGCCGTGCCTTGATGGCCACTCAAGGTCGCGGTCAATTCGGCGCTGGCAACACCCCACACCTTCACCGATTTATCGCCGGAGGTCGTGGCCAGGAGCGAACCGTCCGGACTGAACCGGATGCTCGTCACGACGGCCTCGTGAGCCTGGAGCGATCGGGCGCTCTGGTCGGAGATGGCCTGGAGGTGATGCCATTCCCATTGGCGGAGCGCGACCGGTGCACGTTCGAGCCAGCGCTTGGCCTCGGCCGTCTCGTCCAATCGCAAGGCGCTCGCGGCGGCGGAAACGGTGGCAAGGTAGAGGTCCTGATCCGCGCCGTGGAGGAGGGCCTTCGCGAAGAGAAGCGCCACGACGACCATCCGACGCCTCGGGAAACAGGGAAGTGCGAGGCAAGGCATGGGATCAGGATTCCAGTTGGGTTTTCCACGTATTCAGCAACTCGCCCCAGGCTTCCCGGAGACCGTCGGCACGGCCGCGGTCCTGGAGACGATCATAGGTGATCACCACCGAGCACTTCGCTCCCGCGGGCGTGATCTTGGCCTCGATGAGTTCGCCCGCCACGTGGCCCGGGCCGTCCAAGGTGAAGCGGAGCAACTTCGGGGGATTGGCTTTGACCACCGTCATTTGGGTATCCGCGCCAGCCCAGGCGCCCTTCTGCATGAAGGCGAACACGGGGTCGGGTGGGGCGGTGATGGCCTTGGTGACACAGATGTTGTAGCCCTTGGGCCGGCCGTCTTTCTCGACGATTTGTCGCGCGGCTTCGTATTCGATAATCAGGGTCGTGACCCACCAGGCGTCGACTTTGAGTTCCTTGAACAGCAGGTCGCCGATGGCCTTGCGTCCAGGATTCACCCCGAGCCTGGACTCGATGAAGTCGAACCATTCCTGGAACGTCCTGCCCGTCTCCTTCCGGCAGGACTCGGGAGTCACCTCGAATTTGGGTGTCTGATGGATCTTCATAGCGACGCTCAAGATAGCGCCGCGCCGGGGACGCGTCGCGGAAAAACCACGCGCCGCTCGAAGCAGGCGCGGCGCGGCCGGAGCTTCGCCCTCGAGGACCCAGGCTCAAGGAAACGCCACGAAAACGCCCGACATCTCGCAAATCCATGGGCAGAGAATGCGGCGGAACCCGGCCTCTCGCAGTCCGCACTGATGCCCGGCCACGGTGTCGAAACAGCGCAGGTTGCGGCGCCGCTTGGCCAGCATCTCGTCCGCCTCCGGCCCGGAAAGCCCCTGGGCGCGCAGACGCTGCAGCCAATGCTGGCGAAGCAATCGCTCTTCCCAACTGGTGGCGGGCTTGAAGATGTCGCCGTTGATGAAACGCCCCTGCCGCCGCAGGGTCGCCCTGGCTTTCGCCATCACCTGACCGCGTTCGCCCGGAGTCAGGTGATGCAGGCAAAGCGTGGTGAAGACGACATCGAAGCGGCCGTCGGGCCAGTCGCCCCGGATGTCACCTTCGACGAACCGTACCTTTTTCAGCGCCCGCTTGGCCTTCGCCGCACGCAACATGTCGGGGGAGAGGTCCAGACAGGTGAGGCGAGCCTGTGGATTCCGACGGGGCAATCGCTCGCTGGCATACCCCGTGCCGCTGCCGAGCTCCAACACCGCATGGGGGCCGGACGGAACGAAACTCAGACAGGTCTCGAAGAACGCCTCGGCCCGGGGGACGATCCGTTCCACGAGCCACTCGTAACGCGCTGCCAGGCGGCGCCAGAGATCCCGGTTGCCGGAGTGAGGCGCGGAGCAGGGATGGGTGTGGGTAGCTGGCATAGGCGGCCCAAGCGCAGCCTAACCGGGGACCGAGGTCGCTGGCCAATGGCTTCAACGGCCGGCCTGAACCGGGTCCCCAGGCGTCAGTTCGCCTTCCGCAGTTGGTAGAATTCCCGGGCGCTGGTGGGTGGCAGGATGACCGTGTTCCTCCCACCGATCGCGACGGGCGCCTGGGTGACCGGCGTCCACTCGCCACGCTCCGCCTCGGCGCGCCACTCCAACTGGTAGTTGGCGGCGGTCGCCGGCCACGCCACGGTGACGTTGAGCCCGATGGCCAGTTCTGGAGCGGGTCCGTGCGGGATCACCTGCTGGACGAACAGTTCGTAGCCGTTGGTGCCCTGGCTGCCCGAACCCGACTCCTGCGTGAAGATGCCGATGGCGTCGAAAGTGGAGGTCGGGGCCGGACCCAGGTCGTAGCGCGGATGGCGGAGGGTGAGGAACCGGCCCAGACCATCGGTGACGGTGCACAGGCGGTTCGCCCACCGGTTGGTCGGGTTCCAGCCCGCCGCGTTCAACAAACTCAGGCTCTGGAGACGAACCCGCGTCCCCTGGTAACGCTCGCCGCCCGTGGCGCGCGTCGGATCGAAGATCGGGATCCACGTGGCAGGGCTTTCGGCCACGCCACCCGGTTGCATGACGTCCGCCAGCGTGATGGTCTCCGGCGCCGGCAGTCCGTAGGCCGCCGTCACCAGCCGGAGGTCGAAGTTGGCCACGGGTTCAACATCGTGGGCCTCGTTGATATTGCGCTTGCCGCCGTAGAACAGCGAGCGGCGCGCCGTGACCTCGATGAGGTCACCGGCGCGGAACGGACGACCGGTCGAGGGATCGTGGTTGAGACGCAGCACTTCGCTAACCCAGGCTTCGTCGCTGTAACTCAGCTCATCCCCGACCCAGGCCAGGCTCCCGTAGTTCTGCCCCATCCAGCAGGTGGTGCCGCCGCGATCGTCCGGCCCCACCGCCTGGAAGGTGACCTGCCACTCGCCCCCCATGCTGCCGGGGTTGGCGGCGAAGTTGGGCGTCCAGTCCAACATTTCGTCCGGGCCGCACAGCAACACGCCCCGGATGGTGAACGGCAGGGCGCCGTTCCAGGCGCTGGTGCCGGCCGGCGTCACCGCCTGGAGGCTGGCGTGGGTCTCGGTCTGGGCCAGCGCCAAGCCCGGGGCTCCGCACCCGACCAAAGCGAGGAGGACCCGGCAGACCGACTCTTTCGAGGACATGAGCTTCAACATAGGTGTTCTCCGAAACTGGATCCGCGTTGGCGCCAAGGTCGGGGAAGGCGCATTCCCGCGTCCGCAAGTTTCGGGGTGGCGGAGGCTTGACGCCTTCAGCCAGTCCGTATCACGCTGACGTGCCAGGATATTACGGCGAAATCAGTGTTACGATGCAAGAACATAGTATGATGATAACCCCGCCCGGACCCGGGGAGCCGGCGGCGGCCACCGACCCCCGGATTGCCTTCTTCGACGGCCACGCGCCCACCTGGGACCGTACTGGCCCGGACCCGACGGCCACGCGGCGCCGGCTGACGGAACTGGAGGGGGGCTTGGGTCTGCGGCCCGGACACGATCTGCTTGAAGTGGGGTGTGGCACCGGCCAGATCACGGGGTGGCTCTCGGAACGGGTGCGGCCGGGCCAGGTGCTGGGGGTCGATTTCTCGCCGGCGATGCTCGACCAGGCGCAGGCCCGGGGCGTCGCCGCCGAGTTCCGCCGATTCGACATCTGCAGCGAGGGATCGTTGGGCCGCCGGTTCGATGTCGTGCTTTGCTTCCATGCCTTCCCCCACTTCCGGGATCCCGTGAAGGCTCTGGTCCAGATTGCAGGGCATCTGCAGCCCGACGGTCAACTGCTGGTGCTCCATCTGGCCGGGAGCACGCGCCTCAACGAGTTCCATCGCCAGGTGGGCGGGCCGGTGGGCGGGGATCGGCTGCCGCCGGCGGAGGAATGGCCGGCCTTGCTTGAGCCGGCAGGACTCACCGTTGCCTTGGCGGAGGACCGGGATGACCTGTTCCTGCTGCGAGCGAGGCTGCGGGTCTAGGATCCTCGGACAGAAGGGACGATCCAACGGAGCGTACGCTGGCACTGATTTCGGGAGATCCGTTGGTCAGCCTTCGAGGAGGATGTGCTCTGCATCCTCCTCGACCATCCTGGAACGATGGCGACCACCGAGGGACTTGGTGTTGGAAGGCGGTGTGAGCTGATCGTTCCCAGCGTGAAACCCTATCCTTAACAGACTCAACACGAACTGTTTGAAAGCAAATGGTCGGAGCGACAGGATTCGAACCTGCGACATCCAGCTCCCAAAGCTGGCGCTCTACCAGGCTGAGCTACGCTCCGACGCCCGCCAATCAACCACGACGCCGCGTGCGAGGCAATGCCGAATTCCTCGTCCCCGGGCACTCCGTACGGGCGGCGCGGACTGCCGCCACGCGGAGCCGCTCGCGACGCCTGGGCGACGGCAGGCGCCCTGCCGCAAATCGGTTTGAATCGGGGCCCGGCGCGCTTCAGCATGGGACCTTCACATGAATCCTGCCCTCACCTCGCCCGCCCTGATCCGCCTTACGCTGCTCCTCGCCACCACCTCGTCCGTCGCGGCTCAGGACAGCACCCACGATCAGCCTCGGCCCGCCCGCCTCGAGATCCGCACGGCCGAACGGGCGGCGAATCCCATCCCGCCGTTCCTCACGGGCAAGTTCGCAGAGCATCTGGGCAACAACATCTACAACGGCATGGACGCGCAGATCCTGCGGAACCCCACGTTCGCCGCCTTTCCGTTCTCGTCCGGCCGGATGTCTCCCGACGGCATCGCGCTGTTTCACCATGAGGCGGATCGTATCGCGCGTCTGTTGCGCGAACGCGCCCAAAGACAGGGGTTCCCGAACTCGGAGTTGGCGTCGGTCGAGGCGAGTTACACGGACGGGCTTGCGGCCCTGTGGCAACGCGTGGGACCCCGCGAAGAGGTCGGCGTCAGCCCCGATACCGGCCCCTTCGGTGGCCGTGCCCAGCGCGTCGAAGTGCGGCGCTCGGGTCAGGGAATCGCCCAGTGGACCTGGCTGCCGTTGCAGCGCGTGCGGGAGTTCGAGGTCGAGCTGTTCCTGCGCTCAACCGGCCCGGGAGGATTCCGCGTGGGACTCGACTCCGGCGATGCGGAAGCCTCGCTGGCCCAGCTTGCGTTCCCTGCCGGCGACGGCGCATGGGTGGTCCATCGGGGCCGCCTCCGGCTTCCGGCCGACGCCTCAGCCGACGCGGCCTACCGTTTGGCGCTGGTCGCTGACGCGGCCGGGAGTTTTGTCCTGGGACGCATTCGCTTGTGGCCCGCCGATCACGTGAATGGTTGCGATCCGGATGTCATCCGGCTGCTGCGCGAATCCCACCTGCCGCTGCTGCGCTGGCCGGGAGGCAACTTCGTCAGTGGCTATCATTGGGAGGACGGCGTCGGGCCGGTGGAACGCCGGCCGACCCGGCCGAACTACGCCTGGGGTGGGCTCGAGCCGAACTTGTTCGGCACGGACGAGTTCATCGCCTTTTGTCGGGCGGTCGGTTGCGAGCCCATGATCTGTGTGAACGCGGGCGACGGGACGCCCGAGGAGGCCGCGCGCTGGATCGAGTACTGCAACGGCCCGCGGGATTCGGTGATGGGCCGCCGGCGCGCGGAAAATGGTCACCCCGAACCCTTCAACGTGCGCCATTGGGAAGTCGGGAACGAGCTTTGGGGCCGCTGGCAGTACCACTGGACGACCGCCACGGGAAACGTGGATCGCTACCGTCGATTTGCCCAAGCGATGCTGGCAGAGGATCCCACGGTGCGACTCTATGCGTGCGGCGCGCCCGTCTTCTGGGGAAAGGCCTGGAACGACACCCTGATGGCCGCGCTCGGGCCGGAAATCACCTCGATCACCGATCATCCGCTCATCGGTGGCGATGTGCGGCTCACCGCCGATCCTCTCGACGTCTTCCGCGATTTCATGGCGGTACCGCACGTGCTCGAAAACAAATGGGGCGCCCTTCGCGATGATCTGGCGCGCGCGGGCGTGCGCGAGCCACGATTGGCGGTCACCGAGCTTCAGGTCTTCGCCCATCTCGGCCCCCGCGGGGACACGAACCTGCCGGTGAAGCTGACACGGGAGAACCTGCCGGCGCAGGGGAGCATCACCGAGGCGTTGTACGACATCCTGGTCTACCACGCGGCCGTCCGGCTTCAGCCCTTCGTCGAAATGGTGACGCACTCGGCCACGGTCAACCATGGGGGCGGGCTGCGGAAGGAACGCGAGCGTGTCTACCCGAATCCATGTCACCATGCGCAGGCGGCGTTCGCCTCGTTGGCGGGAGCAACGCCCGTCGCGATCACCCTGGAAGCGCCCGGGGAGGCGGCGCCGCTGGTGTTGCCGGAGCTACGCAACGTGACCCGCGTGGCCATGGCGAAAGCCGTGGACGCGCTCGCGGCCGTGTCTCCTGACGGCGACCTGCTTGTCTCGCTGGTCCAGGGCGCGATGACTCCGGTGACGCTCCAGGTGGAGCTCCGCGATTTCGAGGCCACCGGGCCTGCCCGACTTCACACACTCAGCGCGGCCAGGCCTTGGGAAGGCAACACGCTGGAAAACCCGGACGCGGTCGCGCCGGTGGCGACGGAGATGGCGTTGCAGGGCGCTCGTTTGGAACTGGTGCTGAAGCCGTGTTCGGTGACGCTGATCCGCGTCCCGGGGCGCCGGAATTGACCCGACATTCGTGTTGCGAGCCGGGATGCCCAAGTTATAGTGCCCCCCCGTTTGCACGTCGGACGGGGCGAGGTTTGGCCCCGGCCGCGGTTTGCGGGTGCACCCGAGCCACCTCGAAGGCACAGGATCCGGATGGCCCTAGTCTGCTCACCTTGAACACTGAACTGACACGCCAGGCATTGGAGAAGGTTGGTAACCCCAACATTCTGGTGAACTTGGTTTCCCGACGCGTCCGCCAATTGAATTCGGCCGGCGGCGCCGGAAGCCGTCCGCTCGTTGACAACTCGGAGACTCTCGGGACTGCGGATATTGCGCTTCGGGAGATCGTCGAGGACAAGATGACCTTCGAGGCCTTGCCGGCGCTGGCCGAGGACCAACCCGGCAAGAAGCGTCGGCGGCACTGAACCCGCCGCGACGCCGCAGGCGCTTCCGGTCGCGAAGCTCCCGCCCCGCTCGCGGCTCTGCGCGATGGCGGACCTTCTTACCAATCCCAAGGCACGGCGCGACTATCACATCCTCGAGACTATCGAGGCGGGGATCGTCCTGCACGGGACCGAGGTGAAGGCGTTGCGCGCCGGCAAAGGCCAGATTGCGGATGCCTTTGCCCGGATCGAGAACGAGGAAGTCTGGCTCTACAACGCGCACATCGACGAGTACACCCAGGGCAACCGCCAAAACCACCAGCCCAAGGCGCCCCGCAAGCTGCTCCTGCACCGGTCTGAGATTCGGAAACTGCAGGCGGCCGTCGCCCCCAAGGGTCGGGCCCTCGTTCCCCTGGCGGTCTACTGGAAGCAATCGCGCCTCAAGGTGCAGCTCGGTCTCGGCGAGGGAAAACAGGAGTTCGACAAGCGCGAGGACCTGAAGCGCCGCGAGTCCGATCGCGAGCTCAAACGCGCCACGATGCACCGCACCAAGGGGCGTTAGACGGGAGTCCCGCCGGCTTTGTGATCAGCCGCGGCCTCTATGGATCTGAGGTCCGCCTCGCTGGCTCATGGGTTCCAGTCTGTACGCCGTGGAAGCGGAGCACTGCCGCCAGCCTTTCCACGGCCTCGACCTCCTGGTTCCGGGCCAGCCGTTCGATGACGGCGCGACTCAGCGCGAACAGGATCTCCGCAGTGAGCACCTCGCGCGGGCGGGTACCGTCCAGCCGGAGGAGGTAGGGTTTGTGAAGCGCCTCGAAGATCTCCCGGGTGCGGGTCAATTGGCCGAGCGTTTCAAAGGCATTCCCGCTGCCATCGCGGTGCCCCACCCTTTCCAAGGCCTGCTCGGGCGTCAGCATCAGCAGGATGAGGAGGTGCGGTTCCACGGCAAACGCCTCGTTTGTCCGCAGCAACTCGTCCGGGTCAAACCCGCGCACGCCCTGATACGCCACCGTGGAGAAGTAGTATCGGTCGGTGATGACGACCTTGCCGGCCTGGAGACTGGGCCGGATCAGGTCGCGCACGTGCTCGCGCCGATCCTCGAGAAAGGCGTGTAGTTCCTCCTCCGGAGGCAGGCGCCCGGCGACGGCCGACTCGCGGATGCGACGTCCCCAGGGACCATTCGTTGGCTCGCGGGTGAGCACCACGTCCAAGCCCCGTTGCAGGAGCGCCGCCGCCACCGCCTTGGCCTGGACGCTCTTGCCTGCGCCATCCAAACCTTCGATGGCGAGGAGGAAGCCTCCCGGGAGGGTGGTCGGGTTCATCGCCGGCGTCGGAGGTCCATTTTGCCCAGCATTTGCTCGACGTACTTGCCCACCAGGTCGGCCTCGAGATTCACGGCGTCGCCGGTCTGCCGCTCGCGCAGGGCGGTAACCTCCCACGTGTGCGGAATGATCCAGATGCGGAAGCCTTTGGGCAGAACTTCCGCCACCGTCAGGCTGATCCCGTCCACGGCCACGGAGCCCTTGAAGACCAGGTAGCGCATGACCTCCGCGGGCGCGTCCACATCGAGAACCCAATCCTGACCCGACCTTTCCCAGCGGCGGATGGTTCCCAAGCCGTCGATGTGGCCGGTAACAAAGTGACCGCCGAGCCGGCTGTCCGCTCGGAGTGAGCGCTCGAGGTTGACGAGCGCCCCGGGTTTCACGAACTGGAGGTTGGTTCGCTTCCAGGTCTCCTCGAGGAGATCAAACTGGGCGAGTCTCGCGGAGCCGCGCCGGGTGAGCTTGACCACGGTCAGGCAGCAGCCGTTCACGGCGAGACTGTCCCCCACTTTGAGACCTTGGGCACAAAGCCGGGGGCGCACGGTCAGTTCGATGGCCCGCTCCGTGCGACGCACCGACTGAACCACTCCGGTCTCTTCCACGATTCCTGTGAACATGCCGGGGTGCATTGGAGCGACTCGGGGAAGCCGTTTCAAGCCTCAGGACTCGCGACCCCACGTCCGCCGGATGACGCGTCTTCAGCGTGACTCGGACGCCGTCCGTTCCAGCGCCTCGAACAGTGGCGTGGCGTCGGCACAATGGTGCAGGGGGGTGCCGCCGCGAAGGACCAACCCGTAGCCGGACCCGTACGCGGGGCCGTTGGCGACGCATGCCTCGGTGCGCGCGGAAGCGATCTGGGCGCGAGCCCTGGCAATGACCGAGTCGCGGTCTCCCTCCACCTCGTATTTCCAGCCGGCGATCCAGGCCTGGGGAAACCAGTCGCGGAGACTTGAGATGAGTTTGGGGGTGGGGAGCAGTTCCGCGAGCAAAGGACCGTCACTCGTCCTGATCTTGCCCGAGGTCACCTCGGTCAGGGCCTGGCTGGGCTCGCCCGCCGACGCACGGCGGAACACCCGGCCGAAACGAAAATCCGCCACCGCGGCGGCATGAAAGACGGCTGACATTGACAGGCCGGCCAGGCGCTCGAGGAGTTGCCGCAAGCTCGCCGTCGACGTGAATGTGACCGTCTCGAGCTGACCCAAGGCCGGAGGGGAGAAGGGCCAGGTGGAGGCTTCGCTTCGCAGGAGCACCACTTCGTGGCCTCGGCCGGCGAGGTGCAGGGCCAGGGTCGTGCCGAGCCTGCCCGTCGAAAAGTTGGTCAGACGGCGCACCCTGTCCAGGGGCTCGACAGTCGGGCCGGCGGTTACCAGGCAACGCATCGCGGCGAGCCTATGGCGTTGCACCAGACCGGGGAAGCGTCCTGTGAGGGCGGAGTTCCTGGTGTTGAGCCACCACCAGCCAGGGCGGGCGCTCCGCGGCCTGCCGGTCCGGCGCGCTCTCCGAAAAGCGGGGATGAATCCCCGCACTCCAGGTGCTTCGCGACTGCGGATGTGCCTTGGAGCCTCGCGGAGCGTTTGGAGTGCGTCCGCTTTAGCGGCGCTTTTTGGTTCATGGTCACGGAGCAGGTCCGCAAGGAACAGGTGGCTCTCCATGAACCGCGGTCAGGTAGGGCAGACACTCCTGTCTGCCGGTCGGGGCGACGTTCCCGTCGCCCGCCGCCCCGCCGGACTGGAAAGTCCGGCCCACCGGCAGGCTCGAAAGCCTGCCCTACCGGGTTCATGGCCACCGCGCATGGCCTTGGGGCCAAGGGGACTTTCCATGAACCTCCCCCCAAGGAGCGCGGACTTCAGTCCGCAGGAAGCCACGCCGGCCAGGGGACGTCCCTGCGGGCTGAAGCCCGCGCTCCTCAACGGTTCACGGGACGGCGCAGGTCCAAACCGAACAGGTCGCTGCCCACGGTCACACGCGAACTCAGGGTTGGGCCAGGGAGGCGCACACCAGTTCGCGGTCGTTCCGGACGTAGACCCGGCGGTTGGCG
The DNA here is from genome assembly GCA_964535555.1 of uncultured Verrucomicrobiota bacterium. GTDB lineage: Bacteria > Verrucomicrobiota > Verrucomicrobiia > Limisphaerales > J093 > DSVZ01. Next base: position 15,909 of record CAZHUS010000098.1, read on the forward strand.
AACGCCGGGTGCGACCAGACCACCATCCGTCCGGGGTCGCGGTTGGTGGGTTCGAGGAGCCGGGCACGACTGATCTCTTCGTAGCCGCGCGGGGTGAGCCGGGCCAGAATCAGCTCGCCGCGTTCGTTGAAGAGGAAGTAGCGATCGGCTTGTTTGACGAGAAAGGCGTTGGCCCACCGGGTCTCGCGTTCCGGCGTGGTTGCGGCCAGCGTTTCCCAGACGCGCTCGCCGGTTTCCAGTTTCAGGCAGCGCAACTGGCCGTAGCTGCACACGCCGTAAATGTGGCCCGCATCGAGGAACGGCGTGGGGATGATGCTGTGCAGCTCGGTGGTGTCCTTCTCACTCACTTTCCGGCTTTTCCAGAGAGTTTCGGGCGTGCCGTTCCCCAGGCGCAGGAGGAGGGAGCCGTTGTAGAACGTGGTGATGAACAAGCGGTCACCCTCCAGCCGTGGCGTCGACACGCTGAGCCCCGCACGCGATTCGAATGGTACGGTCCATAGCAGCCGGCCGTCTTCGGGGTCCACCGCGTTCACGGACTCGGGATGCCACAGGATCACCTGGGCCCGGCCGTCGTGCTCGATCAAGGTGGGCGGACAGTAGCCGGGTTCCTTGGCGTTGAGCGCCCGCCAGACTTCCTTGCCGGTGTCCTTCTCGAAAGCGACGGCGAGGCTGCCTTCGCCTCCCACCAGGCAGATCAACCGGTTGCCGACGAGCAGGGGATGGCCGGCGAATCCCCAGGTCGGCGTCTTGGCACTGTAGTCGGTCTTGAAGTCCTTCGACCAGAGCACGCGTCCGGTTTCGGTATCCAGACAGAGGAGGTTTCCTTCGGCGCCCAACGTGAAGACGCGCGGCCCCGCCACCAGCGGAGTGCACCGGGGTCCGGAGGCGTAGCTGACGGTGTAGGGGCAGTCATAGCTGTGGGTCCACACCACGTGCCCGTCACTTTCACGGAGGCAAACAATGCGCTCCAAGCCGGGGATCGAGCCCCGGTCGAACGCGTTCGCGGGATTCGTCGCACCCCGGCCCAACTGGCGATCCATGACGTAAACCTTGCCATCGGCGACCGCGGGCCCGGTGTACCCGGCCCCGATCTCGGTGCGCCAGACGATGGCGGGGCCTCCTTCGGGAAACCGCTCGAGGATTCCCGACTCGCGCCAGACGCCATCGCGCTGCGGACCCAGCCATTGCGGCCAGTCATCGGCTTCGAGGGCGAAACAGGCCAGGGCGAGGGCCCAGGCCGACATCCATCGCGATCCGGTTCGGTTCATGCCTGAACAAGTGAGGGCTCTGTTCCGGCTGTCAAGCCGCCCCGGCCGGGAAACGCAACCGCCGGAGGCGGCGGCTGGGTCCCGGGATTTCCCGTCTACCCGTTGACGTGCGGCAAAGGGTTGGCACACTCGCCGCGCTCTCATCGAGGCGGTCTTGCGACCGTCAGCGACGCGACATGACGCAACCAATCGAGATTCTGCCGCTTGCCCGGGATGGCCGGGGGCTTCGTCGCTTCCTTCGGGTCCCCTACCGCATCTACGACGGCGATCCCCACTGGGTGGCGCCGCTGATGTTCGATCTCCGGAAGGTCTTCCTGGACTCCAACCCGCTGTTTGAACACGCGCATCTGCAGCTCTGGGTGGCCTGTCAGAACGGTGCGGACGTCGGCCGGATCATGGGGTTGGTGGACGACACCCACAACCGCGTGCATGGCGAGAGGGCGGCGTTTTTTGGCTTTTTCGAGAGCGTGGAGGACCCCGAGGTGGGTCGGGCGTTGTTCGAGACTTTCCACGCCTGGGCTCGATCGCAGGAGTCCACGCGCCTGGTGGGTCCGACCAATCCCACCTCGAACGACGAGTGTGGTCTGCTGGTGAAGGGCTTCGACAGCCCGCCCGCGTTCATGATGCCGTACAACCCGGCGTACTACGAGCCGATGGTGATGGCGGCGGGCTACCGTAAGGCGAAGGACCTGCTGGCCTTTTATGTCGACATCGCTGGCAGCCCCCTCGACCGCCTTGCCCGCATCGCGGCCAAAGCCCGCAAACGACATCCGGAGCTCTCCTTCCGGCCGGTCCGCCGGCGCACACTCGACGCGGATCTCGCGAAGGTGAAGGAGGTCTACAACGAGGCCTGGGAGGAGAACTGGGGCTTTGTGCCGATGACCGACGGGGAGATCAACTTCCTGGCTGAACGGCTCAAGCCGTTGCTCGAAGAAGGGCTCGTGTGGGTGGTGGAGAGTCCGACCGAACCCGTGGCCTTCATGCTGGCCTTGCCCGATTTCAACGAGGCCCTGCAGCCGCTCAAAGGACGCCTGCTCACGCCGGCGCTGTTGAAGTTCCTGCCGTACATCCTCCGCTGGCGGAGCACGCGGCTGTGCCGGGTGATGACCTTGGGCACCAAGAAACGCTACCGCGGCCTGGGGCTCGAGGCCGTGATGCTCGACGAGGGATTCAAAGTGGGACTCCGCCTGGGCTTCAAGGGGGCCGAGGCCTCGTGGATTCTCGAGGACAACACCGCCATGTGCCGGTTCATGGAGATCTTCTCGGCGCCGGCCTACAAGACCTACCGGCTTTACGAGCGCGCGGCGTAGGGTCAGGGAGACCAGACCAGAGCGGCCAGGAACAGCGCGATCATCACTGCACAGCAGGCGACCTTTCCCACCACCCCCGCCAGGAGTCCGAGGACGGCGCCAATGCCGGCTCGCCCGGAGGCGCGCAGATCCCGGCCCCCCGCGAGTTCGGCCAGCGTGGCGCCGATGAAGGGGGCGGCGAAGATGCCCCACAGTCCGGTGAACAACCCCACGATCACGCCCAGGGCGGCACCCACAACGCCCCTCCAGGTCGCACCCATTTTGCGCGCGCCCACCAGCCCGGCGGCATAATCCAGCACCAGCGACGCCACCATCAGCAACGCCAGGACCACGAGCCCGGGGATGCTGATGCTCTCCTCGCCAAACCAGAGCCGGTGACCCAAGGCCGCCACGAGCACCAGGGGAGGCCCGGGGAGGCCGGGCAATACGCTCCCGGCCAGGCCCACCAGCATCACCCCCAGCGCGACGACCAGCCCGATGACCTGTTCCCACGACATTGGGCGTATGCTAGCCCTGCCGCCGGGCGCTGCAATCCGGCGCGCAGATGCCACGGAGGACGCGTCGGGCGCGCACCGCACGCATGCACGCACGCACGGCCGAACGCTGACAGCGCGCGTTGCCCGACGTAAGCTGGGCACACCAATGGCTCACACGTTGTACGACCTGCTCCCCCGGGAGGAGAGCCCGGGCTCCGATCTGCTCCTCGAACGGTTCCTCGACTACGTCGCGGGCCGCAAGCTCTCGCTCTACCCCGCCCAGGAGGAGGCGGTTCTCGAGTTGTTTGAAGGCAAGAACGTCATCCTGAACACGCCGACCGGATCGGGAAAATCGCTGGTGGCGGCGGCCCTGCACTTCAGTGCGCTGGCCCGGGGGCGCCGTTCGGTCTACACCTGCCCCATCAAGGCCCTGGTCAACGAGAAATGGCGGGACCTGTGCCGGGAGTTCGGCCCGGACAACGTGGGCCTCTCCACTGGCGACGCCACGGTGAACCGCGACGCCCCGATCCTGTGTTGCACCGCGGAGATCCTCGCCAACATCGCCCTCCGGGATGGCGACCAGGCGGACGTGGACGAAGTGGTGATGGACGAGTTCCATTGGTACGCGGACCGGGAGCGCGGCGTCGCCTGGCAGGTGCCCCTGCTGACCTTGGCGCAGACCCGGTTCCTGCTGATGTCGGCAACGCTCGGAGAGACCGCGTTCTTTGAGGAGCAGCTCACCACCCGGACCGGCCTTCCCAGCGTCACGGTGAAGTCCCAGGACCGGCCGGTGCCACTCGACTACATCTACTCGGAGATGGCGCTCGCGCAGACGCTCGAGCAACTCGCCGCGGACGGGAAGGCGCCCGTCTACGTGGTCCACTTCACGCAACTCGAGGCCGCCCAGAGCGCCCAGGATTTCACCAGCCTCAGCGTTTGCACACGCGAGGAGAAAAGCGCCCTCGCCCGCGAACTCGAAGGTTTTCGATTCACGAGCCCCTACGGCCCGAGCATCCGCACCTGGCTGAAGCAAGGCATCGGCATTCACCATGCGGGTCTCCTGCCGAAGTACCGCGCGCTGGTCGAGCAACTGGCGCAAAAAGGGCTCCTGAAGATCATTTGCGGCACCGACACGCTCGGCGTCGGAATCAACGTTCCCATCCGCACGGTGCTCTTCACCCGGCTCTGCAAGTTCGACGGACAGAAGACCGCCATTCTCAGCGCCCGGGATTTCCACCAGATCAGCGGGCGCGCCGGTCGGAAGGGGTTCGACGACCGCGGCTGGGTGGTGGCGCAAGCCCCGGAGCACACCGTCGAGAATCTCGCCCTCGAGCGAAAGGCCGCGGAGAAGGGACGCAAGTTCGTGAAGCGCAAGCCGCCCGAGCACAACTTCGTGAACTGGGACAAACAGACCTTCACCCGGCTGATGTCCGCCGCGCCCGAGCGGCTGACCTCGCGGTTCCAGGTCTCGCACGGGATGCTGCTGAATGTCCTCAGCCGGGAAGGCGACGGCTGCCGCGCGATGCAGAAGTTGCTGCGCGACTGCCATGAGCCGGACAAGGCGAAGGCCCAGCATCGGCGCCGCGCCTGGCAGCTGTTTCGCTCCCTGGTGGAGCGGAAGATCATCGAGATCATGCCGCGCGCGCCTCACGGGGAAGCGGGGTCCGGTGGTCCGTTCACCAAGCTCCGGGTGAACGTGGAGCTCCAGGACGACTTCTCGATGGACCAGACGCTGTCGCTTTATCTCATCGAGACGATTCCCCTGCTCGATCCGAACGCTCCCGATTACGCACTGGACCTGCTCACGCTCGTCGAGTCCATCCTCGAGAACCCGGAACTGATCCTCCGCAAACAACTCGACAAGGTGAAGGGCGAGGCCATCGCCGCCATGAAGGCGGAGGGCCTGGACTACGATCAACGCATGGAGGAGCTGGAGAAGCTCGAGTACCCCAAGCCCCGACGCGACTTCGTGTACGCGACATTCAACGCGTTCGCGGACAAGCATCCCTGGGTGGGACAGGAGAACATCCGGCCCAAGTCAATCGCGCGGGAGATGTTCGAGCAATTTCGCTCGTTTCCCGACTACATTCGCGACTACGAGCTGGAGCGGGCGGAGGGGCTCCTGCTGCGGCACCTGCACAGTGTCTACAAAGTACTGGCGCAGACGGTTCCCGAGGCTTCGAAGACGGACGCCGTGCGCGACGTGGAACTCTATCTCGGCACGATGCTGCGGCAGGTTGACTCGAGCCTGCTCGAAGAATGGCAGAAGCTGCGCGATCCCGACTACGAACGTCGCGTCGCGGCGGAACGGGCGGTCATGGAGGATCGCGACGCAGACGCGCGGACGCGTGCCGTCAGCGCCCCGGACATCACGGCGGATGCCCGGAGCTTCACGGCCGAGGTGCGCCAGCGGATCTTCACGTTCTTGCGGGCCTGGGCGAACGGCGATCCGGACGCGGCACTCGCGGTGTTGGAAGCGCCAGGGACCGATGCTGCGGCTGCGACCACGGCCCAGTCTTCTCCCCCGGCGGAAGGGCATGCCGACCCGATCAGCCCGGCATCGGACGCCGAGGTCCCGTGGAACGCGGACCGGCTCGATCGGGCGCTGGACGAGTATCTGGGGACGCACGAGCGTTTGCGACTCGATCCGGGGGCGCGTAATATCCGTCACACGTACGTGACCCCGATCGACGAACGGCGGGTCTGGCGGGTGCAACAAATGCTGGTGGACCCGGCAGACGAGAACGACTGGGTGGCGGAATTTGAGGTCGATCTGGCACGCTCACGTGACCGGGGGGAGCCGGTGTTGGGGTTGATACGCCTGGGTGCACTGGTGGCGCCGTCGGCCGTGACTTGAGACGGCGCGGCCGGGCCACGCGGTCGCGGAGCCTGCAGGTTGTCCTTATCTTGAAGATTGTTGTTGCCTTCGGACCGGCCCGGGCTTAGAAGGGCGGCGTTGTAGGTCTGACTGCCCGGTTCTTCAAGTTCGTAGGCGACATTCTTCGGACCGGCAGTTCTCCCGGGTTCACTATTTTTTTCGCCAATGAATGCCAAACGGACACCGGGTCAACGACCGCAGCAAGCCCATTTTGCCTTGAAGACACGACAACCTATGCACAACGCCACGGTGCCTGACGTGGGCGCCGGCTACCTCGAGATATCGGAGAAGGGGTTTGGGTTTCTCCGCACGCCGGAGAACCATTTTCATCCCAAGCCCACGGACGTCTTCGTGACCCCGGACACCATCAAGCGCCACTTCCTCCGGGAGGGTTGCCACGTCAAAGGCGGACTCGTCCCGCCGCACCGCGGCAGCAGCCCGCAGTTGCGCGAAGTCATCGAGGTGAACGGGATGCTGTTCCAGGACTACACCAAGTCCGTCCGCTTCGAGAACCTCACCACCATCGACCCGATTGAGAAGGTCCGACTCGAAACCAGCCCCGAGCTCCTGGAAACGCGCATCATCGACCTGGTGACGCCCATTGGGAAAGGCACCCGGGGACTGATTGTCGCCCCTCCGCGTACCGGGAAGACGACCATTCTGAAGCAGATCGCCAACGCAGTTACCGCGAATCACCCCGAAGTCCACGTGATGGTCCTCCTCATTGACGAGCGTCCCGAGGAGGTCACGGACTTCCAGCGCTCGGTGAAGGCGGAGGTCGTCGCCTCTTCCAACGACCAGGACCTGGAAACGCATGTCCGCCTCTCCCGCTTCATGATCGAGCGGTGCCGGCGCATGGTGGAGTCCAAGAAGGACGTCTTCGTGCTGCTGGACTCGATCACCCGCGTCGCCCGCGCGTACAACAGCGTCCACGGCGGATCGGGCCGAACCATGACCGGCGGTGTGGACGCCCGCGCGCTCGAGATTCCGCGCAAGATCTTTGCCGCGGCGCGCAAGATCGAGGAGGGCGGTTCACTCACCATTGTCGCCACGGCGCTCATCGATACGGGGTCGCGGATGGACGAGTTGATTTTCCAGGAGTTCAAGGGCACGGGGAACATGGAGCTGGTCCTGGACCGGAAGCTGTCCGACCGCCGGCTGTTCCCCGCGATCGACATTCCGAAGAGCGGAACGCGCAAAGAAGAGAAGCTCTTCCCCAAGCACCAGATCGACGCCGTGCGCAAGCTGCGTCGGATGATGGTCGACCTGAACCCGGTCGAGGCGATGGAGACCTTGCAGGCCGCCCTCAAGAAGCACCGCGCCAACGACGAGTTGCTCCTGAAACTCGTCTAGAGTCCTTGAAACCCGGAACTCGATGCGATCCAGTCAAGTTCTCTGCCCTCTTCCTTCCGGGTTTCAAGGGACTCGATTGAGCGAGGCGCGCGGCAACGGGGAAGCGAAAGGCGGGAAGTCGTACTGGGGAGGAAGTCGTTCAGGGGTCTGAGGCGCGCCTCGCTGGAATCCTCGAATCGGCAGGAGGCGCTGCCCGGTTTCAGGCGCTTCCTTGGGGATTGACGCAGGGCCCGGCTGCCGGGCCCCGGTCGATTGGGATCGCTTCGACGAATCAGAAGAGCTCCGGATCCGTCACCGCAAAGTCGGCTGCGTAGGAACCTGCCAGCCTGACCGTGACGCGCCCGCGATCGCTCTCCCGCTCGACTTCCATGTCCAGCGGGGCCGAGCTTGGTGACGAGCGCAAGCTCAGCGGCGCCTTCAAGAGCGGTTCCTTGCCCTTCCCAAACACCAGCAATTCCAGGCGGGCGTCCGAGGCTTTGCGCACGGCCAGATTGCAGCAGGGAACCGTGGCCGAGCCTGCGCTGCCGGTGACGTAGACAAGGTTCAGTTTGGTTTCAGGCACGACCTGCTCATTCACCAGCGGGGCGAGCTTGCGCAGCCAGAGCTGGCCGATCGGCACAGGATCCGGGCCCACGGTTTTCAGCAGGTCGGCCGTGAGCTTCGCGGCGGGCAGCAACATCAGACCGTATTCCCCGTCCCGGACGGCGACGGGTTGCTTGAGGTTTACTTCCGTGGCGAAGGGCGCTCGCTTCACGTCCTCCTGGGCGGTGCCCACGAGTTCGGAATAGCGCAGGGCTTCATCGCGGGCCAGACGTTCCTGGGCATGGGAGGCCGGCAGCGTGAGGCAGGCGAGGAGCGCGGCGAGGGTGAGGGAGTTGGAGCGGATTTGCTTCATGGCAACGAGTCGTTCTTGTGTTTGTTCGAGTCACCTGGAGGTGACTCGGATGGTAACGCCGGAGCACCCCGCCCGGTTACAGGTTATCGTCCGGAAGGCTCCGGTCCGACCTGAAGCACGTCCAGCGTGCGGAGGTCGTCCTGGTGCGGCTTCATCGCTTCAAAGGCCCGGCGTTGCTCGGGCGTAAGCTCGCGTTCCACCGTGCCGATGAGCCGCCAGATGACATTCGTGCTTCGGACGATCGTGTCGGCCCGGATCGCCTTCAACTCCGCCACGGCGGAATCGAGCGCCGCCTGGATTCTCGGTCGCTGTTCCGGGGTGGGCTTCACCGTTCGGTCGAACGTGCGCATCGCCGCCTCGTTCCACGTCTCAGGATTGTCGCGGCGGGCGAGATCGGCGCGAGCCCAGCGGCGCCCGAGCAAAGCCCCGGCGCCTCCGCTGGCGAGGATCAGTGCCAGCAAACAAAGGACGATCTTCAGAGTGTGCCTGCGGTTCATAACAACCAGAAGGACTGCGCGACCGTGTGCTCGATGGAAGGCGCCGCCAAGCCGGCGTTGCCGAGGTCCCGGAATTCGAGAACTCCCAGCACCGCTAACACCGAAACCACCCCGACCAGGGCGCGGACGCCGAGCCGCTCCCAGGCCGGATCAGGCGAAGGCGGCGGGTGAGAGGCGCGGCAGGCCGCCAGCACGCGGGTTGCCCAGCCATAGGGTGGGGAATCATCCCGGCGCGGCGCCCGACGCGCCGCACGGGCACATGCTTTCCAACGATGATCGAAGTCACTCATGAGTACCGGCTCCGGTTGCGCCGAGTCCTTCCGCCAACCGACGCAGCCGTCGTCGCGCCCGGAACGCACGGACCTTCACCCCAGGCACGCTCCACCCGGTAAGGGCGCTGATCTCCTTGATGGACCTTTCCTCGAGGTCGAGAAGCGTGATCACCAGTCGATCGGCCGGCGAAAGGGCGGAGAGGAGACGCTCGACGAAATCGCGCGCGGAAGCCGCCGTGTCGTGCGACGGCTCCGGGGCCGTAGCCACGACGTGTTCGAGCCAGGCCAGTTCCTCCTCGGCCATATCGGCGTGCCGCAACTCGGGGCGGCGTCGCTCCCGTCGCAACGCGTCGAGGCAGGTGCGCACTGCCAGGCGCGACAGCCAATGCTCGAAAGCGGCTCCGGCTTGAGGCCGGTATTGAGGCAGCCGGTCGAAGAGCTTGATGAAGATCTGCTGCACCAGGTCCTCCTCCGCCGTGCGTCGCGGCAAATGCGCCCGGACGATGCGAATCACCTGGGAGTACAGTTGCTCGATCAAGAGGCGCGATGCCTCCTGGTCCCCTTGCCGGACCAACTCGAGGCACGAGCTCAGATCGAAGGCCGACATCTGGCAGCCGGAGGCTCAAGCGACACGTCATCAGTAACGCCGCTCCGGGTGCTCTGGTTACACACCCTGGGCCGATCAACACGTCGGGAATTGTGCAACCCTCGGAACCGCGCGTCCACGGACCCATTACAGGGCTCCCCCAGGCGGGTCGGCAAGCTTCACGATCAGGGGAAGTCCCCTTGGCCTGGCGGTCATGCGCAGTGACCGTGAACCCGGTGGGGCGAGCGTCCCCGCCTGCGGGCCCGTAGCCCCTCCGGCGCGGCGAAGGCCGGCGAGCCGGCCCGACTTCAGCACTGGCGCGGCTCGGCAGCAGCCTCGCCCCACCGGCGGGCAACGGAGTGCCCGCCCTACCTGGCTGCGGTTCAATGGGGAGCACCCCCGGGCTGGCGGAACTCGCGCCGGTCAAATATCCGACTTGATCTCGTCCCGTTTCCGGGCGAACAGACGGACGGCAGCCGACGTCTGAAGGACGCTGCACCATGTTGCGCAACCCGACACCCAAGTTTCGCCCGCCGCTCCGCCGGATGCTCCACATCCACCAGGCGATTGCCTCGGGTCGGCGGCCGAATGCCCGGCTGCTTGGACGCGAGCTCGAGGTAAGCCCCAAGTCCATCCAGCGTGACGTGGACTTCATGCGCGATCAGCTCGGACTGCCGTTGGCCTATGACGCCCGGCGGTGGGGCTATTACTACACGCAGGCCGTCGGAGAATTCCCGACGATCAAGATCACGGAAGGGGAGTTGTTCGCGCTGGTCGTGGCCGAGAAGGCGGTTCAGCAGTACCGGGGAACGAATTTCGAGAAGCCCCTTCTGAGCGCCCTGGAAAAGCTGTCCGAGGCGCTGCCGGAGTCCTTTTCGCTGAACCTGGCGGATTGGGACCGGACCATCTCATTTCGAACCAGTGCCGAACCGGTCCTGGACCTGGAGGTGTTCGATGCCCTCGCGCGGGCCACGTCCCGGCATCAGCAGTTGGAGATCACCTATCGAAAGCCCGGGCGCGCGGAGGCGGAGCTGCGGCTCATCGATCCCTACCACCTCGCCAACGTGAATGGCGAGTGGTACCTGTTCGCCTTCGATCATCTTCGCCGCGATGTGCGGACCTTTGTGCCCTCCCGGATCCAGCGACTGCGCGCCACGGGCGTCTCGTTTCCACGGCCGGAGGGCTTCTCCGTGGACAAGCGGTTAAGGGGCAGTTTCGGTGTTCATTCCGGCGAAGGTAAGTATGACGTGGCCCTGCGCTGCTCGGCCCGCGTGGCGGACTTTATCCGGGAGAAGCGCTGGCACGCCTCCCAAGTATTGCAGGACCTCGCCGACGGGGAGGTGGAATTGCGCCTCAAGTTGACGAGCCTGCAGGAGATCGAACGCTGGGTTCTGGGCTGGGGAGGTGAAGTGCGCGTCGTAACGCCCGAAGTGCTGGCCGATCGGGTGCGGAGTGCCGCCAGGGCGCTCTTGCGCCGGCATGCGCCGCCGGCGCAATCCGCGCGGCGCCAAGAGCGGCGCGCTGGCGGAGCTGTGAGCGTGTCCAGGATCAGAATCGCCGCCAGCAAGAACGGAAATCCCGGCTCTTCATGAACCGCCTCCGGAGCGCGGACTTCGGTCCGCAGGAAGCCACGCCGGCGCAAGGACGTTGCTGCGGGCTAAACCCCGCGCTCCTCCCCGGCTCAAGGTCAGCGCGCCTGGCCGCCTGGCCACGGCGACTTCCCTCGGTCCAAGCAACTTCCCGGGTTCCCTGGTGTTGTTGGGAAAGGCGCACGGCAGGTGGCCGTTGACAAGCTGACATCGCCTGCCTAAGAGTGCGTTGTCACCGGACTTGGCCCGGCAAAGTGAGCGGCGCGTTGCCTGGGGTGGTTCGGAATTCACGGAAAGGTATTTTATGCGGATGAAAGCAGGTCCGGGCTCCGGCTTTACCCTGATCGAGATCATGATCGTGGTGGCCATCATTGGGCTGCTCGCGGCCATCGCGATCCCGAACTTCGCCAAGATGCGCACCAACGCCCAACGGCAGGCGTGCATCATGAACCTCAAGGCCATCGACAGCGCCAAGGAAGCCTGGGCGGCCGAGAACCGGAAGGCCAACGGGGACAGCGTTGATGAGGGTGCGGTGAACTCCCTGCTGAAGAACGGCCAGGGCCCGGATTGTCCCGGAGGCGGCACCTATTCCTACAATGCGGTGGGATCGCCCCCGACCTGCAGCCTCGCCGCCGCGGGGCACACGCTTTAGCCTGCCGGCGTCACCGCGACGGCGTCGACTTCCAGTTCGAAGAGGAGGTCATCCCGGCAGATGTCGTTCTGCGAGATGATGACCGGCCAGGCGACCAACCCACGGGCAGCCAGCCAGCTTCGCAAGGCCGGCGTGTCCCGCAGGTGTTTGAAGTAGGCGATCCCCCGGACGACGTCGTTCCAAGTCATCTCGCGTGAAGCGAGGATGGCCTCCACGACCTCCATCGTTAGTTTGACCTGCGCGTCCACATCCCCCTCGTGCGCTGTCCGCCCGTTGGGGAGGATGCTCGCAGTTCCCGAAACATACAGGCGCCGCTGGCCGGGCAGATCCAATTCCACGGCACGGCTGAACGAACTGCCGTAGTCCAAGGCGGACGATTGCAGCGGTGAGGGCACCGCGAGGCAGCGCGAACGGTTATCTTTCGGGCGCACGGCCAGGAGGTCGGCCACCAAGGCCGTGCCGGCAGCGTTGGAGCCGCCCACCCCCGTGCTCGCCGGAACGATGCCGTCAAAGACGCCCCGAGCCTTGAAGAACTGGTTTCGCTCGAGGTTGAAATCGCCGTACCAGTCCAGGATGTCGTCGAGGTAAAACCAGGTACGGATGACGTCCCGGAACTCGAAGCCGGCACCCTGCAGGCATTCCTCCATCAACTCGAGCACTTCGCGCGTCTGGTTCCGACGCGGAGCTCCCGCTACGGCAGGGCCAAGACCGGCGAGGACACAATAGCGGGCATGCTCATCCTCAAAATGGGTGCCCACCGGGCGATTCCGCCAGAAGACCGTCTCGCCGCGTCTCCCTTCCAGAGCCTGGATCTGAATGCCCGCCACGGGACTGGACACCCCGTTGCTGGTGTGCCCCACCCAGGTTGCCGGCCAGTCTCGACCGCTGAGCCGGTAGGCGTGGGGCCCGGCTCCCGAGGCGTCGGGAACGACGCCAAACACATCCTGCCGGACCACGTGCAGTTCCGGATTGTCGCCCAGGTAGCGGTACAGTCGCTGGAACAGGGCCGCCGGACTCTCCGACGGCAGGGAGGAGAGCGACAGGAATGTCTCCGCCAAGCCGGGACCCTTCAGTCGGACCTGGTAAAGACCTTCCTGCTGATGGCGAAACAGGGAATGTGAGGTCGTGCCTGAGCTCGCAGGCGCGCAATGCATGGGCCGCACGCTACCTTTCGGCGGGGCTTGGCGGCAAGCGCTTTGGTCCCTGGTTCGGCGGGACCTATTTTCCATGCTCGTCCAGCTTGCGGATCACCCGCCCGTGTTCATCGACGAGGTAGTACTCGGGGATCCGCGCGGTCCGGCCATCCGGGGTCTGTTCTTCCCGCCAGCGGCGGACAATCGTCTGGGTCGGATCATGCTGGAAGGGCTTGCTCGCGGTGGCGGCAGCACCTTCGCCCACGCCCACCACGGCACCGGCTACATTGCCGGCGACCGCCCCCACACCCGCGCCCACAGCGTTACCGACCGCCGGACCCGGGGCCTTGGGATTGGTCACCCTGCCCTCCGAGCTGCAGCCGACGAGCCACAGGCCGGCAGTCGCACCCGCCAGAAGGAGAAAGTTGCGCATGGAGGGGGCTTCCCAAGTCGCCCATCTAAAACCCGACGGAGGCGCGGCTGCCTTGCTTCACGATGGTCTTCTCGTCCTCCCAGACGGCGATGCCCTGGCCGACTTGTGTGAGGGAGAGCTGAAAGACGTAGGCGGACTGGCGGACCTTACCGGCCTGGGTGCGGTCCTCGATGATTTTGCCGGAGAGGGTGTAGTCGGGCCGGCGGTTCGGCTTGTCGTTGAAGAACTGGTTGTTTTGTTGCTCCTCGGCGGCCAGGGGGTCTTCAGGACCGCCGTAGGCGATGGTGGTGCTCGTCTGCACCTTGCCGGTCCGAAGCAGGGCGACGCGCATTTTCTTCACGAGCATGTCCGTGTCGAGTTGCTGCCCGGTGTTGTTCTGAATGCGGCTGATGGCCAGAAGTGCGGGCTGTCCCGGACTGCCGCTGTGGAGTTGACCCGGGTTGATGAGCTGGTCGATGAGGGAGTTGACCATGGCGTCAGCCGCCTGGGCGAAGTCCTGGATGTTCACGCCCTCGGTGGTGGTGACCAGGCGGGAGCTGCCGGGATCGACGTAGGTGGTTTTCGAGCCGGAGCAACCCCCGAGCAACAGACCAAGCCCGACGGGAAGGAGGAGCGCGTAACGTTTCATTCGAGAGCCTGACAGGAGTGGGCGTTCAGTTCACCGGTTCCAGGAAGCGAAACCGAAAATCCCTGGCCTGGGGTGAGGGCGCGGTGGCGGTAATGAACTTGGTTTCCCGCGCCTCAAGCGACATGGGGATCGAGGCCGCGGTGGGCAGGTTGATCACCATGCCGTTGGGGTCGAACCACTCGACGCGGTAGGTGAAAAGGCGTCGTTTGCGGGTGCTGTTGTACAGTTCCGCCTGGACCTTCAGAAAACCCTCGGCGTCCGTCGCCGTGTTCAGACCCACCACCCGGACGGACTTGGCGAGCGAACTGTCGGCAATCACCCGCTTGTCGGCGATCATCTCCCGCTGGGCTGTGGAATCGGCCGGCTCGAGGGTGTTTACCGAGGTGGAGCCGCATCCGCTCAGCAGCCAGGCGGCAGTACTGAGCGCGCAAGCGAAGATCGGCAGGCGGTGCTTCATCGCAATCGGAACTGGCTGATTGTGGGCGGTCGCCCCGCCGACACGGACTTTACATAGACCACCACGACCTGCCCGTCAATCAGCAGGATCGACTGGGGCGGGCCACCCGCAACGGTGAGAGTGACGCGGCGGTCCGGCGGGGTATTCAGACGGGCGGCGTGGATCTCCTTCGGCAAGGTCGTCCAGGATCGTGTATCCGCGATATTGAGGGCTGCCTGAACACCCAGCGTCACCAGTCGGGCGAGCACTCCCAACGCCTCGTCCTGTTGTCTGGCGGCATCGTTCAGTGCCCACCCGGCCGCCGCCTTCGCCACGGTGGAGATGAGGGTCTTGGTGAGGATGACGGGGAACTCGTTCTTGAAGTCGAGCGCGACCACGGCATCCAGGCTGGCTACGAGGCCCGTGGTCTGCTCACCTGCGGAGGTTCGGATGGAGACTTCGGGAGCGTGACCCGCGTGGAATTCCAGCTTGGGGAAGGCGGCCCCCACATACGAGACGTCAACGAAGATAATGGGAATGTCGATGCGCACCTGCTCAAGGCTCGCCACGCGTCCCGTCTCGAAGATGACGTAGGTCAGCGGTGCGGTGTCGGATCGACCCCGAGTGGCCGCGGCTTCGGCATCTTTCAAGTCCTGCGTGAGGCCGACCTGGGGGGCGGCAACCTCGCGGACGCGCCGCAGCGACTTGACCGCACGTTCCAGATCCGAGCCACCCTCCCCCGCGTGGAGGAAATAAAGGCCGTCCAGGTAAACCACAAAGGGGTTCACGTAATCCGCGTAGGCCGAGAAACCCTCCAACGGACGCGTAATGTCGGCGAGCGCGGTCTGGAAGCCAGAATCCGACCGCGACCGTGCAATCGCTGCACTCTGGCCCGAGGAAGCCTCGGCCCGACGGGCTTCTTCGATGCGCTTGCGATTCTGCACCACCGCGTCAGCCTGGGCCTGGTAGGCCCGGATGAGTTCCGGCCTCGCCTTGTCGATCTGGCCGAGGGCGAGCAGGTTCAGGGCACGGTAGGCATGGAGCATTACCCGCTCAAAGGCCCGGCCCTTGTAGGGCAGGTTCTGCTGGTTGGAGAGGATCGCCGCGGTCTCGGTCCCGACGCTCACCTGCGCTTTCCGTTCATAGTCGTCCATGCGGACAGCGGCCGCCTCGAAGTGGCGGTTGCTTTCGGGATAGTCCCCGGCCGCCCGGAGCGCAGCACCGGCTTCCAGATGCCAGACCACGGCGTCCTTTGTCCGGGCTTTGCGGTCTGCCTTCTTCCCGAAATCACGGGCGGCGGCGGCGGTGTCTCCCGCCGACCAGGCCGAGGTCATGTCCCGGGCTTGCCGTGAGTAAGTTTGGCATCCCGTTGCGAGCCCGGCTGCGACCAATGCCGCCGCGAACGCCAGGGACGACCGGACCCGAACGCGTCGGGGAGTCTTCGCGCGGGTCAGTCCTTGACGGTGGGCGTCCAGGGCCGCGGCCTGACCGGAAGCCTCAGGCTGAGAACTTGGACGGGTCACAGCAGTAACTGCATCAGTAACTGGCCGAAAGGACTCCACCCGGCCGTCGTCGCAGCGGCCGGTGCGCGCAGGGGCCAAGGCGCCGAGGCCTGGCTGAAGATGCGCCCGCATCGGCTCCAAAGAGTGCCAGCATGGGCGCGGGGCGCAACATCGGCGATGGCCAGTGCCGGTCGATCGGCATGGCCGTCGACAAAGTCGGCTTGGTCCCGAGACGGCCCGGGTCGTCTGGAA
>CAZHUS010000099.1:0-31784 GCA_964535555.1 uncultured Verrucomicrobiota bacterium
CCCCCCCTGCTCAATCGCTCCGTCCGGCTCCCCGCCGCGCTGATGTATTTCGTATTTTTCGCTGTGGGTTTGTTGGCGGGCACGCTCCTCACCGGAGGAGGCGGCCGGAAGGGCAGCAGCGGAGGATCAAAGAGCAGCAAGAGCGACCGGTAACGCCCACCAACCGCTTCAGTCCCGCTCGGACGGGCGCTGGGCCGCCGCCGCCCCGGGCAACGAAGTCGAAGCCGCTTCACCCAACCGTCCCAGTAACCGAAGCAACCCGTCCAGGATCGTGAGCGGATGCGGCGGGCACCCGGGAATGTACAGGTCCACGGGCACAATCGACCTGACGCCGTCGTTGACTTCCGCGCTCCCCGCAAACGGCCCGCCGGCGATGGCGCACGCCCCCACGGCGATGACCACCTTCGGAGGCGGCACGGCGGCGTAGGTTTTTTCCAGGGCCAGCCGCATGTTCCGGGTCACCGGACCCGTGATCAGCAGTCCGTCCGCATGGCGCGGTGAAGCCACGAACTGGATGCCGAAACGCGCGAGATCCCAGCCGATCGTTCCCAGCACGTTCGTGTCGGCCTCGCAAGCATTGCACCCGCCGGCGCTGACCTGCCGCAGACGCAAGGCACGCCCCAGCACCCGCCGGGTCCTGGCTTCCAGCGCCCCGGCGAGCCTGACTTCGGCCGCGTGACCTTCCCCCAACAGGAGGTCGCGCCGGCTCGACGTCGCCATGCGGTAATCACCGCCTTGAACAATCGCCCCCGCGGGGCAGACCTCCACGCAGGCCGCACAAAAGACGCACCGGCCCAGGTCCAGCACCACGCCCGCACCCTCCGGCCGCTGAATGGCCGAGGTCGGGCATGAGGACACACACACCGTGCAGCCCGGCTCGCAGCGACTCGAGTCCACGCGGAGCGCGCCCCCGTGACGGTCCGGCAGCGCGGGCGGCGCGCCTTGCGGATAGGAGATCGTCTGGCACCCCTGCCTGAGTCGGTGAATCAGTGTATCCAGGGCGAACATGGTTCAGAGATCGAAACCGCAATACGAGAGGTTGAAGCTCTTGTTGCAGAGCGGGAAGTCGGAGATGGCCTGGTGGCGCAGGGCCAAAGCCAGTCCGGTCCAGTTATGAAAGGACGGGTCTACGATCTTGTACCGCCGAAACCTCCCGCGAGCATCCGTCAGGGCCACATGGCAGATCTCTCCCCGCCACCCCTCCGTCAACGCCACCGCCAAGGCGTTCGGAGCCAGCGCTCCCAGATCGACCCGTACCGCGTCGTCCGGCGGGTTGCCAAGCTGCTCCTTGAGGAACTGACCCGACCTTTGAATCTCGAGCCAGCGCACCCGCGCCCGGGCGAACACGTCGCCCCCCGGCCACAGCGCCACCGGCACCTGCGCGAACCGGTGCCAGCCCGCGGGATGATCAAAACGCACGTCCCGCACCAGACCGGAGGCGCGCGCGGCCACCCCGACGAGCCCCGCCTCGCCGGCTTGCTCGCTGGTCACGGTCCCGGTGCCCTCGAAGCGGTCGCGAACAGCATTCGCATCCCAAAGCCAGTCTGCCGCGAGCGTGACTTCCTGCAGCGCGGAGGCGAGACGGCCCGTCAGTTCTATCTGGCGCGCCGGCTCCAATTCGTAACGGCACCGGCCCGGTCGAACGAGGCCACGGCCGAAGCGGTTCCCGCAAATCAGCGCCGTCAGATTCAGGAAGTCGCCCCGGATCTTGCCGCAGGCCGCGGACGTTGGCAGGAACGCCACGTCGTTGGCCAGAGCGCCGAGATCCCCCGTGTGATTGGCCAGGCGTTCCAGTTCGAGGGCGATCGCCCGCAACCACTGCGCTCGCAACGGCGCCTCCGTCCCGGCCAGCGCCTCGATTGCCAGCGCGTGTGCGGTCGCGTGGCCAACCGTGGTGTCTCCCGCGACCGTCTCCATTTGCGCCATCGTCGCCGCATGCGGACCGTTCCGCATCCCCTCCTCGATCCCTCGGTGCTGATAGCCCAGCGCGATCTCGAGATGCAACACCTCTTCTCCCCGGCATTGGAATCGAAAATGACCGGGCTCGATGATGCCCGCGTGAACAGGCCCAACGGCCACCTCGTGAATCTCGCCGCCGCCGACCTTGAAGAAATCCCCGACGGCGGGTCCGGGCCCGTGGTCACGCCGCACCGGCTTCAGCCACGGGTGGCCGGTGGGATGAACACCGTGCTGTTCCCACACCTCTCGTTCGAAGAGGTGCGCCTGGGGACAATGCGGGGTCAGCGCCGCGTACGCTTTCCCGACCGGCTCGCTGGCCGCGATGGCCAGCAGGTTCTCTGCATCGAAGGCGAGCACGGCCAGCAGCTGCGTGCCACGCTCGGCGGGGACACCGAACCAGGCGGCAAGCCGCGCCCCTTGGGAAACCTCGGCCGCGACCGCCGTGGTCAGCGCTTCCGCCGGCCAGGTCGGAACATCCGCCCACGGCAGGCTCGTGCCGTTGCCGGCCCACGCCCACTCCCCGACCCGACTCAAGGGGCACCTCCCAGCAACCGCGCGGCCGTGTCCCACACGCGCGTCAGGAGCGAGGGTGTGACCAGGCCGACCCACAGCGAGGCGGCCAGGAAGCCCAGCGGCGGCGCCAGAATCCCCCACGCTTCGCGAAACCTGCCGCCGGTTCGCCGCGCCATCGCCCGCGGCCGGCCATCCACGATCGCCAGCACCAACCGGCTCATACCGAGGAAGGCCAGCAACATGCAGCCCAGGAAGACCGCTCCCGCAGCAAGTTGCCCTGTCGCGAAGACGGCCCGGACGATGCGCAGTTCGCTGAAGAAAGGCCCGAAGGGCGGACAGGCCGTGATCGCAAGCAGCCCCGTGACGAACAACCGGGCGGACACCGGCGTGCACCAGGCCATGCCGGCCACTTCCTCCACCGTGCGTCCGCCCGCGGCTCGCCGCAGATTCCCCGCGGTCAGAAACAAGGCGCCCTTCGTGAGGCCGTTGCTCCAGACGTGAAACAGCGCGGCGCCCGTGCCCGCCGGTCCCAACGCAGCGCCCACGCAGAGAATGCCCATGTGCTCGACGCTCGAATAGGCAAGCATCCGCTTGAAATCGGGCGTGCCCAGCAGAAACAGCGCGGCGATCAGCATGGAAAACAGCCCGGCCACCAGCAGCACGCGGCTGGTCATGGCCGCGCCGCCGGCGGCATCGACCACCTGCTTCACCCGCAGCAGCGCCACGAATGCCATCGTCGTCATCCCGCCCGCGAGCATTGCCCCCACCACTCCCGGCGCCTCGCCATAGGCATCCGGCTTCCATGTGTGCATGGGTGCCAGGCCCATCTTGGTCCCGTATCCCGCCACCAGGAACACCCACGCGGCGATCAACCACGGCCGGGACAATGTCGTTCCCTGCGCGGCGAGCGCAGCAAAGGTCAGATCGCCGGATCCCCCGCCGTGCAGCGAGGCGTAGCCCAAACAGAACGAGCCCAGCAACGACAGCGCGATGCCCGTGCCCCCCACGAGGAGGTATTTCCAGGTGGCTTCAAACGCCCGGGCCGTGCCGTTGAAATGGAGCAGCGGCACCGTCACCAGGGTGGCGGCTTCGGCCGCAATCCAGAGCAACCCCAGGTGCCGCGCCTGCAGCGCCAGACTCAACAGCCCCAACAGGGCAAGCAGAGCCGCCACGAACACGCGGTTGCTGCGCTCCGAACGCAGCCGCAAATAGGCAACCC
The DNA here is from genome assembly GCA_964535555.1 of uncultured Verrucomicrobiota bacterium. Taxonomy (GTDB): domain Bacteria; phylum Verrucomicrobiota; class Verrucomicrobiia; order Limisphaerales; family J093; genus DSVZ01. The sequence continues at coordinate 3,692 of CAZHUS010000099.1, forward strand.
CGTAGGCCCCGCACCCGAGGAAGAGCAGCGAGATCAGGGGCAGCACGGCCCGCGCCACCGGGTCCAGGCCCATCCAAAAACCAGGACGGCCCGCCGCGTCTCCGGCCAGCGCTGCCATCGACAGCCCCCCATGGATGCCCCCCGTCACCGGAAGCAGCCAGGGACGCGACCTGTCGGTCGGCCACAGAAGCGCCAGACCGCCCGCCAGCAGTGGCACCAGGACAAGCGCCAGGTCGATCATTCGCGCAAGGCCGTGAGTTTGCGGGTGTCCAACGTGTCGAACTCCCGCTGGATTCGGTCCACGATGATCCCGATCACGAACACCGCCACCGTGAGATCGAGCAGGATGCCCGCTTCGACCAGCAGCGGGGTGGCTCCAATCAGCAGCATCCCAAACAGAAAGATCCCGTTCTCGAGAATGAGATAGCCGCACACCTGGGAAATCGCCTTCGCCCGGCCGATGAGCAGCAGCAAACCGCAGACAAAGGTCGCGAAGGCGCCCGGCACGAGCAGGGTCCCCACGTGTTCGGGACGCAGGGGCAGCACGTTGCCCAGCGCCACGGCCGCGATGGTCGCACCCGCGCCCAGCAACAACGACGGGACGAACCCGATCAGCGGCTCAACCTCGCGATCAATGTCCGCTGCCCGGAGGGCCCGCCGGAGCAGCGACGGAATCAGGACCCCCTTGACCGCCATGGTCCCCAGCGCGATCAGCAGCACGCCCCAGCGGAAATCGTGCTCGAGCAACAGCGGCAGTGTCCCCAGGGCAATCCCCTGCAACGCGGCGGCGCGAATGATCGACGGAAGCCGGCTGCACACCAGGGCCACGAGGTTCAACCCCATGGCCAGGCCCACCACCAGGTTCAAGGCGTCACTCATCGCCACGCGCTTTCAATCACGGCCCCCAATTCGACCCCACTCCCCTGCCCTGCGGTCCCAGGCGGCGAGGTCCTCCACGCGATCATCACCGCAAAGAGGCACAGCAGGAAGGCGGTGGTCAGCAGCACCGGCACCCGTCGGAAAGCCAGGCGTGCCAGCAACGACTCGACGAGACCGACGCCGATCACCACCACCAGCACCCCGGCCCCGAGCAACATCGACGCTCCCAGCCTTGGGAGCTGTCCCAGCGGCAACACGACTTGCACCAGAAAGACGGCGAAGAGGAGCAGCTTGAGCGCCGCCCCGTGGAGAATCACGGCCAGTGGCGGCCCGCTGTGGTCGAGCACCATCACCTCGTGAATCATGGTCAACTCGAGGTGCGTGTTCGGGTCGTCGAAGGGCACGCGGCAGTTCTCCGCCAGCAGCACGGTGAATAGACCCGCGGCCAGCAAGACCGCGCCCGCCCCCGCCGTGGGCGCCAGCATCTGGGCCAACGAGACGCTCCCGCTCTTCAATCCGAGCGCCACCAGCGCCGCCATCAGCGCCGCTTCCGAAATGATCGCGTAGCTCACCTCCCGCGCTGCCCCCATTCCCTCGAACGCCGAGCCCGTATCCAGGGCCGCCAAGGCCGTGACGAACCGGGCCAGGGCCAGGAGGTACACGAACAACAGGGCGTCTCCGTGGAATCCAGTTCCGCCGCCTGCCCGCCCCAAGGGCAGGAGCAAGGCCGCACCGAGGATCGCCACCCAGGCGACTGCCGGAGCGACCAGGTGTCCGGGTGAAGCCGTGCGGCTCCACACCACGCCCTTGCTCCACAGCTTCCCGAGTTCGTAGTAGAGCTGCAAGACCGGCGGTCCACGCCGTCCCGCAACCCAGGCCTTCACCTTGTTGATCACGCCGGGAACGGCCGGGGCAAGCACCAGCCAGCAGGCAAGGCGCAGCAGCACCTCGATCGTCCCACTCATGGCGTCCCTCCCCCCCAGGCAAGCAAGGCCACTGCGACCAGTCCGACCAACAGGTAAAGGATGTACGCCTGCAACCGGCCGTGCTGGAGCCGACGCACCGCCAACGAGAGTCGCATCACAACGGCACCGACCGGCTCGACCACACGCTCGAGCACCGTCTCCGGCGTGTGCGTCGTGTCATGAGCCCGTGGGGGAAACAAGCCGCGCGGCGCAACCGCGTGGCGTTCGGGCCGCAGCATCCAGGCGAACCACTCGGTAATGATCCCCGCAAACGAGCCCGCGGTATACTGCATCCGCGGCGTGGGCGCCGCGTAGCCACAATCCCACGTCGGCGCCCGGCTGAACCCGTTGCGCCGGATGCGCCATCCCAGCAAGAGCGCGCCCGCCGTTCCCGCCAACACGAGCGCGAGATTGCATGCCCCCAGATTCAGCAGGGGGGCCGGCGGCAGGGCGGGCATGTCGATCGACCTCCAGGAAATCGCCGCCGCCGAGAGCGCAGGCCAGCAGAGACCCGGAAGCAATCCAATGACCACACAAGCCAGCCCGAGACAGATCATCGGCACGCGCATCGGCCAAGCACACTCGTGCGCACGTCGCGCCGCCTCGGAGCGCGCCTCGCCGAGGAAGACCACGCCGACGACCTTTACGAAGCACGCGAGGGCCATGGCCCCGGTCACGCCCAACAACACCAGCGCCGGGATCGCCCCCCACAAGGCCCCCGCGCCACTCGTCGTGGCCTCGAACAAGCCGACGTACACCAGCCACTCGCTCACAAACCCGTTCAGCGGGGGAAGACCCGCGATCGCAGCGGAACCCAGGACAAACAGGCTCGCCGTCCAGGGCATCACCCGCCACAACCCGCCCAACCGGCTCATCTCGCGGGTACCGGTCGCATGCAACACGGCGCCCGATCCCAGGAACAACAGGGCCTTGAACAAACCGTGGTTCCAAACGTGCAGGAGGGCGCCGGCCAGGACCAGTCCGCCCCATCGGGGTGCCCCGCGGTCAGCGGCCACCATGGCGAAGCCCAGCCCGATGAGGATGATCCCGATGTTCTCGACACTGTGGTAGGCGAGCAAACGCTTGAGATCGTGCTGCCCCAGGGCGAACGCCACGCCCAGCACCGCACTCGTCACCCCCAACCCGGCCACCACCCAGCCCGCACCGTCCGGCAAAGGCAGCCATCCGGAAAATCGCACCATGCCGTAGATGCCCATCTTGATCGCCACGCCGGACAGAATCGCCGAGACGTGGCTCGGCGCATTGGCGTGCGCCGACGGCAGCCAGATGTGCAACGGGAAGACGCCGGCCTTGATGCCGAATCCCGCCAGGGCCAGCCAGAACAGCGGCGCAAGGTCCGCCCGCTCGCGGACTGGACCGAGCTCCCAACCACCCGTTCGCGCCGCGAGCATCGAGAAGAAGGCAAACAAACAGAGCGTTCCCGCGTGCGAAGCCACCAGGTAGAGCCACCCGGCCGCGCGGACCTCCCGTCGGTGGCGCTCGATGGTGATCAGAAAATACGCGCAGACGGCGAACAGCTCCCAGGCGATCAGGAAATGCACCCCATTCACCACCAGGAGCACCAGAGCCATGCTGACCAGCAGGGCGTTCCACCAGGCCCGGCCCGTCGGCGCCGAGCGGGGATGTCGTCGGTCCGACCAGTACGCACTGGCGTAAAGCGTCCCGGCCCCTCCCAGCAACGATTCCAGCACCAGGAAGAAGGCGCTCACGCCATCGAGGCGCAAATGAACACGTTCGCCGCCCAGCACAAGATCCGGATGCCACTCCCAAGCCTGTCCGCTGGCGAGGACGGACACACCCGCAGCGATAGCCGCCCCCGCGCCCACCAGCGAGAAAGACAACCACCACCGCGCGGCCCGGAACCCCGTGACTCCACCCAGGCAAAGCCCGGCGGCCGCCAGCAACAACAGCCCGCCGGGCGTCATCGGTTCCCTCCGGAGTCGCGCGCAACGCCCGCGGTGGCCAACGCCTGGAGAATCGCCTCGTCGGTTGGATCGCCGAGCAGCAGGCGTTGGAGGCCGCCACGCGTGAGCGCAAAGCTCAACTCGCCCAGCATCTCGAGATGCGCCCGGGGCGTCGGGGCCACGAAGAACAACAACCGGCTGACCGGCACCTCGTCGGGAGCCGGCTCGCCGGGAACGATGCCTTCACTCAACAGGAGAATCGCCACCAACCCGGCGTCCCGACCGAGCGCCACCGGCGTGCGCAGGTGGGGCAAGGCGCATCCCCCGCCCACCGGCGCCCACGAAATCCCGCGGCCCGCCCGCACGCGCTGTTCCAGCAGGCCGCGTACGGCCGGAGTGGTTCCCGGGATCCTCCCCAGGACCTCCGCAAACGTGTCCAGCACCTGGCTTGCAGAAATGCCACGCCAGATGCCACCGCGTTGAACCAGCGGCACCAGGCCGCCCGTCTCTCGTCGCGTGGCCTGTGGGGTGGCGAGAAACCCCGCCCGCGCCGCCAGCCCTTTGGAGGCTGCCCAGGTCGCCACCTCGGCCCGATCGAACAAGAGCCGGCCGCGGTCGGGCACGCAGGGCAATCCCTCATGCCGCACCCATCCCGACACGACGTCTTCGCTGACGCCGAGCGACTCCGCCAGTTCAATGACGTTGAGGTACATCAGTTCGGACGCCCGGACACCTCGTCTCGATCCGGGGGACGGCTTGTGTCCGTCGGCGGAGCTCCCGGCGACTCCGGACTGTTCCGGGAACCGGCTGATAGCAGATCATTCGCGCGCGCCAAGGCGCTGGCCAGTTCGCGGCGGGCTGCCTCGATCTTCCGCTTCTCCTCGTCAAGCGGGTCGCTCGGCGGCAGGGCCGGCAAGCCCAGGATCTCACGAGCCCGCCCCAAAGCGGCGTCCACGTGCGGGCAAACATTCTCACGGCCCAGCTTGTCGAGGAACCCAGCCCGCTCCATCACCATCAACGGCTGCGTGTGCGGAGCGCTCAGGACGAGATGCTTGCCCTTCCGATGCAGACGCTCGTACAGGTCCTCCAAGGCGTTCAACCCCGTCGCATCCATGGCCACCACCTTACGCATCCGGAGGATCAACACCTCCGGCTCCTGCTTGAGCCGCTTCAGGGCGCTCTCGAGCTTGTCGGCGGCGCCGAAGAAGAACGCGCCGAACATCCGGTAAATCATCACGCCGGGCGGGATCACCTTGCCCACCAGCGAGTGATGGGATCCTTCGGTCTCGGTGCTCTCGTCCACGGCGGTGATCTGGCTGGTCTCCGAGACCCGCTTGATGAAGAGAATCGCCGCGAGGACCATCCCAATCTCGACGGCCACCGTCAGGTCGATGATGACCGTCAGCCCGAACGCCGTCAGGAACACCACGGCGTCGCTGCGAGGCCACCTGGGCAGACGACTGAAGTTGTGCCACTCGCCCATGTTCAAGGCCACGTTCACCAGGACCGCGCTGAGCGTGGCCAGGGGAATGAACTTCGCGAGCGGTGCCGCCACGAGAATGATCCCCAGCAACGTCAACGCGTGAATCATCCCCGCCACCGGCGTGCGCGCCCCGCTGCGGGCGTTGGTGGCAGTCCGGGCGATCGCACTCGTCGCCGCGATGCCGCCCAGCAAGGGACTGACGATGTTCGCCAGGCCCTGCGCCATCAGTTCCTGGTTCGAATCGTGCCGGTCGTCCACCATGCCATCCGCCACCACAGCGCAGAGCAGAGACTCGATGGCCGCCAACAAGGCGATCGTGGTCGCCGGGGAGACCAGATGCCGGATGTTTTCGAGCGAAAACGCCGGCAGGTAAGGCTCGGGCAGGCCTTGCGGGATGCCTCCGAACCGGCTGCCAATCGTCTCGACGGGAAGTTGAAATACCGCCACCACCACCGTCCCCAACACCAGGGCCACAATCGAGCCCGGCACCCGGCGCTGCCAGCTCTTCGGCCAGAACAGGATGATGGCCAACGACGCCACCGCCAGCGCGACCGCCATCCAGTGCACCGTGGAAGCGTGCTCGAGCAGCACCCGCATCTTCTCCACAAACTCGGAAGGAACCTTCTCCACCTGGAGGCCGAAGAAGTCCTTGATCTGCGTGCTGAAGATGAGCACGGCAATCCCCGAGGTGAAGCCCATCGTCACCGGGTAGGGTATGAACTTGATCATGTTCCCCAGCCGCGCCAACCCCATCACGATGAGGATCACGCCCGCCATCACCGTGCAGATGGCGAGGTTCTCCGGCCCATGCTGCGCGTTGATCCCATACAGGATCACCACGAACGCCCCCGTCGGTCCCCCGATCGACACCCGGGTGCCTCCCAGCGCCGAAATGATGAAGCCGGCGGTGACCGCGGTGAAAATCCCTGCCTGCGGCGTCGCGCCGGAGGCGATCGCAAAAGCCATCGCGAGCGGCAGCGCCACGATCCCCACGGTCAATCCCGCGACCAGGTCCGCCGTGAAATCGGACCCCGTGTAACCGCGAAGGGTGGTAAGAAGCTTCGGATGGAACGGCAGACTCAGCTTCATGGAAGTTCGAAAGCCACGCGATCGCCCGCTCAGCCGTTAACCGCCCCGTTGAAATGGCCCGGGCTTTGGCTGTGCCGGATCGCCACCCGCTCCAACACCCGGTAAATCTGGGCCGCGTCCGAGCCTTCCCGCACGGCCTCCATGAGGCTGGCGTCCTTCGAAAGGCGCACCAGGCCGGAAATGAGCTGGAGGTACTGCGCGGATTCGGTCGCGGGAACGGCGATCAAGAAGACGAGCCGCACCGATTCCCCGGCACCGGCGCGCCAGGCGATCGGCCGGTCCGCCCTGCCCAGGGCGAACGACAGTGCCTTCAGCCCCGTGAGCCGGGCGTGCGGGAAGGCGATGCCGGCCTCTGTGTCCGTGCTCACCAACAACTCCCGGTTGAGCGCGGCGTGATAAAACAACAGCAGATCCGGTATCCGGCGCTCGCGTTGGAGGGCCTGGCTCAGTTCCTGGATCGTGTCGGGCACATCATGGCCGCGAAGTCGCGGCACGATCAGGCCGGGAGCAGTGAAGTCGGCCAGCGTCATTCAGATCAGGTGCCCCGTCGGTTAACCGGCATCAGTTCTCGCACGTCCGCGTTGTACGCAGCTGTCGTGCCGAGGCGCGACGGTAAATCGTAAACGGCCGTCCCTCAAAGCGGTACGCGAGCGCCCCGCGGTAAACGGCCCCCCCCACGATGGAGGTTGAGGTGCGGTTGGTGCATCGGTTGCACCATCGGCGGCAACGGTGTGCAACCCGCGGTCGCTTGGACGACGCAAGCGTGGCGGCCTACTCTTGCCCACCGTCGTCGCATGATCCCGACACCACGCTACCGTCAGCCAGTCTGGCAGTCCCGAACCGCCCCCGCGCCGCGCGCCGTCTCAGGGCGACTTGCCTCTTGGATTGCAGTCGCGCTGTTCCAGGCATGCCTCCCGGCTCTCCACAGCGAGGACTGGCCGCGTTTTCTTGGACCCCGAGGCGACGGGACCTCGGGCGAGACGAATCTCATCAGCGCCTTTCCCCCGGAAGGCCCGCGCCTCCTCTGGCAGCGACCGGTAGGCACGGGGTATGGCGCCCCGTCGGTGGTGGGCACCCGCCTTGTGCTGCATCACCGGGAAGGCGACCAGGAGGTGGTGGAATGCCTGCACGCCGCCACGGGTGCCTCGCTGTGGCGATACGCGTACCCGAGCCGCTTTGTGGATCCCTACGGCTATAACAACGGACCCCGCAGCACCCCGCACCTTTCTCTGAATCGCCGTGAGGTAGGGAACACATTCCGGTCTGCCGGTTGGGGCGACTTGCCCGTCGCCCATGGCGTCGCCGAACTGGACAGTCCGGCGCACCGGCAGGCTCGAAAGCCTGCCCTCCAGGGTTCACGAGCCCAAGGCCTGAGCAACCCTGGCCGCGTCTACACGTTCGGCGCGGAAGGCCGACTGGTGTGCACCGAACTCGAGTCAGGCCGGTTGGTCTGGGAACGCGACACCGCGAAGGAATGGAACGTCCCGGAGGCCTTTTTCGGCGTGGGCAGTTCGCCGCTTCTCGAAGACGACCGCCTGTTCGTGATGGTGGGCGGCCAACCCAATGCCGGAGTGGTGGCCTTGGAAGCCGCCACCGGCCGCACCCTCTGGCAAAGCGTCGGCGAGAAGTCCTGGAGCGGGCAACCCATGCACGGCTGGGCCGGCAACCGCACCGTGACCTGGAAATCCTGGGACAAGCAGGCGAGCTATGCCTCGCCCGTCATGGCGACCATGCACGGCAGGCGCACCCTGTTCTGCCTCACCCGGCAAGGTCTGGTCGCGTTGGAACCCTCTACGGGCGAAGTGCTCTGCTCGCGCTGGTTCAGGGCTCAACCCGAGGAGTCCGTCAACGCGGCGAACCCGGTCATTCACGGCGACCGGATCCTCATCTCGGCGGCGTACTACCGCGTGGGAAGCGTGCTATTGAGGCTGGGTGCCGACCGCCGCCACTTCGATGAGGAGTGGACCGGTACCGCGTTGGAAGCCCACTGGAGCACCCCCATTCTGCACGAGGGATACCTGTACGGCTTTAGCGGCCGCAACGAGCCCGACGCCCGGTTCCGGTGCGTTGCGTTCATGACCGGCCGCATCGCGTGGGACCGGGACGAGTCGTGGCGTACGCGCGGTTCAAAGCGCCCCGACGTGTTCGGCCGGGGCTCGGGCATTCTCGCGGATGGAAAGCTGATCGTCCTCGGCGAGGGCGGTTTGCTCGGGTTGTTTCGCCCCACCCCGAATGAACCGGTGGAGCTCGCGCGCTGGCAGGTGCCGGACTTCGAATATCCCTGTTGGACGGCACCGGTGCTGGCCGATGGCCGCCTTTACCTGCGAAGCGAACGTTCCCTGGTCTGCGTATCCCTGAGGTAAACGCGGGTTGTAGGCCCGGTACCCTCACCGGGCGGTCGAGGGTTGCGGGGCGGGGATTACCAAGTCACGGGCATCGATGCTCGTCCCGGAAACGCCTGGGGACCATAGACCCAAAAAGCGCCGCTGAAGCGGACGCACTCCAGGCGCTTCGCGTGGCTGGAACGTACGTCCGAGGTCGCGAAGCGCTTGGAATGCAGGGGTTCACCCCCTGGTTTTGATCGCCGGGTCGGTGAACCCGCGGGTCAATGCGGGCCCGGTCGGTGGACGCTGCCGTCGGCCATGGCCGCGATTCCATGGATCTTGCAGCGCGCCACCACGGTCGTGCTGGGCGATTCGATGTCCGTTTTCAAGCCGGGCTTGAGGAACTCGTAGCTGCAACCGGCAAAGTCGAACTCGTCCCACGGCACGTCCCGGCGAACGGGGGACGGATCCGCCGGACAGATGAAAATGCTGGTGCTCGGCGTGAGTTCCTTGAGTGACTTGAAGTCGGGCGGGAAAGTGTCGTCGTGGTCGCTCGCATAGATGATCAACCCAAGCACGATCTGCTTCAGGTTGTTCATGCACTGGATATCCTGGGCCTTGCCCTTGGCCTTGGCCATGGCCGGCAGGGTCATTCCGGCCAGGATCGCGGTCGGCGCAACCACGGCGGCCGCCACGAGAGCGACGGAGGGTTCCTGGGTCGTCTGCGACACGGACTGAGCCCCGTGCTCATCCTGCCACCCGATCGCAAACGAGGCGGCCGTGGCCGAGAGTCCCATGAGTTGCTTGAACAGCGCCGCCGGGGGACCGCCAGCCTCGCCGGCTTGCTCCAGGGCTGCCAGTTGAAGCTTGGCGAGCGCATCGGTGAACCGCTGGCTCACGAACGCGCAGCTGTTGCCGATCTCCGGCAGCCCGCGCGAAAGCCGCTTCACCTCGTCCGTGCTCCGGAGTTTCGGCGCCTCACCCCGATGCACCTTCAGGATCTGCTTGAACAGAGCTTCCGTCGACGTGATCCAGAGATATTCGCCGGCCCGCCCGACGGTGGGCTTGAACGGAAACGGAGGCCCGCCAGCCACCGACAGACTCCGCCAGCGAGCCCCGTCCGCCTCGCCCGCTGTGAAATCCGGGTTCTGTGACAGCGCCTTCTCAAGGAAGCTGTACAGGCGATCGTCCTTCACTTTGAGGGCAACGACGAACGCGGGTTCGGGCAGTTCCGCCGTATTGTCGCCGTCACCGCCACCCGCGAGCGGCAACTTGAAGGTCTTCTCGGGATCCAGCGTCAGCGCCACCCCCAGCTCCCCGCCCATCGACGCAAGCTGGTCCTCGAGCGAAGACCCGGTCGCCTGCTCCACGTGGCGGGAGAATTCCTCCAGACCTTCCTGCATCGGTTTGAACCCGGCGGCATCGGCCTCGCGTCGCAGCGACTTCCAGACGGCCTGCAGATCCAGGTCCAAGTTCGCCGCGTAGGCCGTCTCGCCAGGCAGCCAGTCCAGCCAGGGCAACGGATGCGGCGAGCGACCGAACCATTGCCACAGATAGCCGTCAGCGGAAGCCCCGGGCGCCCGCTCGAGCACAAAGCGCATTCGGTACAGCCCCTTCTCCACGGCAATGGCGCTTAGACCCGCCCCGCCGAGAGACTCGAGGCCGCTATGTTTCGCCAACCCCTGCAACAGCGTGAAAACCTGCTCCACCATACCGCGCCCCTCCCCTTGCAGGTCGGGAAACCCCAACGCGAGTTCACGCAGTTCACCGATCTTGGCGGACAACTTCCCGAGCCACGCATCGGTCGAGAGGTATCCGTAGAGGCTCCCGCCGGCGTCGAGTTTTGCGGCCACCTCACGAAAGACCGTGGGCTCGGCCGACTCGAGGGGCGGCCTGGCTTGTCCGCAGACCAGGGGAACGAAGTGGACGCCCACCGCGAGGGCACCAAGTTTCAGGAGGGATCGTTTCATGCGTTGATCGGTGTTTGGACAATAGCAGCAGCGTCTCGTGTTGTCAGGTGACGACCGCCAGCCGGCGCGCGCCAAGGAGCTGCCCTGAACCTGCTCCCAAAAGCGGCGATGAATCGCCGCACTCCACGCGCTTCGCGACTTCGGACGTGCCTGGGAACGGGCGAAGCGTCTGGATTGCGTCCGGTTTACCGGCGCTTTTTCGTTCATCGCCACGGCGCATGGTCGACCGGCCAAAGGGACTTCCCATCAGCCCCCAGCGGAGCGCGGACTTCAGTCCGCAGGAAGCCACGCCGGCCAAGGGACGTCTCTGCGGGCTGAAGCCCGCGCTCCTCAACGGTTCATGGCCGATGGGCGGGTCCGCAAGGAACAGGTCGCTTCCCACGGTGAGGAAGCGCCGGATGCCGGACCGTCAGACCCTGACAAGGAACTTGTCGACACCGGGTTGGGTTTGCCAACCCCCGGCTCGCGCCCGATACTCCGAGCCATGGGTTCACGCGCCAACGAGACTCGGAACCAGACCTGTGCGGGGTCGCCCCGGCCAGCCGCCAACCGGGGTTACCTAAAGCATCGACCCCGGGATGCCGGACGCCTCGGCCTTTTGCTGGTAACCGCATGGAGCCTCGCTCCGCTCGCCTGGACCGCCGGCGGTTCCGCCGCGGGAACGGACGAGTGGCCGATGTTCCGCGGGGGACCAGCCCTGCTCGGCGTGGCGTCAGGCAAACTGCCGGATCAACCCCAGGTGCTTTGGAGCTTCAAGACTCCCGAACCCGTGAAATCGTCGGCCGCGGTGGCCTTGGGCAAGGTCTTTGTCGGCTCCGACGACGGGCACCTTTACGCCTTGGATTTCGCCTCCGGCAAGAAACTGTGGACCTACCCGACAGGCGGGCCCATCGAATCCTCACCCCTGGTCCTCGACGGTCGGGTGTTTGTGGGATCGAGCGACAACGCGTTGCACGCGGTCAACGCCGTCGATGGCAAGCCACTTTGGAAATTCCCCACCGACGACCGGGTGCTGGGCGCCCCCAACTGGGTGAAGGCGCCCCAAGGCAACGGCAACTGGATCGTGTTCGGCAGCTACGATTTCAAGCTGTACTGCGCCGACGCCGCCACCGGGAAAAGCAATTGGGTCTACGAGACCGGAAACTACATCAACGGCGCCCCGGCGGTTGCGGGCGGCCGCACCGTGTTTGGCGGGTGTGATGCCATCCTCCACGTCATCAACCTGGCGGACGGGCAGAAGGTGAAGGAGATCGAGGCCGGCGCATACATCGCCGGGTCCGTCGCCCTCGACGCAGGGAAAGCCTACTTCGGCCACTACGAGAACGAGTTCCTCTGCATCGACATTGAGAAGGGGGAACGGGTCTGGACCTTCAAGGATCGGAACTTCCCGTACTTCGCCTCCCCCGCGGTGACCGGCGACAGGGTCGTTTTTGGCGGTCGGGACAAGCGCGTCCACTGTGTGAACCGGGCGGATGGCAAGCCGCTGTGGTCGTTTGCGACCCAAGGCAAAGTGGACAGTTCGCCGGTCGTGGTGGGTAACCGCGTCGTCGTGGGCTCCGAAGACGGCCGCCTCTATATCCTCGCTCTCGAGACCGGCAAGGAACTGTGGCGTTACGACTTGGGCGAACCCATCACGGCTTCGGCAGCGGTGGCCGGTGGACGCATCGTGGTCGGCAGCGAGGATGGGAACATCTATTGCTTTGGGAGTGCCCGGCCATGAACCGCGTTGAACCCAGCCACGCGCCCGCCGCGTCCACGCCCGCTTCTTCGCCGAAGCCGCCCGCCGCTCCGCCTTTGGAGCGGGCCACGACCGCCGGCAATTACTTTGTTTCGAACTACCCGCCGTTCGCGTTTTGGAAGCCGGACCATGTCACCAATTTCCTGGCAGCCTTGGAGCGTCCTCCGGGCTCCGGTGCGGTATCCGGCCACACGACGAACGCATCGGCGCCGCCTTCAGCCACGCCACCCGTCCTGGGTGTGTACGCCCACATCCCCTTCTGCCGGAAGCGTTGTCACTTCTGCTATTTCAAGGTCTATACCGACAAGGACTCGCAGGAGATCCGCGCCTACCTCGAGGCGTTGCTCCGCGAGCTTTCCCTGTATGCGGGGAAACCTTTCGTCGGCGCGCGAAAACCGAAGTTCGTCTATTTCGGCGGCGGCACGCCCAGCTATCTCTCGGTCGAACAGCTTCATTTCCTGACGGACGGCATGAAACGACTGCTGCCGTGGGATGAGGTCGAGGAGGTCACTTTCGAGTGTGAACCGGGCACATTGACCGACCACAAGCTGAAAGCCATCCGGGATCTGGGAGTGACGCGCCTCAGCCTGGGCATCGAACATTTCGACGATCACATCCTTGAGATCAACGGCCGGGCTCACCGCTCGAAGGAAATCGCGCGCGCCTACGCCTACGCCCGCGAGGTCGGGTTCCCCCAGATCAACATCGATCTCATCGCCGGCATGGTCGAGGAGACGGAGGACAAGTGGAAAGAAGCCGTCGCGAAGACCCTCGCGCTGGCTCCCGATTCCGTGACCATCTACCAGATGGAGATCCCGTACAACACGACGATCTACCAGCGGATGAAAACCGAGGGAAAACTCGTGGCGCCCGTGGCCGACTGGTCCACCAAGCGTCACTGGGTCGACTATGCTTTCGGCGAACTTGAACGGGCCGGCTACACCGTCGGCAGCGCCTACACCGCCGTCAAAGACAAGAGCCGGACCCGGTTTCTCTACCGGGACTATCTTTGGGCGGGGGCGGATCTGCTGAGCGTGGGGGTCGCCAGCTTCGGTCACATCGGCGGCACCCACTACCAGAATCACCACGAGTTCGGACCGTATGTCGAGGCGCTCCAGACCGGCAAATTCCCGGTCTACCGGGCGCTCACGCCGACGGCGGAGGAGCGGTACATCCGCGAGTTCATCCTCCAGCTCAAGCTCGGGCAGGTGAGTGCCTCCTACTTCACCCGGAAGTTCGGCGAAGACCCGCGGGAGAAGTTCAGGCAGCCACTGGCGACCCTCAAAGAGTGGGGTTTTCTGCAGAACGGCGGCGACCGGATATCCATCACGCGCGAGGGGCTGCTTCAGGTGGACCGGCTGTTGCACGAGTTCTTCAAGCACGAGCACGACACGGGGCGTTACGCGTAGCCGCATTGGCAGGAGGAGGCTTCGTCGGCCGGCCCAAACGGGCGGCTTACCCGGCGGCTCTCTTGATGGCCTCGAGTTCCTCCCAACGGGCGTAAAGCTGCACGAGTCGCTCCCGCGCGCTGGCCAGTTGGGCGTTCAACTCCGGCGTCTGGGGTCCGTGCGTGCGGTAGTAGTCCGGCGAGGCGAACAGGGCCTCGATACGAGCGACCTCGGCGTCCACGGCCTCAATCTGCGCTTCCATGCCTTCGAGCTCGCGCGTCTCCTTGAAGGTGAGCTTTCGTGGGCGGCCGGCCCGGGCGGGCGCGGTGGCAGGCTTGGCTGACGGCGAACGGCCCACCGGGTCGGGCGCCCAGCGCGCCGCGGCCTCGGCAGCCCGGCGTCGTTTCCCGAGGTAGTCATCGTAATCCCCGGTGCTGTGTGCGATCCGGCCGTCTCCTTCGAAGGCCAGAATGTCGGTGCATACGCGGTTGAGGAAATAGCGATCGTGGCTCACGACCAGGACCACGCCCGGGAACGCGATCAGCCCCTCCTCCAGAACGCGCAAGGTCGGGAGGTCGAGGTCGTTCGTTGGCTCGTCGAGGATCAGAAAATTGCCACCGTTCTTCAAGATGCGCGCCAACAGCAACCGGCTGCGTTCGCCGCCGCTCAGGTACCGCACCTGCGTGGTGATGCGATCGTCCGCGAACAGAAACCGCTTCAGGTAAGCCCGCAACGAGAGCGTGCCGTCGCCAAAAATGACGAACTCCGTCCCGTCGCTGACCTCTTCCAGCGGCGTCCGGTCCTCACGAAGCTGGATGCGGGCCTGGTCCACGTAGTTGAAGCGCGTCAACGGGCCAACGTTCACCGAGCCGGTGGTGGGCGGGAGCTGACCGAGGATGATCCGGAGCAGGGTGGTCTTCCCAAGTCCGTTCCGGCCGGCGACGCCGATCCGCTGGCCATTGGCGAAGGTGAAGTTGAACCCCTCGAACAGCGTACGGCCACCGAGCTCGATGCCGAGGTTCACCAACTCGACCACGCGGTTGCCGAGGGCTGGCGGCGGCGGGATGCATAACTCGACATCCTCCTCCGGAACATACCCCTCCTCGGCGGCGGTCTCGTAATAGCGCTCGAACCGGTTCTTCTGCTTGCTGCGCTGGGCTCGCGCGCCCATCCGCACCCAGGCCAGCTCGCGCTTGAGGAACATCTGCCGCTTGTGCTCGATGACGGCGTCGGCCGCCTGCCGCTCGGCCTTCGCCAGCAGGTAGTCCGTGTAATTGCCGTCGTGCGAGAAGAAGCGGCCATCGGCCAGCTCGACGAGACGGGTCACGACGCGATCGAGGAAGTAGCGGTCGTGGGTGACGACGAGAAAGGCGCCTTTGAACCCCTCGAGGAATTCCGCCACCCATTCAATGGACTCAGGGTCGAGGTGGTTGGTGGGTTCGTCGAGGATGAGGAGGTCCGGCCGCGAAACGATGGCCCGGGCCAGGGAGACGCGGCGTTTCTCGCCCCCGGAGAGCGTGTCCACGCGCCGGTCGGCGGCGGGGCAGTTGAGATGGGACATCGCCGCTTCGATCCGCTGGTCGAGCGTCCAGCCTTCCAGCGCCGCGATGCGGTGTTCGAGTTCATCGTGCCGCTTCGAGGTCGCGGGCAGCGACTCAAATTCCGCGATCAGGCGGAGCACGTGGCGGGCGCCCTCCCGGATGCTTTCGATCACGGTCTGTTCGGCCTCGAACTCAAATCCTTGGGGGAGGTAGCTCACCAGCAGGTCCCGCCGCCGCGTGACGTCACCGCGGTCGGGGGACTGCAGGCCGGCGAGCACGCGGAGGAACGTGGTCTTGCCGCAGCCGTTACGCCCGACGAGCCCGATGCGATCGCCTTCCTCGAGGGCGAGCGTGGCGCGGTCAAGCACCGTGCGTTCGTTGAAGCGCACCGTGAGTTCCGTGGCGGTCAGGACAGTCGACATGCGGCGGGGTTGGAGATACACCAACCACGATCCAAACGCAGCAACCGTTACGCGTGGCGCTGCGCGGCGGATCGGGAAGATCAAAACCCGCAACGACGCATCTCGCTCACCCTCTCACGCATGCACTGACGATCCAGACGAAGACTAAACTAAGACTAAGTGACAGGTTCTCTATGCTTGACAGCTCTGGCTCGGTGACGTCATGCTGCGTCAGTTCGTTGGTCGATCGGAAAGGATTCTCGATTGAAAGGGCTCCTATGCGCATGGCACGTATCAAGGTGACGCACCGGGGGGCGGTGTACCATTGCATTTCCCGGGTCGTGGGCGGGCAACGACTCCTCGGTTCCTTGGAGAAGGAGAAGCTGCGAGAGATGCTGTGGCAGCAGGCAGCATTCAGCGGCGTGGAGATCATCACGTACTGTCTGATGTCCAATCACATCCATGTCCTGGTGCGCGTGCCTGCCGAGGTCAGAGCCAGCGACGAGGAACTGGTCGCCCAGGTGCTGACATTCTACGGAAAGAAGAGCCTCTACGCGCAAACGCTGCGGAGGTGCTTCCAGTCGCAGGGGGCGTTGCCGCCAGATCTCCGCCACGGCTTGCTGCAACGGATGGCGGATGTCTCGGCCTTCATGAAGGAGCTAAAACAGCGATTCAGTAAGTGGTTCAACAGGCAGCACAACCGGTTCGGAACCCTGTGGGCCGAACGGTTCAAGAGCGTGCTGGTCGAGGATCAACCCGGCGCGGTGCAGACTGTGGCCGCATACGTCGACCTGAACCCGGTCCGGGCGGGACTGGTGCAAGACCCCAAGGAGTACCGGTGGTGCGGCTACGCGGAAGCCGTGGCGGGAGAGGAGCAGGCGCGTCGAGGACTGGCGACGTTCCACCGCTCGACCGCGTGGTCGGGAGTCAGCCAGGAGTATCGTCAACTCCTGCTGGTGACGAGCGGGGTGGCTAACCGGTCGGGCAAGCTGGTGCTCGATCCGGAGGCGATCCGGCGCGAACTGAAGCGCCAGGGCACCTTGAGCTTGGGACAGGTGCTGCGGCTGCGGGTGCGGTACTTCAGCGACGGGGTGGTGTTGGGATCCCAGAACTTCGTCAACGAAGTCTTTGCCGAGTTCCGTGACCGGTTCGGGCCACGACGCAAAACCGGAGCCCGGCCGTTGCGCGGCCTGAATGCGCTCGGGGGACTGGCGACCATGCGCGACCTGCAGGTCAACGCGGTGAGGTGATCGGGGATCGCCCAGAACCCGGCGTCCCTTGCACAAGCGGGAGATGCGGCTACGTTGCCCGACGATACGAGTACGTACCATGATCGAGGCAAACTACGACGCGGTGGTGATCGGCGGAGGGCCGGCGGGATCAAGCACCGCCACCATGCTGGCCCGCGAAGGTCACCGGGTGCTGGTGCTGGAACGCGAGAAGTTCCCTCGCTACCACATTGGCGAATCCCTGATCCCGTTCACGTATCAGCCGCTCGAACGGCTGGGATTGATCCCGAAGATGCAGCGGTCGGCCTTCCAGAAGAAATACAGCGTCGTGTTCGTGCAGCCCAACGGACGCGCGAGCCAGCCGTTCTATTTCTTCACGCGCTACGACCGGGATACGGTGGCCCAGACCTGGCAGGTCCTCCGGTCCGAGTTCGACCTGATGCTCCTGGACCACGCCCGTGAACACGGCGCAGAAGTGCGTGAGCAGACCGCGGTCACGGAACTCATCCGGGAGGGGGGCCGGGTCAACGGTGTCCGGGCTCGCCATGGCGACGGTTCCACGGCGGAGTACCGGGCGCCCATCACGATCGATTGCAGCGGCAAGGAGGCGTTCAGCGCGGTGCGCCAGGGCTGGCGAATCAAGGATCCCTTCCTGAACAAGGTGGCGGTGTGGACCTATTATGAAGGCTCCAAGCGTGAGCCCGGCATTGATGAGGGCCAGACCACCGTGGCCTTCGTACCGGAAAAAGGCTGGTTCTGGCACATCCCCCAGCACAACGACATGGTCAGCGTCGGGGTGGTCGCTGAAGGCAAGTACCTGACGCGCGACGGCATCAAGGAGCCCAAGGCCATTTTCGATCGCGAGGTCGAGGAGAACCTCTGGATCAAGGACCACCTGTCCGTGGGAAGGCAGGTCGGTGGTTACTACCTCACGAGCGAGTACACCCACCACGCGCGGCACTGTGGCTGCGAGGGACTGGTCCTGGTCGGGGATGCGTTCTGTTTTCTCGACCCTGTATTCAGCAGCGGTTTGATGCTCGCGCTCAAGAGCGGTGTGGCGGCCGCCGAGCTTGTTCATGAGGCCCTCGTCACGCGCGATTTCGATCCGCAGCGATTCGCCGCCTACGGCTCCGCCATGCGGCAGGGCATCGAGAACATGCGCAAGCTTGTCTATGCGTTCTACAATCCCGACTTCAGCTTCAAGGCCGTCATTGACAAGTACCCCGATGCAGCCGGGGAGATCACGGATTGCCTGAGCGGCGACGTCAACAAGGACCTGTCGCGGCTCTGGGACTGGATCCGCGAGTTCGTGCCCTTACCGGAAGAACTGCCTGTGGGCCAGCCGCTCGTGACCCCGGGTCGCGAGGAGGCACGTGCGGTGGCTTCCTGAGCAGGCCGAGGCTTGGCGGGGCAACGTTGGGGGGAGCCGGTCACCACGGCTCGCCTCGCTCCATCCCCGGCTCGGAAGCAGGCTCCACCACCGGGACTTCCGACTCATCACGTTGTCGCCGGGTTCTCAGCAGGCCCGCGGTAGACGCATCGCGCAGTACAGGTTTCCGCCACCTGTACCTCGACGAGCAGCGGCAACCGCGGTTTGAGGCGGTCCCAAATCCAGCGGGCAACGTTCTCGCTTGTCGGATTCTCCAGACCGGGCACCTCGTTCAGATACCGGTGGTCCAGCGCTTCCCAGAGCGGCCTGAAAGCGGCGGAGATCTCAGCGTAGTCCATCAACCATCCCAGGTGCGGATCACAGTCCCCGGCCACGACCACTTCCGCCTGGAAGCTATGCCCGTGCAACCGGCGGCACTTGTGGCTTTCCGGCAGGTGTGGCAGCAGGTGCGCCGCCTCGAATTGAAAGGTTTTGCGCAGTTCGATCCTCATGATCCATCCGTTGAATTCACCAGCCGCGGTGGCGTTCCCAGTCCGTCCATCGAACCAGGTCGCCCAGCGCGGGCCGTCCGTCCCGCCGCCACGACGGGGGGGGCAAATGCATGCGTCCCAAAGGACAAACGCGGCTGACCCCCCACTGCGCCAACCTCGAAACCAGCGCCGCCTCCCGGGTGCCGCTGGCGGCGAGGCCCACCGTCGAGATCCGCCCCCGAAACTCGTCCGCGCCCTGCAACGCCTCCTCGATCCCGGCGACGGCTTTCACGTGGACGAACCGATGACGGCAGGAGGGCGAGAGCCGGGGCACGTTGTCGTAAACCACCGTCCAGGCGGTCGAACCCGAACTCGACCACACCTGGGTTTCCGGCGAACGCGCGGCCCGAACCTGATAGAAGGCCCGTCGGGCGAGGATCGCCGAGTCCTGGTCGGGAGCCAACGCGCCCCGTGGCTCCACGGATTCAATCCGGGCCAACTCCGCAGCCAGCGCCTCCGCAAAGCGGTCGGGCGCATTCCGGCCGCCCGCCTCAACGTAGATGGCGTGAGGTGCGAGATGACCGCGTTGGTTCCACAGGGCCACGTCGCGCGCCGCCGCCCCGGCCAGCTTGGGAAGGAGGTAATTGGAAAGCCCATCCGCCGCCACGTACGCGAAGCTCAGGCGCTCGCCCGCCCCGATCCAGCTCACTCCCCCAGGCAACACGGATCGAACCCGCTCGAGCGTCTCATCGTCACCCGCTGTCAGGAAGCACCCCGCCTGCCCGATGAGCGCGTCATCCAGATCCGAACTGCCATTCCCCCACTCCGCAATCTCGATGCAAGCCGCAAGCTTGGGTTCAACCTCGCGCAAGGAGTGCGCAAAGAGCCGCAGCAGCAGCGACCCACCCGGCGGGCAGACCACGAATTGCGCCGAACGAACCAACACCCCCATGATCATGGTGATCAGCCCCGGGTCCGGCAGCGGACTCGTGGCCTTCTGCACGAGCAGATCCGGCCCGGCGGCCAGGGAAAGCCGGGCGAAGGGCGCTTCGGTCTCGCCGGCGCTCAACTGGTCCAGGCGCTCCGCGTGTCCAAGGTCTTGCTCCACCAAGGCCCGCAATTGGTCCCGGGTGACGGTCTCGAAGAACGTGGTCAGGCCAGCTTCAAGGCTCTTGCACGTGAGACCCAGGGCGGCAGGCCCCCGCTCGAGGGCCAGGCGTCGGAACGGGTGAGCCGGATCCAGCCAATCCTCCGCCACCGCGGCCAGAGCCTCCGTCAGATCCGGGGTACGACGCGTCTCCAGGTAGCGGCGCCGGTTCGCCTTCACGGCGAGACAAGCCTCGGTGACGATCTGGGGTGTCAGGCGGGCGTCCGGACCCAGGTCAGCCAGAAAGTAATCGGGAGGATTCACGGAACCACGTCCGTTCCCGGCGCTCCCGCGGAGAGCCGCTTCGCGTCGCGCGATCCGGCATTCCTCCGGTGGCGGGGACGCTTTGGGATTTGTGGGACGTTCTGGGTCCATGCGGTTTTTGTTTCACGCCGTTGCCGGCGGTTGGCTGGTTCGCCGCCACAGCCGGGACGAAGCATTGACCGAAGCACTCCGTGGCGCAAGCTTCGGACCCGAACCAAGAACATGAACAGTTCCCGAACGGAATCTCGAGTGGCGGTGATCACCGGCGCCAGCCGCGGGCTCGGTCGTGCGATCGCCCTGGCGCTGGCGCAGCAGGGTGCCAGCCTCGCCTTGCTCGCGCGCGACCGGTCCCGGCTCGAGGCGGTTGCCGCCGAAGTCCAGCAGGTCGGAGCCAGGGCCGAGGTCCTCATCTGCGATGTCACCCTGGAGGAACAAGTCGCCGCCGCGGCAGCGCAAGTCCGCAGCCGCTTCGGCGGCGTGGACATTCTCGTCAACAACGCCGGGACCAACGTGCGCAAGGCGGTGACCGAGTTCACTCTGGCCGAATGGCGCCAGGTGTTGGACACGAACCTCACGAGCGCTTTCCTGCTGTGCCGTGCGGTGGTTCCGCTCATGAAAGGTCGGAAGCACGGCCGCATCCTCAACCTCACCTCGATCATGAGCCACGTGGCCCTGCCCGGACGCTCTGCTTACGCGGCCAGCAAGGCGGGCCTCCTTGGCTTCACGCGCGCGCTCGCGCTGGAACTCGCACCCGAGGGCATTACCGTGAACGGCATCAGTCCGGGGCCCGTGGCAACCGAGATGAACCGCCCGATCCTCGAGAACCCGGAACTCAGCCGTGACTTCGCCGCACGCATTCCCTTGGGCCGCTGGGGTACGGAGCGCGAGGTGGCCGAGTTGGCCCTTTACCTGTGTTCAGAAGCCGCAGGCTGGATCACGGGCACGGATGTGGTGGTGGATGGCGGTTGGACAGCCCAGTAGAGCCACGGAAAAGGACCGCGACTGCTCCGCGATCGCAGCAGCCATGAGCTCCGGGGCGCGTTGCGGATCTGAAGAACCGCCCGTAACCTCCCGCATCGCTGCGGCTGGAGACCGGCCGCGGTCTCAAGCGCCGAAGGACGCCCTCGTGCCGGTGTCATGACCCGGGGCGCTTGCGTCCTGGCACCCGGTGAATCACCATCCAACCAGCACGCCAGCACAGCCATGCTCAACATTCACTACCTCGAACTCTTCTATTACGTCGCGCGGCACGGCGGAATCATGGAGGCGGTGCGGAACATGCCGTACGGGATTCAACAGCCGGCGATCAGCGCGCAGATCATCCGGCTCGAAGCGGACCTGGGGCTCACGCTGTTTCAGCGGCGCCCCTTCCAGCTCACCGCGGCCGGGGCGGAACTGTTTGAGTTCATCAAACCGTTCTTCGCGAATCTCGACGCGGTCGAGCAACGCCTCACCGGCGGGCTGGGACAACAAATCCGCATCGGCGCGTCCGAGGTTGTTCAGCGCTACCATCTGCCCGAGATTGTCGTCCGCGTCCGGTCCCAGTTTCCGAACCTCAAGCTTTACCTGCGGGAAGGCTACCAACCCCAACTCGAGACGTGGTTGCTGGGACGTGAACTGGACCTCGCGATCACCATGGTCGAAGGCAAGCCGCCGCAGGGAATTCGCCAGGAAGAGCTCATTCAGCTGAAGCTCGCCTTGATGGTGCCCGAGGAAAGCCAGATCCGGAGCGCGGCGGATCTCTGGAAAGAGGATCGCATCGAGGAACCGTTGATCGCGCTGCCCGCATCGGAGGGGATCTGCCGTCATTTCCAGCGGGAACTGGCACGGCGCGAGATCGAGTGGTTCACGAGCCTCGAGGTCAGTTCGCTCGGGCTGATCGAGGCGTATGTCGCCAACGGGTTCGGGATCGGCCTGGGCCTCCATATTCCGAAGATGACTCCGAATCCGGAGCTTCGCTTGATCCCGCTGGATGAGTTCCCGCCGGTCAATGTTGGGGCGTTGTGGGTGGGGAAGCGCACGCGGCTGATGGACGCGTTCATCGAAGCGTGTCATCGCCGGGCCGCGTGGATGCTGGAATGAACGCGTCAGCGGCCGGGCTTGTCAACCGAGCCGCGGTCGGGCAGGGAGAAGCTCCCGCAGAGCCGTCGCGGCAAGAGCGCCGGTCGCTTCGCGCCGGGTTCGGCGGGCAACGGAGTGCCAGCGTCACCGTGTGGGGGCGGCCCGCCTTGAAGCCTGCCCTACCGCGTAACAGCCCTCCCGAACGCCGCGATCAGCGAACATAGATCGCGTGGCGGTTCAGCCATCAGTGCGATAACAACCTCCCGCTGGACCCGGCGTTCACTGTCCGTCAGGTACTCGAGTGGGGAGCGTCCGTCCACGCGGGCGAGCAAACAGCCAAGCGTGTGCCGCACGGCGCGTTCCTCCAACCCTGCCGAACCGGCCAGCCCCGCAGCCGCGCTACCGTAAGCACGCCAGAAGCTGCCGGCGGCGTCGAGGAAGGCCGCACGTTGTCCTGCCAGGTGGTGGGCCTTGCTGAGCAGGTGGGTCAGCGCGAAGCCGACGTCAAAGGCCGGGTCGCCGAAGTGAATGACCTCATGGTCGAGCAGCACCAATTGGTCCCGGTACAACAGCACGTTCTTGGGACTGTAATCGCCGTGAACCACGGTGGCGCGGACGGCGAGCGTATCCGCGATCAGGCGTTCATAGAACGGCGCTGCTCCCGGTTGTCGCACCGCCGTCGAGCGGTAGTACGGATCGAGGCGCAACGACTCGAAGAAAGTGCGGTCCTCGAAAACCGGCCGGGTTTCGTGCGCCAGTTCGTAGCCGCGGCGGTGGATCGTTCCCAGGAGCTCCCCGAACGCGATCCCGTGATCCGGCTTGAGCCCGCCCGCGAGGAGCACCGACTTCCAATTCGCGTGAGGTTGCGGAACCGCGGTCATGCCGAGCAGGTGGCAGGACTCGTCTTCGAAGCAGAACTCCGGCACGTGCCCGTGCGGAGCCAAGCGGTTCAGCCAGCGCAAACCGAGTGCTTCGCGATGGACGCGTCGCGGGTCGGCCAGCCATTCGTCCTTCACACGCAGGCGGGCCAGGGCTTGTTTGATGACCCAGGACTCGCCGCTGGGGCGTTGGACGAGAACGGTGCGGTTCGAGACGCCGCCGTCGAGGGTTGTGCAGCGCGGGAGTTCATTGGGATCGATCCGTCCGGTCTGGCGCAGGTACTCACAGAGGGCATCGTGCTGCTCGATGTTCAGCATAGGGGTCAGACCGTAGAAAACTTATTCGATTCAGCCAAGATCCCAACATCTTCCTCAACTGGGGGTGGCAAGGTGGCGGTCAAGAGTGGGGTCAGACCGTAGAAAGATCGGTTTCATCCGGATGGACTCCCCTGCCCTTCCGCCGCCTGCAACGCCTGCGCGCGCATCCACTTGTGGAGGTTGCTCCTGGCACCCTGGGGCTTGCCTAATTTCAGACGTGAGGCGATTGCCCGGATGGTGAGTGTCGTGTCGCTTCGCAGACGCGCCGCCAGCGCCAACTTGGCGGGATCGCTCTTGCGCCGGAGCGACAGGTCTGCCTCGCTCCACCCCAACCGGGCCAACTCCTCGCTAATAATCCGCTGCGCCCTGGCTTCACCGCTTTCCCGGCGCAGTTCGCCCGGATGGTTGTCTCCGAGCTTGCCAGCCACCTGATCGAGCATCTCGCGCCGGAATTCCTCACCCCCCAGACACCAGCTACTGCGAAAGGCCTGAAGCGATTCCTCATCCGCCTGCTCCAGGCGCCGCCGCTCCATTCGACGCTCGAACTCCTGCCGACCCGCGGGGCTGTCGCGCTCGATGCCGTGTTCGCCAAGCAATCGGTCCACCTGCAACCATTGCGGCCGGTGCTCGGGTGCGGCCAGGTAAAGCGGGAAGCTGCTCCATGGATAGGCCAGCAGCCGATCCTCGGGATCCAGCAGGCCCGCTCGCACGGGGTTCAAGTGGATGTAATCGCAGGCTGTACGAAGATAGCCGGTGCCGCTGCCGTCAACCAACTGGGCCTTGTACCGACCGCTGAGGACATGCCCGGTGAGGTCGTGTCGGTGGTTGAACCGGATGGTGTAAGTACTTTGAAGCCACGCCATCCCGGAGACCAGGTTGGCTTCGGGGGTTTCCACCAGCAAGTGGTAGTGGTTGCGCATCAGGCAATACGCATGCACCCGCCAACCGGTCTTCCGACAGGCTTCCGCGAGGGTTTTCAGGAAGTCCTGCCGGTCGATGTCACCGAGAAAGATGTCGTCTCGTTGATCTCCCCGGCTCATGACGTGATAGATCGCTCCGGGGTACTGGACGCGCGGCTTTCGCGGCATAGCAAACGAGTCGTTAGGCCTCTGGCCCGAGAACGTCAACGCGAAAGCAACAAATCTACGGTCTGACCCCAAGGCAAGCTCACGCGAGGATCGGTTTAACCAGCTCCCCGTGAA
Organism: uncultured Verrucomicrobiota bacterium; assembly: GCA_964535555.1. Lineage (GTDB taxonomy): Bacteria > Verrucomicrobiota > Verrucomicrobiia > Limisphaerales > J093 > DSVZ01. The sequence continues at coordinate 28,354 of CAZHUS010000099.1, forward strand.
CGTCGGTGAGGCGGAAATCCCGGCCCTGAAAACGGTACGTCAACCGCGTATGCTCGATCCCGGAAAGGTGCAGAATCGTGGCGTGCAGGTCGTGCACGTGAACCTTGCCGTCCACGGCGTAGAACCCGAATTCGTCCGTGGACCCGTACACCATGCCGCCCTTGATGCCGCCGCCGGCCATCCACAGCGTGTACCCGTGCGGATGATGGTCGCGGCCAATCTGGTCCGGCTTGAGCGCCCCCTGCATCATCGGGGTGCGTCCAAACTCGCCGCCCCAAACGACCAGGGTGGAATCGAGAAGCCCGCGCTCCTTGAGGTCCTTGACCAGGGCCACGCACGCCTGGTCCGTTTCCAGGCAACGTTTCTTCAGATCGAATACCAGGTTGCCGTCCGGACCGCCGTGATGATCCCATCCGCGATGGTAAAGCTGGACAAACCGCACGCCTCGCTCGACCAGACGCCGTGCGAGCAGACAGTTGTTCGCGAACGAAGCCCGTCCTGGCGTGGTGCCGTACAACGCCTGCATGGCCGGCGGCTCCTTCGAGATGTCCATCACGTCCGGGACACTCGTTTGCATCCGATACGCCAGCTCGTAGGCGGCGATGCGGGTCTCGATCTCCGGGTCGCGGAGGACGTCGTAACGCATCTGGTTCAGGTCCCGAAGGGCATCCAGCGACTGGCGGCGTCGCTCAGGGCTCATGCCCGGCGGATTGTTGACGAAGAGGACAGGCTCACCCTGGGAACGGAGCTGAACGCCCTGATGCACCGTCGGCAGGAATCCGCTCCCCCACGCGCTGTTCGTCAACGGCTGGCCAACCCCCGTCATGAGCACGACAAACGCCGGCAGGTCCTTGTTCTCGCTCCCCAGACCATAGCTGAACCATGCGCCCATGCTCGGCCGGCCGGACAACTGGGCGCCGGTGTTCATGAAGATGGTCGCCGGGTCATGATTGAAGGCTTCCGAGTAGACGCCCTGCAGAAAGCAGACGTCGTCCGTGATGGTCTGCAAGTGCGGCAGGAGCTCGGACAACCACATGCCTCCCGGGCCGTACTGACGAAACTGGTACTTGGTCCCGAGAAGCGCCGCGTCCTTCCCGATCTGGGCGAGCCGGATGTTCTTCACCAGGCTCTCGGGCACCTTCTGGCCGTCACGCTTGTTCAGTTCCGGCTTGTAGTCGAACAGGTCGAGGTGGGACGGCCCGCCGGACATGAACAGGTAGATGATGTTCTTCGCCTTCGGGGCAAAGTGCGGACCAACGGGCACGCCTCCCTTTCCGAGCGGCGCCGCCGGCTCCCCGGCAACCAGACGCTCATTCAACAGTGACGCCAGCGCCATGGCGCCCATCCCAGTGGCACACTGCTGGAGAAAACGACGCCGGGTGGCGAAACGGACTTGGTTCAGGTCAGGACTCATGGCTGGGCGGGCTGGGTGGATGGCAAGAAGAAAACTGGTCGCTGCGGCTTCATCCCTTGGTCAACACCTCGTCGAGGTTCAAAAGCACGTTCGCCACCATCATCCACGCGGCAAGGTGGCGCGGGTCCAGTTGCGCGGGTCGAGCCGCGGAACCGACGGCCAGCAGAGCCTCGGCGCCCTCGGCGTCGTGTTCGAAGCTCCGCTGTTGCTGTTCAAGGAACGCCAGCAGCCGCTCGCGTTCGGCGGGCGTGGGCGGTCGCGCCGTGCACAGGCGAAAGGCGAATTCGAGGCGCGCCGCAGGGCTGTCGCCTCCCTCGGTCAGAATGCGCTGGGCGAAGACGCGCGAGGCCTCCAGCAACGTCGATTCATTCAAGGCGGCCAGCGCCTGGAGCGGGGTGTTCGTGCGCGGCCGGCGCGAGACACAGACGTCCCGGCTTGGGGCATCGAAGGTCGCGAAGGTCGGGTAAGTGCAGACGCGTCGCCAGAACGTGTACACCGCGCGCCGGTACAGATCCGGTCCTTCGCTCGTGGGCCACTCATCCATCCCGATCTCGGGACGCAGGAACCCGATCTCCTTCCACAAGTTTGGCACCTGCACCGGATACACGCTGGGCCCGCCGAACTCGGGATTCAACAACCCGCTGATCGCGAGCGCCTGGTCGCGGATCGCCTCCGCATCGAGCCGGAAACGCGGCCCGCGCGCCAGCAACCGGTTGTAGAAATCCTTCGCAAGCAGGGTGTCGTTGACCGCGGCGGACTGCCGGTAGGTGGCCGACGTTACCAAGAGCCGGATCATGTGCTTCAGGTCCCAGGGCACCGCGTCGGGACCGCCAGCACGCGGCGCAACGAACTCCGATGCCCGCCAGTCGAGGAGTTCCGGATGCGAAGGCGCCTCTCCCTGCCGGCCGAAGTCCTCGCTGGTCTTCACCAGGCCCGTGCCGAAACAGCGTTCCCAAAGCCGGTTGACCGTCACCCGCGCCGTGAGCGGATTCGCCGGGTCCACCAGCCAGCGAGCAAGCGCCAGCCGGTTGGGAACAGCGCCTTCAGGAAGCGGGGGCAGAAAGGCCGGCACGCCCGCCGTCACCACCGGTCCCTTGTCGAGAAAGCTGCCGCGCAGGTGCACGTAGGTTTCGCGCGGTTTCGGCAACTCCTGCATGACCAGCGTCGTGTACTTCGCGGAAGCGAGCTCCGCCTCGCGTTGGTTGAGGCGGAACAACTCGCGCTCCAGTCTTCGAATGTCGGAGGAAGCGCCACGCTGGGAGGCGGCAACCAGGGCTTGCTCCTCCCGCGTCCGCTCTTCCGCCGGCTTGGCGAGGATGGACTGGATGCCTTCAGGCACGGGCCAGCAACCGTCCGGGTTCGGTTCCGTGGTCACTGAGAGGCGCATGCGACCGATGGTGTGAGCATTCCCGTGGTAATGCTCGAAACGGAAGGAAAGCCGGGTCCCATTGGGGAACCCCGCCGGTTCCTGCAGCCGCGCGATGAGAAAGTGCCGCTGGCCGAACCGGGGCGCGATGGCCCAGCCCGTCTTGGGATTGCGGTCCACGGCGTGCTCGGCCCGGTAGTATTGCTGCTCCCAATCCGCCTGGGCCGTGCTGAAGAAGACCGGGCTGGCTTCGGCCCCGGCCGCGTCCCGCGGGGTCACGGCGAGCGCCAGTTCGTCCAAAATGAAGTTGCCCGTCTGATCCCAGCGACCGGGGCCGGACTTGGGCAGACTCGGGTCGGGCAGGACTTCGAGACGGATCGCGGTGATGCCCGTGAGCGACGTCTCGGCGTCGACAAGGATCGTGTCGTAAATCGGGTTGACGCCGGTCGCCAGGATGGACTGGTCGGGAAGGTTGGTGTACGTGGAACCGCCGGTCGAGGTCGCCTGGGTGATCCTGAGCGGGGACCAGACATCGCCTCGGGCGACGGTTTGCTTCTCCCAGGCAGGGCGCGCCGCCGGTAGCGCGGCTTCCGCGCGGGCTAGAGCAGTTTAAATAAAACTGTAGCCGCACGCGGCGAACCAGTTCCGGGC
>CAZHUS010000100.1:0-31733 GCA_964535555.1 uncultured Verrucomicrobiota bacterium
TAGCGGCGCTTTTTGGTTCATGGTCACGGAGCAGGTCCGCAAGGAACAGGTCGCTCCCACGGCCGCCGATGCAATTCCCGCTTCCCGGGGAGTTCCTCCAATCCTAGAGTGACGGCTCACCGGAGGACATCGCATGAGCAAAAATGCAGTCGTGACAGGCGCGGGCAGCGGGGTGGGACGGGCCACGGCCCTCGCCCTGGCCCGAGCCGGGTGGCGGGTGGCCGTGATTGGCCGACGCATCGAGACGCTCAACGAGACGGTCCAGAACGCCGGGGAACACGCGCCCAACCTGGTCGTCGTCCCCTGTGATATTCGCGATGCCGCCGCGGTCGTGCGCATGGCGGAAGCCGTGGCCCTCGACCTGGGCGAGGTGGAGTTATTGGTGAACGCAGCGGGCACCAACGCCCCCCGGCGGGCGCTCGAGGTCCTGTCGATGCGCGATTACACCGACATGATGGACACCAACCTGAACGGCGCGTACTTCTGCGTTCAGGCCTTTTTGCCGGCCATGCGTCGCCGCGGGAGCGGCACCATCGTGAACGTGGTTTCGGACGCGGGCAAGGCGGCGAGCCCGAAGGCGGGTCCCGCTTACGTCATGTCCAAGTTCGGCCTCGCCGGCCTCACCCAGAGCATCAACGCGGAGGAACGCGGTCATGGCGTCCGTGCTTGCGCCATTTTCCCCGGGGATATCGATACGCCGCTGCTGGACAAGCGGCCCCAACCGCCGCCGCCTGAAGCGCGCTCCCGGATGCTCCGGCCCGAGGACGTCGCCGAATGCGTGATGCTCTGCGTCAACCTGCCAGCTCACGCCATCGCGGAGGAGATCATCATCCGGCCGCGGTGAATCGACCGGGGGCGGCCGCTTGCCTGACCCGGCCTGGCATCAACGCACGTCCGGGACGTCCCGGGAGTGCTGGCGCAAGCCGGCCAGAAGCACAGCCAGGTCATCCAGTTCGGCGCGCGGCAGCCGTTCCTGGCTTCCGGGCGCGTAGTGGTTCAGCATGAACGCGAACACGACGGGTTCGCCTGCCGCCGTGGTGAGATAGCCCGCCAGCGTAGCGACCGTGCTCAAGGATCCGGTCTTGGCCCGGACATTCCGCTCGGCCGGCGTCCCGCGCATCCGGGACCGCAACGTGCCGTCCACGCCGGCCACCGGCAGCGAGTCCAGCCACACCTGGGCGTGCGGACCACGACGCATGACCTCGAGCAGCGTGGTGAGAGCGCGGGGCGTGACGAGGTTGTGACGCGACAGTCCCGAACCCTCGTGGATCCTGACTTCGGCGGCGGCGATTCCCATGTCCGCCACAAAGGCCGCCATCGCCTGGGCACCGGCCGCCTCGCTGGTGGAGTTGCGCTCTCCCGAAGGCGCCTGGGCGGCACCCACCTGGAGGAGCCAGAGCTGCGCCTGGAGATTCTGGGAAGGCTTCATCATGCGGGGCAGCAGCTGGCTCAGCGGCGCCGACCATGTACCCGCCAGTTCAACCGCAGCGTCGACGCGGTTCGTCCCGTCTTGCGCCTCCTCCGCGTCCCGGACGCGGGTCTGGCCGCGCACCGTGATTCCCTGCCGTTCCAAGGCGTGGCGGAACTCCCAGGCGAACCAGGCCGTCGGATCGGGAACGGAAATGGACTCGGTGACCGGGCGCGAATCGGCTGCAATGCTGCCCCGCACGCCAATCCGTTTGCTGGACTTCTCCCTTTGGACCTCGGTTCGCGTGACGGCGCCCGCGGGACCGGTTCGAACGGTGTTGCTCAAACTGAGGTAGCGTGTGGAAGGGAAGAGAAAGGCCTCGGCGAGGAGGCCGGCGCGGGAGGCGGGACGTATGACCACGTCCACGGCATTGTCATTCAGGCCCAGCGCCGACGCTTCCGCCCCGTAGTACCAATGCAGGTCGTCGTGTTCCCATCCGGAGCCCACGTGCGACCCGCGGAAGAAACTCTCATCGGCCACCAGGTCGCCCGTGACGACCTTTACGCCCGTCGCTTTCAAGGGCTCGACCAGACGTTTCAGGGCCTGGTCCAGGTCGCCGCCCGCCGAAGCGACATTGAAACTCGGATCCCCCCGACCGAACAGGACCAGGTCGCCTTTTAGCACGCCGTGCCGGTCCGGGGAGGCTGCCGCATAGACGGAAGTGCGAATGCGAAAGTCCGGTCCGAGTCGGTCCAGGGCCAGGGCTCCCGTGAACAACTTCGTAGTGGAGGCCGGGATAAACAGCTTGTCGCCATTCGCGCTGAAGAGGGTCCGGCCCGTCTCCAGCGACACGACGTGAATGCCCCAATGCGCCTGAGCAAAGCGCGGCTCGGTGGCGCGCTTCAGCAACTGGTCCCGCCAGGCCTCGAGCGTCGGCGGCCCCTCCCTTTCCGCCCCAAGGGCCAGCAGCGCCCAGAGGCAGCAAGATCCCGCCAAGGCCGCAAGCCGGGCAACCGTGCGGGGTTGCTGCGGGGAAACCACGCCGTCGCGTTCCCAGATCATGCCGCGGAGGCTACTTCGCACGGGGCGAGAAGGACAGGCCCAATTGGCGGGGCAACCCGGCCCCGGCGGCGGTGGGACGGCATATTCCGCTTGGCACAGCCCGGCTTCTGAACATTCTGTGCGCGCCATGCAGCCGTTGGATTCTCCAGATAACCACCATGTACGTGCCGTCCACGGCTGGCTGGATCTGGGCAATCCGCGCGAGGCAGTGCTGGAACTGGAGCGGATCTCGAGTGCGGCCCGGGGCCACCCGGACGTCATCGAGGCTCGATGGCGGGTTTGCGCCCTGGAACGTCGTTGGGAGCAGGCGCTGGTCGTGGCGGCGGAACTGATGACTGCCGCGCCCGACGAGGCGACCGGTTATGTCGACCAGGCCTACACGCTTCATGAGCTCCGGCGCACGAAGGAGGCCCGCGACCTCCTGCTGCCGTTGGCCAGGCGCTTTCCCAAGCTGGGCGTGATTCCCTACAACCTGGCCTGCTATGCCTGCCAGTTGGGAGACCTCGACGAAGCGCGGCGCTGGCTCAGGCGTTCCCTGAAGCTTCGGGGAGCCGAGGACCTCCGCCGCCTGGCCTCGAAGGACCCGGACTTAAGACCGCTCTGGCCGGAAATCGCCGCGTGGTAATCCGTCCGTGTGCGGGCGAACCCGCCGGGATGACGGATTGAGCCGGGCCCTTCCGACGGCGTCGCCCGCCCGGGGCTTGGCGGTGCTTTCCGGCTCAGGCCGGTCTTGCCTTCGCCATTTCCTTGGTCGAGCCTGCGGGCATGTCCAGGAACACCGGATTTCCGCGCGCGTTCTCGGTCAGCGCTCTGTTGGTGGTGACATCGCTGGTTGGGCTGGACGGCGCGTGGCAAATCGAGGCCTCTGAAGCCAATGAGCTGCGCGTGGCGACGTTCGTGGCGGACGTCACGCCCCCCCTCGGACACCCGTTGTGTGGCGGGTGGATCAAGCCCGTGGAAGTCGTGGACGACCCGCTGCTCGCCAAGGGTGTGATCCTTGATCACGCCGACCGCCGCTATGTCTTGTGCTCCGTCGATTGGTGCCTGCTCCAAACCGGAGCGTACGACCTGCTGCGACGTCAGTTGGCCGAGGCTGCGGACGCTCCCCTGACCCAGGTGAGTGTTCACACCGTCCACCAACACAACGCCCCGATCGCCGACCTCCGGGCCCAGCAGTTGCTCGACGGAATTCCTGGCGCGCCCCGACACCTCGACACGGCGTTCATGGCCGCTGCGGCCGATCGCGTGGCCGCTGCCGTCCGGGCAGCGCGAGGCAGGTTGCAGCCTGTCACGCACATCGGTCGCGGCCGGGCGCGGGTGGAGGGCTTCGCGTCCAATCGGCGGGTCAGACTGGCCGACGGCGAGATCCATGTGCGCTACAGCGCCACCAAAGATCCCGCGCTCCAAGCCGCGCCCGAGGGGCTGATCGATCCCTGGTTGCGGACCGTGTCTCTCTTCGCCGGCGAGCGCCCCTTGGTGCGGCTGCATTACTATGCGACGCACCCCATGAGCTTCTATGGCGACGGCCGGGTGACGTCCGACACGGTCGGGTTGGCCCGGGAGCGCCTCGAACGCGAAGAGGCGGTGCCGCAGATCTACTTCACGGGCTGCGCCGGCAACATCACCGGCGGCAAGTACAACGACGGCTCGCCTGAAGCACGCGCCCGGCTTACGGACCGCATCTACGCGGCGATGAAGGAGTCCGCCAACGCGACAAGAACCGAGCCGTTCTCCACCTTGGACTGGGCCACCGCCGAAGTCTTGTTCGCGGGCCGGACTGAACCCGAGTGGTCGGAGGCCACCGCGCGGACCACGCTCGCCGCCACCAACGTCACGGACCTTCAGCGACTGAAGGCGGCCTTGGACCTGGCGTGGATCGAGCGGCTTCGCGCTTCGCCCGCCGTCGAGATCAGCCGACTGCGCCTGGGCGCCGTCACGCTCCTGCACCTGCCTGGCGAGGCATTCATCGAATATCAGTTGTACGCGCAAAGCCTGCGCCCGGATGACTTCGTGGCCGTGGCAGCATACGGCGAGAGCGGGCCGGGATACATCTGCTGCGACGCGGCCCTGCGGGAAGGAGGGTACGAGCCCACCATGTCGCGGGTGGGCCCGCCAAGCGAAGTCCGGCTGAAGCAGGCCATTGCCGCCGTCGTCGGCGTCGATCCGGCTGCGGCAGGACCGCCGTTCTACCCGGACAAGCTGCGGCTCCTGACCTGGCGCGATCCCTCGGGACTTGAACAGCCGGTGACCAATCCCGAAGGCTGGGCGCGACGGCGCGAGCACATGATCCAGGCGATGGTCCAGGTCATGGGGCCGACGCCGGGCGGCAAGGCGAAGCGGGCGGTGCAGGTCGAGGAAGTCGAAGTGACCGAATACCCGAAGTACGTGCAGCGCCGGATCACTTTCCTCACACCCGACGGGGACGCCGTTCCCGCGCTGCTCCTGGTGCCCAAGTCCCCTTCCGGCAGGCTGGCCGCCATGTTGTGTCTGCACCAGACCACCCCGGAGGGAAAAGCCGAGCCGGCCGGCTTGAGTGGAAACGCCCAGTTGCACTATGCGCGGGAGCTGGCGGAGCGGGGCTTTGTCGCCATGGCGCCGGACTATCCGAATTTCGGCGGGTACAAGACCGATCCGTACGCCTACGGTTACTCGAGTGCGACCATGAAGGGCATCGTGAACCATCGCGCCGCGGTCGATGTGCTTCAGTCCCTGCCCGAAGTGGATCCGGAGCGCATCGGAGTGATTGGTCACTCGTTGGGAGGGCACAACGCCCTGTTTGTGGCGGCTTTTGAACCGCGCTTGAAGGCCGTGGTTACGAGTTGTGGGTTCAACTCCTTCTTCAGGTACATGAAGGGCGATCTCACCGGATGGAGTCACGCCGGGTACATGCCACGGATCGCGGCGGCTTACGGCAGGGATCCGAAGCAAATGCCCTTCGATTTCACCGAGGTTCTCGCCGCGCTCGCTCCCCGGCCGGTCTTCATCAATGCGCCGATGAACGATGACAACTTCGAGGTATCGGGGGTGAAGGACTGTGTTCTGGCAGCCACTCCGGTCTACGGCTTGTGGCAGGCGGAGTCGCGGCTCGTTGCGAGGTATCCGCATTGTCGCCACGAATTTCCCGACGGCACCAGGGAGGAAGCCTACCGCTGGCTCGAACAGGTTTTGCCAGCCCCGTAGTGCGGCCCTCGACGACGCGTCGCCCCCTCAACTCGGCAGCCACACGGAGGATCCCGGTGGGGAAAGGCCGCGCCAAGCCCGCCACCCCCACCGCCTGATATGGCAGGCACCAGGCAAAGCGCAAGCGGTCTTGCCGGCGACGTTAAGGCACGGGCGGTGGTGCCGCGGCAGCGCCGGGCCGGTTCGTCGTGAGCACCGGGATGGCCGCGAGTGACGGCACGAACCGCTCGACGGGGACCCCGTTGGTCATCGTGCGCAACCACTCTTCCTCGATCCGGCGGCGATTCTCAACCAGCAGGGCGTGCTCGAGCGAGGGCCGGACTTCCGGCAAGGCCTTGACCCTCGCCGGTCGGACCTCAGCGAGCCTGACGAGGTAAAGCCCTCGGGGCGTGTCGATGACGCCGCTGACGGTCCCCGGGTCCTGCAAACCAAAAAGCGCCTCCAGCACCGCCGGGTCGAACCGCGAATCCCCGCGTCCGGCCCGGACCCAACCGATGTCACCGCCCCGGTAGCGCGTGGGCTGATCTTCCGAATACTCGACGGCCAGTGCGCCGAAACCCGGGATGGCCCGGCCGTTGGTGAGGCTGAGCGCCTTGGCTCGAGCCTCCTCGAGGCGCGCCCGCGTGCGGGCTTTCTGCTCGGCAGAGGCCTTGGCCGGGACTTCCAGGAAGAGCATGGCCCCACGTCGCATGGCCGGTTCGGAGTACGCTGCCTGGTTGGTCTCGTAACGGGCCTTGATCTGGTCAGGCGTGGGAGCGGCCTTGGTCATCAGGGGTTCCAAGCCGGTCTCGCGCAGCTTGGCGACCAGCATGTTCTCCCACGAACGGCGCAGGCCCGGGTCTTGGTCGAGCCCCAGTTGCCTGGCCTTCTCGACGAGACTCGCTGAGCGAATCAGTTCCTCGAGCAGCGCCTCGCGCGCCCCGGGGTCGTCGCCGACGGCCCGGCGCGCCATCGCGTCGCGAAACTCCGGCAGCCGGATCTCCCGCGATCCGATTCGGGCGAGCAGCTCGGGATCCGGGCGCGAGGTCGCGGGCTTCGAGCATCCGGCGCCCAGCAGGAATGCAGGCACCAGCAAGGCGAACCATGGTGGTCGGGCGGTCATCACGTCGAGCGCGCAAAGTAGGGAGTCGGCCGGCAGCCGGCAAGAGCCGGGCAAGGGGGGCAGGGGACAGGGTCGTGAAGTGCCACTCTCCAGGAACTCCTCTTGGTAGGGCGGGCACTCCGTTGCCCGCCGGATCCGGCGCGCTGGGGACAGCGCGACCTACCGGGTTCAGGGCTACTGCGCATGGCCGCCGGGCCAAGGGGACTTCCCAGGGCCGAGCCTGACGACCCGGCGTGAGGGCGTTGCAAAAAACAAAAAGACTGGCCGGCGTTCACCGGCCAGTCCTGTTGATTAAAGCAAGTACCGGGACAGGCCCGGCTGCCGTTGGTTTCGGCGGCCTACTTCTCCTCGGGAATCCGCATCCCGTAGAAGGAGCGATAGACGAACACCAGGGCGATCAGGAAGAACACGCTGCCGATGATGCTCTTGGCGTGCTGGTTCGTCATGGTCACCGCGATCTCGACGGCCAACAACCCAAACAGGGTGGTGAACTTGATGACGGGATTCAGCGCCACGGACGAGGTGTCCTTGAACGGGTCGCCCACGGTGTCGCCGACCACGGTGGCGGCATGCAAGTCGGTGCCTTTCTGACGAAGGTCCACCTCGACGATCTTCTTGGCGTTGTCCCAGGCGCCGCCGGCATTCGCCATGAAGATGGCCTGGAAGAGCCCGAAGAAGGCGATGCCGATGAGGTAACCGATGAAGAAGTAGGCATTGAAGAACGGCAGGGCCAGCGCGAAGCAGAACACCACGATGAAGATGTTCCACATGCCCTTCTGGGCGTACTCGGTGCAGATGCGCACGACCTCTTTGCTGTCCTTGTCGGAGGCCGTGGTGGCATCCAGTTTCATGTGCTGTTTGATGTACAGCACCGCCCGGTAGGCCCCCGTGACGACCGCCTGGGTGGAAGCTCCCGTGAACCAATAGATCACCGAGCCGCCCATGATGAGGCCCAGGATGATCTCCGGCTGCACGATGCTCAGCTTGGGAATCACGCCGCCGAAGAGATTCTCGAGCAGCATGATGATGCCGAACACCATCGTGGTGGCGCCGACGACGGCAGTGCCGATGAGCACCGGCTTGGCCGTCGCCTTGAACGTGTTGCCCGCCCCGTCACCCTTCTCGAGCTGGTACTTGGCGTTCTCGAAGTCGGCGGTGAATCCGAAGTTCTTCTGAATCTCCTCCTTGATGCCCTTGCGCGCCTCGATCTGGCTCAGTTCATACACCGACTGGGCGTTGTCGGTCACCGGCCCGTAGCTGTCCACGGCGATCGTGACCGGTCCCATCCCCAGGAAGCCGAACGCCACCAGGCCGAAGGCGAAGATCGGCGCGGCGAACAGGAACTCCTTGGGCATGATCGCGAGCAGGGCCGCATTCTGGGAGAAGACGTACGAGACGTACATCAGCAGCATGATCACGAGGCCCATCCAGAAAGCCGACATGTTGCCCGCCACGAACCCGGACAGGATGTTCAGCGAGGCCCCGCCGTGCTTCGAGCAGTTGGTCACTTCCTTGACGTGCCGCGAGTTGGTGCTGGTGAAGATCTTCGTGAACTCGGGGATCAGCGCGCCGGCCACCGTGCCGCAACTGATGATGACCGACAGCACCCACCAGAGCGCGGGCTGCGGCGTCCCGGCCGCGTCCTTGAAGTCACCCAGCAGCAGTCTGCTGGCGATGAACGTGATGGCGATGGACACCGCCGAGGTGATCCACACGAGGTGGGTCAGCGGCGCCTCGAAGTCGAAGTCTTTCTTCCCGCCGAACATGCTCTTGCTGATCGCCTCGTTCACGAAGTACGAGACCAGCGAGGTGACAATCATCAACGCGCGCATCACGAACAACCAGATGATCAGGGTTGCGCACACGGCGGGACTCGCGGCCAGGGCCAGCGCGAGGAACGCGATCAGCGCCACGCCGGTCACACCATAGGTTTCGAAACCGTCCGCCGTCGGCCCGACCGAGTCACCGGCGTTGTCGCCGGTGCAGTCCGCGATCACGCCCGGGTTCTTCGGGTCGTCCTCGGGCAGCTTGAACACGATCTTCATCAGATCCGATCCGATGTCCGCAATCTTGGTGAAGATGCCGCCGCAGATGCGAAGCACCGAGGCGCCCAGCGACTCGCCAATCGCGAAGCCGATGAAGCACGGGCCGACCAGCTCGCGCGGCAGGAACACCAGGATGCAGATCATGAAGAACAACTCCACGCACACGAGCAGCAGCCCCACGCTCATGCCCGAGCGCAGCGGGATGCCCAGCGTGGCCAGGGGATTGCCCTTCAACGCCGAGAACGCCGCGCGGGAGTTCGAGATGGTGTTGATCCGGATGCCGAACCAGGCCACGCCGTAAGAGCCGAGGATGCCGAGGATCGAGGCCGCCAGGATGACGACGACGTTGAAGGCCACGTGTCCCCCGCTCATCGGCTGCCCGGCGGCGTCCTTGTGCTCCGTCAGGAAGCCGAAGTAATAAATCATGCAGGCGGCGATCAGGACCCAGAGAATCGCCAGGAACTTGCCCTGCGTGAACAGGTAGGTCTTGCAGGTCTCCCAAATGGTGTTGGACACCCGGGCCATGCTGTCATGGACCGGCAGGGCTTTGGTCTGTTTGTACTGGACCATCCCGAACAAGGCACCGACGCCGCACAGCAGGATACCCATGTACATGAGCATCTTGCCGGAAATCCCGCCGAGCCCCGGAAACTGCACGGCATCCAGGGGAGGGATCTTGATATCGGCTTCACTCGCCAGCGCGCCCAAGGTGCCAAAAGCCAGCACCGCCAGGGGCAGAAGCCCCCGCAGGGTCAGTCTTCGTCTCAACATAGGTTCGTTTTCGTTGGTTCTATTGCACTACACAAGCCCGCCCGGATGGGCCGGCGAATCTGGATGGATGGAGGTATTTGAACGGCTGCAATCAGTCAAGCCAGTTTCCAATCGGGACTAATTCCCCGTCCTCACCCGCACCTGCGGAAAAGCTCGGTCATCCGCCGCGGACAATGCAGGGTCACCGTGCCTCCGCGGATGGACAGCAACCGCGCGGCGCGGAGCTTGGCGACGGTGCGGGAGAGGGTCTCGCTCACCGTGCCCAGCTCCGCCGCCAGCACCCGCTTGGTCGAAGGCAGGCGGATGCGGATTGGGCGCGGGCTTCCAGGATCGGGGCACTGCTGCAACAACCAGTTGGCCAGCCGCGTCTTGACGTCCTTCAACGTGAGATCGTCCAGCAGGCTCACCAGGATGAGCGTGTGACGGTACATGGACCTGAGGATGCCCAACGCCAGCTCCGGCTCCCGACGCAGCAACTCCAGCAAGTCGGGCTTGCGTACCAGCAGGACCTCCGAAGGTTCCGTGGCCGAGGCGCACGCCGGATGCCCGCCCGCCGCCACCAGCGCCTCTTCGGCGAAGGACTCATTCGCCCGGAAAATGTGAATGACCTGTTCCCGTCCCAGCGGGTTGACGCGGTGCACTTTGATCGCACCGCGGGCCACGACATACATGCCGTGAACGGGCGAGCCCTCGTGAAAGAGGTATTCCGAGCGGTCCAGGCGCTTCGCGACCGTCATCCCGGCGATGTGCTCGAGCAGGTCCGCAGGGCACCGGGCGAAAAGCAGGCACCGCCGCAGCGTCCGACGGACCGCCGCGGGCGACGGGGCCTGGGAGTTGGCGGCCATGACACGGCGACTCTAGGGAGTGCCGCCCCCGCGGCTCCGCGTTTCTTGACTTTCAGCAGCCGTTTCTTGGCGTTCCCGCGTTCCGGACGTCCCGGAGGGCCGGGCGCCGCGGTTCCGGACCCCGCGGCCTGTGCGGCGATACGCCCGGTTTGTGCCCCCAAACGCACATCGTGGCGCCGGGAATATCGATTTGCATTCAGCCATGCAGTCGGTACCCTCCCCGGCTCACGTATTTGGGAATGCGACAGTTTCTGGCCATCGCAGGAAACACTCTCATGGAACTGGTCCGGCAGCCGATTTACCTGCTGCTGATGACGGTGTCCGGGGGTTTTAGTGTCTTCCTGGCCGCCGTCCCGTACTTTGGGTTCGGTGACGATCCCAAGATGGTGAAGGACAGCGTGCTTGCGGTCATGCTGCTCACCGGCCTGATCGGAGCGGTCCTGAGTGCCTCGGCATCCGTGGCGCACGAGATTCGCAGCGGAACCGCCCTCGCGGTCCTTTCAAAGCCGGTGAGTCGAACGCAGTTCATCCTCGCCAAGTACACCGGGCTGGCGGTCGCGCTCACGCTGCTGACGTACTTCAACACCGTGGCCGCGCTGCTGGCGAGCCGGATGGCGTTTGACGCGTATGGCGAGGCGGACACCCAGTCGCTGGCCATCTACTTCGGAATGCTGGTGTTGGCCTACCTGGTCGGGGCGTTCTCGAACTACTTCCTGGACCGGGTTTTCGTGACCGACACGGTTGTGGCGGCGTGCCTGTTGACGACGCTTGGCTTTCTGTACGTGGCCTTCTTCACCAAGGTGGAGAAGTACTTCGGCAACCAGCAGGTGGTCGACTGGCGCCTGGTGCCCGCCGCCGTGCTGATTCTCTTCGCCGTCTGGGTGCTCGCCGGCCTGGCTCTCGCCTGCTCGACGCGGCTGGACATGTTGCCGACGCTGGCCATCTGCACGGCCCTGTTTGTCCTGGGTTTGATGTCCGACTACCTCTTTGGGACGCGCGCCGAGGCGGGGGAGAAATGGGCTTGGGGACTCTACGCGCTGTTGCCAAACTGGCAGTTGTTCTGGATGTCAGACGCGCTGGGCATGGACAAGTCGATTCCGTGGAGCTACGTGGCCCGGGCCCTGGCCTACAGCACAGGCTACCTCGGCGCGGTGCTCGCGGTGGCCCTCACCCTCTTCCAGGAGCGCGAACTAAGTTGAACCTTCCCACCGAGATCCGGCGGTTCGAGCCGTCACCGACTTCGATCTGAGCGATGGAACAGAGCATTCACCGTAAAGGCCTGGTCAACTGGTTGCTGCTGCTGGTGCTGGCGGGCGTGGCCGCTTCGGTCGCCCACTACGCGCGGTCCGTGACCGGGCTGGTGTCGAGCGTCTTCATTGGCGTGGGCTTCCTGGTGGCCTTGGTGGCGTGGTTCCAGATGCGCCTCGAGGAACGGGAGCGGCTGGAGCAGATGGAGTTTGACGAGATCCGGAAGGCCTCCACCGCTGGTTCGCTCTTTGCCTCTCCTGATGCCCAGGGCTTCCCGGCCCGGCGCTCGCGTGAACAGTTCGAGCGCTACCTGGTTCCGGCGTTCGCGCTGTTTCTGTTCCTCGGGCAAGCCGCGGCGGCCTTTCTCCTGTGGCGCTACGTGAAGGATGATCGCGGCGCGACGCTTCAGGAAGCGACGGTATCGATGACGCTGAACGGGTTGATGGCGTTGATCGCGTTTCAGTTCGGCAAGTACTCGGCCGTCCTGGCCCGGCTGCAACAGCAGCGCTTCCTGCGCCCCCAGGCCAGCTCCCTCCTGCTTGCGGCCGTGTTGGGGACGATCACCGTGGGCGTCGAGATCGCCGGTTGGGCGGGTTATCCGCAGGTCGACCTGATTGCCGCGCGGGTGCTGGCGGTTCTCCTGGGCCTGGTTTCGATCGAGATCCTGGTCACCCTCGTCTTCGAGATCTACCGTCCCCGGGTCAAGGGCCAGGCGGAACACCCGCTGTATGAGAGCCGGTTGATCGGGATTTTCAGCCAGCCGGGAGGGCTGATCACGACTGCCGCCCAGGCGTTGGATTACCAGTTCGGGTTCAAGGTCTCGGAGACCTGGTTCTACAAGTTCCTGGAACGGGCCTTCATCTGGCTCGTGCTCGTGCAACTGAGCATCCTGTTCCTCTCCACTTGCTTCGTCTTCCTCGAACCGGGCGAACAGGCCCTCCTGGAGCGCTTCGGCAAGCCCGTCGCGGGACGGGAGATCCTCGGGCAGGGGCCTCACCTCAAGTTGCCCTGGCCCATCGACAAGGTGTGGCGCTACCAAACCGACCGGCTGCAGAGCTTCACGGTCGGTGTCGTGGAAGGCGAGGAATACGAGAACCAGCGCGTGCTGCTCTGGTCGCGAACCCACGCCAAGGAGGAGGTCAACATGCTCGTGGCGAGCCGCGACGGCTCGACCAACATCGCGGCGCAAGGCGAGCAGTCGGTGCCGGTGAACCTGCTGACGGTGAAACTCCCGGTCCAATACCAGATTCGCGACCTGAAGGCGTACGCGTACGGCCACGCCGACGCCGGGAACACGCTGCAGGCCATTGCGAATGCCGAGGTCACCCGCTACCTCGTGAGTGTCGATTTCGATGAGATCATGGGCCGCGGACGGCGCACCGCCGCCCAGGAACTCGCCCGGCGCATCCAGGCCCGCGCGGACGCCGCCGGCCTGGGGGTGAACATCGTCTTTGTCGGTCTGCACGGGATCCACCCGCCGGTGAAGGTGGCGCCGGATTTCGAGCGGGTCTTCGCGGCGTTGCAGGACCGGGAAGCCACCAACCACTACGCCCGCGCCTACGCGGCGGAGCGGGTTCCTCTCGCCCAGGCCGAGGCGTTGCGGCGGGTGAACGCCGCTGAAGGGTACCGGATCCGCCTGACCGCACTGGCCACGGCGCAGGCTGCTCGCTTCACGAACCAGCTCAACGCCTTCGAGGCGTCGCCCGGCGTGTACAAGCTTCGGACCTATCTCGACACGGTCGGCCGCGCGGTGGGACCGGCACGCAAGTACATCATCGTTCCCACCAACACCCAGGAGGTCGTCCAGTTCAATCTCGAGGACAAGATCCGCCAGGACCTCCTCGATGTGACGCTGCCGCCCCCGAAGAACGCCGCGCCAAGGTAGCCCCCTTCCACCCCGCTTTCAGAGACCATGAAGAACAACCCGTTGACCCTCGCCGCCAGCGCCGTGGTGGTGCTCATCTTCGCCGCCATGCTCTTCGCGTTCCAGGTGCGACAGACCGAGGTGGTGATCGTGACCACCCTCGGGAAATACTCGCGCAGCATCACCGAGCCCGGTCTGAATTTTCGCCTGCCCTGGCCCATCCAGAACGTCCACCGCTTCGACAACCGCATTCACAATCTCGAGAAGAAGTACGAACAGACCACCACCAGCGACGCGCGGATCATCACCATCGAGGCGTTCATGGGCTGGCGCGTGAGGGACCCGCGCAAGTTCCTCGAGCTTTTCGGCGATGACCTCTCGAGCGCTGAGAAGAACCTCGAGATCCAGCTACGCACTGCCAAGAACAACGCCGTGGGCAGCCATCCCCTCTCCGACTTCATTTCGGTGGATCCAAAGGCCCTCAAATTCGACGAGGTCGAGCAGGAGATGCTGAAGGAGGTTCAGGCGGGCACCGCCAACTTCGGCGTGGAGATCGCCATGCTCGGCATCAAGCAGATGGGACTTCCGGAGAGCATCACCACGAAGGTGTTCGAGCGCATGAAGGCCGAGCGCGAACGCTACGTGAAGCAGTTCCAGGGTGAAGGCGACCGCGAGGCCATTGCCATCCGCTCCGAAGCCGAACTCCGCCGCGAGCAGATCCTCGCCAATGCCGACGCGCGCGCCCTGCAGATTCTCGGCGAGGCGGAGGCGAAATCCGCCGCGGAACTGAAGACCTTCGAGCAAAACACCGAACTCGCGGTGTTCCTCCTGAAACTGGACGCGCTCGAGAAGTCGCTGAAGGAACGCGCGACGTTGATCCTCGATCCGCGCACGCCGCCGTTTGACCTCCTCAGCGGCCAGCTCCAGCCCGCCGCGAACTGAACCGTCGCCATGAGCGAGCCCAATCTTCCCCTTCCCGAACGCCGGGACCCGCCTCCCGGACCCGCGTTGCCGGTGTTCAACGGCGTGGAGGACGCCAGCGCCCAGGCGTTGTCCGAGGCATTTGGCACCAGCTTCCGCATCGTCAAGTTCCTCATGGCCGTCCTGGTGCTGGTGTTCCTCAGCTCCGGGATGTTCGTGGTTCAGCCCAACGAACAGGCCATTGTCCTGCGGTTCGGGCGACCGGTGGAAGCCCAGGGCGAACAACTCCGCAAGCCGGGCTGGCACTGGGCCTGGCCTTACCCGATCAACGAAGTCGTCCGCATCCCCATCGGCCAGATTCAGACGGTCACCTCCACCGCCGGCTGGCACGCGACCACCCCCGAGATGGAAGCGCTGAACCAGGACCCCGCTCCGGAGGGGATTCTGCGTCCCGAACGCGACGGCTACACGCTCACCGCCGACGCCAACATCATTCACGCGCGGGCCACGGTGAAGTACCGGATCACGGATCCGGTCCGGTACACCTTCGGGTTTGCTGACGTGACCAGGACGCTGACCAACGTGCTCAACAACGCGCTGTTCTGGGCCTCCGCCCGGGTCAGCGCGGACAGCGCCCTCTACAAGGACAAGGTCGGGTTCCGCGATCTCGTCATGCAACGCGTCCGCCAGAAAGTCACCGAGCTGGACCTCGGGATCACCCTCGAGCCCAGCGACGTCGAAACCAAGGCCCCCGTGGATGTCCGCCTCGCCTTCGAAAACGTCAACTCCGAGGAGCAAAAGCGGAGCGAGAAGATCAGCGCCGCCCAGGGCGACCGCGACCAGATTATCGGGCGCGCTCAGGGCGAAGCCGACGCGATCATCGCCCGGGCCATGGGCAGCAGCAACCGGTTCATCACCGCCATCACCGCCGAGGCCCAGGCTTTCCGCGACCAACTGCCCGAGTACCGCCGGGATCCCAAGCTCTTCCGGAATCGACTTCTGGCGGCGCGGTTGGGACGTGTGATGACCAACGCGCAGGAGAAGTTCTTCCTGCCTTCCGCCCCCGAAGGCCAGGCGCGTGAACTCCGGCTCCTGCTGAACCGCGAGCCCGTCAAATCTGAACCCCGGGCGCCGGACGTCCACTAACATGGACACGGGCCCACTCCGCATTCACTTTCTCCCATGCAAGTCACCTCGCTCCTAAGCCGCCAGCGCGGGCAGGGTCACGATGGTCATCCGCCTCATGACCACGACCATGACCATCCGCACCATCATCATCATCACCACGACCACGTCGAGGGAGGGCGTTGCGAGGGTTGCGGGCATGCCCACGAGCACATCCCCGTTCGGCTGACGCAGACGCTGATCGGGCTGATGTTCCTGCTGAATTCGTACCTGGTAAGCTGGCTGTTCGAAGGCGGCAAGATGGCCGCAAGTGCCAGCGCCATGATCGGCGCCATCATCCTGGGGGCTCCGATCGTCCTCACCGCCGTCCGCGATCTCCGCCGCGGCATCCTGAGCATCAACGAACTGGTCGCCATCGCCGTGCTCGCCTCGTTCGGCAAGGGTGCCGCCGCGCTCGGCGCCGGCGATGCGAATCTTGGCATGGGCGACTACCAGACCGCGGGCATCGTCGCCTTCTTCATGCTCCTGGGCGAGATCATCGAGAGCCGCACGGCCGCGGGAGCTCGTGCCTCGATCGAATCACTCATCAAATTGACTCCCACCAAGGCGCGTCGGCTCAAGGACGGCGGGTCCGAGGAAGAGGTCACGGTGGCAGATCTCAAGGTCGGGGATGTCATTCGGATCCGACCCGGGGACAACGTGGCTGCCGACGGCGTCATCGCCACTGGCGAAGGCTCGTTCAACCAGGCCAACATCACGGGCGAGTCCCTTCCGGTGGACAAGCGTCCCGGTGACCAGGTCTTTGCCGGAACCCAGAACCTCACTGGCCTGCTGGAAGTCAAGGTCACCAAGGCCGGCGAAGACACCACGCTCGGTCGCGTCCGCGAGCTCATTCTCGCGGCCGAGAAGACCAAGCTGCCCATCATGCGCATCGTGGACCAGTACATGGTCTATTACACGCCTCTGGTCCTTTTGCTCGGGGCGCTGGTTTGGGCGTTCACCCACGACCTCAATCGCGTCATCTCCGTCCTGGTGGTCACCTGCCCCTGCGCCTTCATTCTCGCCTCACCCACCGCCATGGTGGCGGCGCTCTCCGCCGCCGCACGCCTCGGCATCCTGATCAAGAACGTTGCCGACATCGAAATGGCGGCCCGCATCAACGCGTTCATCTTCGACAAGACCGGGACGCTCACCACCGGAAAGCTCGCGGTCAGCCGCCTCGCCCCGCTCGGGGAGGTCAAGCCTGCCGAACTGTTGCGCGTGGCGGCCTCGGCCGAGAAGTACAGCAACCACCCCACGGCAAAGGCGCTCGCGGAACTCGCCAGCGAGGCGGGAGTCCCGCTGGCGGAACCGCAGAACTTCAAGGAGACCGCCGGTCGCGGCATCCGCGCCCAGGTCGACGGAGCGGACGTGGTCATCGGCCGCGCCCAGTGGCTCCAGGACAACGGCGTTCGCGAGAATGTCACCAGCGCCGTGGACCTGAATGAGACCGAGGGGTTCAGTCTCGTGTTCGTGGCCCGCAACGGCCGCTTCCTGGGCTGGATCGGCTTGCGTGACGAGACCCGCAAGGAAGCCCGTACCTCGCTCGCGGACCTGCTCAAGAGCGGGGTTCGCCGGGTGGCGATGGTCTCCGGTGACCGGCAGCCCGTGGCGGCCCGCGTTGCGCGTGAGATTGGCTGCGAAGAGGTCGTTGCGGAATGCCTCCCGCAGAACAAGGTCGAGTTTGTCCGCCAGATGAAGGCCAAGGGCTACCGCGTGGCCGTCGTGGGTGACGGCGTCAACGACGCCCCGGCCCTCGCCGCGGGAGACATGGGAATTGCCATGGGCGCCGCCGGCAGCGAAGTGGCCATCCACAGCGCCACGATTGCCCTGATGAACAACGATCTCCGCCGGCTCCCGTTCCTGGTCAGGCTTTCGCGGATGACCCGGAACGTGATCAACCAGAACTTCCTCTTCGGCGTGCTCTTCATCATCGGGGGACTGTCCCTGGCGGCCTTTGGCTACATCACCCCGATCCTGGCCGCGATCATGCATAACGCCGGTTCGCTGATCGTGGTGTTCAACAGCGCCCGCCTGGTGCGGCAAGGTGAGGAATTGGAGCCTTTCCAGGCATCCGTGACGCCGAAGTCCGACGGCGGTTCGACCCCGGCTTCGGCTCCGGGTGCGCTCGTCACGGCTCCCGCTTGAAGCGCGGGAGAACGAAAGGCTCTCCTCCGCGGCACGCAGGCGCCGGCTACTCCCTCGGCCGGGGCGAGCCGGGGGATCGAGAACCCGCTGCTGGCCCGAGCGGCCGCCGGCAGTTCAGGCCTTGAGTCCGCGCAGGTCCACCTCGAGGCGGGCGTTCTCCCGCAGAAGTTCCTCCAAGGTCATCCGGGTTCGACGCAAGCCGGCCTCGCGGGTGAGCATCGTTGTCAAGACGCCGTCCACGGACCGACTCACGGTGGGGTTCGTGTGTCGCCCCGCCACGACATCTTCGTAGAACGTGGCGATGTTTCGCACGGCGCCCGCTTCATAGAGGTTCACGGACTCGCCTTCAAAGGCGTCCTCGCTCGAGCGGATGGTCGCCTTGCCGCCGTAACCGAACTGGGCGTAACCGTCGCGCCCCTGGACCTGGCAGTAGACGTCGAAGCCGGTCTGGTTCGGAAGGTGTTTGCCCCGATGATTGAGGATCATGCCATCCCCGAACTCAAACAGGACCGAGAACACGTCGTGGCTGTCGCCGTGGGGATCGGGTCGCGCCCGCCGCGAAAGCGCCGTGGCGGCGAGCGGGCGTTGGCCGATGACCCAGAGCGCGGCGTCCACCGCATGGATGCAGGCGTTGACATGGTAACCGCCTCCGAGGGCGGTGTCGTTGCACCAGGTCAGGTGCTGCAACCTGTCCTCCACCGTCGCGGACTTCGGCGGGTCGGCGAACGTCCCCGCGTAATACTGGCTGTTGACCGTGGCCACGGGGCCGATCGCGCCGGCCTTGAGGCGACGAACGATCTCGAGGTGCGGCGGATCGGTTGGCATCTGGTAATCCACCAGAAAGCAGCGCCCCTTCTCCGTGGCCTGCCGCGCCGCCTTCTCAATGGCGAGGCAACCGGGCACGTCCACGGCGACCGGCTTCGCCATGTACACGTGCAGCCCGGCTGCAACCGCCGCCTGGGCGTGTTCGGGAAAGAAGAACGGCGGAGTCTCAAGCGCGACAGCCTCCACGCCGCTCTCGATCAGTCTCCGGTAACCGGACAGGCCCGAGAAGCGCCGCGTCCTGGCGACTCCGAGGGCGTCGCCACAGGCGTCGGCAACGGGCTGGAAGTAGTCCGCGACGGCGTGCATCTCGTACCCGCCGTGGCGCGCAAACAATCCCGCGATCCAACTGCCGCGACCGCCACAGCCGACCACGCCGAGCTTGAGGCGCCGTTCGAACCTCGCGGGGGCGGCGGGCGGTTCGGCGGCTGGAGCAGGCCGCGCGACCGCGAAGGCTCCCAAGGCAAGGCTCTGTTGCAGGAAGGCACGTCGGCATACCGGGTTGGTAGGAGGGTTCATGGCGCGTGCATACGCCGGCTCTTCGGGATCGGTCAACAGGATTGTGCTTTCCCGTGGCGGTGCCCGGCGCAGCGCCATCCGGACCTGCAGGCGACCAGCAGCACGTGCCCCGAACTCGCCCCGGGTGGCGTGCGCCGCTGCCCCCTGGACTCGGTCGCCATGCCCCGTCCGCACGCCAGTTTTGGGAAGGAACAGGACAAGGAATCTCGGCTTGCCCGCGGGCGCCAGGCGCTTACCATCCCCCCCGTCTCACCGGTCAAAGTCCGCGTGGACTCGACACGTTGAATCAAAGCCTTAAAGAAACCTGCTTCTATGCCACAAGCCGTTTATCACGCCTCCATTGAGGGCGCCCAGCACGGCGCCAAGCCGCTGGCCGATTTCCTCGCTTACGCGAAACGCTCCGGAGCTTCCGGCGCCCAGCCTTCGAACTACATGCTGCAGGGGGCGAACGGCTTCAAGAGCGCTGCCGAGATCAAGGATACGTTCGCCAAAGCCGGCCTGACCCTCGATGGCATTTCCTGCCACTGCCCGCTCTGGGTGCACACCACCGCGTGGACGGGAAGCCCCAGCATCCGGCCTTTCATCCCCGCCGACGTCGCGAAGATGAGTGCGGACAAGATCGAGGCGTGGGCCGAGGACTACTTGCTGCGGTTGTTCGATCTGGCGATCGAATTGGGCGTCAAGATCCTGCCCACCTTCTGGGGCGTCGCCTTCGGCTGGGAAGTGGCGAGCGGGTATCCCTGGGGATTCTGGGCTGGCGGGGACTTTGACCTTATCAAGGAAGGCCAGGAGCGCTTCGTGAACAAGACGGCGAAGATTCGCAAGGCCGCGAACGACCGGGGGATCGTCCTCTGTCACGAGATTCATCCCGGCACCGGGGCGATGTGCGCGGACGACTTCAACATGCTGGTGAAGATCTGCGACGGCGACAAGTGCCTGGGCGTGAATGCGGATCCAAGCCACTGCTGGGAAGGCGAGACCTGGGAGACCCGCTTCCTCAAGGTGGGGCCGCGCGTCTTCGCGGCGCACATCAAGAACTTCGTCATCCGTCCGGGCATGCCGTTGCGCATGATGAACGGCAACTGGCCCGACCGCGCCATGCAGTTTGTCGACCTCCCCTCGGGCGACATCAACATGCAACGCTACGCAGAGCTCCTGATCCAGGTCGGCTATCCGAAGCGTTATTGCCAGGCCATGGGCCGTCCCACCGCCCCGCTGGTGGTGGAAGCCGAGAGCGCCCACAAGGACCTCGATTATACCAGCGCCAACGGCATCGCCTTCGTGCGCGACAACCTCTGCTGGCCCGCGGCCGCCGGGTCTTTTGAAGACGGCATGGGCGCGTGAGGCCCGGCCGCCGTCGCTTCAGTTTGTGAAACGGGGTGCCATTGGCACCCCGTTCTTCTTTACGGGATGGCGCGAGCGAGACCGTGACCACGGCAGAGCTTGCTTCAGCCGCCTTTGGATCTCTTCCAGAGCGCGAACCCGACTATTCCCGCCGCGACCCCATCCGAGGCCAGGATCAGAGTGCGCGTCTTCAGGTCGAGGGGCAGGAGAAAGAAGACCAACAACCCGGACGTCAGAATGATCAAAGGCAGCACCACCACAATCGGCTTCACGCCAGCCAGCTTGGAGCGATTCAGGACGGACCGCAATCCAAGGCATTCAGGCGCCGGGTTGAGTTCGGGCCTTCATGCCGGCAGTCCGGGATACCGCCCGGGGGCCCGCAGCTCAGGGTACAAAGCGCAACTGGCCGGCAGTACGCCGGCCAGTCGGTCTCCGCTTGCTCCACCCTGAGCCGAGGGTGGGTCGACGGATCAGTAGCTGGTGATCGTCACGCGCTTGGCGAACGCGTCGTGATCGAGCTTGCCTGCGGCGCAGGCATCCACGTCCGCCTTCTTCACCCGGAGCACCAGCCGCGACTCTGGCGCCGAGGAGACGCGTTCGCGGCGTTGAACCACTTCCGGTTTGCGTCCGGTCGAGCGACCCTCGGAGCGGACGTCCTTCTCGACCCGGACGACGTGGAGTTCACGGGCACCGGCGCCCACGCCGGTCCCGCTGGAGACGGCAACGACCACCTCTTCGTCGTCGGCGACATGCCGCAGATTGCTGGCGTTCTTGAGAGCCTCGATGAGCTCGCGCTTCAACCGCGCCACGCGGTCCGCGTCGTAGGTCGGTTCGTGGCGCGGCAGGGCTTTGATCCACAGGGAGTCGGGCGACTTTTTCGGTCCGTAGATTTCGCGTCGGGCCTCGTCCCAGGCCGTGTTGCCGGTTTTTTCCGTGGGTTGCTTCTCGACATCCGGGGCGGGGGCCAGCGGGAACTGGACGTTGAGGACGAACACGGCCCCGTACCCGCCGAGGTACATCGCCTGGGGCTGGCGCAGGCCGGGCAACGAGGAGAGCACGATGCCCATCGCTTCCTCGCGCCCGTCGGTACGGCTGGCGGCTTTGCGCAGGATGCGCGACAGGATCGTGAGGTCTTCGCGGGTTTCGGCGAGTTGATCATCCTTGGCCTCCCCCGCGGGAACGATGAGCGGTTCAACTCCGCCACCGAAGGGGCCGCCGACCCCGAACACGCTGCCCCCAGCTCCACCGCCGATGGCGAAGCTGGCACCGTCGTCCGTGTTCCAGAGCTGGATCGAGTGTTCGATGTTCTCGCCGAGAGCGTCCTCCGGCGGTTCGGGAGCTTCCGGCGGTTCCGGCGTTCCGGCGATGATGATGGCCTGGGTGGCCTGGGCGAGCTGAACGGCGCGGTTCACCTCCGCGAGGTGGGCGCGAACCTGATCTTCAGCCACGTGGAGTTGTTCCGCGGTCTCGATGGCTCGGCGAGCCGCTTTCACGGGGACGCCCGGGGGCGCCGGCGCATCAGGAGGTGGCACCGGAGGAGCTTCCTGGGCGACGAGGATAAGCTGGCCGGCGAAAGCCGCGGCCAGTGTGGGGAGGAGTCGGCGTGTAGTCTTCATGGTGTTGTTACGGTGAATTCAAGGTTCCGACGGGCTGGAGCCTGCCGGGCTCGTGAGGGAGTTGACGGCCAGCTGCGTGAGCTTGTCCCGGGTGTCGCCGATGGCGCTCTCCGCCACGACGGCCACGGTCTCGAGGTCCCGTCGGAGCGTCGCGGTGTCGAGCCGTTGCTGGCGGTCGAGTTTCTGATAAAGGGCCAGCGTCGCCTGCTTGTCGTCTTCGCGGGCGCGGGCCCAGGCCTCGGCGAGTTCCACCAGCTTGTCGTTGGCCCGGTCGTCGGCGGCGCGCAGACTCGAGGCGAGTCGGGTTTCGAAGTCCTGACGCAGTTCCTGTCTGAGCGCGGGAAGGAGTTCCGCCCTGATCTGTTCGGGCGAGACGCCGGCCGGGGCGCTGAGCCTGCCCCCGGCCCAGCCCGCGCCGAGGACCATGGCTGCCGCCGCCGCCCAGCGGGCGTACACGCGAAGAGGTCGCCGGGCCCTGCCCGGGCGAGGAAGCTTCCACGTGTCCAGGTGGCTCATGGTCTCGCGCCATTGCTTCAACTGCTCCTGGCAGTCGGCGCACGAACGCAGGTGATCATCCATCCTGGCATGGGCCTCAGGGGGGAGCTCACCGTAAAGGTAGCCGGCCCATTCTCCGGGCTCGGGATGCGTGTGACTCTGGTAATGGTTCATAGCAGGGAAATCTCCGTGGGACGCGTGCGGCGGTTGGGGGCGGACGCCAGCTTCAGGTCGAGCGGTTGTCGCAGCAGGCGGGCCAGCTCGTTCAACGCCTCGGTCATTCGGGTCTTCACCGTGCCTTCGGGCAAACCCAGGACCTCGGCGATCTCGCGGAACTTCAGGCCCTGGTAATGACGCAGGACGAGCACGGCGCGGTAGGGCTCGGGCAATTGAGTGAGGGCACGCCGGACGGCCTCGCCGGTTTCCTGCCGGCTGGCCGCTTCGTGGGGCGTGGGCTCGTCCCCCGGGAAATCGCCGAGCGACGGCTGGGGGCCTTCGTCCGTGTCGAGGTTTTCCGGAAGGCACGTTTCCCGCCGGTTGCGCGTCCGGCGCAGGTCGCTGTAAGTGTGATTCAGCGCGCACCGCCAGAGGTAGGTGGAGAACTTCGAGCCCTGGCGGAACGAGGCGCGGCTGGCAAACAGACGCGAGAAGACTTCCTGGGCGAGATCCTCCGAACGGTGGGGATCCCCCGTGAGCCGCGCACATAGATGGCGGATGGGTTCCTCCCAACGTTTCATCAAGGCACCGAACGCGGCGTGGTCGTCCTGGGTCTGGACGCGCCACATGAGCTGCTCGTCCGAGGGGGCGAACAAGGCTGTGAGGGTCCGCAGGGCCGAACCCGTCTTACCCGACCGCGTGTCCACAGGTGGTTTCATCGACGCAGGAGTTATACGTCGCGGCCCGGCGTTTGGTTTGAAGTTTTTTCTGCAACTTCGGTCGTCCGCCATGTGTTTTGCAGCCGACAATGATCTCGGATTAGACTGGTCGGTGACGCCTTCGCGACACGGATGAGCGACCCGCTCCAATTCGAGGCTTTCATGCGGAACTACCAGAACATGGTGTTCACGACCGCGCTACGTTTGTTGGGGAGCGCGGCCGAGGCGGAGGACGTGGCCCAGGAGGTCTTTTTGAAGGCTTACACCCATTTCAGCGAGTTGTCCTCGAGTCCCACCGCCGGAGGATGGCTCAAGACGGTGGCCCGGAACCTCTCGTTGAATCACCTGACCCGCTACCGCAACCGCTGGCGGTTCTTCTCCGAGTTCGCCAAGGACGACGAAGACGACCAGGAGCCTTTCGCGGCCAACCTGCCCGCTCCGGAGACCCACCAGCAGGCCGTGGACACGGCCGACCAGCGGGAAATCCTCGAGGCCGCCTTGCAGAAGCTGCCTGCCGCCCAGCGCGTTCCGCTCGTGCTGTTCCACTTCGAAAACCTTGGCTACGAGGAGATCGCCGCGCGGCTCCGGGTCTCCCTCGGCAAGGTCAAGACCGACATCCATCGCGGGCGCGAGGCCTTGCGGCGGCGCCTGGCCCTGAATCCGGAGGCCACGCTCGCATGAAGACCCCTCCGCCAACCAGTTTTCCGCAACTTCCCCACCGTGAACCGTGTCCTCAATCCAGTGAGCGCCGCATGAACTCGATGCCCGAGAACGCCCCGGAAAGCTGGGAGCAGGTCCTTGACCGCGAACTGAAGGGACTTCCGGACCATCTCGCGCCGGCGACGCTGGCGCCCCGGGTGCTGGAGGCGATCGCGAGGCGATCCCGCCTGCCCTGGTACCGGCAGGCCTGGTCCACGTGGCCCCGGCCAGTCCAGGCCTCGGCCCTGGTGCTCCTGTCCTTCCTGCTCGGCGCCCTCACCTACGCCTGTCTCCACTTCCCGGAACTGGGGACGCCGGAGGTTTTCAGCGCGCGGGTGGAGACCTGGTTGGCGCCCCTGAAGGCGGCATGGAGTGTGTGCGAGGCGCTGCTCCAGGCGGTTTCAGCGCTGTGCCACAAATCGGGTGGCTGGATTTGCATCGGGCTCGGCGTCGCCTGCCTGGCGGCCTACCTGGTCGCCGTCGGCGCCGGCACGATGCTCTATCGGTTGGCTTGCAGTCAGCGAGGAGAGGAACGATGAAGTCTCTGGTCAGCGGTGCGGTTGGGTTCTGGCGCGCGGTCCTGGTCTCGGCGATGGTGTTTGCTCCGGGCCGGGCTGTGCTCGCGCAGCAGTCCACGGGTGAAGAGCAGGTGGGGGGGCGCGTGCCCCGCGATGCGGACGTCGTGCGCGACGTGGCCGATGGAGTTCCCCGAACCGCACGACGCATCGGCGAGGTCGTCAATGTCTTCAGTTCTACCGAGGTGAGCCCCAACGAGCGCGCCTCGTCCGTCGTCACGGTTTGGGGGGACACGCGGGTGGAGGGCGAGGTGGGTGGTGACTGCGTGACGGTGTTTGGCAACGCCGTGATCTCGGGCGACGTGGGGGGCGAATGCGTCACGGTGTTCGGCGATCTGGACCTCAACGGTCGCGTGCGAGGGGAAGTCGTCGTGGTATTGGGCAATGCGCGGTTTGGTCCGAACGCGGTCGTCGAAGGCGAATGCATCGTGGTCGGCGGCAGGATCACCGCCGACCGGGAAGCCAGCTTTTATCGGCAGAAGCGGGAGTTTGCGTCCTTCCTGCCGCCGCTGGGGTCGTGGTTCAAGTACGGCTTGCTCTTTGGGCGGCCGCTGGTGCCTTCCCTCGGATGGGTGTGGGTGGTCTTTTTCCTGCACGCCCTGGTTTATCTGATGGTGGCGCTCCTGGTGCCGAAGCCGGTCGAAGCCTGTGAACGGGCCCTTCGCGAACAACCCCTGGGGACATTCGGTGTCGGTCTCCTTGGGTTGTTCCTTTTCTGGCCGGCCGTGATCGTGGTGGGAGCCACCGGGGTTGGCTTGCTGGTTATCCCATTCCTTTTGATTGCCGGCGTGGCGGCATTCGTCTTGGGCAAGACCGCGACGCTGCAATGGCTGGGACGCAGCTCACTGCGAGCCTTCGGCAGGAACATGCCCGGTCCGCCCCTGCTCTCGTTCCTGGCCGGAATTGCCATCGTGGCGGTATTGTACCTCATGCCGGTTTTGGGGTTGTTGGTGTGGGGGCTGATGGTGCCGCTGGCCTTTGGCGCCGCCCTGATGGCCCTTGTCGAACTCCTCCGCCAGCAGCGGGCGAAGCGTCCGCCGGCACCGTTGGTGCGCGTCCCTGCCGAGACGCTCGGCTCGCCCCCTCCCCGTAACCCCGCTCCGGACGCAAGCACCGCGGGCGCCGTGGCGGGGGCGGACGTCGGAGCTGCTTCAGGGTTGCTGGGCACGCCCGCCCCGTCGTCGTCCTGGGCCGATCCGGCCGTGGCCGGATCCACGGCGGAGTTGACCGCCCTGCCGCGCGCCGGGTTCTGGATCCGGTTTGCTGCGACGCTCCTGGACTTGTTGTTGCTGGGCTGGTTCCTGCGCCACGTGGACGGCTATTTCCCTCTGCTTTGGATCGCGTACCACGTTGGTCTCTGGACGTGGAAAGGCACCACGATCGGGGGCATCGTCTGCGGCTTGAAGATCGTCCGTGAGGATGGCCGGCGGCTGGATTTCACGGTGGCCCTGGTGCGCTCGCTCGCTTCCGTCTTCTCCTTTGTGGCGCTCGGCCTGGGCTTCTTCTGGGTGGGATGGTCGCCGGAAAGGCAGAGCTGGCATGACAAGATCGCCGGGACCGTCATCGTCAAGGTCCCCAAAGGCATCTCCCTGATCTGAGGCGCGCGCCCTTCCGATCGTGTGTTCAACCGGAGCTTCGAATCAAGGCGTGGTGGCTTTGGCCGGGCCTAGAATCACGGCTGCCAGCATGGCTTGCCGCGCCGTTCGCGGGTTGCGGAACGATCGAACCAGGGCGGCGACGTCCGCGGAGGCGGAACCGGTCAAAGCCTCAGTTGGCTTGGCGGTTCCTTGGACCCTGGCCTTGACGGCCTCGAGTCTGGCCTGAGTCGCGGCCTGGAGTGCCCGGGCCCGATCGTAGGCTACCCGTGACGAGCTGAGAGTCGCCAGGTTGGCGGTGGGGGCGTCGGCGTGGTCTAGGGCCGGAGCGTCCTCGGTCGCATCGTGCCTGCGCCAGGATGGCTTGGAGGGAGAGGCAGGCTCGCTTCTCGCGGTCGTGACCGGCGTCGGGGACGCGTGGGGATGACTCGGCTGAGGTGCCGCGGTCGGGGGCATCCGCGGTGGAACGGTGGTCGACGGCGGGGGGGGAGCCGGCCGTTGCGGCTCGGGTTCCTCGCCAAACATGCGTCGCAGTTCCCGTTCCCAATCGAATCCCGCGGGCGGTCGGGGTGCGGGGGTTTCAGGTTGGCCCGGACGCGGTCTGCCGGGAGCGGCGGGGCGTTCGCGTTCTTCAGCGTCGTCGGGGGACCTGGCATTCCTGCTCTTGATCCAGTTCCCCACGGCAGAGAGCAGCAGAATCACCGCGAAGGCGATCAGGCTCTCGAGCGATGCCGCGAAGGTGGGCATGGGTGTTGACGGGGCGGCCAGCGACTCAGGTTGCCTTCGTCGCGTCGCCCGCCGTGGTTGAACCCGCCCCGGCGATGCTGCCGCGCATGTCGGTGTCCGCCTGGATGTTCTTCATGCGATAGTAATCCATGATGCCAAGATTGCCCGAGCGGAACGCTTCGGACATGGCGAGCGGCACCTGGGCTTCCGCCTCGACGACGCGCGCCCGCATCTCCTGGACCCGGGCAAGCATCTCCTGCTCCTGGGCGACGGCGAGTGCCCGGCGCACCTCGGCTTGAGCCTGGGCAATGAGCTTGTTTGCCTCGGCCTGTTCGGCCTGGAGTTTGGCGCCGACGTTCTCGCCCACGTCGACATCCGCGATGTCGATCGAGAGGATTTCGAACGCGGTGTTGGCGTCGAGGGCCTTGTCGAGGACGTTCTTGGAAATGCGATCGGGGTTCTCGAGGACGTCCTTGTAGCTGTTCGCGGAGCCAATGGTGGTGACGATTCCTTCGCCGACGCGGGCGATGATGGTCTCCTCGGTAGCGCCACCCACGAAGCGGTCCAGGTTGGTGCGGACCGTCACCCGCGCGCGGACCTTTACCGCGATGCCGTCCTTGGCCACGGCGTCGATGGTGGTCTTGGTGGGCGTGGGCGCCGGGCAATCAATGACCCGCGGATTCACCGACGTTTTGACGGCGTCCAGCACCGTTTTGCCCGTTCCCTTGGTGGCGAGATCGATGGCACAGGCGCGATCGAAGTTCAGGTGGATGCCGGCCTTCTGGGCGGCAATCAGCGCGCGGACGACCATCGCGACATCGCCGCCGGCGAGGAAGTGGACGTTGAGCTGGTCCACGTTCAAGTCGAGGCCGGACTTGCGCGCGTTGATGTAATTGTCCACGACCATCCCGACCGGCACGCCCCGGAGACGCATCGCGGCCAGCTCAATCAGGCCCACGTACGCCCCGGATACCCAGGCGCGGATGAAGATCGTGAAGAAGTTGAAGAGCAGGATCAGGAACACCAGCCCCACCAGCAGGACCAGCCCGAGCAGGATCCATTGGAGCGACACGGCGAACATCGGCAACGTCTGGTTCATGGGATGATCTTGGCGGCGATTGGTTGTGCTGTCAGGTCGAATAACAACGCAGGGCGGACGACGTCAAATCGCGCGAACCACCACGCGCAGGCCTTCCACGGCCACCACCCGCACCGTCGAGCCCCGCTCGATCATGACCCCCTCCGTCACCACGTCCACGCGGCGACCGTTGATGAGAGCCATGCCGGACGGCCGGAGATTGGTCACGGCGGTGCCCGACTGCTGGAGCAATTCCGGCTGTTCCACCCCGAGATTGCCGACGGTCCGCCGCGAAACGAACGCCTGCCCAATGCGGCTGTGCGGAAAGAACCGGATCCAGAGCAGTCCAGCCGCGAGCAGCACGCACAGCACGGTGAGCAGGACCAGGCTCCCGGTCCGGGGGCCAAAGCGTGTATAGCTGATCCAGACGCCGGCCACCATGCAGCCAAAGCCGACCATGCCCGCGATCAGGCCGGGCAGCACGGTCTCGAGGAGCATCAGGACAACCCCGGCGATCAGGAGCAACACCACCGTTTCCATGGTCCCCTGAGCATACGCGGGGTTGGCGATCAGGCAAGTCAGGAGCTGCGCCGTCCGCCGTCCTCGCGCGAGGCCGCCTGTGCGGGCCGTGGACTCCGGGCGGGACGAGGATCTGCGGCCTCGACGCCACTTCTGCTTGCCTCCCCAACGCCGGCACATTGTATTCCCCCATGCCGAATCCGAATGAGGAACTGATCTGGCGCGGCGCCTCGTCGCACGTCCGCAATTTCTGGCTCAACGTCGTGTGCTGGCTGTTCTGCTGGCTGATCGTGCCCTTCTTCATCTGGCTCTGGCGCTGGCTCGAACTGCGCAACCGCATCTACCAACTCACCTCCGAGCGGCTGCAGATCACGACGGGGATCTTCGCCAAGCACACCGATGACCTCGAGTTGTACCGGGTGCGCGACACGACCCTGCATCAACCCTTTCTGTACCGCCTGTTCAACCGCGGCGACATCATCCTGAGCACCACCGACGCCAGCACACCTGTGGTGACCCTGGAGTGCGTCCCGGATCCGAGTCCCCTGCGCGACAAGCTTCGCGCGGCGGTGGAGAATTGCCGCGATCGCAAGCGGGCCCGAGTGGCCGAGTTCAGCGGCCCGTTGGATCTCGATGGTGAGGAAACCAACCGGCCGTGACGGATCGATCAGCCTGCCAGGTAGTCGCGCACATCCACGGCATCCATCCCCGCCGCGCGGATGGCTTGCAGCCCCAGTTCCGCATCTTCGTAGGCCCGGCAGCGCGCCGGAGCGACGCCCAGGCGACGCGCGGCTTCCAGGAAGATGTCCGGCGCGGGCTTCTGGTGGGTCACGTCCTCATTCGTGACCACAGCTTGGAAGAGCGTCCGGATTCCGAGGTGACCGAGCACGCGTTCGATGACCCGCTTTGAGCCGCCGGAAGCCACCGCCATCGGCAGCCGGCCGGCATGGGCCCGCGCGATTTCGAGCACGATCTCGATCGGGCCGATGTGTTCCAGCTTGCCGAGGTACGTCTCCTCCTTTTCACGGGCGATGCCGAGAGGATCGAGTTCGAGGCCCTGTTCCCGGTTCAATACCCGCACGATGTCACGCGAGGGGATCCCCGCCAGCGCGTAGAACCGCGCCTCGTCGAAGGCGAAGCCGTGTCGGGCCGCGATTTCCCGCCACGATTGCCAGTGCAGCGGCATCGTGTCGGCGATCGTGCCGTCGCAGTCGAAGATCAGCGCGCGGATGTGGTCGGGAACGGGAAGGCGGTTCATGGAGCCTGGCAGTGGGCGTCGGTCTGCGGGATGAGGAAATGAAGGGGAGCCACGCCTTGGAGCCGGTGCGTTGGGCCGGGACCCGGCTCGCGGCGTTCAAGTCCTGGCGTCTTTGGCTTCAGAGCTTCAGTCCCGCGAGGCGTTCCTGAAGGTCGTGCGCCAGCAACGGTTCGATCAAGGTGTCGAGATCGCCGTCCATCACCGCCGGCAGGTTGTACACGCTCACGTCGATGCGGTGATCGGTCACGCGGTTCTGGGGGAAGTTGTAGGTGCGGACCTTCTCGTTTCGTTCGCCCGTGCCCACCTGCGAGCGGCGCTGGGCGGCATAGCGGGCATTCTCTTCCGCGACTTTCCGATCCAGCAAACGCGTGCGCAGGACCTTCATCGCCTTGGCCTTGTTCTTCTGCTGCGACCGTTCGTCAGCGCACCGGACGATCAGGCCGCTGGGCTTGTGCACAATCTGAACGGCGGAGTCGGTGGTGTTAACCCCCTGGCCGCCGGGACCGGAGGCGCGGCAGACGGTGATCTCGAGCTCCTCCGGCTTGATCTCGATGTCGACCTCCTCCGCTTCGGGCAACACCGCGACCGTGACCGTGCTGGTATGGATGCGGCCTTGGGCCTCGGTGGCAGGCACGCGCTGGACCCGGTGCACGCCGCTCTCGAATTTCAGGCGCTTGAAGACCTCCGTCCCGGTGACGCTGAAGACGACTTCCTTGAACCCGCCCAGGTCCGACGCGCTCGAGTCCAGGCCCTCCACCTTCCAGCCATGGGATTCGGCATACCGCGTCAGCATGCGGTAGAGGTCCGCGGCAAACAGAGCCGACTCGGAACCGCCGGCGCCGGCCCGGATTTCGATGATGGTATTGCGCGATTCGGAAGGGTCCGCAGGCAGGAGGCCTTCCTGAACCTTGAGCGCCTGGGCGGGCAGTTTCGCCTCAAGCTGCGCGATTTCCTCCTCGGCGAGGCTGCGCAACTCCGGGTCCTTCTCGGTGGCCAGCAGTTGACGGTTCGCCTCGAGGTCGCTCAGGGCGCGGCAGTACGTCTCGCCATGGGCGACGAACTCCTTGAGGCGGGCGTACTCGCGACCGAGTTCCTGAGCCCGGGCGGGGTTGTTGAAGACGGCTGGGTCGCTAAGCATGGCCTCCACCTCGGCGTAGCGATTCCGGAGGCGTTCGACGTACGGTCGCAGGTCCATGGACGTCCCTGAAAAGCAGCCGCCCGCCCGACGGTGAGCCGGGCGGGCGCACGCTGACAAAAAGCTACTTCCGCTTCTTCTTGGAGGAGGCGGCTGCGGCCATGGCGGCCTGGGCGGCCTGGGTCTTGGCCATGCGCTGCTGGAACTTGTCCACCCGGCCGGCGGTGTCCACGAACTTCTGCTGTCCGGTGTAGAACGGGTGGCAGGCGTTGCAGATGCCCACGACGATCACGGGCCGGGTCGAGCGGGTCTTGAACGCGTTGCCGCACGCGCAACGCACTTCCGCTTCGATGTACTTCGGATGGATGTCAGTCTTCATTCCGCTTCAAAGGCCGCCGAAACTACCACGGGTCGGCAGGGTGACAAGCGGGAAAAGAAGACGCCTTGGGGTCAAACCTTGACATTCGACATTTCCGCTGCCCCACGCCCCGCGCCAAGGTAGGTTTAGATCTCCTCCCGCCGGTTCGCCCCGACCCGGGTTCCCCGGCCTGGTCCCGCGCTGGAGCCAACTCCCGCTGGCCCTGTGGCCCGGCGGCTACGGCTCAGGGCGTTGCCGATGAATGTCGAATGTCAAGGTTTGACCCCACGGACCGGCGGGCCGACACTAGAGCAGTTTAAATAAAACTGTAGCCGCACGCGGCGAACCAGTTCCGGGCGTC
>CAZHUS010000101.1:0-30130 GCA_964535555.1 uncultured Verrucomicrobiota bacterium
CAGCAACGACAAGGGTCCGGGGCATGCACGCGGCATAATCCGCCACGCGGCATGACCCCCTCTCCGTGAACCTGCCCTCACCCCGTCCCTCTCCCGTCGGAAGGGAGAGGGTGCCCGCAGGGCGGGTGAGGGAACGTCTTCCCGGTCCAAGGTCACTGAGCAGGTCCAAAAGGAACAGGGAACTTCCCAGGCCCCACCGAGGCCAGCCCTCCGGAGCTTGGTTGCGGCACGGCTGGGTTGAGAGCTTCGAGGCTTGGAGGCTGTCCGGAGCTTGGTGCTTGGAGCTTTCTTGGAGCTTACTACTTGGTGTTTGGAGCTTTTCTGGAGCTTGGTGTTTGGAGCTTGGAGCTTTTCTGGAGCTTGGTGTTTCGGCCGCGAGGAATTCGGCGGCGGTAATCACGCCGCGGCAATGCCGAAGAACAGCATGACGACATCGTGACCTCCTTCGGAAACTGTCCCCGCTGTGGCACGGCCCTCTCGGACCGGGCGTTGGACGGGCTCTGCCCCGAGTGCCTGATCCGGGTCAGCCTGCGACCGCTCGTCCAACCAACCGCCCCTGCAGATCGGGATGGCGAGTCGCCGCTGCCGCCGCGGTGCGGAGACTTCGAGCTGATCGAGGAGATCGGAAAGGGCGGGATGGGCATCGTCTGGCGTGCACGCCAGTTCAGCCTAAATCGGATCGTCGCCTTGAAGACGATTCGCGCGGAGGCCTTGGGCAGCTCGGCAGCTCGCCAACGGTTCCGGGCCGAGGCGGAGACGGCGGCCACGTTGAGCCATGCCCACATCGTTCCCATTTTCGAGGTGGGCGAGACGGCGGGCCTGGGGTGGTTCGCAATGCAATTGGTCGAGGGCGGGACCCTGGCCGATCACCTGGCGGATGGGCTGTGGTCGGCACGACACTGTCCGGCGCACCGGGAACCGCGTCTGCCCTGGCCGTGTCGTCCTCGGTGCTGCCCTCGGGGAGCGGCACTGGTCGCGAAGCTCGCCCGGGCGGTTCACTGCGCCCACCAGCACGGCGTGCTGCACGGCGATCTCAAGCCGGGCAACATCCTGCTGGATGAAGAGGGTGAGCCGCACGTGACGGACTTCGGCCTGGCGCGTTGGTTGGATCGGGCCGGCAACGATGACGACGGGAGCGAAGTCATCGGCACGCCGAGTTACATGGCGCCCGAACAGGTCGGCGGCGGGTCGCGAGTCACCATCGCCAGCGACCTCTACAGCCTCGGGGCAATCTTCTACCACATCCTGACCGGTCAACCGCCCCATCTGGCCGACACGCCGGCGGCCACGCTCCGTAAGGCGCGTGAGGATTCCCCCGCACCGTTGCGCGAGCTGAATCCGGACGTGGATCGGGATCTCGAAGCCATCTGCCTGAAGTGCCTGGCCCGCGAGCCTGGGGACCGCTACGCGTCCGCCGCGAGCCTGGCCGACGACCTCGATCGGTGGCATCGGGCCGAGGACATCCGCGCCCGTCGCGCGAGTCCTTGGGAACGGCTGTGTCGTTGGGCACGGCGCAAACCGGCCACCTTCGCCTTGACGCTGGCCCTGCAGGCCGTGGCCCTGGCCGGGTTAGTCGGTGTTCTGACCCAGTGGTTTCGGGCCGAACGCCAGGCCGCTGCCCGGCAGGCGGCCGTGCTCCTGACGCAGCAGCAGTTGGTGCACATGCACGTCGCCAACGGCGTGCGGTCGGTCGAGTCGGGCGATCTGCTGGGCGCGCTGCCCTGGTTCGCCGAGGCGGCTCGCCTCGATCCCACCAACGCCCTGCACCAGCTTTGCCTCGCGCGCATTCTCGACGCGAGCCCGGTCCTCGAGCGCGTGTGGCACCTCGGTGCCCCCGTGCGGGATGCGGTCTGGTCGCCCGACGGACGGCAGGTCCTCGCGGGCGCGGCTAATGGACAGGTGCTGTGGATTGGCTTGGGGTCGGGCTCCGGCGAAGATCTTGGTCGGCCAACGACCAACCGGTTCCAACTGCCGGTGGAGGTGCGCCGCGTCGCGTTTTGCCCCGATGGCACGAACGCCGCCGTGGCCGGCGCGGATGGCCGCGTCTGGTTGCTGCATGGCTCAGACCACGCGCTGCTCGAATTGCCGGGTCCGGCCACGAGGGCTGTCCGCGATCTGAGCTTCAGCCGCGATGGCCGCCACCTGGCCGCGGGGGGCGAGGACCGGTCTGTGCGGGTGTGGTCGTTGCCGAGAGCGGCGCCACCACGCGTGCTGTCCGTTGGTGAAACCGTCACCGCCGTGGCGTTCAGTCCGGACGGCGCGGTCTTGGCGGCGGCGGCGCTCGACGGAACGGTGAGCCTCTGGCGCACGGTGGACGGTGCTGCGCTGCGTGAGCCGTTGCGTTCGAGCGAGGGGCTGTTTGCGGTGGCCTTCTCCTCCGACGGCGCCAGGTTGGTGACGGCGGGAGCCGAGGGGGCGGCGCAGCTCTGGACGACGGCCAACTGGCAGATGCTGCCAGCCCGGCTCGGTCATCATTCGTGGGTGACATGGGCGGGATTCAGTCCAGATGGCCGCTACGTCGCGACCTGTAGCGAGGACACGACGGCACGGCTCTGGGGAGCCACCGACGGCCACCCGCTCACGCCGCCGCTCCGGCATGAGGGTCAGGTGACTCAAGCGGCCTTCGATAGTGGCAGCCGCCGATTGGCCACGGGAGGTGAAGACCAGGCGGTGCGGCTTTGGTCCGTCCCCGATGGCTCGCCGCTCGGCGCGCCACTCCGACACGGCGGCGCCGTGACCAAGGTCGCCTGGCAACCTGACGGACCACGGCTCTTGACCGCCGGCGGCGCCGGCTTGGTGCGCGTCTGGGATCCGGAACCCGTCCCTGCCTCCATGGCGCTGGCCGAGGGATTTACCGCGTGGAATGCGTGGTCTTGTGCCGGCGGCGAGCGTTTCGTCGCCTCCGGCCCTGGCAGGCGACTCCGCCTGTTCCACGCGACCGATGGAGCAACCGCCTCTCCGTTGCTGCAGCATCCGGGCCTGGTGGATCACGCGGCGTTGAGCCCGGACGGCACCCGACTGCTGACGGCCTGCCGCGACACATGGGTGCGGGTGTGGACGGTGGCGAGCGGGCGGGAGACGGCCTCGGCCAAGCTGACCAACGCCGTCCTCGGCGTGGCGTGGCATCCCGCGGGGCATACCATGGCGGCCTTCGCCGACGAACCCGCGGTTTACGTGCTGGACGCAAAGACCGGGCGATCGCTCGCGCAACTGACGACCGGCGGCGCGAACGTGTTTCGTGTCGCCTTCAGTCCGGACGGAACGACGCTGGCCGCGGCCTGCCGGGATGGCACGGTGTGGGTGTGGCGAACGGTGGGAGATGAAATGCCCTCCAAACCCCTCATCGGTGGGGCGAGGCTGCACATCGGCCAGATCACGAGCCTGGCCTTCAGCTCTGACAGCACGCGCCTGCTGACCGCGGGCAAGGACGGCGTTGCCCGGCTCACGAACGCACAGACCGGCACACCTGCGGGCGACCCGATGGCTCACACCGACGCCATCGAGGACGCGCGCTTCGACCGTGCCGGGAGGCGAATCGTCACGGCGAGCCACGATGGCACCGCCCGCGTTTGGGATGCCATGAGTGGACGCCCCTTGGGGCCGCCCCTGCGACCGACCAGTGGGGTGCAACAAGCGCTGTTCAGCCCGGATGGCCGCTTCGTCCTGACGCGGAATCCAGATGCGGTGCAGGTGTGGGACGCCGGGACGGGCACGTTGATTGTGCCGCGGTTCGCCCCGCCGCAACCCGTGGCGGGCGCAGGTTTCAGCGCCGACAGCCGGCGGCTTTGGGTGGTGAGCGAAGCGCCGCGCTTGTACACGATCGCACTCACGCCGGGCGACTGGACGCCTGAGGATTGGCAGTTCGCCGCGCGGTTTCTTTCCTGTCGGGAGGTGGACGCCACGGGCGGACTGGTGGCCTGGTCGCCGCAACTGCCGGTGGGTGGGGCGACCAATGCAGTTGAACCCGGCCTGCGGTGGGAGCGGCTACGCCAAACGCTTGAGCAGTCCGTCGCGCTCCGAACCGAGTAGGCGACTGCAAGCTCGGATCCAGCCGACCGACGCCGGCGCGATTTGAAGTGACGGTCTCCTGTAATCGCCCTCCGCGAATCCCGAAGAAGAAAGTGACGCATGATCGGAAACCTACATCGTTCGCTCGGCATCGCTCCTCTGTTCGTGGCCCTGGCTTCCAGCGCTTGGGCGGCGACGGTCATCAACCCCGTCATTTGGGGTGGAGACCGCGTGGGTTTTCCGAACACCACCTTCGTCTGACCGCCCGCGTGCTCCCACCGGTGTAGCCAACTCGCCACCAACCGCCATCGCAACAATCATCAACACCACAACAACACCGGTACTGACATGAGAACTAGAAAAACCTTGATCCTCACCGCTGCCCTCGGGCTGGCGGTAGTCCTTCCGCGCGCCACGGCGCAGCAGACCATCGAGGAACCCATCGGTTCGATTACCCTCGTTCCGAACCAACCCGTCCCGCTGACGTTCCCGGACCCAATCGATCCCGACCACCCGAAACTCATGTACTTCGAAGGCCATGCTTCCGCTGTTGGTGTGCCGCAGGCCAACCTGCGTGTCGTCTTCGATTACCACCTCGATCCCGCCGACCCTCCGCAGGACCCTCCGACACTCAGCCCCCCGTTCGACATTCTAGTGTCCGACACGGGCACGCCGGTTTACGCGGAGTGGTGGATTCCCGAATGCCCTCCCTGGGTTAGTCTTCACTTCGAGGCCAATGAGTTCGTGGTGGTGGAAGGCGTCTTCGTGCACCAGTGCATCCCCGAGCCCGGCCACGGCGCGCTCATCGCCGGGTTGGGCATGCTCGCCTTTGGCATCACCCGACGCCGGTTGAGAGGTTGAGGCAGGCGTCGGCGCTGCCGCCGGCGCCCGTAACACCGACGATTCACATCCGCGGCACGGAAGATGTGCGCGTGCAGGGACTCCACTTCACGGCCGCCCATGGAGTGGCCAACTGCGCGCTGGTCATCCAAGATTCCAAGCGGGTGGAGGTTTCGGACAATCACATTGACCAGTTTCAGTCAGGGGTGCTCGTGCAGCACGGCGACAAGGTCACGATCGAA
The DNA here is from genome assembly GCA_964535555.1 of uncultured Verrucomicrobiota bacterium. Classification (GTDB taxonomy): domain Bacteria; phylum Verrucomicrobiota; class Verrucomicrobiia; order Limisphaerales; family J093; genus DSVZ01. The sequence continues at coordinate 5,091 of CAZHUS010000101.1, forward strand.
GGAAACGTCGTCAACCTCGCGCCGCTCTGGGCTGATCCGGACAATCCCTACGCCCTCGCCCAGTATTTCGGTGTGAGCCAGGGCCTTGATGTGATCAACGGGCAGTGCGCCCGGATTGTCGGCAACGTGGAATACTTCGGCGTCGGCTTGGTGCTGCCCGCCAGCCACCATAACGAGGTCGCGCCAGGTTCACACAGGGGCCTGACCATTCGTGACTGCGGCGAAGGCAACGTGATCAGCGCCGACACCTCGGTCGTGCCGTGTCCATACTGAGGCGGCCACCGCCCCCGCCATGGGCCATCGGCGCAAGCCGGTGGCTCGTCTTTTCCTCTTTGTTCACTGCGAACGGCTCACGAAGCGGCGGCCAACGCCTTGACAAAGAGGACGTTGTTCTCCGCGTGCACATGTTCGTGCATGTTGCGCTCGAGCCGGGCCAGCGTGTCGAACATCGCCCGAAACGTGTTGCACGCCCACTCGGGCGGTGTGTAGCGGTCGCTCAACTCGGCGAATCGCGTCAGGGCCGCGCCGGCCCGGTCGTGTTCGGCCTCTAGTTTCGCCAACGTGGCCTGGAGCGCGGACGCGCCTTCGCCGCCGTCCTTGGCCGCTTCCAGTCTCCGGATCATCGGAAACACCTGTGCTTCCTCCTCCCGGAGATGCGCCGTCATCTCGGCGTTGAATCCTTCAAACACGCGCCGGAGTTCATGCAGACGCGGCTCGTGGTCGCCATGAACGGCGGCGACCTTCCGGGTCATGAAGTCCAGCCGCGGCAGTTCCTCGCGCAGCCAGTCGTGATACGCCCGCTCGATGTGATCGCACAGTTCGGCCAGGCTCAGAGCGTCGGGATTCGCGCTGGGCGCGACCGCCGCGCCGTCCTGCGCGGCGAGCATCGCGACGACGGTGGCGGGATCAAGCCCTTTGGCGCGGCACGCTTCGGCCAGCGGTTTCTTGCCGCCGCAGCAGTAGTCAATGCCCAGGTTCTCGAACAGGCGCGCCCGGGCGGGCAGGGCGCGAACCAGTTCGCCAACGGTGGTTTCCGGGGTGATCGAATCGTGATGGTGGAGGGTGGGGGCGTGCATCGTGGTACGCAGTCGTTTTGTTCGTCGTTGCGGGCACAGGTTAGGGCCGTCGAAGTTGTATGGCAAGTACAGCTTTGGGCTTGCCACGCGTCCCGGAGCGGCCTATGCCTCGAGCCGGATGCGACTCAGCCGGTATTCCGATTACGCCCTGCGGGTGCTGATGCAGGCCGCCCTGCGCCACCCGCGACGGGTCACGGTGGACGAGGTGGCGGCGACCTACGGGATTTCGCGGCACCACTTGGTCAAGGTGGTCCACGACTTGGGGCGGAGCGGCCATCTGCGAACCCAGCGGGGGGCGGGCGGGGGCTTCACCCTGGCCTCGCCGGCGCCGAGGATTCGACTGGGGGACATCGTGCGGTTGGGCGAGGAGACCGAGACGGTAATCGCGTGCACGGAAGGCGCGGGCCAACCGTGCCGCCTGCGCCCCGCCTGCCGGTTGAAGGGCGTGCTGGACGAGGCCGCGGCGGCATTTTTTGCAGTGCTGGACGGTTACTCGGTGGCCGATCTCGTGAAGCAGCCTGCCAAAATGCGACGCGTGCTCGCACTTTAAACCAAGACTGCGGTCAAGGCCCTGGCTCCTGTTGCCCGGAAGTTGCCGCGGCACGCAGTTCGCCATCCTCCATCTCGTAAGTGCGATCAAACACGTCCAGGGAGCGATGATCGTGCGTGACGACAATGACCGCGGAGCCGCGTTCGTGCGCGACCTGGCGGAACAGCTCCATCACCTGCCGGCCGCGATAACTGTCGAGCGCGGCGGTGGGTTCGTCGGCCAGAATCAGGCTGGGCTGGTTCGCCAGCGCCCGGGCCACGGCGACGCGCTGTTGCTGGCCGCCGGAGAGAGCGTCGGGGAGGTTCTTCGCGCGTTCCGCCACGCCGAGGTAGTCGAGCAACTCCATCGCGCGCTGGCGCGCCGCGCGTGGGGCGACATCGTTGATCTCCATCGCGATGGCCACATTTTCCTTGGCGTTGAGGAAGGGAATCAGGTTGGCCTTTTGAAAAACAAAGCCGAGATGCTGTCGGCGGAAAGCCCGCAGGTCCACCAGCGCGCGTTCACCGTCCATCACCGCCGCGCCGCCGATAACGATACGGCCCGCGGTGGGCGGATTGATCAGGCCGACCGCGGTGAGAAAGGTGGATTTGCCCGCGCCGCTCGGGCCGAGCAGTGCCACGACTTCGCCCGGCGCCAAACGCACGGAAACGTTTTTCATCGCGACGACTTCGGTGTTGCCCGAGCCGTAGATTTTCGTCAGGCCGATGGCTTCGACGGCGGGCGTGGAGTTGGCCGTGGCGCTCATGACAAAACCTTGTTCGGTTCAACGCGCAGCGCCTTCCAAATACCGAGCAGGCTGGCGAGCACAGAGATGGCGGTCACGACCAAGGCCAATCCCCACAGGTCTTCCGGCGCAATGAACACCCGGCGCGGGAATTTTGGGAAGATCCAGCCGCCCAGATACCAGGCCAACCCGAAACCGAGCGCGCCCAGGAGCAGCGCTTGTTGCAGGATGAGTCCGGCAATCATCGTGTTGCGTGCACCCATGAGCTTGAGCATGGCGATGTCGTGAATCTTGTCCAACGTGAGGGTGTAGAGGATCAGCGCCATGATGATGGTGGAAATGATCACGAGCAGGGCGCGGAACAGGCCGATCTGCCGCCGCGCCTTGTCAATCATGCCGTGAACCAGCAATTCGCTCTGGTCGTCGCGCGTGTAAACCGTCACGTCCGGCCAGGCCGCGATGGTGGCGGCAACGGTTGCCGGATCAAATCCCGCGGCCAGGCGCACGATGATGGCGCTGACCATGGGCGGGCCGAGCGCGGGGATGCCGGAGGACAAACCACCGCCGCGTTCGAGCAACAGCGGCTGCACCTGCCCGAGGTCCTGACCCACAGCCCGCTGCACCCGCGCCGCGCGTTCCAGGCGGATGGCTTCACCCGGCAGATCGAATTGAATCGCCTGCGCATCCGGCGTGGTGAAAAACGCGAGGCCGTCGCCGCCGGACGAGACCATTCCCTTGGTCACTCCCACGACGGTGTAGTGGTCCCTGCCGAGCGCCAGCCTCTCACCCAGCGCCAATCCGAGCGAGGCATCCGCCATCATCTCATAATGCGCCTGGCCGAGCGGTCTGCCGGCGACGAGGTTCACCCATTCGCCCTTGTCCGCGGGCCAGGAAAGCCCGTGCACGTTCATTCGTAGCGGCCGGCCATGGTGCTCGCGCTGAACGTTGTGCGAAACGAACGTTCGCGCGTTCGCCACCCCAGGCACGGCGCGCAGGCGATGTTCGAGGTTGGCGGGCAGACGGGAGATCTCCGCGAACGGCCCGCGCGTGCCGCGCTGCACGATCCACAAGTCCGCGCCGATGCGGTCCACCACCACCAGCGCGTCGTCAATCATGCCCCGGTAAATGCCGCTCATGCCCAGCACGATCATCAACAGAAGCCCAATGCCGATCGTGGTCAGCGCGAATCGGCCGAAGTTGTGGCGGATGTCTTTGGCGGCCAGGTTCATTTTGAGCTCACGCGTTGTCCGGGCTTGAGCGGCGGTTGTTGGGGATTGGCAGGCACAACCACCTTTTCGCCAGCCAACAGGCCGTCCGTGATTTCCACCGTCTCGGCCCCGCGCAAGCCAAGCGCCACGTCATGCCACGCGACTCTGCCGGAAGTTGCGGCGAACACGCCGGGCTTGGCCTGTCGCCATTGCAGAAGACGTTGCGGCAACGCGAGCACGTCGGACTTGCGCCCGGTTTCAATGAACACTTCAGCTCGCTGGCCGATGGTCCAATTCCGTGGAAGCTCCCGCACGCGCACGTCCACGAGGAATTCGCGCGTCTCGCGGTCGGTCTCGCGTCCGAGCCGCACGACTTCGCTTGGATAATTGCGTTCCGGTTCGGAGCGGAACACGACGCGGGCGTTCTGGCCGGTGGCCAGCGCCGTGGCGGCCGTTTCGTCCACCCACGCCGCCACCCAAAGCTCCTTGGTCGAGACGATCTGCAGCAGGGAACTTCCCGGCACGACCACCCCTCCGGAATCGCGGTCGCGCCGGATGATAAGGCCATCGTAGGGGCTGACAATCCGCGTGAAGCTGAAGCGCTCTGTCTGGTAGGCGAGGTTCTTCTCCGCAGTGATCACCTGGTGTTCGGCCTCCACCGTGGCGGCGCGGGCACGCTTCAAATCCGCTTCCGCGACACGCAGTTGTTCGACCGCCTTGTCCAGCTCCGCCTGCGAACTAACCTGGGTCTCGAGCAACTGCGAGACGCGTTTATGCTCCTGCCTCCCCTGTTGTTCCACCGCCTGGGCGCGCGCTTCATCGACCCGCACACGCTCGGCGGTTGCCTTGGCGCTGGCCAGGGAGGCGGCTGCGACTTCGACCAGGCGCTTCAGCTCGCCGTCATCCAATCGCGCGAGCAGTTGCCCGGCTTTGACGAAGTCGTTCTGGTCCACCAGCACCTCAGCCAACCGTTCCTGGAGGCGTGGGCTGATCGTGGTCTTGACCCGTGCTTCGAGCGTGCCCGTGCCCATGACTTCGCCGGCGACGATGCCCGGTTTGACTTCTACGGCCTCCACCGGCACGGCCGCGAACTTCACGCGGTAAACCCCAGCCGCCGCGATGACGACGAGAACCAACCATTGGGCCGACTGGCGAAGCGTGGCGGACAAGTGCGGTGCGTTCATGGCGATGCGGTAGTATGGTCAATCCGTTTCAGTGGTTGTGCTCCTGAGCATCCTTCGGCGCTTGGGCGGCGTCTTCACTGTGCTCGTGCGCTGTCGCGGGGCGCGTCGCGGTCGTGTGCAAAGCCTCGACGTCGTGGACGAACTCGACGTAGGCGGCGCAGAACACACCCGCGGCGCTGCGTTTGTTGTTGTAGGTTTTCATGTTCGTTTTCCTTTCGTGTTTGGTTTGGTGTTCCACGTGAAACGGCAGTGCTTGATCGTGCTCAACCGACGGCCGCGACAAAAAGTTTCCAGCCGGACTCGGCGTGTGCGGCGATGTCAAACTCGCCGCCGCTCATCGCCCAGAGCACAACGCCCGGCTGGATCAAGCCGAGGAAGAGCACGGACGCAGCTTCGGGTTCAACGCCGGCGCGAATGTTCCCCTCGCGCTGCCCGTCACGGATGATCTGCTCCACCTGCCGCAAGTAGCCGCGAATGATTCCATAGATCCGGCGGCGCTGCGCGGGCCGGCCATGAAGGAGTTCCTCGGAAAAGACCACGCGCGGGATGGCCGAGTTGCGGCGGATGAGTTCCACATGGCGCGTGAGCAAACCGTGCAGGCGATCCAGCGCGCTGGCGCCGTTGGCCCGCGCCTGCGCGACGTTGGCCTCCATGCGAGCGGCGATCAGCTCGAGCACCGTGTTGAGCACGCCGTCCTTGCCCGGGTAATGCCGGTAAAGCCCCGACGGCACGACCCCCACCGCCTTGGCCACGCGGGCGACGTTCAGACCGCGCAAGCCATGGCGTTCAACGATGCCCAGCGCTGCGCGGGCGATTTGTTCCTGCCGAATCTCGGTCTTCGTTTTCGAAGCGCGCATATTGTGAATATGTGTTCACAATATGCGCGCGACGCTCCTGTGAGGTGTTGACGCGAGTCAAAGGGTTGACGGATCGGGAGGTTTACGGGCGCTCACCCACCTTCGGCTTCAGTGGACAAACCCGCGCCGCTCATCGGATCTGGAACGGCAGGACGGCGAATCCGCTGGCCGGGTAAACGGCGAGCGTGGGCGCTTTCTCCGGCACAACTGCAATTTCGGCAGTGCGTGACAGCAACTCCTCCAGGAACGCACGCAGTTCCAGCCGCGCCAACGGCGCGCCGGGGCACGCGTGAATGCCTGCGCCGTAGAGGAGATTATTGCTCTGGTCGCGGTCGAGACGGAACGAATCCGGATCGTCAAACACACGCTCATCGCGATTGGCTGATATCCACATAACCGTGACGCGCTCGCCCGCGCCAATCTTTCGACCACCGATCTCCACCTCACAGGGTGGAGCAATCGAAGCTGTATGACAAGTGCAGCTTTGCGCTTGCCACGCGGCCCGGACCGGCCTATGCCTCGCGCCGGATGCGACTCAGCGTATGCGGATTACGCCCTGCGGGTGCTGAGGCAGGCGGCCCTGCGCCACCCGCAACGGGTCACCGTGGACGAAGTGGCTGCGGCCTTCGGGATCTCGCGCCATCATTTGGCCAAGGTCGTCCACGACTTGGGGCGGAGCGGCCATCTGCGCACCCAGCGGGGGGCCGGTGGTGGATTTACCCTGGCTTGGCCCGCGGCGAGGACCCGGTTGGGAGACATCGCGCGGCTGGGTGACGAGACGGCGACGGTGATCGCGTGCGCGGATGGCCAGGGCCAGCCGTGCCGTCTGCGCCCGGCCCGCCGCTCGAGGGGCGGGCTGGACAAAGCCGCAGCGGCGCTCTTTGGAGTGCTGGATGGCTACTCCGTGGCTGATCTCGTGAAGCAACCGGCCCCCATGCGGGCCATTCTCGAACCTTAATTGATCCTGCGCCATGCCATCCGAGCCGCCAGCCCATTCCGACCGGAGCGAACCGCCACGCGTTGACGAGACCGCCGCGTGCGATCGCTGCGGCCGGTTCGGCGCGCTGTCTGTCGGCGAGCGCCTACTCTGCCCGGATTGTTACGCCATCGCTGGCTCGTGCTGCCTGGAGTTTGGCTCCGACGACCTGTGGGAGTTCCGCCATGAATGAAACCGAACTGACCGCCGAGCAAGAACAGCGCCTGGCCGAACGCCAGGCCCGGCAGAATCGTGAACTGACGCGCGACGAAGTCCTGCGCCGCAATTCGGTCGAGCGGATCAAACACGACAAACCACCGGCGGCGCTGGCCGGGGAATTCGCGCGCCTGGCCAGCACCCCGTATGTCGCCGTGCCCGAAGAAGACATCCTGCGCCTCCAATGGCACGGTCTCTACCACGACAAGCCCAAGGTCGGCAGCTTCATGATGCGCGTCAAAGCCCCCAACGGCATCCTGAAGTCCGCGCAACTGCGCGCCGTCGGTGAACTCGCGGTGCGCCAGGGAAACAATCAGGTCGAAATCACGACGCGGCAGGACCTGCAGCTTCATGGCATTCGGCTGGAGACGATGCAAGCGGCGTTCGCCACCCTCCAGCAGGCGGGGCTTTCCACGCGCGCCGGCTGCGGCGATACGTTGCGCAATATCACCGGCTGCCCGGTGGCGGGGCTCGACGCGGAGCAGTTGTTCGACGTGACCCCGCTGGTGCTCGAGGCGCATCGCCGTTTTTCGGGAAATCCGCGCTACGACAATCTGCCCCGCAAACACAAATGGACGATTGCGGCTTGCCCTTACCACTGCAACGCGCCGGAAATCCACGACGTGGCCTTGGTGGGGACGCGGCAAGATGGACGACCCGGCTTCGCGGTGTGGGTGGGCGGCGGCATGTCTTCCGCGCCGCGACTGGCCCGGAACCTCGGGGTGTTTGTCACCCAAGCGGAGGCGCTGGACGTCCCGCAGGCGTTGCTGGATGAATGGAGTGGCGACCTGCGTTACCGCGCCTCCCGCAGCAAGGCCCGCTTCAAGTTCATGGTGGACGACCTCGGCCCGCACGGGCTCGGCGATCCGCGCCCTCACCGTGGACACCGGCCGGCTGCACCCCGAGACCTACGAAATCATGGATCGCTTGCGCGACAAGCACGGAATCTAGAGCCCCCACACCTTGGCCGGATCGCTCTCTGCCAGATTCGTGCGCAGCAGATACCGGCCCTCGCGTCGGCACACCTCCCGCAGTTTGTCCTTGCGCGACGTCCAGCTCCATTCCCCGACCCGTTGCTGGCGTCCCTTCTTGGTCCGTGGCACGTCCGGCATCTGCACTTCCACCAGCGACCAGACCCGTCCGGCCGCCTACTTCGCCGCCCCCAGTTTCATCAACAAGGTCGCGTAGCTGGGCCGCTGCGCGTGCAGCTCCTGGAGCCGCGCCCAGAGCGCCTTGAGTTTGCGCCGCCGCATCGCCCGTTCCTTGCTCACCTGGGCGTGACTGTTCACCAACACGTAGAGCTCCTTTTCCTGCGGGAGCAGTTTGACCTGCACGCTCGGCCGGGCTTGCTGCCAGGGCAACTTCAGCCAGGCCGCTTCCAGCGTACTCAAGCGTCCCTTGGGCGTGCCCACCAGATACTGCACCACCGGATCACTGGCTCTCATCTCCGCCAACACCTCCGCGGTCGGAATCCGAGAGTGCCCGGCCTGCAATTCAAGTGGTTAGAGCGGACGGGAGCCCGAGAATCGCGGTTTTGACCTCCCAGTTGCGAAAGTCGGGTTAAGGCAATATGGCGAGCCCTGTCTCTGGCGAACGCCCTCATTTCAAAGGGCTTTCTTTGGCGACACCAGAAGGGCTCACCACGCGAGTGGTAGCCACGCGGCCGCGCGGGCTGACTCCCGCGACGAGGGGCGTGAGACTCCCGGCCTTGCTACGGGCCAGCCCGGGTCACCACACAGCGGAAAAAGGCGCCCGTCCCGGTCAGGCTGATCCGGTGGGCGAAGAGTGACCCGGTGCCGTCCGTGGCGGCTGCCTCGGTCCACCCGGTGAAGGCAGCGGAACGCTCGATGACGTAACGGAAACCGGTCGCCGTCGGCACGCGGACTTCCGCTTCCTCCTGACCGACGCGGACAATGTCCAGTTCGACTTCGGGAAGGGTGCCCGTGTCATCTGGACAAAGCGTGGACTCGGTGACCGGGGTGGCCAGGAGGGTGGGGGTGGTGCGCGGCGCGGTCATGCCCGGCATGGCGTGGGCGACCACAGTCGCGCCATCCGCGAGGTCAACGTGCGGGGCGTCGTTGAGCTGGACCGCCAACGACGTCCCCAGCGTGACCGCCGAATCGCCTAAGGAGAGACAAGAGGGGAAATCGCCGTTGGCCGGCAGTTCGTAGAACCCGACGCGGCTGCCGCCGCCAGCCTGGTTGAGAATCCCCATGATCGTCGTCGTCACGCCCACCATGGCGGGAAAGGAGTTGTTGTGCCCGTAAGGATCACCTGCGGGCGTCGTGACCACTTCGTAGGTCTCCACTCCCGGGAGCGGCTGCGGCAGCTTGCGGAACTCCATGGCGCCCGTCGGCAGGTGGAGCCGGGCGAGCGTCTGCTGGGGTGACAGGGTGGTGAAGCCGCACTCCATGTGAATGAAGGCGTAGTCAGTGCCCGCCCGCCGCGCCGCGGTGAACTTGATCTGTCCGCCGCCCCGCAACTTGCAGTTCAAGGCCGTGTTGCCGGACACGTTGCCGCTGGCGTCCAGCGCGATGAACTGGATGCGGTCCGCGCCCCCCTGTTGGAAGATGTAAGCCACCAGCGCGCGGTCGCCGAGGTAGTATTGCCACTCGAACGCGCCCCCCGGCACCGTGAGCGTCTTGCTGTAGGCCAGCGCACCCGCCGGGGTCAGGCGGAATAGCCTCACCGTATCGGTCTCGGCCCCGAGCAGACTCATCGTTTCCTTGCTGCCGAACAACGAGCCGTCGGAACCGAAGACAAAACGAAAGCTCTCGTAAGTGAGCGCCGCCACCTCGGTCTTGACCACGGCCGTCCATTGGAGCGCCCCGGCGGCGTCAATCAGCCCCAGCACATGCGAATCCGTGGCCGTGCCATCCGGGTTGAGCTTCCGGAAATAGAGGAAGAACCCGGTCTGGCCGTTGGCCAGCGGATAGACCATGGGCCCGGGCAGCATCGGTTCGCCGTGGTAGGTCAGCGCGACGCCCCAACGCGGCGTGAAGTCGGCGCGGTAACGGGCGATGAGATTCACCAGTTCGATCGCCTGGGTGCCATGGAAGACGAATTGTCCGTCTGGCGCCACCTGCCCCACGAGGTTGAAACCATCGTCCCGGTCCACATCAATCTGGCGCTCGGCGATCGGCGCCAGCGTCGCCGCGTCATAGCGGCCGGCGAAATACACAGGCTGATTGGCGCCTGGCGGGTCCGGAACCGTCGTGGCGCCGGTCACCAGAATCTCCTCGGCCCCGGGCGCGACGAGCGCCCGAAACGCAGTGTCCAGGCGCAGGGCCCCGCGCAGGCGGCCCGTCTCCTGGTCCACAAACAGATGGGCCTCGTCGGCGGCAGGCGTGGTTTCGAGCACCGCGGCCAACTGCCCCGAGGCGTAGGCGTAGGCGGCATTCACCGTCGGGGGCACGTAGGAGGACGAGCTGAAGGTCCGGCCGAACTGCGCCTGGGCGGTGACTGCGATCAGGAGTGCGGCGATGGAACCGAGACGGTTGGCGAACATAGTCGATTTGGGTGATTCCTGTTTTGGCTGTCGCTCCATGGTTCGGATGGTCGCAACCGTGGCGCCGCCCCTCCAAGCCGGCATTGATTTGCCTCAAGGTTTTGATGGATGTCCCGAAGCTCACCTTGACATTCGAATTTCGGAGGCTGATTAGCAGGCCGTGAATCTTAGATGGGGAGGCATTCCGCCGGGGCAGGCAGCGACTGTGCTCGGAATGGCTTGGCTTGTGGGGATAGCTCCCGGGGCGCGGGCGAACGTGGTGCTCGACTGGAGCGCGCAAATGATGGCGGCCATCCGCGCGGACAACACGGGCCCCACGCTGAGCACTCGGAACCTGGCGATTCTGAACCTTGCCACGTACGAGGCGGTGAACTCGATTCTCCGGACGCACCAGCCTTACGCCTTCCAGTTGGACGCAGCGCCGGAAACCTCCGTCGAGGCGGCGGTGATCGGAGCCGGGCGGGAGGTTCTGGTGACACTTTACCCCTCGTTCCGTGCTCGTGCGGACGAATTGTATGAAACCGGGGTGGCGGCGCTTTCGGGGAGGCCGGGTGTGGCTCCGGGGTTGGCCTTGGGGCGGGAGGCCGCGCTGCGGGTGCTGGACCTGCGGGCCGCCGACGGTTCGGCCACGCAGGTGCCGTACATCCCGAGTTCGGCTCCGGGCCAGTGGCAGCGGACGCCGCCCTTTTACCGGCCTCCCCTGACGCCGCAGTGGCGCTACGTGGATGCCTTCTGCCTTCCCACGCTCGATCCGTTTCTGCCGCTGCCTCCGCCGGCTCTGGACAGTGTGGAGTACGCCCGTGACTTCGAGGAGGTGGCCCTGCTGGGCCGCCGGGACAGCGTCGTGCGCACGCCCGAGCTAAGCCTGATCGCCAACTACTGGGCCGACTTCAGCTACACCGCCATGCCACCGGGTCATTGGCACGAGATCGCCGCCACGATCGCGCGGGATCGGCAGACGTCCGTGCCGGATACAGTCCGCCTCTTCGGTTTGCTGGGTCTGGCCCAGGCGGACGCCGCGATCGTCTGCTGGGAGGCCAAGTTTCACTGGAACCTGTGGCGTCCCCTGACCGCCATCCGGCGCGCCGCGGAGGACGGCAACCCGACCACCATGCCCGACCCCGGATGGGATTCGTACCTTGAGGCGCCGCCGTTTCCCGCCTACACCAGCGGGCACAGCACGTTCGCCAAGGCCGGTTCCCAGGTGCTGACCGCCTTTTATGGCACGGACGCGATCACCTTCACCACGCAGTCGGATTCCGTGCTGGGCGTGTTCCGCGTGTTCCACAGCCTGGCCGCCTGCGCGGATGAGATCGGCATGAGCCGGATTTACGGCGGCATCCACTTCGAGTTCGACAACGCCGAAGGGAAGCGGACGGGGGGCCTCGTCGGAGACTACGTCCTCGCGAACTTCCTGTTGCCCGATGCCGCCCTGCCCCAGGTCCGGATCGAGGGTTGGGAAGACGGCAAACCGTGGTTGCGCGTCCATGGCCGGATCGGTGAACCCTTCGCCCTCGAAGCCACGCAAGACTTCCGGACGTGGGAGACGGTGGCCAACGACGTGGCCGTCCCGGGCGGCGTGGTCCTGTCCGATGCCGCGGCCGCCGGTCAACCCACACGGTTCTACCGGGCCCGGCAGTGAGCGGAGCGCCGGCGGCGGGAGGCAGCCACGACCGCGGGCGAGGCCGTCCGCGCTCACGGTCATCAAACTCTGCACTTCCCAGCGCCCGGTATCGTGGTTGAAGCTCCATAGCGGCACGCGTTAGAATCCTTGCCGAACCGGTCCTCCCGGTTCATTCCGGCGGAGGAGGGGGCGTATTGCCGCCGCCCAAGGCGTCGTTGATCGGGCCATTGCGGCCGAGGGCGCCTTCGGAACCCCAGCCGGGGCTTGCCGTGCCACCGGAAAGCCCGTCGCACCAGTCCACGATCGTATTGACCAGACTGTCCCAGAGGCTTTCCTCGATCGCCGTGGCGGTCTGAATTCGGTCTGTTCCTCCGAAACCCAACAAGCTGTCGAAGCCGCCGGGGGCCTGATCGCTGCCCAGCCAGTTATAGACCTGTTGATACGCGACTTCGCCTTCCCCGGTTGTGAAGTTCCATTGCCTCACCTGCTCGAAGCTGCCCGAGCCTGCCGAACTCAGGACCCGGCTCGCCAACCGGCCAGACCCCATCGCCTGCTCACCCAAAGCTGCCGGGTATTGCCGGGAGGCCCCCGCAACGGAGCGGCCGGCTGGAATGTCAAGGTCGATACCGGTGCTGCTGGCAAAGCCCAGCCAATGACCAAATTCGTGAGTGCTCATGTCGCCCAGGTCGTAACGCAGGGCCTCCGTGCTCCCCCCGCCCGTGCCGGTAACGACTTGTTCCAACTGACCCGGGCCGGCATCGGAAAGAACGCCGCGGAAGTAGTTGTAGTTTCCGATAAAATCGTCGAAATCCCCGGACCCGGACGTCGTTCGCAGCCGGAGCCCGCCGCCGGCGGAGTTGATCGGATTGTTGTTTGCGTAGGCGTAGGCGTTGCCGAGGAGGCTGCAAGGGGAGGGAGTCCATTCGTACTCCATTGAACACGACACATCGAGTGGCACCGGCGCACATTCTACAGCCTCAACCCAGCCCCCGTTGGCCTCACGGCTGAGGAAGCGGCCGAGGTTCGGGTCATAATACCGGGCCCGGCTGTAATAGTCGTCCGTGGCATAGCAACGACGCTGGGCGGTGAAGAGCAGCGGATTGCCCGTGGGGGCCATGCCCCCCGTCTGCGCCACGGTGGGCGTGCCGTAGGCTTCGTAACGGATCCACTCGTGGCCCGCGCCGGTCTCCGGGGTCAGGGCCGCCACCGAGCGGAACGAGTTCCGGTGATAGAAAAAGCGCGCGCCCGCGGCGTTCCGGAAGCGGGCGGGCCGGTCACTTCCGGGGCCGTACACGAATTCCCGCAGCGGGCCGGGGGTGCCCGGCGTGCCGAGCTGGCTGCCATCTGCGTCCCAGTCCACGATCTCCCGCTCCCCGTCGTGGAGGAAGGCGACGCGGTGATGGCCCGCATCCTCCTCGCCCACCCGGCGGCCGAGGGCATCATAGCTGTAAGTGAGCGAGGGACCGCCTGCGAGGCTGACGGCGATGAGCCGGTTGAAGGCGTCGAACTGACGGGTGACGGGCCCGTTCGGCGCTGTCGGATCGTGGGTGAGGTTCCCATTGGCGTCCGAGGTCAAGGTCGCCGGCGGGCCGACGACCGGTTGGAGGGTGCGGATCTCGTTGAAGCTGGTGAAGTCGCGGGGCGCGCCATCCACTTCCCGCCAGTTGCCTCCGCCGTCCAGCCGCCAGGCCGAGTGCAGGGGCGGGAGGGCGCCGGGCTGGGGACGCGTGAGCCGGACCAGTTGATCGGCGGAGTCGTAGCGATAGACCTCGCTGTTGGCCGGGTCGTGCAGCCTGGACTCGCTGAGGCGGTTGCCCCGCCGGTCCCAGGTGTATTGGAAGCCCACGACGATCTCCTCGCCGGCGGTGCGCGTCTCCACCTGCGTCGGGCGGGCGGCGCCATCGCAGCGACGGAGGTTGCGTGTCCCGTTGGGATATCGTTCCTCGACCAACCGGGCGCCGAGGTAGCCATAGTCGGCCACGGCGCCGACGGAGTCGGTAATGCGGGCCAGGCGGTCAGCGGGGTCGTAGGCATAGCCGAGGGTGGTGCCGTTGGGAATGCTGAGTCCGCTGCGGAGGTCCTCCGCCCGCCAGGCGCTTTCGGTGTGGAACGTGCCGAGGCCCGGCAGTTCGGTGGACTCGCGCACGACGCGGGAGAGGCTGTCGTAGTCGCGGGTCACGGTGACGTTGGCCTGGTCATCGAGTGCGCGGGTGAGCCGGCCCAGGCCGTCGTACTCGAAGCGCTGTCGGGTCACGCCCCCGACGCCCGGGGTGCGGGTGATGTCCACCTGGACCATCCGGTTGAGCGCGTCGCGCGTGTAAGTGAAGACGTTGCCGGCCTCGTCGGTCCTCTGGCGGACCTGGTGATCGGCGTCGTAGGCGAAGTGGACGCTGGTGGGTGGCTCGCACTGGTAGCCGGCGACGGCGGGAACGGTGCAGGCGCCACGCGTCTCGGTGATCCGGCGATTCGCGTTGTCGTAAGCGTAACTCGTTTGGAACTGATTGTCGTCCAACTGCGCGCTGACGAGGTCGTTCCGGTCGTAGATCGTCCGCGTCGTGATCAACCCGTCGCCGCCGCCCTGCGTGGCATCGGGTGTGGGATTCCACGAGCCGTCGCCCAGGCCGAGGGCGGTGAGCACACGGTCGGTGCGGATGAGGCGACTGAGGCCATCGTAGGTGAAGCGGGTCACGTTGCCGGGGGCGTTGAGCGCATTGATGGTGGTTGCGGCTTCGGCATAGGCGCGGCGCGTGAAGTTCCCCACCGCAGCCGGGCCATTGGCATCGGACACGGCGGTCAGGTTGTCGCGGGAATCGTACTGGAAGCGGGTGGTGTGCCCCAGGTTGTTGACGACCGCCACGGGGCGGTCGAGCGCGTCGTACATCCAGGTGGTGAGGAAGTACTCCTCGGGGAATGGCCCGCCCGTGGCCACGTCGCGGCGGCGGCTCTCAATCACATTGCCCGCATCGTCGTAGGCGAACTGGACCTGGTTCCCCGCAGGATCGGTCCGGCGCACGATCCGGCCGGCGCCGTCGTAGTTGTAGGTGGTGGTGTCTCCGTCGTCCTGTGCCACCGCCGTCCGGCGCCCGAGGCGGTCGTACTCGAATCGCTGGTTCACCGCGCCGTCACCCGGCACGAGGTTGCCCTTGCCGAGCGAGACGGCGCCTTCCGCGATGTCCGCCCCCGGCCGGGTCGGGGCGCCCAGCCAATGGTCCACCTGCACGAGCCGGTTGGCCTCGTCGTAGTGGAAATGCGTTTGCGCCAACCGATGGTCGCTCGGCGCGGGGGTCGTGGGCGTGGGCCCGCCATCGGGCCCGAAGTGCTCCCGGCGGATGCAGTTGCCATTCGCGTCGTAGGCGTAGGTGACGCGATTGCCGGCGGGGTCCACGATCGCGGTGCGCCGGTCGAAGCCGTCGTAGCTGCAGGTCGTCTGGTCGCCGCCCCCGGGGCCGTTGTTGTCGGGCGAGCCATCGGTGTCTTCGGCATCAACCAACGCGATCAGATTGCCGTTGTCGCTCCACACCAGCCGCATGATCGCGGGCGCGCCGCCGCGCGGGTTGAAGGTCAACGGCTCCTCGATCAGCGCCTCGGGCGGTGGCGTCAAGGCCCCGCGAATGAGGGCGACCGGCAGGCCGCGTTCGTCGTACTGGCAGGCCACGGCATTGCCCTCCGGTTGGATCCGGACCACCGGGTGGCCGTCCGGACCATAGCGCCAGCGCGTCGTCCGCGTGGTGGACGCATGGATCTCCTCCTCGAGCGCGAGCAGGTGGTCGAGGAGGTCGTAGCGCCGGGTGGTTCCGATGCTGCCCCCGGTGTCCGAGGTGTCGCCCCGGTCCTCTACCTCGGTGTGGACGAGATTGTCGTTTGCATCGTAGGCGAACGACTGGAGATATCCGAACGGCGTCAGCGCCGCCGGCTCGGCGGGTTCGGGCGTTATGCCCTCCTCGATCGCCGCGGCCCGGCGCAGGCCGATGATCTGGTCGAGGGCATTGCGGGTGACCTCGGTCACCACCCCGCGCGGACCGGTCACACGCCGGACGGCACCGCGGGGATTGTACTCGAACTGCACCCGCCGGGCGACGACCGCTTGATTCGCCCCCGAGTTGCGTCCTGGCGCCGGTTGCGCGTCCTCGACGCGCCGACGCAGGTAGCCTCCGGTCGCGGCATCGCCTGTTGGATTGTCGCGGACGCCATCGCCGTCCGGGTCCTGTTCGGCATAGTAGGTGAAGGTCGTGACGTTCTGCTCCGCGTCGGCGTGGCGGATGAGCTGGCCGAAGGCGTTGTAGGCGAAGAACTCGATTCGTTCCTGCTGCGTGTCGCCCTCGGCCGTGGCCTGGTGACCGCCCGGGAAGAGGCGGGTCGTGGGGTGTTGTACCCGGACGACATTGCCCGCCACGGCGCTCGTGCTGCCGTCGTTGTTGAGATCGCCGGCCACACGGAGACACAGCCCCGCGGCCTCGAGCAGGCTCCGGGCCTCCGTGGCACTCCAGCCCACCCGGGCGCCGATGGTCGCGAAGTCGCAGCCCTCCTCGAAGTCGAAACGGTGGATCGTGGTGTTCCCGAGCGGGTCGGTGACCGTGTGCTGCCGGTTGAAGACGGGTTCGTAGGTGTAGCGGGTCACCCGTTGCGACGGGTCCGCGCCCCGGGGTCCGGGAAGTTGGGTGACCGTCAACCGGTTCCCCTGGGAGCGACGGCTCGGGCTGGCCGCGTCGTAAGTGTACGCGGTCTCGTTGCCCTCGGGATGCGTCACCGTCAGCACGTTGCCCTCGGCGTCGTAGGTCCGCGTAGTGACGACCGCAGGTCGGTCGGCCAGCAACTCCGTCCGGCGCAGGCAATGACCGGACTCGGAGAACTCGTGGTGGGTGACGAAACCGCGGCGGTCCGTGACGGTCGTGCGCGAGACCCGCTGGGGGTCGCCGGGGGCGAACGTGTACGCGTACGTGCTCGTACCCCCGGCGGGCACCCCGCTGGCGTTCTTCCCACCCAGCGTGTGCGTCAGGACCCGCCCGTACTCCGGACCGCTCCGGCCATACGTGAGGGTCTCGCGCGGGGTCAGCGTCCCTTCGGTGACCTCGTTGGGCGCGATGATCTGGACGAGCTTGTGCGCGAGTCCGGCATCCGGACTGCCGCTGTCGTACCCGTACCGCTCGGTCTTGCCGTCGGGAAAGTCGTTGCCGTGGAACGTGCCCGTCACCCGCGGGGAGCGGACCGCCATCAGATTGCCGGCGGCGTCGTAGGCATACTTCACCTGGCGGCCGGTGAAATCCGTGAGCGTATCCAACCGGCCCCCGCTGTAGGCCAGGGTCGTCGAGCGGCCCAGGTCGTCCGTGACGGAGGTGAGGCGGTCGCCCGCGTAATCGAAGGTGAGCGCATTGCCGTTGCGGGTCGTGACGGAGAGCAACCGCCCGGCCAGATCGAAATGCCGGACGGTCCCGGCGGGATCGATCAAACCAAACCCCTGCGCCTGCTTCCGGAGCGTCAGGAACACGCCACGCGGGGACGCATAGTCCCCCGCGGGCTGCTTCCGGAACACGTCGGCCCGGCCGTCTCCCTGCCGCCAGATCACGTCACCGGAACGGCGTTCCCGCAGGGACTCGAAGATGTTGGCACTCCAGCCGAAGCCCAGCGGTCCGGTCTGTCGAAGATCCGACCGGTAGGTGCGCGTGAAGGTGAATCCGAGTTCGCGGCCGGGAATGACCAGGTCCGTGCGGCGCACCGTGAATTCGCCGCTCGAGAGGAACGTCCCCTCGCGGGCGGTCGGGTTGAGATACGGCTCGTGCGCCGCGCGGGTGCGCACCTTCACCGCCTGGGCGGTTCCACAATTGCCCGCGAAGTCGATGGGCCGGACCTCGAACTCATGCTCCGTGTTCGGTTTCAGGCCAGCGATCAGGAAGCTGAGCTCGTCCGGCGCCAGGGTGGCCCGGTACGCGCCGTCCTGATAGAGCGCGTACGCCAGGACGCCATCGGCATCCTCCGCCGCGTGGAGATCGAGGTCCACCCCCGCGTCGTCGAACACCGAGGCCGAGACCGGCGACTCGACCGTCCACCGCGGCGGATCGTTCGACACGACGAGGAAGGCAATCCGATAGTAGCGCTGCGCCTCGATGGGGAAAGGCTCGTCCAGCGTCGCGCTGCCGCCGACAACCGTGCGCGAGCCGAGCGAAGCCCAGTCCTGCGCGTTCGAGGAGACCAGAACCTGGTAGTTCGCGCCCGAAAGGCCCCGGAAGCGCAACTGAAATCGGGGGCCCAGGACTGGATCCTCGACGCGCCCGACGTCCGTGATGTGGGTGTCGAACACGTCGCGTCGGACGGTTTCCACGGGCACTTCCGCGGCCAGCGCGAGGGAAGCCGCGAGCAGGCTGACGGTGAACCGGTCTGGAACGAGAGGAAGGGAGTTCATAGGAGACGATTATGGGTGACACACGGCAGACGCATGGCCGCGAGGCGTGTTACACCAGCTTTCGCCTTCCGCGCGGAAACGCCGTAGCCGAACGCCGGAATTCCGGTAACACTGCGCCGCGACGCGCGTCTCCCCGCATGGATGAACAACAGCCATCCGAATCTGCCACGCTCGCCCCCGCGGCTTGGCGGGAGTTGCTGGCCCAGGTCCGGGCCGGGCATGACGAGGCGGCGCGCGTGGTCGTGGAGCGGCTGCACCACCACGTCCGCAAGATCGTGCTCGCCCACCTCCCGCGCCGTGACGATTCCGAGGACCTGATGCAGGAGACCTTTCTCCGCGTCTTCGGGCGCCTGGATCAATACCGGGGCGAGGTCAGCTTCGAGCACTGGGTGGCCCGCATCGCCGTGCACACGTGCCTCGACCGTCTGCGCCGCCAGCGGGTGCGTCCGGAATGGCGCTGGGCCGACTTGAGCGAGGAACAGGAAGCCATGCTCCAATCGGCGGCGACCGAAGCCGAGCCGGTGGCGGCCACGCCGGAGTGCGCCCGCGAATTCCTGGACCGTCTCCTGGCCGGGTTAAAGCCCGCGGAACGGGTGCTGATCCGCTGGCTGGACCTCGAAGAGAAGACCATCGCCGAAGTCGGCGCGCTCACGGGCTGGAACCGCGGCGTCGTGCGGATTCGCGCCTTCCGCGCCCGGCAGAAAATGCGCCAGCTTTATCGCCGCTTGGAGGGGTCAAAGCCATGAGCCACCGCAATCGCCTTCTGCTGCGAGTCATTGCCCGGGCCAGGGACGCCAGGCCCGACGCACCACCCGCGCCCGATGCGGTGCGTGACTTCGCAGCCCGCACCGTGTCGGCGTGGGACCGCGAGCGAATCGCCGCCGCTCCACCCGATCCGTGGCGCCTGTGGGAACGCGTCGGGAACTGGTCGCTGGCCGGCGCCGCGGCGATGGTCGGTTTCCTGTTGTTCGTGGCCCCCTCCCCGCCGCCTCCCAATCCGCTGGCCCCGTTCGGCCCGGTGGAAGGCGCTGAGCTGGATCTGTTCTGAAGCATGAATCGCCTGCGTTTCCTGCGCATCGTCGCCACGTTCATCGGCGTCTTCGCCCTCGGCGCACTCACCGGCTGGAAGTTGCACCAGGCCCGCGTGCCCGCGGAGCCGGGCGTGGGGCGAATCGAAGTATCGGCGGAGGGAGCGCTGACCAGGTTGAGCGAACGGCTCGGACTTACGTCCGAACAGGAAACCCGGCTGCGACCGCTGTTCGTGGAGTGGTCGCACGAGGCGGGCGGGGCCGGAGGCAATCAGCGCCGCCGCCTGGCCCTGTTCGAGCAGAACGTGCCGCGCATCCGGGAAGCGCTCAGAGAAACCCAACGGGAGGCATTCGACCTCCTGATCGCCGAGGCGCGCCAGCGCTTCCATGACCGCCTGCAGCGCCGCGCCAGGCCGGCCACCGATTAGCCTCCCCGCTCGGCGCCGGTCACTCCGGCGCCCGTCACGCGAGAGCCACATCCTCCGGCCGGTTCCAGTTCGCGAAGCAGGGGGCATCGCGCGGCACGACGCGCACCACCAGCGGACGCCCCTCCCGCTCGATCCACGTCTTGTCGCGCCTCATCCGAGTGAACCGCCCGCCGGCGAGGATCACGGCGCTCACTACGGGGCGATCGAACTGGCTCATGTCAGGCTCCGCGACGCAGCACGCCATCGGTCAGAATCCGGGCGCGAAGCCCGCCGCGCCCCTTCAGCCACTCCTCGACCCGCTGGTCCCGGAACGCGTTGTTCATCCAGTAACACGGACGACATTCCTCGGTGCCGGCGAAGCGGACGCCCTGGACCTCGAACTCGGCCCCGACCAGGGCGTTGAGCTCGGCGCCGCGCGTGAACACATTGCGCCGCGTGAACTCGGGGCGCACGTCCGCCAGACCCAGCTCACGCGCCAGCAGATCGAGCGTCTCCATGGCGAAAAAGGTGATCTGCCCCTTGTAGTCCGGCTGGCAGTCGAAGAAACGGTCGCCCCGGATCCCCCGACCCGCGACACACTCGATTTGGTCAGCCGCCAGGATCGGATGGTCGTCCGCCGGACGCCCGTGGTGTCCGAAGTAGTTGTGTCCCGGAGACAAGAACAGGTGTTCGACGTGCGCTTGCATTGCGTGGCCGGGTTTCTGGCACCAGCCTGACCTGAATCCCGTCCGCTTCCTTGACGGGCATCAAGCCGCCCGCCGCTTCCGCCGCGCCGCCGACGCCCGCGGGGTGGGGGGGCCGCGGTCGGGAAGGAGCGGCCGCCTCGGCCTGGCGCAACCGCTCCTCCGCCGAGAATCTGGGAATGCACTGGGGAAGGACCCGTCCATCCGTGGTCGAACCCAGGCCAACTGCCTCGGTGCACGCGGCGGCGGGGCCATCGAGGCGGCGGCCTTCCGGAATTGACCCAGGTCAAGCCGATCCCGATTCCGCAATCTACCGACAATCCAGCGCAAGCCACCGGGAGCGGGCCGGCAGCAGGGAGCGTAGGGTGCGGCTGCATGAACGAACGGCCTTCTCTCCCATGAACCGCCCTGTCTGCACCCCGGCGGTGTCCGAGTCTCTGCCCTCCCCGCCGGACCCGGCGCACAGGATGCCTGGTCACTGGCTGCTGGCCCGGATGGGCAAGCGCGTCTTGCGCCCCGGCGGCCTCGAACTGACTCGCGTCATGCTGGAACGGCTCGACATCCAGCCCCGCGACGCGGTCGTCGAATTCGCCCCCGGACTCGGCGTCACCGCCCGCCTCACCCTCAGCCGCCACCCATCGAGCTACACCGCCGTCGAGCGCGACGAAGCCGCCGCGGAGGAGGTGCGGAGCTACCTCACCGGCCCGCAGCAGCGTTGTCAGTTGGGCAGTGCCGAGCAGACCGGGTTGCCCGGTCAATCGGCCACCGTCGTGTATGGGGAGGCGATGCTGACGATGCAGGCGCCGGAGCAAAAACGCCGCATCGTGGCCGAGGCGTTCCGGTTGCTGCAGCCTGGCGGCCGCTACGGCATCCACGAACTGAGCCTCACGCCCGACGACCTTCCGGGAGCGGTACAGGACGAGATCAGCCGCGAGATGTCCCGTAACATCCATGTCGGTGCGCGACCGCTCTTGGCGCGCGAGTGGCGCGCCCTGCTCACGGACGCGGGCTTCCGGATCGGGTTGGAGGCGACGGCGCCGATGCACCTGCTCGAACCGCGGCGCCTTCTTCGTGACGAGGGCGTTCTCCGTGCCCTGCGGTTTGTGCTCAACCTCCTTCGCACCCCGGAGGCCCGAAAACGCGTGTTCTCCATGCGTCGCATGTTCCGCAAGCACTGCCAGCACCTGGCAGCCATCAGCCTCATCGCAGTCAAACCATGAGATTTCGCAACCGGCCGCCAAAGAAGCGCAACCGACCGACAGCGATCCAATTCAGCCCGGGATATGATGCAGGCTCTTTGACGGGAATCGGGCCACACGAAAGCGAAGCGTCGGGCTTCCCGGAAGTGGCTGCGGCCCGGCGGACGACGCCAGCCGGACCGCGCACTCGCATTGAGAAAACACGACCCATGATAGAAGACATGAACCAAGCATCACTCGCAAAGCTACTCCTGGCCGCGGTCATCGGCTGCGGCCTGGCCGCGGACACGGCCGCCGGACAGGCCACCACCGCCTCATTTGCCGCCCCCGACTGGGACCAGTGGGTCTATCACCGCTTGAGCGGCACCCAGGTCGGCCCTTGGGAGGACGCTGGCCTCTTCACCAAACGTGAGGTCAGCGGCAGCGAAGAAGACCGCGCGGCGGCGTACCATGCGGCCTACAATCTGACGAACCAGATCCCGGCCGGCTTGGGCGCGGCGAATTATCAAATCCTCTCCGCGCGGCTGACCGTGGAGGTGGTGGAGGTGAATCCCGCCAAGGACGGCGGGGGAAATATCATCCAGGAAGTGGCCTATGATCCCACGTATGACAGTTGGCGGACGCATCTGCGGACCACGGCTACCAATTATGCCGCCGACTACGTGGCCGACTCGGATGCGGGGCGATCCATCTGCCTGTTCGGGTTTGGGCTGACCAACGGCTTCACGCAGTTTTCCTTCGAGCCCACTGACGGCGTCGGCACCAGTGCGCCGATCTACAACGAGTTCTCCAACCCGATGGTGGAGACGGCGCCGCCGTTCGCCCGCAACGCCTTCCCGCTCTCGTTCGACACCAACGGGCTGCCCATGGCCGTCAACAACAACGTGTATGACCGGGTTGAGGCGGAGCCGTGGGCGGTCGCGACCATCCCCGGCAGGAACCCGGGCGAGGTCATCGCGGTGGGCGACGTGTTGGTGTTCGACTTGAACGTCCGCCACCCGGGCATTCAAGCGTACGTGCAACAGGCGCTGCATGCCGGCCAGATCGGATTGGTCGTCAGTTCGCTGCATCACACGCCGGTGGACGGGTTCCTGCGCGTGGCGACCAACGAATCACTCGACAAGCACGGCGCCAGTCTGCAACTGACATATACCGCCGGCCCCCGGCTGATCTCCCTCCAACTCGCGAACCAGCATGCCGTGCTCCGCTTCACCGGCAACAGCGGCCAGACTTTCCAAATTCACCGCTCGGCCGAGCTCACCGGTTGGGAAACCGTAGCCTCGCCGGCACTGACCTACCCCGAATCCGGTGTGGTGGAATGGACGGACCCCAACCCGGCGGCGGATCAGACGTTCTACCGGGTCAGCCTGGTGGCGCCATGAACTTACCCGAGGAACGCCGACCACCGGGAAGGCCCGCGCTCCCCGGCGGGTTCACCCTGATTGAATTGCTCGTCGTCATCGCCATCATCGCGATTCTGGCTGCGTTGTTGCTGCCCGCGCTGAGCCGGGCGAAGGACGCCGCTCGCCGGACCAACGAACTCACCGCCTCCAAGCAACTGGGGTTGGCCTATATCAGCTTCGCGCTGGACCAGGATGGCCGCCTCCTGCCGGGCCTGGCGGATGAACCGGCGGCGGACGCCACCGGCACCCCCATCCGCTGGCCCGGCAACGAACGTTACCCGTGGCGGCTTGTGCCCCATATCAACTATTCGGTCCATGGATCGGTCCTCGTGAACAAGCAGGCCAGACTCGCCAATCCCGCCGCCGGCCAGTCGCGCGAGGAATGGGCGTACCAGGTCAGCCTGTTTCCCAGCTTCGGGCTGAACTCGCATTTCGTAGGCGGGAACCTGATGGGGAACTCCCCCGACCTGCACATCTCGAGGATGACCGAGGCCCGGCAGCCGAGCCGCCTGATCGTGTTCGGTTCCGCCCGCTACAACGACGGCGCCGAACCGCAGGAAGGGTTTTTCGAGATCCTCGCCCCCAACTTCGCCCCGAACACCCCCGGACGAAAATGGGCCTCCGCGTTTGACGAGAAGGCCTCGGCGAGCCGGTGGGGCTACGTGCATCCGCGCTGGAACAAGGCGGCCATGTTCAACCACCTCGATGGTCATTCGGAAACCCTGAAGTTGAAGGAGATGAGGGACATGACCCGCTGGGCAAATCAGGCGGACGCGCCGGACTGGAGGCCCTGACTGGGAGTGCCGGTCGGTGCGCCAGGCTCAACGCGTACTCCCGAGGCACAACATGCGACTCCGCAGGATCATCTTCTGGGTTCACCTCATCAGCGGGCTCCTGGTCGGCGTGGTCATCGCGATCATGTCCGCCACCGGCATCGCCATCGCCTTTGAGCATGAGATTTTGGAGTGGGTGGATCGAGGTGTGCGTCGGGCCGGCCCGGCACAGGTGGAACGTCCCCGCCTGACGATTGAAGAACTCGGAGAACGGTTGCGCGCGAGCCACCCAGCATTCAAGCCGACGCAGGTGGTCGTCCCACAGGACCCGGCGCTGAGCTATGCATACTACCGTGGCCGGGAACTCGCCTGGTATGTGAACCCTTACACCGGCGAGGCGCGCGAACCCCGATCCGCCCGTGCCCACGCGGTCCTGCATCTGTTGGAGGACTGGCATCGCTGGCTGGGAATGAAGGGCAAGGGCCGGGCGGCAGGCAAGGCCATCACGGGCGTCTGCAACTTCGCGTTTCTCATCCTGTGTCTCACGGGGTTGTATTTGTGGTTTCCCCGGCGTTGGAACTGGAGCGCGTTTCGTCCGGCGCTCTGGTTTGTGCGTCGCCAACAGGGCCGGGCGCGGGACTTCAACTGGCACCACGTGATCGGCTTCTGGTGCCTGCCCGTGCTGGTCGTGCTCGTTGCGACTGCCGTGGTCTTTTCTTTCGCCTGGGCGCACCGGCTCGTCTTCACCCTCGCCGGCGAACCGGCCCCCGAGGCGCGCGGCCCGGGCATCCTCGCCAATCCCGCCGTGGAGGTTCCGCCTGCGCCGGCCGGCCAGCCGCGGCTCCCACTCGAGGAAGTCCTCACTCGTCTCGAGTCGGACTTCCCCGGTTGGGAATCCATCGCCCTTCCCCTGGAGACTCCGCCCGGGGGCAAAGTGCAGCCGCTAAACTGCGTGGTGTTCGAGCCGGCCCCGTTCGCCACCCGCGGACGCATCCAGGTGGCGGTGGACCCCTTCACTGGCCACGCCCTGTTAAAAGTCGGATTCGGGGACCGGACTCCTGGCGTCCGGGCGCGCATCTGGGTGCGGTTTCTGCACACGGGTGAGGCGTTCGGTTTGCTGGGCAAGATCATCGCCACCGTGGCCACCGCCGGATCTCTGGTGCTGGTTTACACCGGGTTTGCACTGTCCTGGCGACGGTTCTTCTC
>CAZHUS010000102.1:0-29975 GCA_964535555.1 uncultured Verrucomicrobiota bacterium
GGATAATCCGGCACTTAGCATAAATCCTCTTATCCCAATGTTGGGATAACAGGATCACGTGGTCAAGGACCTCGATCCGGAGCAGTTGCCCGGCGCGGATCAGATCCCGCGTCACTTTGACATCCGCCTCACTCGGTGTCGGGTCACCCGAGGGATGATTGTGCGCGAGGATGATCGAGGCGGCATTGCGAGCGATGGCCCGGCGGAACACCTCGCGCGGCGTCACCAGGATCGTGTCGAGCGTGCCCTGCGAGATGTTCTCCACCCCGATCAGCCGCTTCCGCGTGTTCAGGAACAGGACCTGGAGGTTCTCGACCGTGTACACACGGTTCTGCTCGCGGAGCAGATCGGCCACCAGTTCCGGGGTCTCCAGCACCGGGGACTCCGCATACGACTCGCGGCTCAACCGCTGCGCCAGCAGAAAGGCGGACTTGATCGCCGCCGCCTTCGATTTCCCGATGCCTTTGAGCAACTGCAGCTCGTCGAACGACGCCTGGGCCAGATGCGTCAGCCCCGCGTAGTGCTTCACCAACGCGGCCGCCGCCAGCGGCCCCGCCAGGTGCGACAGCAACTCCTGGTTGTTCGCGTGCTCCAACGGTCCCATCCCGACCCCTCCCGGCGCGCGATCTTAACACCGTTCGCGCCCCAATGAAACAGGGTCACGAACGCTCTCGCCCCACCCGTTGACTTCGGGACGCGATCTGAGGCATGAAGACACTCAGGAGGTAAGGTTTTCGGAGTCGGTCTTCGGCAGGTTCACTCGGCACGGTCCGTCCCCTGACGGTCTCGTTTCGCTTTCGCACGCCTTTCTCCTCCTGAACCCCCGCCACGATGGCAGGGAAGGGCAGGAGCAAGCTCCCCGGTCAGCATGGAACGGTGCCGCCTGGCGCCTGACCGGAGAGCCGTCCACACCGCGCCAGCCGGCGTCACACCCGGTACGGCACTGGGAAAGCGAACCCAAGTGAACCTACAGAACACGTCCAACTTCAAGGCCCAGGCCTTGGACCAGGACACCCTCCGCCGTCGGGCCCCAAGCATCTTTGCTTCCGGCCCGATGAGTGGTGTAAGCCCCCGGTACACGTTCGTTCCCACCGCCCGGATTGTCACCGGACTGCGGGAGCTGGACTGGGTACCGGTGGACGTCGAGGAACAACGCATCCGGCTGGAGACCCGCCGCGGGTTCCAGAAACATCTGCTCCGTTTCCGCCGGGCCGAACAGATGGAGACGCTGGAGGAGTGGAACGTGGAACTGGTGCTCGTCAACTCGCACGACGCGGGCAGCGCGTACCAACTCCATGCCGGCATCTTCCGGCGCATCTGCTCGAACGGGCTGGTCTTGTCCGACAGCCAGTTTGAAGCCCTCCGGTTCCGGCATTCGGGCCTGGAGCCGGACGAAGTCGTCAGCTCGAGCCTGCGCCTGATCGAGTTCATGCCGCGCGTGGGTGAACTCGTCCAGAAGTTCCGCGACCGGGTGCTGGACGACACCGAATCGCGACGTTTCGCCGAACAGGCGTTGCTGTTGCGGTATCCGAGTCTGGAGGAGGCGCCGGTCGAACCCGAGACGGTGCTTCAGGCGCGCCGGCCCCAGGACGAGGGGAGCGACCTCTGGAACACGATGAACCGGGTCCAGGAATCCTTGACCCGGGGCGGCGTGTCCGACCATCACGTGGACCGGCGCGGGCGACTGCGTTCGGTGCGGGGCATTCGGGGCATTGACTCCAAGGTCAGCCTGAACAAGGACCTGTGGGGCCTGGCCGAACGGATGGTCACCGGCGGTGAAGCACCCTCGGTCAGCGAACCGACGGCCCTCACCGCCTGACTCCGAGGTTTCGATGAAGGTTACACGGCTTTGTGGATTGTGCCGCACAGACAATCCTCAACTTTCTCGCTCATCGGCCACAACTCAAAAGAGACCGGTGTTTTCAAAGGTCAAACGCATGTTCGTCATTCTCGACTGGCGCCACGATTCGACCCGGATTCGGAGCCCCTGATGTCGGCAAGTGTCGGCAGGATTGGCACCTCTCCAACTGAGCGTGCTGCTCGGCCGCCAGAGGCGGCCGCCTGCGTCGTATGGCTGCCGGCACGTGACGATGAGTAACGCATTTGACGGCGAGCGAAATAACGCGTCTTCCGGGCAGGTGTGAGCGCAAACCGACACCGCTTCAGTGCACCTTCACCCGGAAGAACTCCGCCGATGAGTTGCTGGATAGGTGCGGATGACCCAGGCCGTGCGCGTGTGTTCACCGTCCCCGATGAGTCCGAGTTCCGCCGCCGCCTGCATCCGGTCAGGCCGGCGGCAGTGAAGCCGCGCGGGCCGCTCTCCGCCACCGTCCGCTGCGCCGTCAGCCACCCAGGTCAATCGATCGCCTCTTCGGCTGCCTCTTGGGCAACCGCCGCGGCTGTCTCGATTGTTCCACCCGCGTACAAACCGCTGGAACGGCTGCTTCGTGCTGAGGGGCGTCCACATCGACCCGGCAAACCTGGTTGTCAAGAGCACCGTGAGTCTGCTCCAAGTCAATCACAGCACCGCCCTCGCAAACGGGAGACTCTCGCCGAGACCGGCCGCTACCCCACCATCAAGGCGCTCGCGCGGATGAAGGAGAGCAGCGTGACGGCTGTCGGTGGTGCGTGAGTTACCACCAATTGTGTCGGCAAACGATCTGCTCCAATTCCACGACGAAGGCCTCCTGCGCCGACAACCGGCAGGTGCGACGAATGAGCCTCGTGGCCAAGTCGGCGTAGATGCGCCAGTTGCGTTTTTCGTTCGCGTCGGCCAGGGCCAGTCGCTCGGCGCGTTGCCGGGGGGGCCAGCCAATCCAGGCATCCCGGTTCGGCCAGCTTCCAAGTGGCCGGCCCCCGGTCGAGCAGGGCCACCGCCTGGCCGTCCAATTCGACCACCTGTAGCAACTGGCGTCCGGGCGACACGTCGCCCCGGCAGTGCTCGCGTTGGAGTACTTGGCCGGCCCACTCGAATTCGTGGGGCGCCAGCGCCCGCACGGTGATTTGCTGGAGCACCGACAGAGGCGGATCGGCGGGGAAGACGGCGGGAGTGGCTTCGGGGATGGTTGAGTCCATCACCCCCGTACTACGACTGGAACCCCGCCGATTGGTACGGACAATGTCTAACTGCCTCACCCGTAATTCGTTAGAAATTCAGAGAATTTGACCGTGGCGAAATCTCTGGAGGGTTGACTGATTGCTGTACGGTGTTATCATTCTTTGGTTAACCCATCATACTCGATTATGCCTCTGATTCCAATACTCAGCAGCGTTGGCAGCGGTGCGACCAACGATCCGCCGGTTGGTCAAGACCAGGCTGCTGGCGCTCGGTTTCTCCTGGATCAGCCCTGGGACCGCGATCACGACGGTTGACATCGAAGTCATCCGCTTGTTCCAAGCCATCAAGAACGGGCACTCGGTGGTGCAACTGCCCGCGAACGACGGGCGGATTGACCTCGGCGGTGCCACGCATCAATGGCTGCAAGCGGCCAACGCGCCCCGCGGGGGGAGTTGCGCGAATGGTCTCCCAAGCAAGCCTTCGTCAAGGCCATTGACGGCAATGACCACGACTACGGGGTGAACTGGCTCTTTGACACCATCGTTGCCGCCGCTGCTCTGTATCGGGTAGATCATCTCGCGACTTCTCCAAATGCCTGCCTGATTACCGTCAATGACGCCAGCCTCCCGCATGGCGCCCCACCCCACCTCCACACAAGGGCCACCAAACGGGCCTGATGTGCGACGTGAAGCTGCCTCGCACTGACGGCCTGGCGGGCGGCATCACTTACGAAGACCCGCCCTACGATCAGGCCGCCACGCGGGCGATCTTGAAAGCCTTCAAGGCCCAGCCCCTGGTGACGAAGCTGTTTTTCAATGATCCCGTTTTGATTGCGGAAGGATTGTGTGAAATGCAAGACGCCCATGATAACCATGTTCATGCGCAAATTTCGCCGCCACAACGCATGGCTCCCTAGTCTCGAGAGATCCTGCTTGCATCAGACCCCGGGCCTACTCCGATATCATGGGATTTGAGTTGACCACAGGGACATCGCGGCAGCCATCACTGATACTTTTATGACAACACTTGACGAACTCGAAGCCGAAGTTCGGTCCTCGATGGATGCCGACCAACTCAGGCTCACAAGCGACCTGTGCACTAACCTCGGTCTGCCGGGACTCCCGACTTGGTTCTTCGGTGATCAGGACCTTTCCCTGGCAGGACCACACCTGGAACGGACCGCGGCACAAATAGCCATCCAGGGCACTTTGGACCACAAGAAGATGGGGCTCCTTTCCCTGAGGTGCGAGGCTACGGTGAAGCAGGGCGTGGCCGACGCTGCGCTTCAGGTCACCTTTCCGGAGTCGCTGAGTCTAAAGCAGCTATTGGCCCGCCTGAACACGAGTGCCGCGGTGGAGGCGGATCGTTTCCTTGCGGCGCTTACCGCTGTGGGTGCCCGTTTCGGAGGGCTAGAGTCTGGCGGCGCAGTCGTATTCGAGGTCCGGGGCGCAATCTCCGTTGAGATTGGTGGCGCGAAGTTGCGTCTCGCCTTCGTCAGCGCCACGTTCCAGGCAGACGGCGGAGTCCCGATAGAGTTGCGAGGATCGCTGACCCTCGGGGATCTCGCGATGCCTTTGGCGGTGTCGCTGCAGAATCCGGTCCAGGTGCTTGCCTCTGCCCCGGATGTCACCTGCGAGAGATTGCTGTCCACACTCGGCCTGGAACCGCTCGCGCCGTCGTCCCTGCCGATGCTGAGCACGTCGCTCGACCAGCTTCGCATCGCGTTGGAGCCTGATGTGCGGATCAGCGCCCGGGTAAACCTATCTGGCCTCGGAATGCTCACCTTCGTCGCCGCCGAGATCAATCACGTCGCTGGGGTCCTCGCCGCACTCGAGGTAGCCGGGGACTTTCGATTCTCTCGCTTGGGTACCGTTTTCGCACCGCTGGATCAACTATCGGATGCGGTCACTTTCGGCTCGCCAGCGTTGCTCATGGCCAACTTGGTCGAGCCTCGGTTTCCTTTCCCCCGCGCGGACGGAACCTGGGGGGAGGTGGCAGTAGAGGCAGGCGCTGTTGTGAAAGGGCATCTCAAGCTCAAGGGGTTTGGCATGGACGCACTGGCAGCCATGTTCAGGATGGAGGACCTGCCTTTCGAACTCCCTGTTTCTACACCCCCGGCGGACGTGCGGCTAACTGCTCAACTTCCCCAAACGACTGATCCTATCCCAGGAGTGCTGACGGTTCGAAACCTCCGAGTCACGGCTACGGTGGAGCCGTACACCCTCAGCGCATCGGGCGAGGCCAAGTTGGTTTTGTTTGGAATGGAACTGCCCGAATTGCGCCTGGGGGCCTCGCTCGGGGGGCCCTTGCCGTCTCTGTATCTGCGAGCCGAGCAGCCTTGGCGGCAACCACTCGGCCTGCAGATCGACATCGAAGATCTCGCCCTGCAATTCTCCAGCCCTCCGCCATCGTTTGGCCTCGCCGGCAAGATTCGATTGGAGAACCGCGTTCTTGATATGGCGACGCAGTTCGTCGGTGGCACACCCAGCATGCTCGCGGCCGAATTCCATGGCGATCTGAGGCTAGCCGATTTGCTCTTGGAGATGGTGGGGGTGAATCGCGCCCCGGCCTTCTTCGAGCCGGTGCTTACGGATCCGACGATTTACATGGTCTTGAATCCCACTGGGGTCGTTATCGCTGAACGGACGTATACCCCGGGCCTGGGTCTCAGCGGGCGGGCTGGCTTCCTTGGTGTAGAGGCAGCGCTCCGACTCAGCGCCAAGCCGGACCGACTCATGGCAGAAGGAAGTCTTTCAGAAGCGATCAAGCTCCCGCCCGTGGTTGAGATCACCGGCTCGGGCGGGGTTGGAGCACCGAGCTTCGCGCTCGACAGCAGCGGCGATCCCCTGATGACGCTCAGCGCTCGTGTGCTGCTATTGGGCATCGTGCAAGACGTACGCGGCAAGGTGAACGCGTCAGGCGTTGAGTTCAGCCTGGACCAGACCGTGGGGCCGGTGCGTGCAAGACTCAACGCGCAGTTGGGAGATGGGCGGTTTCAGGCTGACGGCACCTGCGCATTTCAACTGACGACTCAGGTCGGGCCGATTCGGCTGTACGCAGGTGGCCCGGACCTTGGCACGATCAAGCTGGATACCGCCTTTGAGGCCGCGACTTCGATGAGTGTTCGGAAATCCGGCGACGTCCAGTTTACTGTGGGCGGCTCGTTCTCTCTCATGGGGGAGACGATTCGGGTTCCCGCGATGCAACTGAGCCCACAGCCGTTTCCCAACCTTCCAGAAGCGATCGTCCGTTACGTCACCTCCAATGCGGCCGCTCTGTTCGCGCACTTGCTTTCATCCGCCGATGCCTGGCTGAATGCCGTCAAGGCGAGTGTCATTACTGCGGTCGAGAATGCCGCCCGCGTCCTGAAGGAACAGTTCCGGCAGAATCCCGAGCAGATCGCGCGCGGGTTGATCACCACGCTCGGGAGCACAACGCAGCAGGTCGCCGATGCGCTGAAGAAAGTGGACGAAGCACCTCAAGCTGTTTTCAACGCCTTGACGAAGCTCGCGAAGCCGGAGCAGGAGGTGGTGAATGCGCTCAACGCAGTCGGATACGCCGCAACGGAAATTGGTGAGGGTCTAAAAGCCCTCGGCCGTACGCAGGAGCAAGTTACAGAGTTGCTAAAGGGAACAGACCTGCCTGTCGCCACAGTTGAAGAAGTCATCAAGATCCTGTTCCCAATACCGCTACCGCCCATATACAAAAAGCAGATTCTACCGCCCATATACAAAAAGCAGATTCTGCCGCCCCCATACAAGAAGAAGATCTTTCCATGGTAGGTGCTTATGAGTGTCGATTTCCGACCGCTCGGAATGCAGTGCAATCTCCGTTGTCAGTACTGCTACCAGAACGTTCTACGAGACGCTGAGCCGGCTAGGGTAAGGTTCGATTTCGCAGCCGCTACGCGAGCGCTCGAGGAAATGAAGGCACCGCCTCATCTGTCTGGCGGTGAGCCCTTGCTCCTGTCGCTTGCGCAACTTGAGGCGATCTTCCGCTATGGGAAAAAGCGGTTTGGTCATGCTGGCAGCGTCCAGACCAACGGCACCTTGCTCACAAAGGCGCACGTGCGGCTCTTTACGAGATACGACGTTCACGTTGGGGTGAGTGTGGGCGGACCAGGCGAGCTCAACGATGCGCGCTGGGCAGGCTCGCTGGCCAGAACTCGCGCGTCCACTGCGGCGACGCTCGCAGCGATAGATCGGCTGGTGGTGGCCGGCCGGCCGCCGGGCTTGATGATCCAGCTCAGTCGAACCAACGCGGCTGGCGATCGCCTGAGCCGTCTCTGCAACTGGCTGGCTGAGATGGATCGAAAAGGAATTCCCTCCGCACGCGTGCAGGTTCTTGAGTTGGACAACACAGCTGCGCGAGAGGCTCACGGCCTGACAGTCGAGGAAAACGTGCAAGCTTTCCGGCGACTGGCAGCTCTCAACCGCATGTTCGAGACGCTTCGATTGGACATTTTCGATGACAAACGACAGCTCCTCATGATGGAAGATGATAGCGCCGAGTGTGCCTTTCGTGCCTGCGATCCCCTCAGCACCCCGGCGCTGGAAGGAGCCGGAGGAACCGGCGAGTATCACAAATGTGGCCTAACAGACAAGGAGGGTGTAAACTTCTTAGTTCCAACAGAGCAGGGTTTTGAGCGCTATCTAGCACTTTACCAAACACCACAACAGTATGGGGGCTGCAGCGGTTGTCGGTTCTTCGTCGTCTGCAAAGGCCAGTGCCCTGGAACCGGTATCGAGGGCGATTGGCGAAATCGCTCGGAGAGTTGCGAGGTGTGGCGTCGGCTCTTCGCGCTGACGGAGGAGGATTTGCTCGCGGAAGGGAGAACGCCGATCTCGCTTCATCCCCGGCGCAGTGAGGTCGAAGCCGCACTTTTGGCGGCATGGGCGTCAGGGGTGAACCCAACACTTGGCCAAATTCGGATCCAACTTGTGCTCCGACTGGAACCAACCCAACAGACTGCGGTATGAACGGGATGAGCCTCGATAGGCCCTCGCAGCAGGCACAAACGCTCGGTTTCAATCTGAAGCCTTTTGCTCGACTGACTTGGACCTCACCCAATGCTCGGGCTATCTGGCAACCGCAGCTCGTGGCCACCGCCGGAGCCCGCCGTGTACTAATGCTACAAGCTGTGGTCAACGGCGTGTTTCCTCTCGTCCTGCTCCGACTTCGCCCCTTCCAAGTACCTGAACTTCTGGGGTTCGGCCTGAAGGCCGGACTCAAGACAGTCGTTCTCGGACCGACCCCGCCCCCGATCGACGAACTTGTCTTTGGCGCGCCCAACGACGGGGACCTTTGTTGTCTAGCGGGTAGGACATCGAACGTGGATCGGGCCGCCCAAGCCTGGCTCCGGGGCGATGCGTTGGCGCTAGCCGGTGCTTTAGGGCGACCAGATTGTTGTGTAGCCGCAGCGACGGCGGAAGACCCCACCCACCGCCCGCCCTGGTCGGCGATAATGGGCAAAACCACATCCGACACCCCTTTCTCCAACTTCCTGCTTCACCGCTTGGGCCTCGCTGCCGGTCCCTGGCTGCCCTGCTCGCCGGACTGCGCTGAAACACTGCGAATCTCACAAACGCTCGGGATTGACTCAGACCTCGAAAAAATCCTCCGGTGGCCCATGGAGTGGACTGCACTCCACGGGATCGCCCAGGTGCTAGCGCCCGTCTTTCGGCTGACCTACAACACCCTTTCTACGGCGGACAAGCACAGCGTCAGGCGGGGGAACATGGCGAGCGCCCCGCCAGAGACACCTCGGGGGCTGGCCTATCCGTACAAGCCACCGACCTCGAAGCCTATCGCAGAGCTCCGGACGTTCAAGAGTGGCATTCGTCACGCTGAGCGCTTCAGTGGATTACTGCTGAGCGGAAGCCTCCGGCGTCTGCGGTTGCGAGATTGGTCTCTGGCCTGTGCCGAACCTGTGTTTGTCGAGGGGATTATGGACGGCTGGCCAGCGCTATCTCGGTGGACGCCTGAGTTTCTGTGCGCTCGTCTAGGAAGCCACCCGATCGTCGTGTGGAGTTCAGATGGCACGCCGGTGTCAGTCGAGTCCATTCGGTATCTCGACGAGTTGCGTAGCGGCGGCCCATTGAGTGGCCACCAACTACGGGACCTTCCGCTCGACCAGCTATCGCAGGACCTTCTCGCGGACTGTCCGACCCCCCGCGATAACTTTCTGGCGCCGGCCCGGAGCGGAGTCTCGGTAAGCCCAAAAGGAGCCAAGTCAGCGAACGGACTGTGCCAGGCGAATGCAGGCGCTTTCGAGGCAGTCATTTGGGGGTGCCGACGGTGGGCGTTTTGCCCCCCTACGTCAGATTCTCGGGTGCTGCTCAAAGGTGCCGACTTGCTCGACCCCGCCCAGCGATCGACGCTCACTCGCCGGGGATTTGATGTTAGGGAATGCGAACAACTGGCGGGCGAGATGGTCTTCATCCCCTCGGAATGGTGGTACCAGAGCGAGAGTGTTGACACATCGCTTTCCGTCCGTACTGTAATCGCAGGAGCGCCGGGCGCGTTGGCTTTCAGGCCCCAAAGCGCATCCACAGACGATTCTGGCCCAAATCACCCAAGTGTCGTTGTTCCACAAGCAGACAGGGTGTGCGACCAGCCGAGTGTCGGTTGTCATCAGCAGTCCAAAACCAGCGAGGCGCCTAGTATGCGCCGAAGGAAAGGAAGATAACAGATGAAAGGAGTCATAATTGAGGTCAGCCTGCCCGCCAACCGGCGCCAGGCGGGAACCATGACCGTCCGGGACACACAAGGCACAGTGCTTCTAGCCAACATTACCGTTCTCGGGCGTGCCGATCTCAGCACCGCCGCGAAGGAGAACAACAAGACCGCAGACCCCACTAAACCCTTTGGCCACACCCCAACCGGTGGTTATCGAGTTACTCAGATCTTCTCGACGGGCGATGGGACCCAGTACCCAGCAGATAAGTACGGTCCAAACGGTGCGATCCGCCTCGAACCCTCTTCGGGCACCGCACTCGTTGCGAAGCTCAATGGCCGCACCGGCTTGCTCATTCATGCAGGCCGAGACCCTGGGCCAGGAGGCAAGTTGGTACCAACAAACGGATGTTTGAGAGTTCTCAACGCCGACGTGAAGAGGATCATCGCCGCGATCGTCTCCTCCTCCGACAACGCGGCCCAGAATCGGTGCGACGTAGTCGACGTAACAGTCGGCGTTGCTGAAGCAGCGCCAGACCAAGGCGTGACCGATGGTGATCCGCCTCCCATCTGCCCAGGCACCCCCATCATCCTTCCATGAGGGAAGCCCCCCCCCTCCGGGACCCCAAACAACGGCACCACATCCAGATTGCTATAGGATGTATACATCGCGCGAGGCCCTTGCAGGCCCATCATTGCCCTTCGGATTGCAGTATACCTTCGCAATCAAAGCATAGTCACTGCCGCAGCGGGAGGCCTACGCGACTCGCAGAGAGTGCCCAGTTGGGGAGGCACACTTCACGCAAGCAGCCTGTTCTTTCCTTCATACGCCATAATCAACAGTCGAATGAGCTCACTCACCGTCTCTATCCTAGATGCCTCCTCTTCTTTCGGCACCCAACATAATGTAGACGATAATTGCCCACGTGACAGAGCCTTCCTTTTGAGTTTCGCTGGAACCTGTAGAGTATCTCCAGCCCGAAAACCAAGGCGCAATAGGTAGGGTTCGTCGCCCCGACAAGTGTAATGTTCTCCGAAGGAGAGGTAGAGGGGGTCCACACCGCGAAGCAGCGTTAAAGCAAGGCAGGGGTTGCTAGTGAGGATGACAAGCTGCTTAAATAGCACTTCGACCAGCATCGGTGCGAGAATGCCTACTGAGACATCATATTTCTGACTCAAGTGACGTCTTATTCTGAACAGTGTTCCGCAAGAATCGTTAATGACTGCGGAAACAATTCGTGCAAGAGAGTCCTCATGGATCGCAATGCCTTTGGGCCGCACCCTAACCTGGAGTCGGAATGGCTGATCTAGGATTCTGGGAAAGTCTTGAAGCGTGCGCGCAAGCTCCGCTGCGTACCGCGCGTCTCGCAAGGGAGGAATGAAGCACGCGAGGCGGATCCACCGCTCCTTGCATTGAGTTGTCGAGAAAGATGAAGATCGTCGCCGAATGTTCAGGCGAACAAACGATCCGTCTTCAA
The DNA here is from genome assembly GCA_964535555.1 of uncultured Verrucomicrobiota bacterium. Classification (GTDB taxonomy): domain Bacteria; phylum Verrucomicrobiota; class Verrucomicrobiia; order Limisphaerales; family J093; genus DSVZ01. Next base: position 11,212 of record CAZHUS010000102.1, read on the forward strand.
ATTGCTGAAAGGCGTCCTTGATGACAACAAAGGGAATGCCGACTTCGCGGCACACGATGGCAAAATGATCCAGCAAACCACCTTGTTCGGCAATGACAGCCACAGCGTTTTCAAGAAAGGGAATGTACCTAGGATTGCCTTCCTCAAGGACAAGAACATAGGGGTCAGGTGGAATGCTAAAAAGAGGAGCTTTCGCAACCCGGCCTTCGATCAGAGGAGTGGAGCCAACGGCGTAAACTGCGTCGCCAGTAAGCGGCTGAGGCAACGCGACTTGGGGGCGGGATTGGACGATGAAGAGGGTGTCTTTGGAAACGACCCATTCAACATCTTGGGGACACTGGAAGTGCTGCTCGATTCGCGTGACGGTGTGTATTAGTGCTCTTAGTTGAGACACATTCAACAGGCTGGAACTGGGAGGAAGGGAAGGTAATGTAACGTCCACGACAAGCGCTTCTCGCGTCTGCGTGCCGCAAGCCAAGGGACTCCTCACGTCATATATTGTCTCAATGGTGAGGTGTGATGAACTAGGGAAGGAGGTGAATGCAACACCCTTCAGATCTGGAGCAACCATTTCTTGCAGTATGACAGCCATGGCATTGTCCGAAGGGATTCCCTTTTTTCGCCGGTAGTAGAGTGCACGTGGACTGTAGAGAGAGGCGTAGCACGCTTTGATGCTGTGGAGCACGCTCGCAAGGTCGGTCTTGTCTACGTTCAGGTAGGTATCGTAGAGCCCAGCAAAGGACGCTCCGGCGCAGTCTTCGTTTTGAGCCGAGGAGCGGATGGCAAGTGTGGGTGTTGAGACTCGGCCAAGAACCTGCGCGACGGCACTCGCTAGATCAGCGGGGAGTGGAGCGGAGAGGATTGCTTGTGCAATATGATCTGCGCTGCGACTGAGGTCGTTTGGGGAAGCCGGGTTGAGCGGAGTATTTAGGATTCGACGCAACTGGTCATTGGTGAAAAATGATGTGCAGTACGATGTGGGGATGACGAATCCCATCGGCACGTTGAAGCTCGCGCGGGTGAGCTCTCCGAGGCGGGCGGCTTTTGCACCAACGCAACGAGGGTCCGACTGGGCATCGAGTGGCAGGAGGCCCGACCGGTGACTCGTGCAGATGCATGTGCGCGGGGAGGCTTTAGCGTGCGGTGGTGCGTGATCGTGTTTAGAGGTACTGATAGGCATGATCTTGTGATGTTGGGGAAGAGTGCCGGTTCGCCGGTCGATTTTCAAGCTGAACCCGCGCAACCAAAGTGGAATTGGGCCGCTACCGTAAAAGTGCGTGGCTGCTCGAAAATGTGGTAAGATGCGAGTTGACAGACAGCGTCAGGGGCTGCTCAGCGGCTGTGCCGCGTCATGCGCGACAGGACAGCTTCCCCCGGCTCCTCTTACGTGAGGATCGCCAGGTTGCCTGCAACCAGGGCGCCTCCTCATCCCGACGTTGGCAGCCCGGGTGGGAGAGCGACCAGCGTGGCTCGCAACTTGCCTCTCCAAGCCGATGCGAAAGGGTCTGGTGAAGGGTCCAATTCGGCAACCCAGGTCGGTCAGGTAGGGTCCGCTCGCCTTAGCCTGCCGTCGCAGTTCGATCATTTCGGCCGCTGCGTCGGCGAGCGTGATCTGCGGGAGGGTGCTCGGGTGCCGTTCCAGGTAGAACCGCGCGGCAGTGGACAGTAGACTGCCATTTCCCGGAACGCCGACGGCCTCCGCGTACCGGGCGCAAGCCAGTTCAGGCGGATCGCCGACGGCCCGCAGGAGTTCCAGACACACCGGGCGAAACTGGCCGCCTCCTGACCAGACAGAGCTGCCGCAACGGCATCGCCCTTGGCCAGCAACCCGGCAATCCGCCGCGCCTCCCTCTGGGCGGCTTGATGATCGGCGAAGCTCCGGAGCCTGCGGCGTCCCCCACTGTAATCGCAGACCTCGAAGGTCGGGTAGCGGTTGCCGTCCACGGTACGGGTGCGGCGGTAGATCTTCACCGCGGCATTGCCGACGCGGATCGTTTCGATCCGCCGTTTGCGGTGCTTCCTGCCGCCAAACGTAGTCAAAACGTAGGCAGGCTTCAAGCGCATTGGCTGATAATTCCGATATATGTAGCGTTCTAGCTTGAATTGGGTTGTGCCTCACAAACAATCCTCAACCTACAGCCACCGGCAGGCGGGCTCCGCGACGAGGGGTAGCGCCGCGGAGGGCCGAAGCGCAGCGCTCTTCGGTCGCGGCCCGGAGCGTGCGCCTGGGACCCCGTCGCGGGGCACGACGTGGCATCACCTCGTCATCCGACGCCACCGGCATTCCCCTAATCAAGCGGCGAGCCGTTGTGGGCATCCACCGTGGCCGGCCACGCGGTACGGCAACCCCGCATCCTGGAGCACGAGCGGGGCAACGGCCGGCATCGCCTCGACGGCTGGCAGCATCGCTCCCACCGCGCGCCGGATGAACGGTTCCATCTGCGGCCAGGTGATCCGGTGCATCCCGACCGCGTTGATGCCGGCGGGTATGGGAACCCGATGCGACCGCGCGACGAACTCCCCGCCGTCAATCACGTCGGTGACTTGGTGGATGGTCAGGACCAGGTGCGTTCGGCCGTCGCGCACCATCGCCGCAATCGGGTCCGGCCCGGGATATGAGGGCCAGTGGTCCCCGCTGTGATGGAAGTTGTAGAAGCCGAGCGAAGGATAGTTGATCAGCGGGGTCGGGATCTTCTGTCCGAACGTGGCCATCAGGCAGAGCGCCGGACGCCAGTCGTCGAGGAACAACTCGAAGAACTCCGGCGTCTTCACGCGGCCGGTGAACACGGGCAGCCCGTGCGCGGCGGCGAATCGGGGGACCCGCAGTTCGTCGTCGCGAGTGTGGGGGTACTGCCAGAGCCGCTTGCCGGCGTGGATGAACGGCTGCGCCGGATCGTCGGTGGCGACGCCGACCACCTTCACCCGCTGGGCCAGCGGGCCGGCGAGCAGTTCCTGGAGGACATGGTAGCCACCCATGAAGCTGCCGAACACGGCCACGCGGGTCCTCGGTGGCGGGGCGGTGGCGTGGTAGATGGCGGGCGTTTCGCGGAGAACCCAGGATTCCCGCGCCGGGAAGGTCAGCATCCTTTTCATCGTTACCTCCACCCGCGGCAACCGGCGGCGTGTCCGAGCGAACCGTCTGGCAACCCACCGGAACTGCCGGGTAGTCGTACCGTGGGTAGATGTGGGTCCAGCTCGGTCAAAGATCAAGTTGTTTTTCGCACTAGATTCGATTTGCTAACGTCTCGACGTCCGGCGGTGGCGGGTCTGTCGCAAGGCGTTCTTGTCTGCCGGGGAGTTCCCGAAGGCTGGAGTGTCACGTGTCACGTGACGACGAACCTCGCGCGGGTGTTATCGGGTAACACCCAGAGGTGCCGGAACTGCGAGAAGAGCGTCAGCAGTCGTGACCGGTCACACCCGAAAAGCACCACCGCCGCCCCCCGAGCGCAGGCGCATGGGAGGGTGGCGCATCCCGAACTGGCTCACGGCATCCAGGACGGCCGTGCCAGGGCCTTGAGGACGCCGGTCTCCTGGAGCAATCGTTCGACGAAGGCCACCGTGCCGGCGCCGTCGCCCGTGTCCTCGATCTGGCACAGGTCGCGATACTGCTCGCTCAACGGACCAATCCAGGTCGCCGCATCCGGCCGCGGTTCCGCGCGCGTCGCCGGGGATTCGATGATGTCGTCGGCCAGCAGCCAGGTCAGGACGTTGTCGAGGAACCGGCGATTGTCCGCCGCGTCCAACAGCCCCAACGGCCCGGTCTCGAACGCGTGCGGTCCGCCACACAGCACGAATCGTCCCCCGCCGTATCGGCCGGCGACGGCGATGGGCAGGGACTGGAAACGAATGCGACGGTGGGCACAGTCGAAGCTGATGCAGCACCCCCCGGGCGACCAGACCAGGGGGCGGACTGCCGTACCGGATTGAATGCTGAACGTCGCCAGCGCGCGCCAGCGCACGGTCGAGATCCCGAGCTGACTCCACTCCAGGGGCAGGGCGTCGCGCGGGGTGTCGAAGTGGAGTTGGAGGGGGTGAAGGTCGCGCAGCCGGGTCAGGTCAATGACCGCATCCGGGTTGAGCCGGCATCCCAGCGGCTCGCACAACGCGTCAACGTTGGCCCGGGTGAAGGCATCGCCGAACCGGTAGGCGAACGCCAGCAGCCGGCCGCCGTGGTCGAGGAACCGGAGGATGTCGCCGACCTCAACCGCCGAGAGCAGCGAGGCGTCGAGGGGCGCCCAGCGTTCCGCTGCCGGGTCGTAATTGCCAGTGGGCGGGGGTAGCACCAGCAGGCGGGCGCGAGGCAGTCGCTCGGGGAGCAGCCGTGGCCGGATGCTGCCGCAGTCCAGCCCCAGCTTGCGCAACACCTCGGCGAGGCCGGCGAAGTTGGTGTGCCGCTCGCGGGACGGGAAGCCGGTCTGGCTCCAGTTCAGTTGTCCGTGCGTGTCGTCGAACAGGGCCAGCGGACGGTTGGATCCCATGGAATTGTCACCTCCCATCAACGGCACCTCCCGTCCCGGAAGCCACCGCCACCGTGTCCCCGCCGCGAGCACGCCGGACACGCCGACGCCCCGGCGGCCGGCGGCTCAGTAATCCTCCGGCAGCAACACCGTGGTGAATTCCCGCGACGCCTCGGTGATCACGTAGAACCGCTGTCCGGTACTGCTCCGGTAGATCGAGACCAGCCGGCTGCCATGCCGCAGGGCGTTTTCGTTCTGTTGCCGGTCGTGGGGATCGAGCAGGCCCCAGTCACCGCTGACATGGCGGGCCACGGCCTGGAGGACCTCGCGGGCCGGCAGGTTCTTCGCCGCGTTGGCGGTGATGCACAGTCGTCCCAGATCGAATCGGGGCACCCGGGTGACGCGGAGCTGAAGCGTCAGGTGGGGCCGCGGCGCCAGGAGTTGCGTGAGATCCGTGTCCGACTGGTCTCGTAGCCGGAGGCTAAACTGGTCCGGCGACAACAGGGGCAGGCCACGTTGCGCGGCCTGATGCCGGTGGATGCGGTACAGCGGATCGGGGGCGGGGTTCATGGGCGGCTCCTTGGGAGTTCAGATGCCCTATAGCACGGTTCGGGCTCACCCTGCAAAGGGCGCTTTCATCTCGACGACGGCGACCCTAACGGCAGCAGGAACTGGGCGGTGGGGAAGCGCAGGTCCTGCCAGTAATTGGCGGCGTCGGCGGGGAGCGGTTCCAACCGGAAAGGCACCGCCAGTCGCACCACGGCGGGACCGCGGAGGACGACCGACACCCGGCCCCGCAGGAAGAGCATGCCTTCGACCGACCGTTCCGCTGCCGGGGCGTCCAAGGTGACGAACACGACGCCGATGCGGCGCTCGAAGCGGCGCAGCCGGCCTTCGAAGAAGCCCGGGAGGAGGCCGGGTCGCGTGTTGTCGGGCAGGATCAGGTCGCCAACGGCGATGGCGGTGGGGTGGACTTCGCCGTTCCAGCGGATGGGGAAGAAGGACTCGGCCGCGACGCGGACCTCCTGGTGGAGCAACCGTTCGAGGCGGAGGTCGATGGTCCACCGGGGACGGGTGGGGACAGTGTTTGTGCCGCTGGCGTCCATCTCCTCCTCAGTCGGGGGCCGGCGCCGAAACCGAACTGACATTCAGCGACGCGGCCGGCCGCTTGGGTGTGTGCTGCCGCCGGGCCGGACGACGCCGACGCCAGCTCGAAGGGCGGGCCTCCCCGTCCGTTGCGCCGACACCGTTTCCCAGACTGACGATCTACCACATCCGGAGCTCGAAAGCCAAAAGGACGGGCTGGGCGGTTACGCATTCTCCGGGGCCAAATGTGGTTGATACACGCTCGTTCTCCCTAGTGTCCTGCGAGCTAAAAGACTTGTATAAATGACGGGGCGTGCCATCCTGCCCACATGAAACGAGGTCGCCCGGTTGCCCGCATCGTGCTCACTGCCTGTGAAGAAGAGAAGTTGGTGTTGATGGCGCGCCGCCCGACGGCGCGGCAGCAGGATGCCCTGCGCGCCCGGATCATCCTGGGCTGCGGTGAGGGCCTGTCCAACGAGCAAGTCGCTCGTCGCGAGCGCGTGAGTCTGCCGACGGTGGGCAAGTGGCGGCGTCGCTTTGCCCGCGGCCGGCTGGAGGCCTTGGCGGATGCCCCGCGGCCTGGAGCCCCGCGGAAGATCTCGGACGCCCAGGTGGAGGAGGTGGTCACGCGCACCCTGGAGACCACCCCCAAGGCGCGGACCCATTGGAGCAGCCGCACCATGGCCAAGGTGGCCGGCATCAGCGAGCACTCCGTCCTGCGCATCTGGCACGCTTTCGGCCTCAAGCCGCATCTGACCAAGGGCTTCAAGCTCTCCACCGACCCCATGTTCGTGGAGAAGGTGCGCGACATCGCCGCGCTGTATCTGAACCCGCCGGACAAGGCCGTCGTGTTGTGTGTGGACGAGAAGAGCCAGACCCAGGCCCTGGAACGGGCGCAGCCGATTCTGCCCTTGGGTCCCGGATTGCCTGAACGTCAAACCCACGACTATATCCGTCACGGCACCCTCTCGTTGTTTGCCGCCTATGACACGGCCACCGGTCGGGTGCTGGGCCACTGCCATCAGCGGCATCGGCAGGAAGAGTTCATCCGCTTTCTGGAACGGATTGACCAAGCGTACCCCGAGGACGGCCAGACCCAGCTTCACATCGTGATGGACAACTATGGGACCCACAAGACACCCCGGGTTCGCCGCTGGTTTGCCCGTCACCCCCGCTTCCAGGTCCACTTCACGCCCACCGGTGGTTCATGGATCAACATGGTGGAGCGCTTCTTTGGTCGGATCACCACCGAGGCGATCCGCCGCGGAAGCTTTACCTCCACCCGGCAGTTGCGGGAAGCCATCGATGCCTATATCGCCGAGCACAACGCCGAACCGAAGCCCTTTGTGTGGACAGCCACGGCGGACTCTATCTTCCGGAAGCTGGAGAACTCGCTTTCGTAAACGGTCTTAGCTCGCTCCACACTAGATGCCGAGCAACGATCTGATGCGTGCCTGCAGTCTCCTGATTTCGCCCTCGCGATCGTTCCACCAGTTGGTCGACCACACGCGATGAATCCTCCACCCCCGGCGTTCCAGGATTTGCTGCCGCCACACGTCGCGCGCGCGAGCCGACCACTCCGAATGGTAGGCCTTGCCATCGCACTCGACTCCCAGCAGGTAGCCCCGCTCGGCGTCCGGGTGCAGGACTGCCAGGTCGATGCGAAAGCCGCTTTCACCCACTTGCGCCTCGGCCTGGTAGCCCAGGGCCGTGATAGCATCGCGAACCTCCGCCTCGAAGAGCGATTCCTCCTTACCTGCGCCGGACGTTGTCCCGGCCACGGTAGCCAGTCGGCCCGCCAGCTCCAGAGTCTGTTTCTGGGCATCAGCGTCGCGGTTGGAGACGGCGTGCACATACTGCATGTAAGCGTGAAGATAGTCCCGCCCGCTCAGGCGCACCCCGACCGGGACGCCGCCCCCGACCAAGGCGTTGGAGATCTCGTGCAACGGCATGGACGTGACGACGTAGTTGCGCTTCTTCGCGCGGGTGATGGCCACGTTCAACCGCCGCTCTCCGCCTTGCAGATTGATTGGCCCGAAGAAGCGACGAAATTGTCCCTGCGGGTCCCGGCCAAAGGTGGTCGAGAAGATCATCACGTCCCGCTCATCGCCCTGGACGGATTCCAGGTTCTTCACGAAGAAGCCCACGTCCTGGTCATGTTCCACCCGGTTCCGCTCGGCTACGTACCGGGCTTGAAACGCCACATCCTTGGCGGCCTCGTCCAGGAGCATGTCCTCGATCAAATCGCGCTGCACTTCATTGAAGGTGACCACTCCCACCGTCGGCGGATTGCCACCGGCGAGCCAGAGGTTGCGCAAAACGTCGATCACCTTGCGCGCCTCCGCGAGGTTCCGCTTCTTGTCGTACACGCCATTCACTTCCATGAGAAGCAGGGGCGCTTCCGCCGGGCGCCGATGCATCGCGGGTGGTATTTGCAGTTGGCCGCCGTAGAACGCGTGGTTGGAGAACGAAATCAGCGCCGGATGTTCGGAGCGGTAGTGAATGTTGAGCAGGCATTCGCAGAGCAGCGGTTTGGACGCCTCGAGCAGGTCGGTGACCGCCATCGCCTGGTCGCGACTCGCCTCCTCCAGTCGCTGTTGGATGTCGACTGGAGCCTCGGGCGGTTCATCGGATACCTCCGCCGGGGCATCGGTGTCGCCGAAGCTGAATCCAGACTGGAAGAAGGACGTGGGGGGCAACTGCTTCCCGTCCCCTGCCACCACCACCCGCTTGGCGCGGCAGATCGCCGGGATGGCCTGCTCGATCGGGCACTGGGAGGCCTCGTCGAAGATCACCAGGTCAAAGAAGCCCTCCGTCAGCGGGAAGATCTGGCTGGCGGTGTTGGGATTCGTCAGCCAGCACGGTCGGAAGTCGAAAAGGCCCACGGCCTGGCCGAGTTCAACCACCTGGCGCAGGCGTTTGCTGTTCGGCCCGCGCGTGACCAGGATGCCGTTGAAATCGCCCTTGGTGCGCTGGGATTGTCGCGCGTGCCAGACTTCACAGATGAACTCCACTTCCAGATGGCGCTTTTCCTCCAGGGCCTTTGCCAGTTGCTGCCGGCTCTGCTCGAACTGGGTCACGCTCATCCGGCGCAGGATGGGACGCTGCTCCTCCCAGGCTTCCTTCCAGCTGAGGACGGCGGCAATCTGAACCCTGTGCCACCACCGCGCGGGGAGGTCCGGGACCTCGGAGGTGGCGGCCTCGCCGTCCTCCAGGATGCCTAGCACCTCGCGGGCAAGCCCGTCCCGGTACGGCCGGTTGAGATCAAGCATCTGCAACGATTCCAGCCCCTGCAGGCCGTCACGGATGCTCTCTACGTCGGTCGCCACGGAATCCCCGGCGCAGGTCTTCCGCCCCAGTCCTCCGACGTACTCGTCCTTGAACTTGCTCTTCAAGCACGCCAGGTCGGTCACGACCTTCCCCGCGAGCGGCGCCCGCCTGACGTTAAGCTCCAGTTCCCCCAGTGCGGATTCCACGGCCGCGTCATCGCTCCGGGCAAAGGCCTCGGCCACCACTTTGAACCAGGGGTTGTTGTCGCATTCCGCCAGGAGTTCTGTCGCGAAGGACAGCGCCCAATTCTGGCAGTCGAGCCAGACCAACAGGCTTTCGCGGAGTCGGAGAAGTTCAGCCGGCGAAACCCGTTCTTTCCGGCCCAGCAGAAGCCGCAACCGCTTGTGCAGGCCATGGTAACGCGGGCTGAACCACCGCCACCATTTCCTCTCTAGATCGACCAATTCACCGATAACCCCCACGCGATCGAGCGCCTGACTCACCCCCATCACCCGACATTCCTCCGCATGCGATGCCTCAATCCGCTCCCGCGCAACGGAGGTAAACCTGTCCAAAACGGGCCGCATGGCCACGCTGGCCTGGTCGAGGGGGCCGCGGTCGCGCTTGGCAGCCAGCGCCAGCCAACCGGCGCACGCTGGGAAGAGGACCGGCTCGGTGGCCGCCTTGATCTGGCCCAGCCAGTGGGCTCCTGCCTCTTGGAAGGCAAACGGATCGCCAACGATCGGGAATCCCTTGCCGGAACCCGCCACAAACTGCGCATGGATTGCCTCCCCGGCGGCGATCGTCTCCAGATCGCGGACCAACGCACCCTTGATGATCGGGTCAAGGGTCAAATCAGCACGACGGAACCGCCACGGATTGGTGTTGGGTTTCGCCTGGGACCAGGTCTCCGCCGTAGCCTTGATCTCCCCTTCAAGCGGGTTCAGGTCCTCGAGGGTCTTGTCCCTGAAGACGGATTTCAGCCGCTCATTCGGCGGAATCCTTCCGCCATCCGCGCAAAGCCTGGCGGCCTTCGCCAGCAGATCACGGTAGGCCAGTCCCGAGTGCCCCAATCCACAGATCGAAGCGCTGAACTCGCCCAACTGCGCCTCCAGTTTCTCGATTTCGCCGGCCAACCGCGTTCGCCGGCCTGCCACCGACGCGGTCTCGGCTCGGAGGTTCGCTGTCTGAATCTGGTTCTTGATGCCTAGAATAGTGTGGGTACGGTCCGCCTCGCTGTCATGGACGACGCAGAACAAGTCGCCCAGGCCCTGTGCCTTGAGTCGAGCCGCCACCACATCGACCGCCGCCCGCTTCTGGCAGACGACCAGGACGCGTTGTCCATGGGCGAGCGAGTCGGTGACCATGTTCACAATGGTCTGCGACTTGCCCGTGCCCGGTGGCCCGTGAACCACCAAGCCGCCACCGTCGCGTGCGAGCCATACCGCGCGCTCCTGCGCCGGATCCGCCTCCGTCACCAGGAACCGGTCGTTTTCGGGCGGAAGCACGACCGTTCGCCTGGTTTCCCTCCCGCGACCGCAAAGGAAATCGTCCACAAGCGGCGCGGTCATCCCCTGCTTCAACAAACGCTCCAGGTCATGGGTCAACGCCTGGTTCTCCCACTGGATGAGGCCGATGACCCCCGCGTTGAGCACGCTCGGAGTCGGCAGTCTCTCCAAGCCCGCCTTGTCCGGGATCGCCTGCAGCAGATCAACCAAGGAGGCTGCAGGTGCGGGCTTCAACCCCGCGTAGAGATCGCTCACAACCGCCTGCAATTGCAGGCGGGAAATCTCGTCGAACTCTTCCCGGCTTGGGTCCTCCGGGCTAAAGTCCAGGTTCTCGGTGATCCACAGGTCGAGTGCCTTGTTGTACTTTGGACCGCCCGACTCGACATCTCGCGAGAAGATGATCCGCCCCTGCGTCCGCAGCGGTGTCTCGATCTTGATGGGCCAGAGGAACACGGGCGACAAAACGCTCTTCCAGTCGCCCGCACCATCGACAACGCGGGCGTAGAACAGCGGGTAGGCGAGCCACAGGCTGCGCACGCCTGTCTCCCGCTTGAAGGCCTCTGCGGTCCGCAACAAACCGCTCGTCACCGCGTGGTAAAGGGTCTTTTCTGGACTCTCTGCCTCCCCGTCGGGGTCCAGTTCCTGCCTAGAAAGATCCAGATCACACGCCACCTTCCCGTTTTTGCTCCGGAGCAGGGTGCTGACCAACTCGTTCGGCAACCCCGCGCGCGCGATCCCGAAACGCATGAGGTCAAGCCGCTTCACGGACCGCGTCGGCGAAGCGTTTAGCAGCCCGCCGCGCTTCACCGTGCGCAGCAACCGGTCCAGGTATCGCCGGATGACGACATTCTCAGGCTGAGGCATGGTTCAATGCGCGCCCGACCGCCTGAAGCGCCCCGCGAACAACCCGATGACGGGCTGCTCGACAAGCCGGTCTGCGGTGTCCGCGTAGCGCATGGGTTCAGCCGTTCTTGTATATTAACCTCAGGGCCTTCTTAGCACAGGGGAGCAATTCTCCGTCAACGACGGGGACGGCTTCAAAATCTGCATTCGTGTCATGGTGAAACTGGCCGGCGTAATCGTTTACCTCACCCATCTCTTTGAGGACTGGCAGCAAATAAGCCAGCGGGTCGCCAGCAGGAGCTTCAGCGGCAAGCGCGATAATCTGCCCGAACATCAGCTTGCGCGGAATCCTTCCCGGAAACCGGCGATGGTAGTATCCCTCAAGCAGTGGGCGAATTGCCTTCGCCACATCCCGAGTGTTGGCTGTGGATTTACCATCTACGTAATCGGCCACCAGACGATGATGCCGGTAGTAGTCGGATGAACACACGTCGTCGATGTCGCACTGCGCGAAAGCGGAGTAGCCTTGGCTGACGCGTTTGATGGTCAGGACGTGTGGCGTGATTGGCGTAGGCTTCCGGTCGCCGAGTCGCTCCCTAAGTTCGCGGACGAAGTAGGCATCATGCGACAGGACGAGCAACTGTTGGCAATCGTCGGCGAGATTTGCGATGTGCCGGATGCTTTGATGTCGCCGATTCCGGTCGAGGCTTGAAACCGGGTCATCCAAGACCACCAGTTTGCCCGCGAGATTGGGGTCAGCCTTGAGCCGTGCGACGAAGAACGCGAAGGCAAGCGTGCGCTTGTCCGCTTCGCTCAGGGTCGTAGCAAAGCTGTGGCCCGTGGCGATGTCGGTGCGGCTTCCGAGTTTCACAGACTTGTTGCGCACGCACAGGCCGTATTCGCTCCGGGGTTCACCTCCGCCAAGATATGTCGGCTTGAGTTGCTCAATCGAGAACTCGGCGCCGAACGCAGTAAGGAGGTCGTTGATGCTCGTCTGGTATTGCTGAAGCGTTGCCTGCATCAGCGCATCGAGTTGCTGACGAGCTTTGGTCTTCTCGCCATCGAGTCGCTTCCGCTCCGCCTCTGCGGCCTGATAGTCCGCCGCTGCTGTGCTCACGTTAGGTAGCACACGCTTCTGAGCTGCCTCAAGTTTGCGGATTTCAGCCGTAAGTGTTGGCGCCTTTTCTGCTGCCAGCTGCTTCTTGAAGTCCGCAATCTGAGATTCCGCCGACTTCACAGCGGCATTGTAGGTCGCGATTGCTTGGTTGATTTCGGCAACGGCAGCAGTGGCCTTGTCGGCCTCAGCTCGACTGCCCGCTGCATCCAACGGCGTTCTCTGCTTCGTGGCAACGAGTGCCATCAGTGCCTCCCGCACTTGCTTGAGTGCCGCAGTGAGCGGTTTGCCTTCTAACACAGGAGCGGTAACGTTCAACTGGTCCTTCCACGCCTCAATCCTCGCGGTGTTCGTCGCGGCAGCCGAGACAGCAGCCACAATGTTGGAGTCAGCCAGCCCATTCGTGACCAGCGATTCCAGCGCTGCAACTTGCCGCTTCAGGTCGGTGTAGGCTTTGTTGAAGTAGGAACGATAGGCTCCAATCAGTTCCAGCCCGCTGAGTGCCTGACCACAGAACGGGCAATCAGTTCCTCCCGAGTATTGCTGTCCGCGGCTGACCCAATCCTCGAAGTCCTCGGAGTTGTGCTTGGCAAGGCGCGCTTTAACAATTGCCTCCGCCGCTTCCTCCACATCTTGAAGCTGTGTCTTGAGCACCGCGAACACAGTCGCAGTGTCGAAGTGAATCAGAGCGATGTCGGTCGGGTCTTTCCTCGCCGCCAGCGTCTGTGCGTTCTTCGCGGCTTCGATTCGTTTCTGAAGAGCGTCAATCTGTTGCTGGGCATCGGGCAAAGGTTGCAGCGCGATGAACTGGACGACGGTGTAAGGCGGCGCAAATCCGGTCAGCGTCCTTTCAGCCTGCGTGCGCTTCTGAGTCTGCGTGCCGATGTCTTGAGTGAGTTGAAGTATCTGCCTTTGCAGCGGGACAGTCTGGTCGCCCAGCGCGAACTCGAGCAGCGACTGCCGTTGGTCGGCGCGAACCTCGAATCCCGAATAGACGTTCTGCTCTACGAACTCGGAATCGAAAACCACAATATCCGGCAGCGTGGCGGTCCAAGCGTTTGCCGTGAACTCGACATGGCTGCCGGTCGGGAGCAACAACTTCACCTCTGGGTTGTTCCCCGCATCAATTGTCTTCCTGGCGTTGAGCCGTCCGGCATCGCCGAGTTGGCAAGCGCGCAAGACTGCCGCGAGCGTGGATTTACCCCGTCCGTTGTCAGCGTAAATGGCGGTCACTCGCCCAAGCGCCACCGCGCCGATCTGTGTCGCGTCTTGCAGGAGGCCGATGTTCTGGAGCTTTAAGATTTTGCTTATCATGGCCTAGTTCTCCGCAATGTTGGCCTGCCCCGGCAGCAGACGCGGCAGCAGTGGGTCGCGCGTCCGGCGGAGGTTTTGGAGTTGGCGCCGTAGAGCTTTGCGCTGCTCGTGGATGCCGCGCGCGATGTCGCGCATGGCGTCGTTGACCTTCGCGCCGATGTTCTCGGCTTCGGGGCGGTTGAGCAGGTAATCGAACCGCGCCTCGGCCGGCAGATACAGGATGCCCGCGGCATCGTGGGCCTTGAGGCCGGAGTTGGCGCGGAACTGGTCGGGGGTGCAGCAGCGGCGCTCTTCGAGCGCGGCGCTGGCGGTGTCCTTTTCGATTGGGGCGATCCAGATCATGGGCAATCAAGCAGCCTGGAGACCGGCGGCGGGCTTTGCGGGTGGGCTGGGACGGTAGCGGTTGCGCGCGGGGGCGGTCAGCCCAGGCGACGAAGGTTCCCCGGCGATCTTCCACAGGATGAACGGGTTCGCAGGCATGGCTCGGGCTTCTTCAACGCCGATCCTGGCATGGGCTGGGCGGATTTGTCACGCCGGGAGCGCATTTCCAGCGATTGCCCGGCGTTCAGACCGAGGCGCACCCCGCAGCGAAGGCGCTCGGCCGCACGGCCGGGCGCATGCACCGCAGGCGGCCCTGCGCCATCGGGGGAGGCGGCCGAGCGTGGAGGCCAGGCGGAGATGGGCCGATCCCCGGGGCGAGGCCGGACACCGTTGCCGATCCCGGGGGGCCATCAGCCGGAGGCAGCGCAGGCGGGGTTGAGGCTCGTGGCGACGTTGGTGCCAAGTAGTTCATCGGGTGCCTGGGCTCCAAGGTGACCTGAGACCTGGTTCTTAGTCAGGTCCAGCTCGTTCTCGATCTCGTCCTGGCGGCGGACCAACTCGGCCAGGCGTTCTGCGTACTCGAAGGGCGTGTCCACCTGGCCCCGCGTGTCAGCCAGACGCTTGCGGCTGTCGGCGAGGTCCCGCTCCAGGGACTGGGCCCGTTCGTCCAGATGCCGGATCGTGTGCTCCACCGATCGCATCGTGCCCAGCGCGGTGTCGGTGAGCCGCGCCGTGTAGGTGGCCAGGCCCTTGAGCACGATCTCCGGTCCTCGCAGAGCGTTGTCGGCGACGAAGACGCGGAAGCCAGCGAGGGTGCCAACCTGCCGTTCCGCACCGGTGCCGGCCATCCGTTCGGCGCGGCGCATGAGATAGGGGTAGGGATGGCGGGGTTAGCGCCACCCCTCCCTCCGAACCGTACAGGCGGATTTCCCGCATACGGCTCTCCGGTCAGTGGGGTCTCGGCGAGACTAACTGTAAGCGCAAGAGCCATGTTCCAGACTAAACAGCCCCTGCGCCGCAAACCACCGGTTCGGCCAGCGTCGACTGTCGGCTTCACTCAACCCGTAGCCGGGTCGCTTTTCTCGCTTGCGCAGCAAGGCCCGCAAACGACGGCGCAGCCAACCGTCCGGACCACTCAGGCCCGAACGCCGACTGTTCCGGAAGTAGCCGTGCCAACCCCGCAGGATCGGGTTCACCTGCGCGATGGTCTCGCCCAGGCTTCGCCCGTGGGTCCGCCGCGTCAGCGGTCGCAACCGTTCCTGCAACTTCTGGAGGCTCTTCTTCCGCGGCCACTTCTTCCCGCCGTGGAAGTGCCAGCCCAGGAAGTCGAAGCCTTCGTCGGTCGCGTTCACAATCCGCGTCTTGGTCGGATGCAGGGTCAACCCCGTCCCCGTGGTCCAGTCGCGCAGAAAGTTCAGCACCGCCTCGGCCTCCTCCCGGCTCCGGCACAGCACGACCAGGTCGTCCGCATAGCGCACCATCGCCCAGCCCCGCCGTCCCATTTCGTGGTCCAACGGGTTGAGGTACAGGTTCGCCAGCATCGGACTAATCACCGCCCCCTGCGGGGTCCCGCGTTCGGTCGGCTGCCAGCCCTTGAGCGCTTCCATCACGCCGGCCTTCAAGCATTGCTCCACCAGCGCCAGGACGCTGCCGTCCACCACTCGCTGGCGAACCAACGCCATCAAGCCCGCATGCGGAATCGTGTCGAAGTAGCTCTTGAGATCCGCGTCCACGCACCAGACGTAGCCCTGGCTCAAGAGCGCCTCCACCCGCCCCACCGCTTCCCGACACCCACGCCCCGGTCGAAACCCGTAGCTGCACTCGGCAAAGTCCCGTTCGAAAATCGGTTCCAGAACATTGCGCAAGGCCGCTTCCACGGTCCGATCCCGCACCGCCGGTATCCCCAGCGGCCGTTGCTCGGTCGTGCCCGGTTTGTCGATCCAGACGCGCCGCGCCGGTTGGCGGCGGTAGCGTCCGGTGCGCAGCTCTTCCCCCAGTCGGGCCAGTTCGGACACCGCCTCGCGGTCGAACTGCTGCACCGTTTGCCCATCCACTCCGGGCGCGCCCCGGTTCCGCCACACCGCCTGGAAAGCGGCCTGCAGATTCCGTGCGGCACACACTTTGTCCCAGAGTCCGAACCATACCGTTGTCGGCCCGCTTTGGGCGAGCCGCGTCAGCATCCGGTCCGTCCACACCGAACGTTCGATCCACCCCCAGGGGTCGCGGACCTCTCCGGCTTGTTTAGCTTGAGTTACCCCAGACACTATCGCCGGTCGTTCTTTGGGTTCGTCATTCGTCATGGTCGTTCCGTCTCCACTTTCCTGCGTCCCTTCGCTCCCCGGGCGTTACCCCGCTTCCTCGCTACTACAGACGCTCTGACTCCCGCCGGGCGGCTCTTCGGGCCTTGCGGCCATGAACACCGTTCTGGTCCCCAACGGGTCTCCCTGCTTACCTCGCCCATGCTTCCCTCCGTTCCGTCCCCAACCACCCCGCCGCCCCAGCCCCGGCATTTGCGTCCATCCACCTTGCTTCTCTGCCGGAACCGCCAGCCAGCGGACCCGGTCGCCGCAGGGCAACCGAGGGAAGACTTCCCGCAGGGGTCATGGCTTGGGCTTCGCACAGCGCTCGCAGGCTCGCCAGTCGGCGTGGCCGAATCGGGTTCACGTTGCTCGTTCGAGACTTCGCATCGTTACGGACCGGTGGTTCACCTCCGGCAGCTCCCCACCCCGTGTTGCCACGACGCAGTAGCCTTCGGTCACAGGCGGGTGAATGTGCCGCCTGACGGGGACTTCCACCCCGCGATATGGGCGCCCTCACAGGCGCACGAGCGCGCCGGCGATGCCGCGGTCCCGAACCTCCTGGCCCTCGATCATCATGAGGAACCTGTCGCCACCGGTGTCCTGTCGGGTGGCGAGGTCCTGGCGGACGGCTTCGAGGCGGTGTTCGAGGCGGGGGAGTTCGTCGGTGAGGTGCCGGACGCGAGTGCGGAGCTTGAACTGGGTCTCCTGATGTTCGCAGTGGAGCCGGCTCAAGCGCGCGACCTCGGCGTCAATCCGGACCTTCTCGATGACCAACGGGTTGCCTGAGGCGATGGCCTTGACCTCGGCGTAGGTGAGCGCGGCGCCGTCGAGGTCCTCGATCCGGCGGAGATCGGTCTCGCCGTTCATGACCTGGGCGATGAACCGGGCCTTGGTCTCGAGGGTCTGCCACATGAAGGCGTCGAAGGACTCCTCGGTGACGTAGCGGTAGATCTGGACTTCGGGGTTGGAGTTGCCCTGGCGGAGGATGCGGCCTTCGCGTTGCTCGACATCGGCCGGGCGCCACGGGGCGTCGAGATGGTGGAGGGCGATCAGGCGCTCTTGGACGTTGGTGCCGGTGCCCATCTTCTGGGTGCTGCCGAAGAGGATACGGACCTTGCCGGCCCGCACGTCGCGGAAGAGCTGGAGCTTGGCGGCGTCGCTGTCGTGGTCTTGGATGAACTCGATGTCACTCGCAGGGACCCCGCGGGCGATGAGCTTGTCCCGCATGTCTTCATAGACCGAGAAGCCCTGGCCGGCGGTCGGGATGGACAGGTCGCAGAACACGAGCTGGGCGGAGCGTTCGGCGGCGGTTTCGCGCCAGACACGCTCGATGGCCGTCACGGCCCGGTTGACCTTGCTGTCGGGGTGGTCGGGGAGTTGCGGGTCATGCAGGCGCAGGTCGAGGGCGGCCTTTCGACCATCGGTTGTCACGAGCAGCATGTTGTCCTGGCGCGGGTCCACGCGGCCGGTGCGCAGTGCTTCGGCACGGTCCACGAGGGACGCCACGATCTGCTTCAACTCGGGCGAGCAGGGCGCGCTGATCACCGTGGGCTTGCCGCCGCGCAAGTCGGGCACGGGCAACTGGAGCATGGCCTGGGTCTGGATGTCCGCCACCTGCCGGAACATCTGCATCAGCTCAGGAACATTGATGTAACGCGCGAAACGAACGTTCAGCCGATACCCCGAGCCGTCCGGGGCCAATTCCATGGCGGTGACGGGCTCGCCGAAAGTCGCCGCCCACGCATCGAAGTGGGCGACGTTCTGGGCCTTGAGCGTCGCCATCTGGAGGAAGCGTTGCATGGTGAACATCTCGGCCACGCTGTTGGCGATGGGGGTGCCGGTGGCGAACACCACGCCGCCGCCGCCGTTGACGCGCTGGACGTGCTGCACTTTCAGGAACATGTCGAAGGCCCTCTGCGACGCGGTCTGCGGCAGGCCGGCGATCCGCGTCATCTTCGAGACGTAGAACAGGTTCTTGAAGTGATGAGCCTCGTCAATAAATGTTGCGTCCACGCCCAACTCCTCGAACGTGAGGCCGTCGTCCTTCTTTTCGTTCGCCGCGAGCTCCTTGAGCTTGCTCTCGAGTTGCTTCTTGGCCCGCTCCAGGGCCTTCACGATCCGCGAATCGCCTTCCTTGCGTTGCTGCTCAATGGCCAGGGCCAGCTCGCGCAACTGCTCCTTGAAGAACTCCTCCTGCGTCGCACGCGAGACCGGGATCTTCTCGAATCCGGAGTGGGTGACGATGACGGCGTCCCAGTTGCCGGTGGCGATGCGGCTCATCAGGGTCTTGCGCTTGGCCTTCTCGAAGTCGTCCTTGGTGGCGACGAGGATGTTGGCGCCCGGATACAGGGCCAGGAACTCGGCCGCGAACTGGCCCAGCATGTGGTTGGGGACGACGATCAGGGGTTTCCGGGCCAGACCCAACCGCCGCCGTTCCATCGCGGCGGACACGAGTATCATTGTCTTCCCTGTTATGCCGCGCGCGGCATAACAGGGATCATGCCGCGTGGCGGATTATGCCGCGTGCATGCCCCGGACCCTTGTCGTTGCT